>JAFWHA010000007.1 GCA_017512175.1 Candidatus Saccharimonadota bacterium
CCATACAAACTCCTAATGCGAAGCACTCGAAGCGATTCTTCGAACGAAGATCGTTTGAGCTTTACTTCTAAGAAATTTAACTTTGATATTTGCCATTGCATTTCTCCTTTGCAATTAATTTGATATTGATGAAGCTTCAAGTGGTCGTGACCTCGTTTAATCTCTGAGCGTCTACGCAACACACTTTCGTCTTCTCAGAGGCGCCAATATGTTGGGAAATCTTGTCACCTCAATCAAAGAAAAAAGTCGGCTTCATCTGAAACCGACTTTAGAAAACAAAAAATCTCACTAATTTCTTAGTGAGTTTAACTATCTTTATGGTGGAGTGTGCGAGGCTCGAACTCGCCACCTCAGCTATGCCATAGCTGCGCTCTACCAGATGAGCTAACACCCCATAAACCTGGTTCTAAATTGTGAAGAACTAGCTACAGGGGTGAGCTGTATAAGCGCTCTACCAAATGAGCTAATGCCCCAACGTTTTTATTTTAGCACAAGGTATGCTAAAATAAAAGCATGAAGACGATTTTGACTGGAATTAGAGTAAACAGCGAGCCGACGCTCGGCAATTTTCTTGGCGCAATGCTCCCAATGGTACGTATCGCCAACAAACATAGTCTAGACCATCACGTAAATATCTTTATTCCAGATCTGCATTCCATTATTTCTGAGGTTGACGGGGACTTCCAGAAAAATCTCATAAACTCAATCAAAATTTACCTAGCAGCTGGCTTGAAAATCAATGAGAATGTTCACGTTTATCGTCAGAGTTATGTACCAGCGCATTCCGAAATGTGCTGGATATTAAACTGTATTGCTAATATGGGTGAGATGTCTAGAATGACCCAATTCAAAGACAAGAGCGAAGGCAAATCATCTGTCAATGTTGGCATTTTCGATTATCCGGTCTTAATGGCTGCCGATATTTTGCTATATTCTGCCAACTATGTCCCAGTGGGAGAAGATCAGTTCCAGCATCTAGAACTTACTCGCAATCTTGCCATGCGTTTTAATCATAAATTTGGCGAGATTTTGACTGTTCCAGAAAAAACTGAGGAACAAGTCAAATTCATGGAAACAGGTGAGCCTATTCGTATACGCGATTTGTCTAACCCGACTAAGAAAATGAGTAAATCTGCTATCGGCGAGAATAGCAAGATTCTCTTGAATGATACTCCAGAAAAAGCTGCTAAGAAAATTATGTCTGCCACTACTGATTCCCTTGCGAAAATTCAATATGACATGTTTAACCAACCAGGAATCTCTAACTTGTTGCAGATAGATGCGCTAATTAACAACCAGCCGCTACAAGAAGTGATTGCTACTTGGCAAGGAGAGACACACTACGGCGATCTTAAAAAACGCGTTGCAACTTCCGTTTCTACCTTCCTCACGCATTTCCAAGAAAGTATTTCAGCTATTTCTGACGACATGGTGTATGAGTTGTTTGAAACTGGCGAGGAATACGCTAACGAAGTTGCCAATAAGAAATTACTCGAAGTACAAAAAGCATTTTCTTTAAGATAGTTGTGTGATACAATAAAGAAAATAGGAGGCCTATGTCAAGAGCAATTCAAATAGATACAAAGACTTTTATTAGATTCTGGCTGATAATGATAGTAGTCGGCGTTGCTGTGCTTTTATTTAGTCAGGCGCTTACTGGGCTAATGCTCGTTGGGGCTGGGTTATTCTTTGCTTTGGCGCTTTGGCCGCTCGTCCATAAAGTTGACAGGATTTTTGGCAAGAAATCGCATCTTGGTTTATCCGCAGGGTTAGTGGTGACTGGCGTAGCGCTAGTAATCCTAGCGGCATTTATGATAGTAGGGCCAGCAGTCGTATCGGAAACTTCAAAATTCGTGTCGACTGCCCCTGAGCAAGTCCAGGACACTATCTCAAAATGGGATGGCATCAATCAGATTGGTAATGCTTTCGGTATCAGTAATGCAAAAGAGCAAGTCATAGGATATATCAAATCGTTTTCATCGGACTTTCTTGCATCTATTCCGCGTACGGTGTTCTCGAGTATCGGAGCTGTTGCTAATTTCTTAACCGGTGCGGTCATCGTAGTGGTACTTACTATATTATTCCTCACACAAGGAACGGCGCTAATGGATTCATTCTGGAGGAAAGTTGGCACCAGGAACGGAGCTATAGCTGTGGAAGCTAGACGTATTACAAGCAAACTAGCAAACGTCGTTGCAAGATATGTAACCGGTCAGGTACTAGTGGCTGTATTAGATGGTATCGTGGCGGGAGTTGCAGTATTTATCCTGTCACTTATCTTCGGCTTCTCATCTGGGCTCGCTTTGCCGATGGGTATTATGGCCTTCATTTTCTACTTGATTCCGATGTTCGGACCAATAATTACAGCGGTGTTAGTGTCGGTCATTTTATTCTTTTCCGATCCATTCGCGGCACTCTCATTCATTATTTTCTATATCGTCTATGAGCAAATAGAAAATAACGTCATAGCACCAAAAGTGCAGGGCAATTCTATGTCTCTTCCACCTCTAGTAATTTTGATATCAATCGTGATTGGCATGTATATGTTCGGCTTGGTCGGAGCTATAATCTCGATACCTATCGCTGGCTGCATTAAAGTTCTAATTGACGAATATCCAAAAATCAAAGCCCTAAAAGAAGGTAATTCTTAAGTTCTTAAGGATACTTATTAACTCAAAATCGCCTCAGTACATATAGCTCTTTAGTTAACCAGAACAATTTTTTCACAGAAAAAAGGCTGCCTAACTTTAGGCAGCCTCCAAGTGTTGCGGGGTGGCTATCCATAGCCGAAAGTTCTATTTAATTTTAATCCAATGAAACTTTCGTGCTGGCATCATCGACACCTTATAAGTATGATCTTTGTATGTAGAATATTGGACAAGTCCATCTTTCCATCTTTCAAACCATACTACCAGCCCGCGTCCATCATCCGCCTCGATGTCTTTTAGGATACCGATGAATTTTCCTCCATCTTTAGGGATAGAATATAATTCCCGAAAATTATTTTCGTCGAGTATGGTTATCCAATAATTAGCATCACGATAACCATGCTGAGATGTAAGCCACCTTCCGGTATAAGCATATATCATGCAAGCACAGTAGCTAGTACTATATTTTGCCACCATGTCGGCCGGGTCAGAGATGAGGCTATAAGTCGCCTTTCTATCGTCTTCTGCCCAACTTGCAAACTGCTCATCGCGTAGAGGCCACGCATAAGGATTAATCTGAGGGTCTTCCTCATGCGCTCTCAAAGTAGCCATTCCCTCGCTAGATTTATACCAATTAGTTATCATTTTTCGGTACATTCTTCTAGCCAGGATGCGGATAATGCGATTTTCTTGCCATGCAGCAACACTGTTTAGAGCGTAAAAATTCGCCCTTCTAATATTATTACTCAAAAGTACCACCCCCTTTCTTATATTATATCATATATAAGCTAAAAGTAAACAAAAATAGTTAGGAGCTTTACAATAGTTGACAAATATAAATAAATATGATAAAATAGATAGGTTAAGCAAATTGGCTTAAGTAGTTTACATCAAATAGGAGGGTGGTAAAATGTACTTTAAAAAAATGTTTCTGTTGTTGATGCTTTCATTGTTGCTGACGCTGGATCAATATGCAGTAGCTCAAGCAAAACCTCTTGAGCTAACAGATGAGCAAATTGATTTTATGGAAGAACAAATTGACAGCGCTATAATTTTTGGCGCTCTTAACGATATGCCGTGGGAAACAGCTATGGCAATAGCTATTTTCGAATCCGGAAGTGGAACTTCATACAGTGCTTTGCATCGAAAAAATTTACATGGCATAGTGAAATGTTCCGGCGGATATCAGACTTTTAACACGTATAGTGAAGGTTGGGAGAAGTTTTATGACAACATCCTAACTACAGATTGCTATGAGAAACAAAATGTCTTGCAATTCAGGAATGATCCATATCAGTTCCTAAACGCAATAGTACGAGCTGGGTACAATCCTGATCCAGACGAATACATGGCGAAGATTTCGCCAATTCTCAAAGCAGTCGAGAGATATCGGGATAAACAAAATTGGCCTACATCTCAAACCTATCTCTGCATCATAGATATGTACGGCGGGCTAGATGAATATCATCCGCTGGAAGATTACGCAGGATATCTAAAAGATTCTTCCAGAAAACGTTATACAATTCATGTGTCATCAGATGAAGCATCAGAGCCAATTATCACTGTCGGCGCAGAAACAATACAAAAACTTTAGTCTATATGGGCGGCCTGCGGGTCGCCCATTTTGCTAATTCGAATTATTCCTATTTCAAATATTGCCACTTTGGTCCAACTGGAGTATCGAGAACAGTAATATTCAAATCTGCCAGCTCTTCTCTAATTTTGTCTGCTAAATCGTAATCTTTCTCTTTTCTAGCTACTTCACGTTTGCTAATTTTCTCGGCAGCCACTAGAGTCATGTCTTTGCTTGTTGCTACTAAATCTAAACCTAGAAGCTCATCGACAAATTTCCAATCATCCATGTTTAGTATAGAATTATCAATATAGGCCAAAATTTCAGATGAGTTAAGATTGTTCGCAGCAAAGGCGAGCGCCTTACTGGCTTCAAAGACTGGTTTTTTGTCTACTGTCTCTTTCATAACTTCCATCGACTCACTGTTTGCGTTAGGTGTCTTTTCTTGGTATAGCATTGCAATTCTATTGCGCCAGTTAAGTCTACGAGCACTAGCTGCAGCCAAATCATCAAAAGTAAAATTCCTTTCGCTTTGATAATGTCCCTGCAAAATCCACATTTTAAAGTCGAGCGGAGAAAAACCACGCGATTCTAAATCGGATAGGGTATAAATATTTCCTAGTGATTTAGAAACTTTTTGTCCGTCAATCGTAATAAAATTACAGTGCAGCCAAAACCTTGCAAGTTTCGTGTCAAATGCTGCTTCGGTCTGGGCTATTTCATTAGTGTGATGAACTGGGATATGATCAACTCCACCAGTATGAATGTCGATAGGAATACCCAGTTCTTCTTTTATTATGGTCGAGCACTCTAAGTGCCAACCGGGATATCCTGGTCGACCTAAGTACTCCCATTGCATAGCGTGATCTTCCCCCTCGCGCACGAATTTCCAAACTGCAAAATCTGAAACGTTGCGTTTTTCGTCGTTGAACTTTACTCTTGCGCCAGCGCGCATTTGGTCCAAATCGAGCCTTGCAAAATCAGGGTAAGATTTGAATTTGCTAGTATCAAAATAGATTCCGTCAGAGGTTTCATAGGTGTACCCCTTTTCAGTTAATAAATCAACTAAGTTCTCATCTTGTTTAATATAATCTGTAGCCTTAGCAATCTTTTGCGGCTCGACAAGATTAAGCGCGCGGAAATCATTTAGGAAAGCGTTTCCATAGAAACTGGCAATTTCCCAGACGCTTTTCCCTTCTCTCTTTGCACCTTTTTCTAGTTTATCTTCGCCGTCATCCGCATCAGAAGCAAGATGCCCGACATCAGTTAGATTAAGTACTCGATTTACGATATATCCAGAAGCTTTAAGCGTACGAATCAAAAAATCCCAATAAATATACGAAGAGAAATTACCGATATGAGCATAACTATAGACAGTCGGTCCGCAAGTGTATATTTTAACGTTATTGGCATCTTGAGGGATAAAATTCTCAATTGTTTTGCTAAGTTGATTATATAGTTTGATTTCAGATTTTTTAGTTGCTTGATTCTCGCTCATATTATTCTTAATCCTTAGATGCTCATTATCTTAATTCTTAAGCGCTTATCATCCTTGGCCCTTAGAGATTTATTGTCATTAATCACTAGACTCCACCTCAGCTATTGAAGTAACCGCATTTATTAGTTCATGAACTGTATCTTCATAAGATATGTCGTAAGTGCGGAATCCCGCTGCATAGGGGTGCCCACCGCCACCGAAGTATTCAGCGACTTTATCAGCATAAGCAAAGTTGCCAGTAGTGCGAATCTTCCCAGTAAGTTTTCCATCGGGGTAGGTTTTGATAGCCACTGCTATTTCCACTCCTTCTACCATTCGTAATTCTTCTAGAATTAAAACGTTCGGGTTGTATTGGTCGGAATATTCAGTAATGTCATCCCAAGGTATATGCACTGTGACTAACTTTCCATCCAAGAAGTATTCTAGGCGCTTAATTAAGTCCGCCTTGTAATCTAGGATGCGAGGAGTCTTCTTGGAAAATTCTCGACGATGCTCGTCTAGCACGGCTACTTCTAACCCACGTTTTACTAAATCAGAAACTACAGAAAACGTATCAGCGGTAGTCGTAGGAGATGTGAGTCCCAGCGTATCCGAAAGGATTCCATAGTAAAGATATTCAGCAGCTTTCTTCTCTGTGCCGAAATCCGTATCACTCTCTGCAAGGGGCTCTTTAGACAACAAGCCCTGTTCTATGGCTACCTTATATATCAAATCACAACAGGCTGGTAAAGTTTGAATCAAGCCTTGATGAGAGAATGTTAAGTCATCTTCTGTCTCGTGGTGATCAAGTACGAAAACCGGCATAGAGATTAAACGATTCTTGATTGCAGGATCATCTAATAGCTTAGACAGTAGTACCTCTGCAGCCGTGTCTACGATAATATATCCATCAGCATCAAAATCAAACTCTTGTGTCACTCTAGACCAGTCATCAAAATACCGCAAATATTTCGGAATTTCTACTGGGCAATAGAGAGAGACTTGATAATCTTTTAGTAGATAATCGAGTGAAAGCGCAGAGCCTAAGGAATCACCGTCAGGATTTTCCGCCTGGATAATACAAATAGACTTTTTGTCCTTCAAAAACTCAAAAAAAGTATCATACATAACTATATTATAACATTCGCTAGATAATATTTCATATTTTTCGAGTCAGAAAGCGGAGTTTATGAACAACTAAAACTAGCGCTTACAAATCAGTACGATTCTCTAAGGCGGCAGAAAGTGTGATTTGGTCCGCATAGGACAAGTCTACCCCCAGTGGTAAACCGCGTGCCAGACGAGTAATTTTCAAATCTGGATATTTTTCAGATAGAGTTTTTTGAAGAAGTAGCGCAGTCGATTCTCCTTCGACGGACGGATTCGTAGCGATAATTACCTCACTCACTTTGTCCGACTCAACGCGTTTTACCAGTTCTTTGATGTGTAGTGTGTCTGGAGTAATGCCATCAATCGGAGAAATTGCTCCACCTAGTACATGGTATGTTCCATGAAAACCACCTGTTTGTTCTATCGCGTAGATATCCAACGGCTCTTCTACTACTAAGACTACAGATTTGTCGCGCGAGGAATCAGAATATAGCGGCGAGACTTCCTCGGAGCTATCTATAAGCGCAAAAGTAATCGGACACGATTTAACACCGGTATGAAGATTGTCCAGAGAATCAGCAATCGCTTTGCTTAAGTTCTTATTTGAACGAAAAAGGTAATAAGCATATCGTTCTGCTGTACGTGGTCCAACACCAGGCAAAGTACCTAGCGCTTCAATCGCATTTTGCAAGGCTTGAGGTAACATTACATCCCAAGATTACCAAGAGCACCCATGAGAGGTTTCATCTTGTCTGTAGCGATTTCTTGTGCCTTTGCGTATCCGTCACGGAAACAGTTCTCAATCCAACGTTCTAGCTCGTGGATATCATCAAAATCGATTTTCTCTGGATCTAAGGTAACCTTCTTAACTTTGAGTTCACCGTTAATTTGTACCACTACTGCACCATCACCAGCTTCAACCTCTACGATTTCATTCTTTAATTCTTTCTGCGCTTTGCGTAGTTGATTTAGCATTTTCATCTGATCTATGGTCTGGCCCATAAATAATCTCCTAATTAGCTTTTTTTCCTTCGTATATGTATATTCTATCAGAATTTGTAGATTTTGGCGAGGTAATAATTCGGGAAAGACCATAAGGCAATTTAGATGGCCACTTACCAAGTGTCGCTACACGTGAATCCCCAGAGTCTACATATACATTAGAAGGTGTAGTAGTGATAGTATAGTCAGATTTGTCTTCTAGAATTTTATAAAAATCATAGCTGAGTGTGCCACCTTGGACTAAAATAGTAGTGCCAGTATCGACTTTCTCATGAATCAAACTTAAATCTTCGATAAACTCATTAGCAACTACAGGATTATAGCGGTATCCAAACAGATAATGCTGTAGGCTAGCGATAATCATAATTGTAAGAAATGTAACAATCGGAATCAAACCGAAGACTCTAGCATACGGGTTTTCTGGGAAGAGCCCATACCACTTCTCCAAAATATAGCGAATGCCATGAGCGGTTAGAATAGCAAATGGGATAATAATAAGTACTGCACAGAGCGGATTAAAACCAGATAAGATTATGGTAAATACAATAAAAATTGAAGCAATAGAATTTCTGGAAGCGAAGAAGCCTTTAGCGGTAGAAATTAATCCAGTAAGTGCCAATGCGAGAGAGGCAAGACCTATCATTGGTGATAAGAATACGGATTCAATATTGCCACTCCAAGAGAAAAACGGCAAAAAGGCATCTTTAATGTTGGCGAAGTAATGCCCCCAAGAGAAGTCGCTCATAAAAGTGAGTTCTCTGAGCGTTTCTGGATGACGAACTAATTCAAATCCAATTGTCCCTAGGGCCGCTAGCCCGATTAAAATTCCTATAACCAAAATGGCTTTCGGCAGAGATTTTAGCATGAAACGAAGATGCGGATGAATTAATGTATAAAGCACAACGAAGACAGCGAAATAACATAGGTATGGAGTGAAAATCGAAAGCAGTAGAAAAATAGAAAAGAAAATCGAATAAATAGTTTTCGGCAGAGTTTTCCCCTCTATTTTAGAGCCTAACCAGAGTAAAAGTGTAGGCCAGAATACTAGCATGATAAGAGGGGTACCAGATCCGCTAATAAATAGAAATGGTGCAGAAAGAACGGTCAGAACTGAGGCAATAATTGCTACGTTGTTTTTAAACCAACGGTTTAAGAGCAATATAATCAAAAATCCTAGCACAACTCCAATAATCATACTAGGCAATTTTATTGAATAGGCAGTTAAGCCAAAGAGGCTAATGGAGATTTTCTGTAGGAGGTGATAAGGCAAATCTACGATTTCTCCATTCAAAATCGAGTTCATCGACACATCATGCGAAGTAACTACAGATTCCATTTCTGCCTCAGATAAACCATCAGGAGATATGAGTGGCATCGCGAATAATAAAGCTGCAAGTGCAATTGCTAACAAAATATATCCAATTACAAAACGGTGTTTGTATAGAAAAAGCCTAGAAATAATTACTTTCTTCACTACCTAATTATAACAATTTAGTTATGTTTTTGTCTAGTAGAAACTAGCATTGGTTACTCGTGCGTAGTATCAAGCGACATGAAACGCGAGTATTCTCCCTGGAAGAACAAATCAACTTTGCCGACGGAGCCATGACGATGCTTCTGTATTAATAGCTCGGTGATGTTAGTAGGCTCATAGCCTTCTTCATTCTGATGGTAATAATCTGGTCGATGAAGCATCATTACGAGGTCTGCATCTTGTTCGATAGAGCCAGAATCACGAAGATCAGAGAGTACCGGGCGAGGATCATCTCTACCAGTTACGTTACGCGAAAGCTGAGCTAGTGCTAGTACTGGCACTTCAAGTTCGCGTGCGAGCTGTTTCAGTCCTTTAGAAATTTCAGCGATTTCCTGTACACGATTCCCTGCATAACGATCTGAGCCAGAGATGAGCTGCAAGTAATCGATCACGATTAGTCCTACAGTGTGATCGTGAGCCGCCCTACGGGCTTTGTTTCTCAGTTCCATTACTGTCATCATAGATGAATCATCAACGTAAAGTGGTATTTCGCTAATTTCACTAAGCGCCTCTTCTACTCTGGTATATTCCTCATCAGTCAGGTTGCCAGTCCTAATCTTATAGTTGTCAATTTCCGCAATATCCGAAACGATACGATCGGATATTTCCCTGCCGGCCATCTCCATAGAAAAGAACAGCACGCCCGTATTGTTAATACTACAAGCATTATAGGCGATATTCTGTGCGATAGTAGTTTTACCCATCGCTGGCCTTGCGCCGATAATAATAAGGTCTCCTTTTTGTAGTCCAGCTGTTTTTCTGTCTAAATCTTTGAATCCTGTTTTCAGTCCACTGATAGATTCGCCACTAGCGCGAAGTTTCTCAAGACGCTCATAAGTTTCAATTGATAGACTTTCGAGAGATACGAATTCTTTCTTTGCATCCTTATCAGAAACTTTAAATAAATCTTTTTCAGCGCCTTCGACTAACTTATCAATCGGCTTGCCAGTATCGTAGGCATCTTCAGCGATTTTTGTGCCAGTATTAATTAGTTTTCGCCTAGTAGAGCAATCTGCAATTATGTCAGCATAGGCACCAGAATTAGCCGCAGTAGGCACGAAATTCGTAAGCTCGGTAAGATAAGGAGTCCCACCAATAGTCTTAAGATTTTTTTCGGCGCGAAGTTTCGAGGTGAGTGTTAGAAGATCTATCGGGCGCTTATCATTATAGAGATCGAGCATCGCTTGATAAATCAAGCCGTTGTTCTTATCATAAAAATCTTGGGACTTAACCTTTTCGGATATTTCTGGAAAAGCCGCATCAGAAAGCAAAATCGCACCAAGTAGTGATTTCTCTGCATCTATATCCTGTGGCGGAATGCGCCCACCATCTCTAGTTGTAGCGCTAGAATGGGATTCCATTATCATCAACCTCCTGTACATTACCCATTATAGCAGAAATGTTGGCTAGTTTCTCGTCTTTTTTAATGGCATTTTGGTCATCGGTAATATCGAGAGTAATTCCTGCCGGCAAAGACTTGTTCAGAATCTCTAAATTATTTTTAGCATTGAGAATTTTACGGTCAAAATTCTTTGCGGGGAGAACGATTAATCGCGCACCAGATAGTTGATGGTTAGACTTAGCAAGTGAAGCAGCCACAATCGGAGTTTGTTCCCTAACCTTGCTGACATAATCTTTCCACGAAAAGTCAACGGACGGCTTACCATCAGATGTCGAAACGTCAGCAGACATTTTCGTGGTGGGCATCGGAGCATCCGCAACTATTTTCTCGGTGGATACCGTAGTGTCTGCGGACGTTTTCTCGGTAGGTGCCGGAGCGTTCGTTGAGGCTTTCATAACAGGCGCCGAAGGCACTTTTGGTATTTTCGAAGTAGCACTTCTAGTCGAAGACAGCGGCGATGGCCGGATAGCAGTATGCTCCAGAAAAGCAAGCAGTAGTTTTGCCTCTGGAAAAGGCGCCGCAACATCCGGTAATTTTTCCAAAAGAGGAATATACGCAGGCTTAGGCTGTTCGAGAATAGCTTTAATCAAATTTTCAGCCAAAGTTTCCGGCTTAATTCCAGAATTTAAGACGGACTTAATCTCATTCGTGATTCCATCTGTGTCTCCTTGCTCATACGCTGTCAGCAAGTTAGATATAATAGTACTCTCTGGAAGTCCTAGTACAGATATTACCATTTCGCAATTAATTGATTGGCTATTCGAAGCAATTGTCGAAATCTGGTCGAGTAGCGATATCGTATCCCTGAAACTACCACCACCTTTTTCAATAACAACTTCTAGCGCCTCATCATCAATGTTAATTTTTTCGTTCTTGCAAATTTTCTGAAGGTGGGCGAGCATGGTAGACTTATCTGCGAGCCCAAAATTGTAGACTTGCGCGCGTGATGTAATCGTAACCGGGATTTTATAAGCATCTGTCGTTGCCATAATGAAAACAACGTGCTTTGGTGGCTCCTCAAGAGTTTTCAGTAACGCGTTAAAAGCGGACTTTGATAGCATGTGCACTTCATCTATAATGTAAACTTTGTATTTCCCTTCTGCCGGTGCGATGACGGCTTTTTCTCTTAGCTCACGGATGTTATCGACACCAGTATTAGATGCGGCATCAATTTCGATAATATCGGTATAGCTATCTTCGACCTCGTATTTGAAATCGTTGATTTCGTGTGCTAAGATGCGCGCAACAGAAGTCTTTCCAGAGCCTCTAGGCCCAATGAAAATATAGGCATGAGAAATCTTCCCAGACCTAAGAGCCTCAGCTAGTGGTTTTGTCACTTGCTCTTGCCCAACCACGTCTGATAACTTAATCGGACGATATTTACGATACAATGCCTTCACTGACTATATTTTAGCAAATATTCCGATGTCGCACAACGTACATTGTCAGACATTAGGGAGGCTAATAAAGCCTATATCATTCGGAAAATGGCTGATGGGAATTGTTGGATGGCAGAGAATCTCAAGTTCGAGTTACAAGCAGGTAAAACCTATACTGGAGTTAATAATACTACTGGAAATACTATTACGTTTAATACTGGAAATGCTTGCAGTAATAATGCAGCTTGTATTATGAATGGTAATACTGCTTACAATGGTACTTATGATTCTTGGTACTACACTTGGTACGCTGCAACAGCTGGAAGTGGAACATCTAGCATGACTACTAGCGATGGTGATGCTACAAACTCTATCTGTCCAGCTCATTGGAGATTACCGACTAACTATACTAATAGTACTTCTACTTCTGCGCAGAAATCTTGGGGATCCTTAGTCAGTGCCTATGGCATTAACCCTGCTAACCACGGCACTACTTCCGAATACCAGACACTAGAAGCCTTCCCATTTACCCTTCTCCGCGCCGGCTACTTCGTCTCGGGTGCCTTCCAGAATAACGGCAATGGCTACTGGTGGTCTGCTACTGCTCATAGTACTGCTACATACGCTTATCGCCTGGGCTTCAACACGACGGCCGTCGCTCCGCAGGGCAGCTACGACAAGGACCACGGGTTTAATGTCCGCTGCGTAGCCTTGTAAAGTAATTTTGCTTGTGCTAATATAAAGACATAGAGGATAGGCCCAGAATTCCTACCCTCGTGGGAATGTGAAATGGCTTGCTACTTAAGGTAGCGGGCCATTTCTAGTATAAGGTGCAATATCTTCTTCGCTAAACGAAGGTTAATCTTAGATTCATGTTCTACATGAAGATCTATTTTTAACATATAGACATCCCTCCTTTTCTATACTAGAAAAACAGCCGAGCGTTTCCTATCTGGTTTGGAAGGCTCTCGCAGCAGATGTTTTTCTGCTTAGACTATAGCCATCCTACCCCACACTCCTACTTTATCTAAGCATATATCAAAATCCTACTCAAGCGTTAGC
>JAFWHA010000008.1 GCA_017512175.1 Candidatus Saccharimonadota bacterium
AATAGAGGGAGCTTTTGGGACTGCCAAGAACAAGCTCAGGATCCATCATGGATATACAAAAAGTCTAAAAATTAAAATCTTTTTTAGTTTGTTATCTGGAGAATAAGGGGTAGAAAACAACACATTTTTGTTATTATGCCTTAATTTCCATATAGAAGCACCAAATCAAAAACGGTGCTACTAGTTGGATTACATTCGTACATAAAGCACTAATGGACTAATAGCACCGTTAAAAAGTGCTTTATAAAACGAATGTAATCCACTTCTGATTATACATAACCGTTCCAAAAAATGCAAACTTATAATATAATCGAAGCATGACAATTATTTCAATAATTCTTACTACAATCACAAGCGTTATTAATATTGGTATCACGATTATCGCTTTAAATGGTGGTTATGGTGCAAGTCTAGCAAACTCTTCTGCTGGTCTGTTGCCACGGTCTATCACTCCACTAGTTTTTGGACTAGCGCTCCCGATTATCTTTACCTTTTTTATACTGAGTTTTATGATTAAATCTGGCAAAGATGGCAAAAAACCAGGAAAATCTGCCAAATTTTTGACCATATCTTTTGGCTTAACTTTTCTGCAGACACTCGTTTCAGTAGTTATTTACCGGCTCAACTATCAGACCCTTACATCTTACGAGATTGTAGATTTCAATCCCCTTCCACTCATTATCAATGCAATAGTAACGACAGCCGCATTTATTGGGGCTATCGTTTGCTCGATTAAAGCTACGAGCATAGGTGACAGAAATGAGTACAATATTAATGCAAAAGTGCTTGCATTCGTAGCTCTGGGAGTTGGCATTTTTGAATTCTTGCTAGAAGTAATTCCAGTAATAATTTTCAGAATCGACAGAAGTAACGGCATAGTTCAATCGATGCTCCAATGGACAGAAGAACTTCGTATGCTAAATCCCGCCATTCTCGCTTTTGCCGTTGTCAATACTGTCAAGAAACTGGATAAATTCGCAGTTATTGCATGGATAGGAGTTTTGCTAGCATTCTCCGCGCGCATTGTACTATATCTAATAGCGTATGTATAGACGAAAAATAACCACTCAATTCGAGAGTGGTTATTTTGATTTGTAAATAGCTTCCTTTTCGGCCTTTTAGCAACTTCCTTTTCAGCTTTTTTGGTGGATTATTTTCCAGCTTCCTTTTCAGCTTTTTTAGCAGCTTCCTTCTCAGCCTTTTTGACTTTATTGCCAATATTGGCACGAAGTTTAGCGGCTTTAGCGGCGCGAGCTTTGAATCGATCGACGCGACCTTCGGTATCGATAATCTTCTCTTCGCCAGTAAAGAATGGGTGTGAAGCAGAAGAAATCTGTACTTTAACTAGTGGATATTCGTTTCCATCTTCCCATTTGATAGTCTCCTCGCTCTTTGCGGTAGACTTAGTAAGGAAAGAATAACCCGCAGCTTCATCTGAGAAGACTACAAAGCGGTAATCTTTTGGATGTAAATCTTTTTTACTCATACTATTTCCATATTATATCATATTTTCTTAAAATTTGCAATATATATTGCAAAGGAGCACCTTACGACTACTCGGTAACTCCTAATTCGATACGTTTGAATTGACGAACAGTGATATTCTCACCAGTTTTAGCAATGCTATCTTTAATAAAATCGGCAACAGTTTTAGTATCATCTAAGATGTATGGCTGATCCATAAGTACCTTATCAGAGAAAGCTTTTTTGACTTGCCCGCCAATAATTTGGTCTTTCATTTTTTCTGGACCTTTGAAGTTTTCTTCGAATTCTTTCTTTTTGGCATCCATTACATCTGCTGGGATATCATCAACGCTGACATATAGCGGATTCATACTAGCTACCTGCATTGCAAGTTTATGTGCAAGGTCTTTGAATTCATCAGTTTTAGCAACGAAGCTGGTTTCACAGTTAACTTCTACAATCGCGCCAATTCTGCCATCATGCACGTAGGATTCAATGAGACCTTCGCGAGTTTCGCGATCGCCACGCTTCTCAGCTTTGGTCAGGCCTTTCTTTCTCATGGCTTCAAGAGCCTTATCGAAATCGCCCTTAGCCTCAACTAGTGCATTTTTTGCATCAGTGAGTCCAACTCCAGATAGTTCTTTAAGTTTCTTAATGTCTTCAATAGAAATATTAGCTGTCATTATTTTTTGCCCTCCTTAATTGCATTAGTGAAATACTCCAAAATTAGAGTAGTTGCCTTGATAGAATCATCATTCGCCGGGATAACATAGTCGATATTGGTTGGATCGACATTGGTATCGGTAATAGCGAATACTGGAATCTTCAGAGTGTTTGCTTCACGTACTGCGTTTTTGTCTTCCTGAGCATCTACTACTAGAATTGCTGCTGGCTGTTCACTCATCTCTTTTATGCCGCCATAGCGTTCGTTTAGCAAATCAATTTCTTCTTGGATGCGCTGAATCTCAAGTTTATTATAGCGCTTTTCTAATTCGCCAGATTCCATACGGCGTTCAAGGTCTTTAACCTTTTTGATCTGTTTGTTAACTGTCTCTACGTTTGTAAGTGTACCACCAACCCAACGGACAGTAACGTATGGCATGTTTACAGATTCAGCAGCAGTTTTAACTACGTCCTTCATCTGTTTTTTCGTGCCGACAAAGAGGATTTTCTTGCCACTCTTTGCGATTTCTGTAATTTTAGGAAGAGCTTTCTCTAGACCTTCTACAGTCTTCTCTAAGTTGATAATATGAGCACCTTGTCGACGGCTGTGAATATACGGAGCCATCTTTGGATGCCAACGGCTAGTTTTGTGGCCAAAATGTGCGCCAGACTCTAGCAGAGCTTTCATGTCAATTGATTCTGACATTAATTTCCCTTTCTCTTCGCTGGGAGACCTGAGCTTTTCCGTCTAATAACGCTTAGACTTTTAGTAAAGCGATTTTGCGCTTCGCCAGCCAGAGAAATCTCTCCCAACTGATTCATTAAGTTAATAATAACCTAATTATAGCACCTCAAAGTAGTTTTTGCAAGGGGTATGAGTTCTTGAAAATGTGTTTATATAATAGAGACTTCTACCTCAGAAGAATAGTAGCATACTTGACTTTTCTAAAAGAAGTATTATAATAAGTACAAGCTATTTGTCGTTTAACAATTTCTAGGAGGTGTGTATGAAGAAAGTGATAGGCGGATTTTTTGCAACTATTATTACAATGGCGTTAATGGCCATACCAGCATTTGCAGCGGATATTCAATCAGTATATGCTTTGCCGAAAGATAACGTCTATGCGGTAAGTAATCCGGATAGAAACTATCTTATAGTGGTAAACCAGAATCACCCGATTGATTTGAACGGTGATTACATCAGAAAGCTGCAACCGGACTTAGTGTACTTCCCTAACGTAGTGGATGGTGATACCATGGCGGTAGAAAAAGCCGCGTATCTTGCTTTTACGCGGATGCAACGTGATCTTGAAGTTAATGACGGAATCAGAATTGGTCTTTACGACGGATACCGTACAGCATCCGATCAGGTATATCTGCTATCGAACGGCTTGGTTTCCAGTGTGACAGTTATGCCGGGGTATTCGGAACATCACACAGGATTACTGCTTGACGTTGTCGTATGGCATGGCGGAGAATGGTGTTCTGAATCTGAAAAAAGAGCTAACTGGCCGGAGTTCAAGACTTTGCATGCTAAGATGGCGGACTATGGCTTCATTAGCCGCTATCCGGCAGGTAAGGAGTGTATCACGGAAGTCCCATATATCCCTTATGAAATACGTTTCGTGGGTACTTCTGAAGTGGCTCATGCCATTTCTGATAACGACTTATGCCTTGAGGAGTTCGTTGGACTCCAGTAACTTATACTTGGCAAATAGCAAACGGGGCCTAATCGGTCCCGTTTTTTCGTGCGACTAGACCTAAAGCTCGCATGAGCGGACATAACTAGGATATTAGATGACATTGACAAAATTTAAAATCCATGCTATAATTAAAGAAGACTACAGATTGTACATTAAAAAAGGAGGGGAAAACGATGGTGTCTATTTTAATAATGATGGCGCTTTCTGCGATTATATTCATTCTTATAATGATAGTTTTTTGTCCTGAATTTCTAACTAACGAAGGAAAAGAAATACAGGAGGAATGCCTAGCGGCAGATGTAGATGAAGAGAGGGAGCTAAAAAAGCACGCTTTTTTGGCAGAATGTAACATTTCAAGCTATGAAGACCTTGATCATATGGCGGAAGTTATTGTAAGATGCTTAGGGCAGTCCGTTGATAGCCAGTCTGCGAATTCTGGCTCCGATTCCTTTGAGTTCGCGAATGATTATATAAGCATAGAATGTGATTGGCGGACACTTAGATGCATCTTTTGGCATCCTGATGGGAGTGAAAGTAAGATGGTCTACAGCGGAAATGGTAACCTTGAAGATACGGATGATGGCTCTTGGGTCAACTACTTGAAGGCTATGTATCATTCGTTCGAAGAGCTTAATTCCAGATATGAGCATATTGACAACATCAGTTCCAAAATAATTGAAAAAGTTGCTTTTATCTCCAAAGCACTATCCGAAAATCACACGCGCTATAGCGATAGTAGAATATCTATTACTATAGAACACATTAGTGACGAGGATATAGCTAGCGTTGCTATCACTGTTCCAGTGGGCTATACATACATAGCTGTATTTACTTGGGAAAAGCGTTCATCCATAAAAACCGAGTGCAAGCTATACAGCCCTGGCGACTGGGAGGATTACTTAAATAAACTGCATGACAAGGCGGTTAAAATTAACGCCATACCAAAATAATCTGTAGTCTGGGGAGCATAATGCTCCCCTTTTTTATGCAAATCAAATTCGTGGTGGACCGTAGTGAACGAAGTTAGAACCTCAATAGAGGAAGATTTGCTTGCTGGCGAACCTGTTTATTTCATTTATAATAGGTCATACGATATCAATAATTAGTATGAGTCCAATTATACTAAGACATACAAGGCTATTCCCATTATATTTCGTCAGGATAAAAAATGAGGGCTTGGCCTTTTGCTCTTCGACAAAAGGTCGCCCTCAATACTCACATTATACCATGCTTACTTTTTAAAATCAATAAGT
>JAFWHA010000009.1 GCA_017512175.1 Candidatus Saccharimonadota bacterium
ATCTACATATACTTTTACTATCCCTAGTGGAATTAGTAATATGCCAATTAAGACTAATATGGTTATAAAAGAATGGAACACTAAACCAGATGGTACAGGAACAGCTTATGCACTAGGCGATAAGTATACTATTACTATAGATGATACTAGTCCTCATTCTAATGAGGCTACACTTTATGCTATCTGGACTAAAGATTTCTTCTCTATTGCTAGTATGCAAGAAATGTATCCTACTGTTTGTGCTAAACTCTACACTCCATCTAACGCTACTGGCACTAACGCTACGGCTATTACTCTGACTTCTGATAATGCTGGTACTGTTCCTAGTGCTAAAGCTACGCAAGCTGTCACTAACTATGCAGGATATAAGTCAATTGTAACTAGTAGCGGCTCCGTATCTGGGGATAACCAGCCTTATGTCGCACAACGCACATTGTCAGACATTAGAGACTCGAAAAAGTACACCATTAGAAAGATGGCTGATGGGAATTGTTGGATGGCAGAAAACCTAAATTTTTCTCTATCGGCTGGCACACGACTAACTAAAGACAATACTGACATTTCTTCAGACTGGACAATACTTGCTATCGAAGCAAGCGAAACTGCTGTTAGTAAAAAGTGGGGAACTGGAAGCAATTGGGGCGACACGTCGCAAATTACGGATGGAGAAATTAATACCGTACATAGTTTTAATGGAGTTAGTTCGGAAACTACGACATCCTATGGCGGAGAGACGCAGAAAATTGGAGTTTATTATAATTGGTATACTGCAACGGCAAAATCAGGTACAGCGAGCTCAGGAGCTGGTGTCGTTGCACCATATTCTATTTGCCCAAGAGGATTTAAACTACCAGATAATTCTGGCGAGAAATCTTTCGCAAATTTGATAAACCTTAAGTATGGGCTAGTGAGCGATAGTGAGCCGTCTAGCTATATTATTGGAAGATGGCCGCTGTCGTATATGCCCTCTGGGAACTATACTTGGTACGTGCCTGCGCTTTCATCTCACGGGACACATGGGTATTATTGGTCTAGTACTAGCCAGAGCCGTACGAATGCGCATGGTATGGGGGTATATACAGTGTCACAACAAAATATATTCGTAATTAGCAGCCAGAATAATTATGTAAAAGCGGCTGGAATAAGTGTGCGTTGTGTGTCAAGATAAGAATCTATAAGGCTACACAGCGGACATTAAACCCGTAGTACTTGCCGTCGCTGTTCTGCGGGTAGACGCGCGTCGTGTCGAAGAACAGGTAGTAAGCGCGGGTAGCAGTACTATAAGCGGTAGAAGACCACCAGTGGCCTAAGCCGCTACTCAGGAAGGCACCCGAGGTGAAGTGGCCGGCGCGTGGAAGGGTAAATGGGAAGGCTTCTAATATCTGGTATTCGGAAGTGGAGGAGTGATTAGCAGGATTGACACCGTAAGTGTTCAGTAGGGAGCCCCAAGATTTCTGCGCTCCTCCACTAGGATATTGTTTATTTGTGTAATTAGCTGGTAGTCTCCAATGTGCTGGACAGATAGAGTTTGTAGCATCGCCATCGCTAGTAGTCATACTAGATGTTCCACTCCCAGCAGTGGCAGCATACCAAGTGTAGTACCAAGTATTGAAGGTGCTACCATAGGCAGTATTACCATTCATAATACAAGCTGCATTGGTATTTCCATTACCACAAATAGCTCCAGTATTGAATGTAATCTGCTCTCCAGTAGTATTGTTAACACCAGTACGAGTACTGTTAGCATATAACTCATATTTAAGGTTAGAGCTCATCCAACAATTCCCATCAGCCATCTTTCTAATGGTGTACTTTTTCGAGTCTCTAATGTCTGACAATGTGCGTTGTGCGACTATAAAAAATAGCCTCGAATTTGACTCCCACCACGTCTAAACTTGCAAAAACTTAATGTCGTAAAATAATCATGATATAATTAAACTATGAGAAAGGTTAGCCTTTTGTTAAACCTCGCAATAATAATACTCGAAATCATAGGGCTAACTATTGCATTGACTACTACTGGTAAACTTGCAATACAATATTATACTGAGCAAAGTAACATTTTGGCGCTTCTTGCTTCGTTTGCGACTTTATTCTTCCTACTGACGAAAAGAAAGCCTACAAAATGGTTGCTTTGGCTAAAATACACTGCGACTCTCGGTCTAGCCATAACATTTCTAGTGACAATTTTCATACTGGGTCCGATGTTTGAGTTCCGATATGATTATCTATTATTTCATGGAAGTTTAATGTTCTTCCACACTCTTTGTCCGATAATTGGCATAATTACTTTTATCTTTGCAGATAACCTTGGAAAAATTACTATGAAAGACACACTACTTAGCCTAGTTTGGACAGTAGGATACGCAATAGTTATGATTATTTTAAATATTTTGCACGTGCTTAGTGGCCCATATCCTTTCTTAAGAGTGACGGAACAACCCATCTACGTATCAATACTATGGACAATAATATTGTTTTCGGTAACATTTTTCGTTTCTACAATAATGAGATGGGGGAAGAACAGAATAAAAACAAGCCGAAATTAATTCTTTTCTTCCATTTCCAACCAGCTTATGTTATTATTTAAATATGATATTACTTGATCAGGTAACTAAACTCTATCGGGGTGATTCTCATCCTGCGCTTGATCATGTTTCTCTACATATTGAGCCGAATGAATTTGTTTTTCTTGTTGGTCAATCTGGAGCTGGTAAGTCAACTCTCATTAAAATGATTACAAAAGAGGAATTTCCAGATTCTGGCAAGATTATTGTCGGCGGTATTGACCTTGATTATGTCAAGAAACGCTATATCCCACATTATAGAAGGCGTCTTGGGGTAGTATTCCAAGATTACAAACTATTGCCTGGTCGTACCGTGTTTGAGAACGTGGCTTTTGCACTAGAAATTGCTGGCATGAGCAATCGCGAAATTAACAAGACCGTGCCGAAGGTTTTGGAGCTAGTCGGACTTCTTGATAAGGCAAAGAAATTTCCTCAGCATCTCTCTGGTGGGGAACAACAACGTGTTTCTATCGCACGTTCCATCGCTAGACAACCGAAAATTCTAATCGCTGATGAGCCTACTGGGAATCTTGACAAGCTCACACGTGGAGAGATTATTGATTTGTTGAAGAAAATTAATGATTTCGGTACGACATTACTAGTGACTACTCACGATGAAAATATCGTCAATAATTTACAAAAACGTGTCGTAACTCTCAAGGATGGTAAAATCGTCGCAGACCAGAAAGTGCATGGTATTTATCGTTTGGATGGTACTGGTAGAGTCACGGAGAGTATGCAAACTCCAACTCGCCGTATCATTCGTACTACAGAACTAGGCAAACGTCCTATGACACCGGTATCCGTGGCTAGGAATCAGGCAGTGGCCGCGCCAGTTCAAGTTGCTAGGCCAGTGGCGGCAGATTCGGGAACTTCAGTGGCTAATTCGGCTGCTATGCCGCGCCGTCGCTCCGCTAAGCCTGCTACTACGCCAGTTAATGCTCGCGATCCTCGTCGTTATCGCTCAAGGAGGGTAATCTAATGTCAGATAGTAAAGCAAAATCTACCAAACAAAACCTTAAGACCATGAGCAAGACTAGCAAGGCTCATAAGCTTCGTAGTACTTCACGTATTTTTAAGTATGGTGCGATTGGCTTTGCTAGGAATGTGTGGCTATCAATCGCATCGACTTTGGTCATGACTATTACTCTCGTAATTCTATTCGTTACTATCATTGCGAGCGCTATTCTTTCTTCTACTGCAGACACTATGCGTGAGAAAATTGATATTACTATCTACTTTAAACCTGGTACATCTATTACTGCGCTAGGTGAAATGGCTAGCGTGATGAGCGGTGATGAAAACGTTAAGAGCGTAGAAGTATCAACATCGGAAGAAGAATACGATAAGTTTCTCGCAGACAACACAGATGACCAAGCTCTAATGTCGGCACTTGATGATTCAGCAATGCGCGAACTAATGATTTCTACAATGCAAGCCACAATGCGCATTAAACTATATGATATCGATGATTTATCTGGAATCGAAAATATTGTAGATAATAATCGTATATTCATTACTACAATGGACCAGAATAAACCGCCTACCTACGATGTCAACAGGGCCGAAATTGAGACTATTACAAGCTGGGCGAACATCGCTAGGAATGGTGGTATTATTCTATCGATTATATTCTTAGCAATTTCCATCCTAGTAATCTTCAACACGATTCGTATGGCAATTTTCTCTCGTAGAGAAGAAATTTACATGATGAAATTAGTTGGAGCCGATAATAGTTTCATTCGCGGACCATTCTTAATCGAAGCTCAAATATGTGGAGCGATATCTGGTATTATCGCTTCTACGATAGGATATTTTGGTTTCCATGCATTAGCACCACATCTAAAAAACTACGGAATTAACATCTCCGCTATCACTGACGTCTTGGAAACCAGTTGGCTAGTAGTAGTTTTCTTGGTTATAATTGCAATCGGCATCCTTATCGGTACGGTATCCTCATCTCTTGCTATCCACAAATATCTTCGTGGCAATAAAAAACGACACAAACATAAGAAATAGGTCTTTACAAATCATTCTGCTTATGCTAAAGTAAAGGCATGAAAGCTCTCAACACTAAAATAAAAACTATTTTTGTCCTGTTAATGATTCCTGTGCTAATCGCATCACTTGTTTTTATTCCAAAAAATGAGGCTTATGCTGATTATTCTAGATGTGTAAGTGACGAGTGTAAGGCCGCTCAAGCCAAAGAAAATGAATTACGCCAAAAAGCTTCTGAGGCTACAAACGAAGCTATGACCGTGGAGGGGGAAATTGAAAAGTTGAATATAGAGATTGCTGCGATTGAAGCGAATATTGAGACCTCAGTAGCTACGGTCAATGATTTGAAAAAGCAGATAAAAGAGACTGAAGAAAAATTAGATACTCAACAAACTGGCTTAGCTAGTTTACTAGTACAGATGCACTTCGAGGATAATAATAATCCATTGACATTGCTAGCTAGTTCTAGCACTCTGTCGGATTTTGCAGAAAAACAAGCTCGAAATGATACGATTAAAGCACAAATTGCCGCTGGAATTGAAACTATTAAAGAGCTAAAGGCGGATCTTGAAGGGCAAAAAGCTGACGTCGAACGTCTCATCCTAGAAATGGAAGGGCAGAAAACTGTAATTGGCGAAAAACGTTCTGAACAAAGTAAAATTGCTGAGAAATATCGTGAAAACGCCGCTGCCTTCACCGCCGATGCTGAAGCAGCACATCAAGAAATGCTCGCTCAAGTAGAGTGGGTGCGCACACAAGTTCAATCTTCTGGCAATATCGGAGGACCACGTTCTACTTCTGGATATGACACTTATCCATGGCGTAATGCTTGTATGTATGAAGGCAAGGGTCCTTGGGCAGTAATCAACTGGAAATCTGGTGGATACGGTGGCCTTTATTGTCAGTGTGTAGATTATGCCGGCTGGAAAGTGTATGAATATACCCATGGTCGTGTTAATGCTGAGATGTGGGGAAATGCAAACATGTGGGCATCTTCCGCACAAGCCTATAGTGGAATTTGGGTAGACAATACTCCAGCGGCTAATACCGTAGCAGTCAGTGGCTATGGCGGATACGGACACGTGATGTGGGTAGAATCAGTCAATCCCGATGGCTCACTAAATATCTCTGAATACAATTATTATCCTTATGTATTTTCTACTGGCGTAGTTACTAATCCATCTGGGCTATCGTATATCCATCTAGATAATTACCATTAATTCTGATATAATAGGGTAATGGTAAAACGCGAGGAAAAGGAAAAGAAGGTAAGCTTAGGCAGTGCTTTAGTTATTTGCTTTATCACTCTCGTCATTGGTGTTTTCGTGGGGATGAATTGGAACAGCTTTGCTGCTACATTTATGCCTTACTTAGGATTCAAAAGTAGCGGCAATACGAATGATTGGAGCTCTCTTGACGAGGTCTATAATACTCTAGCTGCAAAATATGATGGCGAAGTGGAATTCAGTGCAGCACTAGAAGGTGCAAAAAAGGGAATTGCTGCTTCAGTAGGTGATGTTTATACTTCTTATATGACCGCTAGCGAAGCTGCGGACTTCAACAAGTCGTTGCATGGCGAAGTTGGAGCGGGAATTGGTGTAGCAATGGCAAAAAGAGGTGATTACATTAGAATTACTAGAGTATTACCAGACAACCCTGCTAAGAAAGCCGGTATACTTGCTGGGGATATCATCTACAAAATAGATGGCAAAAACGTACTAGGAGAAGATGCTTCTGAACTCGCAACTAAGCTAAGAGGCGAGAAAGGAACTAAAGTTAGCTTAACTATTGTAAGGGATGGAGAAGAGAAGACTTTTGATCTCGTTCGTGAGGAAATTAATAACGTGTCTGCTTATGTAGACTATAGTGGTCAAACCGCTATCATTCATGTCACTCGTTTTGATACTGATACTGGTACGTTAGTCAAGAACTTCACTAAAGAATTCGCAGACAAAAATATCAACAAAGTCGTCTTAGATCTTCGAGATAACGGTGGTGGATATGTTTCAGCGGCAAAAGATTTACTCAGCTTGTGGATTGATAGCAAAGCTGTCTTAGTCCAGAAATCTGTTCGCGTTCCAGAAGAGACAGTTTATGCAAACCATGGTCAGGCTACTCTTTCTGACATGAAGACTATTGTGCTAACTAACGGTGGCACCGCTTCGGCATCGGAGATTGTAGCTGGCGCACTCAAAGATTATAACAAGGCTACGATTATTGGCGAAAAGACCTATGGGAAGGGCGTCGTTCAAACATTAGTAAACCTAAGTGGTGGCGCGTTGCTCAAAGTTACCACTGCACACTGGTATACTCCTGAAGGTAATACGATTAATACTACTGGTATTTCTCCAGATCAAGAAATCGTCCGTAGCTATGACGACATCAACAATGACAGAGACCCACAAATGGATGCTGCACTTTCCGCTTAATTTCATGAGGAGTAGCCACTAGCATTTTTATTATTATTCGTCTTATGATATAATATATTATATGGTAAAAACAGAGGTCAAAGTTTATTCTACTAGTTGGTGTCCATATTGTCATGCTTTAATGAATTGGCTAGAAAAACTAGGCATAGAATTTCAAGAAATTGATGCAGAAAATATGAATTTACAATCAGTCCCAGTTACTAAAATTGGGGATGAAGAAATCATTGGCTTCGACCGTCCGGCCATCAAAAAGGCATTAAAGAAAGCGAGCTTGCTCTAAAAATGAAGAAGAATTTGATTTTTATTCACGGGTTTAGAGGTGATCATCTTGGTCTAAAGGAAATGGCTGAGAATTATTTTGATAAGAAAAAATTCAATATTTATTTGCCAGATATTCCTCCGGCCGGCGAACATTCTATGGAAAGTTACACGCCACTAACCTACGCAAAATTTATCGCTGACTACATTAAAGCTCACAATATTAAAAAGCCTATTCTAATCGGTCACTCCATGGGGTCAATTGTAGCCGCTGCTACTGCGGAAAGATATCCGGAACTACTTGATAAAAAAATAATATTCCTTTCCCCAATCTCTATTAAGCCTTCAGCATTTTTTGCAGCGCTAACACCATTTTCCATCCTTTTGCCAAACAGACTAGTTACTTATATCACAACTAAATATCTTTTTATTCCTAAAGATAGACCGCTATTCCTCGAAACGTTAGCAATTAGTAGGCTTTGTGGCGCAGATTACGTAAGCCGCATCGAAGTCTTTAAATCTGCTAGATTTTCCTCGCACTATTGTATTTCAGATTTTGATTTTGCTAGTAAAAAGGCTTGCTTCATCTCTGGAGAGAAGGATCGGCTTATTCCTAGAAAGAAGACAGAATATGTCGCTAGGAATATGGAATCCCCAACTTTTTACATTAAAAATACCGGCCATTTGCTGAATTACGAAAATCCAAAAGAAACAGCGTTTGTCATTAAGAATTTTATACGTAGGAAAAAATAATCAATCTTCTTCCGTTTGTAGCTTAATTGCTGTCTGATAGATTTCTTCAAATCGCGAAAGAGTATAATTTAAGTCGTGTTTTTTAGCGATTTCTAAACTTTCTTTGCCGTATCTAGCTTTTAATTCCTTGTCGGAGAGAATCTTAATAATCGCTCTGGCAATACCTTTGACATCACCTGGCTGGCACAAAATTCCATTCTTTTTGTTTTGACAAAGCTCCCTTACGGCACCTGCATCTACTGCAACTAGCGGTAAGCCAGTAGCGGCTGCTTCAATCAAAACTATACCTTGCGTTTCCGTTTCGCTTGCAGTGACGAAAACATCACCCGCCCTATAGATTTGTTGCAAATCTGGAGGCATGACCCTACCGAGAAATTTAACTTTAGATTCTATACCAAGATTCGCCACTTGGTTTTTTAGATTGTCTCTATCAATACCGTCGCCAACAATCAAGAACTCTACATCTGGAATGTTCTTTGCTACCTCATAAAAAGCATCTATTGATATATTGATGCTTTTTTCTGGGTCAACCCTGCCAACATATATTAATTTCGGTTTAGTTATATCTATATTATATTTTTTACGAATAGCTTCAGAAATCTTTCCGGGACGGAATTCGGATAAATCAATTCCGTTCGAAATTGCTTCGACTGGGACTTCATATTTCTTTTCATGATTCGGAAGCAAGCCTTCAATGGCGATTTCTGTTGGGACGGTAGCGTATTCGCTGTGTTTTAGAAAACTAGCCATGTATGTTCTAATTGCAGCATCAACTGGTTTTTTGACTGGTTTTAAGAACTTGAACTGTCCAGTAACGTTATCAGGATAAGCATGCCCAGTGGAAACAATCGGCACGTTATTCTTGTGAACATAGTGCATAATGGCAAGGGCAATGCTTTCTGCTGTTTGTAGATGCACCACATCTGGTTGGAATTCGTCTAGTACTTTTTTAATTTCGAAATACGGATTAATCGACCACCAGATTCCATGCTTGTATGCGAAACGTGGTATCTTTTTACCAAATAGCTCTTTCTTTTCTGGGACGTCATTAATTTGGTCTGGGTAAAATGGGAATCTAGCAGAAGTCAGATGTATAGTTTTAACTTTTGTTTTTTTGTCTACATCAACGTGATATTTTCCATTGAAACTCGGTGCGATTACCATAACTTCGTGACCACGCTTAGCTAAACCATTTGCTAAGTTGTGAGCAAATACAGCGACACCATTAGTCATTGGGTAATAAATATCAGAAGCGATTACTATTTTCATAATTACATTATAGCATGATAAGCCTATAAGAGTTAGACTGACACCTATTTGGAGATTAGGACTTAAATGTCAGCACGTCATACGCTGGGAAATGCTTCGCATTTCCGTCAGGAATATACGTGGTGACATTTAAATCTGGGAGATAATCTCTAAGTAGGTGTTAGTCTAACTCTTATGGAATAGTCAAAACTATCATGCTATAATGTTTATAAGATGAAAAAGAAGAAAGTATCAGATTCTGTGACTGTTAACCGTCGTGCCAGATATGACTATCAGCTCGGGGAAGAACTTGTTTGCGGTATGAGTCTGACTGGTTTGGAAGTACGTAGTATTCGTGACCACCATGTACAACTCAAAGGCTCATTTGTAACTATCAGAAGTGGCGAGCTTTGGTTGAATAATCTTACTTTAGGCGCAGAAACCGCTAGGAATATCCGCCTTTTAGTAACTAAGCGACAACTGCGCACTTTGGAGCGTGCAAAACAAGATGGATATTCTTTAGTACCCACTAAATTATTAGGCGGTGGTAGGCATATTAAATTAGTGATTGCTACTGCTAGAGGCAAGAAAAAATACGACAAGCGCCAAACTATTAAAGATCGTGATATTATGAGAGGTAAATATTGATGTTGTACAATATATATTCTTGGAATGTTAATGGTCTTAGGGCAGTCGTCCGTAAGGGCGCGCTAGAAAAATTCATTAAAGAGAATAATCCTGATATACTTTGCGTTCAGGAAACAAAAGCAAAGCAAGACCAAGCCGAAATTGACTTTCCGGAGTACACAGAACTTTGGAACTCGGCAAAGCGTGCGGGCTATTCTGGCACTGCAATTTTTACCAAGCCTCCTTATGCGACGTCTTTCAAAGGCTTCACTGATAATATAAACATCGCTTATAATTGGGCAGATGACACACATGGTGATCCTACAGATGAGGGGCGCGTACTCACTGTCGAATATCCAGAATTTTATCTTGTAAATGTTTATACGCCAAACAGCAAGCATGAACTTACTAGATTAAAACTTAGGGAAAAATTATGGGATCCAGCTTTTCTAAACTTTTTGAAAGAACTCGAGAAAGGTAAACCAGTCGTAGTGTGTGGAGATTTCAATGCAGCACATACAGAAATTGATCTTGCTAGGCCAGGCGACAATGAGGGAAATGCTGGCTTTACTAAAGAAGAGAGAAAGGGAATTGATAACATCATAAATGCTGGATTTATTGATACATTCCGCTTTCTTCATCCTGCCGAAACTGGACGATATACTTGGTGGACTTGGCGCGCAAATGCTAGGGTGCGTAATATTGGTTGGCGCATTGACTATTTCTTTATTAGTAAGTCATTGAAGAATAATTTAAAAAAGGCGGAGATATACGAGAAAATTGAAGGCTCCGATCATTGTCCTATCTCGATTACTTTGGAATTTTAAACAATAGACATTTAGAGGGAATTGCGTATGGAAAAAATAGAATATTGGAAAAAACTAGACAATCTAAAATCCTATGAAGATTTAAAATGGAATATTCCGGAACAAAAATCTGGTACTATTTCTTTGATTGGTGGTAATCTGCAAAATTTTTCAAGCATTATTCGCACTGCTGAATTTATCCAAAAAACTTTTCCTATTGCTAAGTTAAATATCGTTTTGCCGGATTCTTTGAAATCGAAACTTCCACCGCTTCCAGACGTAATTTTCACTAAATCTACCGAATCTGGCTCATTTGCAAAATCAGACGAACTAAATGACACTCTGGAACGTACTGATTTTGCAATTTTGCT
The DNA here is from genome assembly GCA_017512175.1 of Candidatus Saccharimonadota bacterium. Classification (GTDB taxonomy): domain Bacteria; phylum Patescibacteriota; class Saccharimonadia; order Saccharimonadales; family Saccharimonadaceae; genus Nanosyncoccus. The sequence continues at coordinate 11,058 of JAFWHA010000009.1, forward strand.
CGGAGATTTATCTAAAAATTCAGCTACGGAAGTAGCCGTTGCGGAGGCGATTAAAAATTCCGATACTAGAATTCTCCTCACGAGAGATGGTATAGATTTAATTTTGACAGAAATGGGCGAGATTATCGAACGTGATGGATTATTCATTCTCGCTTCAATGGCGCAACTACAGAAATTATTTCGCGCCGTTTACTATCCAAAAATGCTTCTTCTATCTATGCCGCTGATGCCAGTAGTTGAAACGTTGCATAAGTTTACATTGAGCTATAAAACAACGATTCTAACATTCCACCAGGAGCAAATTATTGTAGCTAATAACGGCAATATAGTTACCGTTCCGATTGCCGCCACAGATTACACGCCATTATCACTTTGGAATGGCACTCTTGCTTCAAAAATTTCTATAATGAATCTGTATAATCCTGGGAAGGAAATTGATGCTACTTTAAGCGCTATAAATTAGTAGCATCACATTGATAGCATCATAAAAAATAATAGTACAGTAGAAAATCTACTATTTATTAATAATGTTTAACTAATCGGTCGTAAACTTCGACTAGCTTTTTGATTTGGGTTGATTGTAAAATTTCCTTGCGATGATTCAGCATTGCTTCGCTCATTGCCGCAATTTGTTCTGGGTGTCTTGCAATTTCGTCTAAAGTCTTTGCCATTTCTTCTGGCTCTGGACTTTTAGAAAAAACTGCTCCGGCAGAAGGCACTACTTCTTTCATGTCTGGATCGCAGAAAAACACTGGTAGGCCAACTGCTTCCGCTTCAAGTAAGGTTAGGCCTTGCGTGTCGAATCCATACGATACAGTGACGGACAGATGTTGGTCCATCATTTTTTCTAGCACTTTTTCATGTGGGACTCTTCCGAAGAAATTCACTCGATTCGACAGATTATGCTTTCTCACAAAAGTACGAGCTTTTCCCATAGCGTTGCCGTCGCCACAAGCAGAAAAGATAAATGGCTCTCGCATCATATTTAGCGCCTCCAAAAACGGCATAATTCGTTTTTCGTTCGAGATGCGGCTATTCCAGAATAGTTTTAATGGCTCTTTAGATTTCATATTTCGCACTAATGATTTGTCTTTAAATTTCTGATCAAAGCTTTCCACCATTTCGTCTGAAACACCATTTGAAACTACGGAAATAGGTTTGCTCACACCATATTCTTTTAACTTTTCAGCAAAGTGTTTGGAAGGAGTAAGCACCATATCGGCAAAATTTGCATGATTTACCATCATGGTCCACATCTTAGCTCTAGCAAAAGTCGGGGCAAACTTTTTATCACGTTTCACTTTAATACTGTGTGGTAAATATGTACTATGTAGAAAATTCAAAACGCAAGCTACTAAACTCTTAAATGGGTGCGGCACATTAATTGCGATTGCCATATCTTCTCGCCCATGCATAGTCTGAACAAGTGGGATTTTGAATTTTCTAGCTAGCCTCGCGCCAGACAGGGAACAACTGGCTTCGTAGTGAACATGTACGAGGTCAAATTGTGAAAATACTGGATACTGTTCTAGAATCCATTTTTCTACTATTTCTGGAGATTTTGAAAGTGGCGCACCATTTAGCCGTAAACGCTCGTGCGTTGGAACGATTACAACATCTTTTTCTAAACTTTTTTCAGTTAGTCCTAAAATTTTACCAGCTTTATCCTTAAATCCCGGCGCAAAAATTACCACTTCGTGCCCAAGTTCTTTTAGGCTTTTTGCTTGCGCGCAAATAGAAGAAGGTATCCCTCCTGGGACTTCCAAGAAAACATCAGTAAAAATTGCAATTCTCATAGGTAAATTATACCATAAGCGTGCTAAAAATAATCTACACTTAGCCAGAAAACTAATCTATATCCGATTAAAAATAATTTACACTCGGCCAAAAACTAGATGCAATTATTAATAACCTAAAAACTAAATGCAGGTATATCCGCCATCTACTGGTAAAATTACACCAGTAACATAGCTAGCTTCTTTACTCGCTAGGAAAATTGCAGCTGCATTTAGTTCACCCTCTTTGCCGTATCTTTGCATTGGCACAGTGCGCTTGGCAAACTCTTGGAATTTTTCCGTATCAAGTACTGGCTGAGTAAGCTCCGTATAGAAATATCCTGGACAAATTGCGTTGCAAGTGATACCACTAGTTGCAAGTTCTGCTGCTACAGCTCGCGTGAAGTTTACTACAGCACCTTTGGACGTATGATAAGCAATAGTTGGAATTTCTGTGTTACCAACTAGACCATACATGGAAGCGATATTAATAATGCGGCCATAACCAGCTTTTTTCATAATGTTGCCAAATGCACGAGTCATTTTGAATACCGAAGTTTCGTCAGTCGCAATGGTAAAATCCCATTCTTCGTCGGCCATGTCTAGGACACCTTTATCCTTGGATGAGCCGGCACAGTTTAGCAAAATATCTACTTTACCGTATTCTTTTTCTACTGCTTTTGCAGCATCATCAATACTCTGAGTCGAAGTAACATCACATTTTACTGGAAGTACTTTAACCTTGTATTCTGTGGCGAGTTCTTTAGCGAATTCCTCAAGACGTTCTATTCTACGTGCTAAGATTGCAAGATTTGCCCCCTGTTTTGCAAATCCTTTAGCCATCTGTTTGCCGAGTCCTGAAGATGCTCCAGTCACTACTGCTACTTGTCCTTTCAAATCGAACATATTATTTCTCCTTTTTAGTTAATACTTTTTCCACCTGCTTCTTCAATTTTTGCCCGACGCTTTTTAGGTCGATTACAAAATCATTATTAGGCGCGGCCGCCTTAGCCTTGTTCTCGTACAACTTCTTAGAAACATCATATAAACCTTGGATATGATTTTCCAAGAAATAATAATGTTTAACATAGAAGATGGATAGTATCCACATAATTAATGTTGCTAGCATCATTGGAAAGAAGCTCATCCAATAATCCATTTTTACTAGCACCATCGCAAAAATAACGATCATTGTCAAAACAAATGTTAATCCAACAAAGAATAACATAATAATTAAATGAATAAATCTCTCGTGTTGAAAATTAGCAATCATCTTATCGTGATATGCAATTAAGTCATCGGTAGGACTATTCATCTTTTTCTTAATAAAATCTTCATAATCTTTAATTCTTTGTTCCACACTCCTCCTTTTTTATAATTATATCACAATTTGTTCCACACTCCTCCTTTTTTATAATTATATCACAACAAAAATGTATAACCGTGTTTTCAAAAAATAAACAATAATCAAAAAGTTGGGGAAATCTCTAATAAAATTAGCTAAACTTCAAAAATCTCGAGAAAAGCTCTTGCTTTTTTTAAAAAATTACGCTAAACTAGAAATGTAGAGTTGAGTTTTGCCCCCGTCATGTTCGGGGGTTTTATGATGGTTGAAGCTATTAGGCATAAAACACGCCAATGTATTTGTATGCTAGCCACACAAATACGACATCTAGCTGCTTACAATAAAATATATTGACTTTATTAAAATATTTATGTTAAAATTAGCGCATAATAACCTAAACAAAGGATAAAGTAAATGGCAAAAAAAGAAGCAGCACATAATAGTAAACTCTATCTGAGAATACTCGGCATCATCGAGATTGTCTTGGCCGCTCTATCTATTATATTAATGATTATTTTCATGATGAGCAACATCACGTTAACAGAAATGGGCATCAGCGGACAACAGATTAGCGATTTAGCAGCACAGAATATCTCTGAATCCACATTTAAGACTATTGTCGGCATAACTGGCATTGTCATAGGAATACTTGATGCGCTTATTGGTTGGCTACTTATTCGTGCCGCTAATAATCCTAAGAAGTCGACTTTCGTACTCGTCTTAGTAGTCTTGATGACTGTAACTTCAATTGTTACATTATTCACCTCAGGATTTAGCAGCATCGGAACAGTTATTGGCAACATCACCAGTGTCACTGTCAATGTATTAGCACTCATGTCGCTATTTAGGATTCGTAGCGAAAACAACTAATCAGTATAGTCCGAATCCCTCAGCGTAGCTGGGGGATTTTTTGTGACTTTTTTATTAGCCGTAATAAATATTTTTTGCTAAAATTATAATATGTTAAAGATTAAGAATGTATCTAAAATTTACAGATCCGACGAAGTGGAGCTAAAGGCGCTAGATAGTGTTTCGGTCAATCTTAGAGACAACGAATTTGTTTCTATACTTGGTCCAAGCGGCTCTGGCAAAACTACCTTACTTAATATAATTGGTGGTCTTGACCACTACACTAGTGGTGACATCATCATCGATGGGACCAGCACTAAAGATTATACTGATCGCGACTGGGATTCTTACAGAAACCATCGCGTAGGATTCGTTTTTCAAAATTATAATTTAATTCAACATCAGAGTGTTCTTGCAAATGTCGAGCTCGCGCTTACCCTGTCTGGTGTTTCGGCCTCAGAACGCAGAGCACGTGCAAAGAATGTGCTAAAAGAAGTTGGACTAGAAAAGCATATGAATAAGCGCCCGAATCAGCTTTCTGGCGGACAAATGCAGCGCGTGGCTATTGCGAGGGCATTAGTGAATAATCCAGATATCGTACTTGCAGACGAGCCGACTGGATCTCTTGACTCGAAAACCAGTACTCAGATTATGGAGCTTCTTATGAAGGTTGCTAAAGACAAACTGGTAGTGATGGTGACACATAACCCAGAATTGGCTAAAAAATATTCTACGCGCATCATCAATGTTAAAGATGGTCGCATTGTCAGCGATACGAATCCGTTTAACGGTAAAGAGGAAAAGCTGTCGGAGAAAAAACATAAATACACTTCAATGGGTATCGGTACTGCACTATCTCTCTCTAAAAATAATCTTTTGACGAAATGCGGACGGACAATTCTTGTCGCGATTGCTGGAAGTATCGGCATCATTGGAATTGCCTTGGTACTAGCTTTAGCCAGTGGGGTTAATAAGATTACAGATAAGTCTATGGAGCTAGGCTCGATAGTTTCGCCAATTACCATCCAGAAATCATACCTAGAAAATGGAATATTCAGTGAGCTATCCAATTTGGGAACGAGCACTACTGATAACAGCCAAAATGCAGTGCTTGCGATTGATGATCTTACTAACAATTCTATTATCACTAAACAAAACCATGTAAAACACAATGACACTGCAGCTCTGAAAAAATACATTGATAGTCATGCGTCTGAGATGAAAAGTTTCACTGAATCCGTTAATTACGACTATGACATTGATTTTATCGTTTTCGATAAAGATAAGCTCGGTAACACTATGAAGATTAGTCCCATAGAAAAGATTGTGTATAACTCTACTAGTAGTTCTAGTACAGGTCTTGGACTGGAGGATGTTGGCACTACGGAAATATCTGAATATGACATCCTGAGAAATTCTTTCAAAGAAATAGTTTCTACTAAAGCATACGACGTAGTGTCTGGGCATCTTCCAGAAAATAGTAACGAATTACTGCTTGTAGTTAACGAAAATGGTAGTTTGCCACTCAGTACTGCGTACGCACTAAACCTTGTAGATCGCTCAGAACTCCGTCAATATATTGAAGAAATAAATGCAGGTGCGTCGCACCAGTTCTCTAATGTTTCTCTTAATTATAATGACATTATCGGCAAGACATATCGGGTAAATATCACTCCGGGCGACAACTATGATAATGGCTACGAATTAGCTGTGGTAGGCATTGCTAAAATCAAAAATGAAGCCGACGAAAGCGGCTATATCGGTTACACTCCAGAATTGGAAGAAAAGATTGTCATGGCTAACGACCAATATGATTTAGCATCTCCTGCGACCATCAATATTATCGCAAAGAGCCCTACCGACAAAGCTAAAGTGACAGAATTCTTAGATAACTACAATAATCAAGTAAACAATGAGTCGGAAAAAATCCATTATATAGATCAAACTAAAGTCATAGCCGACATTCTAAAAGACATCGTGAACGCAGTTTCTACCGTTTTGATTGGTTTTATCGCTATTTCGTTAGTAGTGTCTAGTATCATGATTGGTATTATTACTTATATTTCCGTCCTTGAGCGCACCAAAGAAATCGGTATCCTGAGAGCAATCGGCGCTAGCAAACGCGACGTAGCGCGTGTCTTTCGTGCAGAAACTATCATTGAGGGATTCTTTGCTGGAGTCTTAGGAGTGTTCGTATCTTGGCTATTATGCCTACTAATCAATTTCGTTATCTCTATATTTAGTCCGGACTTTGGTGGCGATATTGCTGATTTTAGCATCGTGGCCGCACTTATATTAATACTAGTTAGCGTACTTCTGACAGTGTTAGCTGGAGCAATTCCTGCAAAACGGGCTAGTCGGAAAGATCCTGTTGAAGCTCTTCGTAGTGAATAACAAACTAAATGGTGGGCGAAGAGGGAATCGAACCCTCACGGTATTGCTACCACTAGATTTTGAGTCTGGCGCGTCTACCAATTCCGCCATTCGCCCAAGTTACAAGAATTATATCATACATTGACAGAATAAGCAATTTATGCTATAATTAGATAATGTAGTGGGCGGTCTGTGGCTCAGAAAAATAATCTTAAGAAAACCACAAAAAGTAAACACCAAAAACTAAACTATTCATGCTATAATTAATCTATGGATTCCAAAGACGGTGGGCAGACTTTTAGCGCCACGAATGATTCCGCAAATACTTCTGAAGACCGCCAGCGTCAAACTGCGGCAGAAATTGCAAGACGCAAGGTTTTGGCGGCTTATGATTCTAATGCTGACAAAATTAAAAAATCTCCTGCCATCTCCAGAACTTATAATACTGCTAATCAGGATTTTTCCGCTACACAGGCATCTAGTTTTTCCTCAACAGCATCTAATTCGTCAAGTCAGCCTATTTTCAGTGGAAATACTACCAGTGCGATCAGTGGAAATACTACCAGTGCGATCAGTGGAAATACTACCAGTGCAAATTACAAAAGTACTCCTATAAACACTAATGTTACCGCCCAAAAGGACAATGCTGAGGCTTGGAAAAAATATCATTCAGCTTGGCAGAATTATTATCAAAAGTATTACAGCGAATATTACGCTAAAGCAGCAAAAGATTACATCGAAACGGAGAAATTAAAAGCCGAAAGGAAACGCCACGACGAAGAAATGAAGTTGGCCGCTGCGGGTCTAGTCGGAGATAAACCGGTAGTTACAGAAGTAAACCCGAAAAAGCAGAAGTTCATTACTGGTACTAACGAAGCGAATGCTCCCACTATCGAAGAAGAACAGGGGATTATGGACTCTTTGCGTCAAAAAATCCGAGAAAAGGCCGTCAAACAGGCTAAACATTCTAGAAAAGCTAAGCGACTTATTCCGCTTATTGCGGGAGCCATAGCGATTTTGTTGGTACTGTTTCTACAATATAACCGCTTGATTTTTGCGCCAATTATGGCGTATGTTTCTCCTGGAAATACGGAAGATAGTGGTATTACTGCGCTCGATCCTACTGTAACGACAGCAGTCGGACCTGATAGTCGTTTGATAATTCCGAAACTTAATGTTGATGTGCCAATTAATTTCGGAATTTCAAATGACGAAGACAGTATTAACGCTGCTATGGAAAATGGCGTTGCGCAATTTTCGATTCCGGGCGCCTCCGCTATGCCAGGAGAAATTGGTAACCTAGTTATTACTGGACACTCCGCTGGGGATATCTATAGTAATAACCAATATAAATTCATTTTCTCTGGCCTAGAACGTTTAAGCGTAGGAGATTTGCTCTATATTGACTATCAAGGTGTGCGCTATACTTATTCTGTAACGAAATTTGAAACAGTAGAGCCAGACAATGTCGCTGTATTAGTATACGACACCGATAAGCCAATGCTAACATTAATTACCTGCACCCCGCTAGGAACAGCGCGCTATCGTCTCTTGGTTTCCGCCGAACAAATTAACCCTGTTCCAAGTGGAGTAACCCAGAGCGATTACAAAGAAGATGCATCTGAAATTGAAGTTACAGAAGTAATGCCGAAAAATGAGCCGACATTCTTTGAGCGAATCTGGAATTTCCTGACCGGAAGTTAAAGATTATTCTATGATTTTCTCTCTGAAGATATTTGTTTTGCCATCGACGGTTAAATCGTAATATAGCCATTTGTTGTTTCTGGAAATAACCGCGCTAGAGTCTGTTTTGGCTAGTTCGCGAAGGTTTTGGCCGTCAAAATCTAATACGCTAAGCTTGCCATCGACTATATTGCCAAGCAAATAATCGCTTACAATAAATACCATGTCACTTCCTAATGTATATTGTGAGAGCTTACTAAGTTCAGCATCAAACATTGCGACTTCGGCGCCATTTCTAGCCATCATTAATTGCTCATCGGACCAAACTGTTAAAGCATCGGGAACGCTAGTTAATTTTTCTTCTAAAATCAGCTCCATGTCCGCCAATCCTTGTCTAGTACTGTTTGGATATTCTCCACGATAGACTAAAAGTGAGTTATCAAGTGCTATCATGAGATATTTTTTTCCAAGATATTCCGACAGGGCAACCTGCATTCTTCTGTCGCTCTTGGCACCAGCTACGAAAACATCCTCAGCGGAATCTTGATAAATCATTATAGCCTTGATTGGGGTATCGCTAGAAATACCATCAGACTCACTTTCTGTACTCTCTTTCAGAAGAAAAGCCTGCTCTTTCGCATAATCTTTAAAAGTATAGTTGCCGACGTATGCCAAAGTTGTGCCATCATTATAAAAATCATCTACTGAACTTGCAAGAATTCCAGAAACAGTTTTGCCATTAACGGTAATAATCCTAAGATTATTATTTTCCAGAGTAACTAATCTGTCGCCTGCTCCAGTTAAAAATCGCACTTTTGAAAAATCCAAGCCAAATTCTTGCGTAACATTGAAGCTTTCACTAGGATTTTTTAGATTAACGAGTATCCATTCGTTCTTGTCGCTGTTTTTTGTGCGCATCAGAACTTTTTCATTATTGTCATTCCAAAATATTTCTCGCACGACATTTGAGCCAAGAGCTTCTTCTAGATTTAGCTTCGTTTCTGAAATGTCATCTGAAGCAATATCTAATAACGTCCAATATCTATCCCCAGCTATATTATATAGTGCACGCGAGCCATCTTCGGAGAAACTCATATTTTCTATTTGATTATCATATTCTCTAACTTTCTCCATCGTGCGGTCTTTAAGAAAAAGTCTTGGATATTCAATTTTTAGGAGCCAGCCCGACTCAGCCGTAATTTCTTTACTCCAAGTGTCGTAACCTTCTTTCGAGAGTTTAAGATTATGATTACCAGCCGACAACATCTTGCTCATATTGGTATGAGCTAGCATTACCTCATCATCTATTTCGACTGTCGCACCAGATGGTATTGATCTGACTTGCAATAGTCCTGACTGCGCTAAGTCTCCATCTTTATTAACATTGTAACCCATCGCTACGAAAGTCAAGACAATCACCGCAGCCACTACCACAATCGTCATTATGATTTCTGTGACAATTAATTTGATAGTTCTAATACGCTTTTTGCGCTCTCTATCCATGCTTAATATTTTACCATATTCTCTAAAAAATAAATTTAAAAAAGATATTGCTTTTTCATATAAATTTAAGTTATAATAAGAATAACCTGAATGTGTGGAGGTAATTATAAGTGACTAAAATTCAGATTACAGATGACACTGATACGAAAAAAGCGGCTAAAGAAGTGGCCCAGAAATCTAGTGCCCGCAAAACCTCTAAATCTACTAAAAAGATATCTGTAGATACTACTGTTGCTGAGCCAAAATCAGTCAAGAAAATTAAGATTGAAGACGATAAGATTGAAGCTAAGAATAGTAAAAAGGTATCTACGGAAAAGAAATCTGCTAAAAAAGTTACTGCTTCTAAGAAATCTAAAAGAAATGTCAAAGTAGAGAAGACTACTACTAAAACTTCTGAAATTAGAGTTAGAAAGAAAAAATCTGCTAAAAGTTCTACTGAGAAATCTGAAAAATCTAAGAAATCTTCCTTTACTAGAAGCACTCCACCAGTTTCTGTAGCTGCTACTCATAGTAGTGTCCAGAGATCTACGGCTCTTTCTCGCCGTTACGTAAAGAGGCCGCTCAATGAGTCTATTGCACCGGAAAAGTCAGAAGTTATAAAAATAGCTGAAGCACCGAAGCCGGTAGAAACTGTTGAGGCGCCGAAGCCAGTAGAGATAAAAGAGACACCGAAACCAGTAGAAGTTATTGATGTACCGAAACCAGTAGAAGTGGAAGAAACGCCAAAGCCGGTAAAGATTGAGGAGGCGCCAAAACCAGTAGAGATAAAAGAGACACCAAAACCAGTAGAAATTGAGGAGGCACCAAAGCCTACAATTGTCGAGCCTGAGGCTGGTAATGGTGTAGCCGTTCAAACTGAGGTAAGTATACCAGTAACGACAAGGAAAGATTCGGAGCCGGAAGTCGAGAAAAAGTCTCTTTCTAGGGCAGAAGCTAAAAAAGAACGTCAAGCTGCAAAACAGGCTAAAATTCAATCTCGTTTAGAAGAAAAACGAGCGCGTGCAGAAGCAGAAGCTAAGAAGCAGGCGGAGATTGCCAAGAAAAAAGCTGAAGCCAAGCAACGAAAAAATGAGGCTGCCAAGAAGAAGGCAGAGGCGAGAAGAGAAGCTGCTAATAAGAAACAGTCAGCTTTAAGATTCGCGGCTAGATCCACTTCCAAGCTTTCCGCTGTTATCTCTACCGAAAATGCCGCAGGAGAAGCGGAAATGCATCGAGAATTCCGCAAAAAGAAGAAAGGTAGTCGCATAGCATTAGCTCTGCTTTGTTCAGCGATTACGGTTGGAGCTTTGGTCGCTTATGTCCATTTCAATATGCCAGATATCTCCGTGAAAGTCGCAGCGATGCAGACTGGAATTGATGCTTCATATCCGGATATTATTCCGCGTGGATATTCACTCAAAAACGTTTCTTCGGACAAAGATGGTGAGATTTCGATGACTTTCGAAAATACCGATGGCAATACTTTTGTCTTGACGGAAGAAAAGACTACTTGGGATAGCAATGCGCTGCTTACGAATTACGTCAAGAAAGTTATGTCATCCGAATTTTCTACAATGCGTGAACAAGGTGTGACAATTTATTCCGAAGGAGATTCTGCTACGTGGGTGAGTAATGGCATTTTTTACAAAATTAAATCTTATGGCAAGAATCTAACAAAAGAACAAATTCGAAACCTCGCTACTTCCGTTTAGAAATTTTGGGACTGATATTTTTGCATTTTGCTTAGTAATTTAGTATAATTACCCCTATGAATATTACTCGTTTTGCTCCAAGCCCCACTGGATATATCCATATTGGAAATGTTAGGAGCGCAATTTATCCATATTTAATTGCTAGGCAAGACAATGGGACCTTCATCTTGCGCATAGAAGATACGGACCAAGCCCGCTATGTAGCTGGTGCTACCGATTTGATTGTTGAAACTCTGAAGTGGCTCGGACTAGATTGGAATGAAGGCATCGAAGTGGGTGGAGAACACGGCCCTTATTACCAATCCGAACGTCGCGATATTTATCATGCTTACGCTAGAAAATTAATCGAGGCAGGCAGAGCTTATCCAGATGACACGTCTAAGGAAAAGATTGATGAGTACAGAAAGTCTGACAACGAAAAGAAAATTCCATATCTTTATCGAAACCACCGTCCAAAGGCTGCAGAGCTTGCTGGAACTAGCGAGGCTATTGCTTGGGAGCCAGGAGTGCCACTACGCTTCAAATCTATTCCAAAAAGATATAGCTGGCACGATGAAGTAATGGGTGACCTTAGTGCAGGTGAAGAAGTGATAGATGATATCATATTGATAAAGGCTGATGGATTGCCAACTTATAATTTCGCTCATATCGTAGATGATTTTGAGATGAAAGTAACTCACATCGTGCGTGGGGTAGAATATCTTTCTAGCATGCCGAATTATCTCAATATCTACGAAGCTTTAAAAATTGAACATCCAAAATTCGTCTCGCTGCCACACGTGCTAGCTACCACTGGCAACAAGAAACTATCTAAGCGTGATGGTGCTAAATCGGTAATAGATTACAAAGATGAGGGAATTTTGCCTGAAGCTATGCTAAACTATCTTGCTTGTCTTGGCTGGAATGATGGAACGGAGCAAGAAATTTACTCTATGCAAGATTTACTAAAAGCTTTCAGTGTGGAAAGAATTCAAAATTCCGGAGCGCGTTTTGATGAGGTAAAATTACTCTGGCAGAATGGCCAATGGATTAGAAAAATCGCCGACGAAAAGGGAATTGATGTCCTCTATGAGCGAACTATATCTAAAGATGCGGCAAGCCTAGCTGCGCATGAGGCTAATCCAGAAAGGGATAGTTTAATCAACTTCTGGCCAGAAGAAGCGATGGACTATCCAGAAGAATACCGCAAGAAAGTTCTAGCTATCATCTATGACCGTCTAAAGGTGTTGTCAGATTTGAAGCTTTACACAACATATTTCTTCACTGACCCAAAGATAGATTTGGAGATGCTAAGCGGAAACAAGTTTTTGAAAAAACTTTCGGAAACAGAGCAAAGTGAGCTTTTAAATACTATAATCGAAAAATTATCTGATATTTCTCAAGATGATTGGACGGCAGACAATTTGCAATCCGCTTTAAACGTATTACTTGAAGAAACTGGCAAAAAGCCTGCGGAGCTATTCAGCTTAATTCGTATCGCGTTGTCTTATGCACCGTTCTCGCCAGCTTTGCATCTTACAATGGAAGTGCTTGGTAAAGATGCCACACTCTCCCGTTTGAACAGTACTCGTTCTGCTATTGTAAATGATTTGAATTAATTTTTAACATAACCATGATATAATAGTTTCATGGGCAAGAAAAAAGTTAATAAGGCATTAGAAGAAGCTAACGAAGCGGCAAAAACTGAAGAAATTAAAGAAGCTAACGTTAGAGAAACTACTGAAGTTAAAGAAGAGACTGCGAAGGAATCTACGGAAGTATCTACAAAAGGCGGCACAGAAGTAGCTGCGAAGGAATCTGAGGAAGCATCTGTAAAAGGCGACGCAGAAGTAGCTGCTGAAGACGAGCCTCACGAACAATCTGATGATGAAGTTTATGATCCGAAAAATGAAAAGAAATTCAGCAAAGTTAAAGAGCCCTTATCTGAAGACGAGAAAAGAAAGAAAAAACGCAAAAAAATCATTATTACTGTAATTATTATTGTGGTGCTTTTGCTGATTGGCGGTGGAGTAGCAGCATATTTCTTATTCTTCTATCACAATGAGCCTAAAGAGGAAGTGGTGGTAGAAGTAGCGCCAGAGCCAGAGAAACCTAAGTACTATAGTAACTTGACCGGACTTGAAATTGCTAATGAATCACTGAACAACAGTCCGACTTTCTGTATCCAAGTTCCGAACGGAATGGATGGGGCGCGCCCACAGACTGGCCTAAATGAAGCCGCTATCGTTTTCGAGGCAATTGCAGAAGCTGGAATCACGCGTTTTGCAGCTATCTTCCAGAATCCAGACACTTCCGTGATTGGACCGATTCGTTCCCTTAGAAGTTACTACCTCAGTTGGGATACTCCTTTTGATTGTACTATCGTCCACGCTGGAGGCTCTCCAGATGCTTCTAGGGAAGTGGCAAACGGAGTTTACCGCGACATGAACGAATCTGCAGTTTACATGTGGCGCAATTATAGTAGCTACTGGGCACCAAATAATTTGATGACTTCTCCAGGGCTTCTAAACGAATATAATAATGCTCTCGGATACACTTCTTCAAAGCCGGCGGTCTTTCCACGTCTAAAACCGGAAGAAGCAGAAAAAATCGTAAAAGAGAATCGCAAGAAAGCTGGCTTAGACCAAGAAACTACGGAAGAAACTCAAGAGTCGCAGGAAGTAGGCAAGGAACAGACCACAGAACAAGAGGTCGTGCCATTAGTTCGAGATATTGAGATGAATTTCGGATATGTTTCCGCCTTTAATATTCAGTATAAGTACAACGAGGCTACTAACGCATACCTTCGCTCTTATCAGAATGGACAGGAACACATTTCTTATTCTTGCCCAGCTGGCTTAGACCAGCCAGACCCAAAGACTGATTGTGGTGTAGCAAGACAGCTTGAGCCTTCCGTAGTGATCGCAATGATGGTTGATGAATACTTAGATACAGATGGGTACCACCAAGTAATCCAGACTATCGGCTCTGGGGTGGCATACATTTTCCAAAATGGTACCGCTGAGAAAGGTACTTGGGTAAAGAATAGCAGGGAAGACCAAATCACTTTCAAGGATAGCTCTGGAAATATCATGTCGTTTACTCCAGGTCAGATGTTTATTTCTGCATTACCAAACTCCACTGGTGGGGTAAACTACTAAATCACTATAGAGCTTGACAATCAAAAATATGTTGTAAATTTTACAACATATTTTTTGTATAAAACATAAAAAGTATGCTATAGTTAGAAGTGGATATCTATAGTAAATTGTCAAACGATTTTTTAGTTATTTTGACTAATCGTTGCTCACTTAATAACTAGTTTTTAGTTATAGACTATTGCCACAATATAGGCGCTATGAGCCTATGGTAAATAGTCGAGTGAGCAATCGTTTGATGTATTACTATAGATATCCAGCTCGTAGCGCCTTTTTGTATCATTACCACATGCGATACCATCAAGGCGCTACCCCAGAAGGAAAACTAACGGAGGTAATATGCTAAACAAAATAAAGAATAGAGTATCGACTCGAAGAACGTCGAGTAAAAGTGGATTAACATTACGAGGACATCAGAGATGGATAGTAAGCGTGGTTTCCGTGTTCCTGCTGGCTTTTGTCACTGCTTTTGTTGCATCTTCTGTCTTTTCTCCGCAAAACACCACTAATGCCGATACGCTATACTTTAATGTTACTGGCTCAGACTACACTACCTCCGTCAAGTCTGCCGATAACATAGTGATCAATATGAAAGCGACACCTTCTGGCAACGTGGCAATTGCGCACGATACTGTAACTACCGTTACCGACAATCCAGATGGTTACCAGCTATATTTCTCTATGGACCAGCTAGCAGATTATGATGCTGCTCACCCTGGCAATGCACTATATAAAGATGGTAATACTACTGCCTCCCAAATGCTGAAGCCGACTACTGCAGCCGCATCTGCTCCGGCGGTGCTAGATGGTAATACTTGGGGATTTGCGATTCCGACAGGGCAGACTGGTGTTCCGAGCACTATGAATAACTTTGACTCGGCTTATTCTGATACTTCTGCTAGTATGAATAAGTTCGCTTTCACTCCACTACGCTCTTCTGCCGTTAAAGTCCAAGAACGTTCTGGCTCCCCTACTACTACCGAAGGGGATAATCTAGAAATCTATTACGGAGTTAAGGCTAATCTAGCAGTAGACCCTGGCCAGTATACTGGCACAGTCAACTATTTCGTCGTATCCGATACTTCTATCTCCTCCTTTGACACAATTGCAGTTAACCCTACCGTAATCAGTCCGAATGGTGGAGAAAACCTAACCATCGTGACTAGCCTACATACTAACTATGCTTTTACTAGCTCTGACATTAACGTAACTATCACTAGCAAGACTGATAGTTCTAACTCTAAGGCTTGCACGATTAATGGTATTAATGCTGACACGGGGAACGTAACAATTAGCTGCGTCGCTCCAGCCCTACTAACTGGAGACTACGAAGTAGAGGTAGAAATACCATCTTATGGGAAGGACTGGACCGCAGACCTAACAGTATCCTCTGCTCCAGCTACTTTCTGGAACATTACCTACATGCAGGAAATGACTGCAGATGTTTGTAGTAACGTCACTACTCCATCTAGGACAGCTGGGGAGGAAGATACTAACGGCTCCCACGCAGGCGATGCTGCTTACGTTCCGACCAGAGTGCTTTACGACTGGCGTGGCAAAGATGGTACTGGAAGCATCACGAACAAAGTCGCTCCAAATAGCGCTAATGCCCAGACCTATACTATCAGAAAACTCGCTGATGGCAACTGCTGGATGACGGAAAACCTCAACCTTCCACTCTATAAGAACTATACTACTCCTGGCATGAACACGGATGCAACTAACTTAACTGCGCAACCAGTAGAAGTAGCAGATATCAACGGAAATATCGTCAGCCAGAGTAGGACGGATAGTGTCTATGGTAATATCACTTCTGATGGTGTCTGGACTCCGGTTAAGGCTCCTAACTTGACTGACAACGATGACACTTACGCTCTTAATGGTAATACTGCCTACAATATCGGTAATACTGGTGAGGCGGCTGCCTGGAATGATATCTGGTACTACTCTTGGAGTGCGGCGACAGCCGGCTCTGGCACAGCAGACATGGTCACTTCTAGTGGTGATGCTGGATACTCCATCTGTCCGAAGGGCTGGAAGCTCCCGACTAACTACACTAATAGCGTATCTACTTCTGCAGCTAAATCTTGGGGCTCCCTACTAAACACCTATGGTATTAGCCCTACTTGGCATGAGACTACTTCCGCATACCAGATACTAGAAGCCTTCCCATTCAACCTTCCCCGCGCCGGCTACTTCCACTTTGGTGCCTTCCAGAATAACGGCGTCGGCCACTGGTGGTCTTCTACTGCTTATAGTACTGCTACCCTCGCTCGCCTCCTGCACTTCAGCACGAAGGGCGTCAATCCGCAGAACTACTACTCCAAGTACTTTGGGTTTACTGTCCGCTGCGTGTCGGCCTAGCTGTAGAACTTTGCGCGCCGGTCAGGAATATAGCACTTTGCACGCTGACTGAACTATAGCGCTCTATATCGACCCGTGATGCGATAAGCATCACGGGTCTTGTCCGTTATGTGCTAGTCGGGCTATAGCTTTCCTCTTTACTAAACCCAAAAATAATGCTAAAATAAATGTAGCTGGTCTCGTCGTCTAGTGGTCTAGGACGCCTGGTTCTCATCCAGGAAATCGCGGGTTCGACTCCCGCCGGGACTACCATTTATTTATGAAAACTCTACCCATCGTAGCATTGATTGGTCAAACTAACGCAGGCAAGTCTAGCCTGCTTAATAGGTTTGCGCACAAAAATATCGCTATCGTGGCTAGAGAAGAAGGCACTACACGTGATAATGTTTCCGCCAGAATTGACGATAGGTTTCTACTAGTAGATACTGCGGGTCTCAAAAATCCAACTGATGATTTCGAGGCTAGCATCAAAGAACAGATTGATGATGCGATAGAGAGTGCCGATTTGATTTTACTGACACTTGATAGTACTAAATTTTTTAACCACTACGATAAGAATATCGCTCGCTCGGCTTTAAAGTCTAAAAAGCCAGTTTTTCTAATTTTAAACAAGTCAGACCATGGCGAAGCGCTAGATATAAACGAATTCCGAGCATTAGGTATTGACGAGTCGCATATTTTCCGCACTTCGGCTACTACCGGGCAAGGAATTAGCGAGCTAAAACATGCTATTTTGAAAGAAACTAAGAATGTCGAATCTATAGCAGAAGATGACGAGGGTATACCTGCCTTGAAAATAGCCTTAATTGGTCGCCCGAACGTAGGTAAATCATCTCTGTTTAATACCCTAAGCAAGAAACAACAAGCGATTGTTTCTAGCCGGCAAGGAACTACTAGGGATGTCAACCGAGTAGAAGTTAAGTTTAAAGGTAAAATATTAGAGATTTTAGACACCGCAGGTCTGAGAAAACCCGGAAAACGCGAAGTCGGAATTGAAAAATTCTCTGCATTGCGCACACTGGCGGCCATTGAAGAAGCTGACATCTGCTGTCTATTAGTCGACAGTACTGAGCCACACAGCAAGCTCGACCAATCATTAGCTGGCCAAATTGTTGAAGCTGGGAAGGGAATCATTGTCGTAGTAACTAAGTCTGACCTTTTAGATAATTCCACTCCGACTAATTATTTTGGAGAGCAGAACATTAAAAATCGTACTGCCGCTGACTTTCTGTTGGATAGTTTGGAACGAGATTTCGACTTTCTACCGTACGCACCAGTAATTTTTACTAGTTCAGAAACCGGTAAAAATACTACCAAAATCTTCGATTTGGCCCTAGATATCGACGAAGCTAGACATCACCAAATCAAAACTCAAGATTTGAATAAAATTTTGCACCAAGCGATACTCGAACATACTCCTGCAGGACTTAAAAATACCCACCCAAAGCCAAAATATATTGTACAAACCGATATTACTCCACCTTGGTTTGTAGTACATGGGCATGATTTAGGGCTGCTACATTGGTCTTACAAGCGCTTCTTAGAGCGAAAAATTCGTGAATTCTACCCGTTTCTTGGAACGCCAATTTTCTTCTCTTTTAGAAATACAGAATCTGAATCTATAGATAAGAAAAACAGTCCCGTTATAGGAAACAATTCTCAAAGCCGGCAAAGCAATAAAAACAAGGTGCAAAGTAGCAAAAGCGAAGTCAAGGTGCAAAGTAGCAAAAGCGAAGTTCAAAGGAGTAAAAGCAGAGCCCAAAGGAGCCGCCAAAAATGAAACTAATCGTCGGCTTCGGTAATCCAGAGGAAAAATACAATTTCACGCGCCATAATTTTGGTTTTTTGACATTAGATTTTTACGCCAAAATCAAGAAGTTAGAGTGGCAAAAGAAAGAGAAATTCAATGCAATTTGGCTAAAATACGGCGATACTATTCTGATCAAACCCCAAACATATTACAACGAAGTTGGGCGGAGTGTGCAAGCATTTTCTCATTTCTATAAGATTTCTCCGAAAGATATTTTGATTATTTGCGACGATTTCAATCTTGAATTTGGCAAAATTCGCTTCCGTACACATGGCTCCGCCGGTGGTAATAACGGCCTAAAGTCCGTTATTACCGAAATCGGCACCGCCGATTTCCCTCGCCTAAGGCTCGGTACCGGCTCCTCTCTCCGTAAGAAAACTGGCGATACTGATTTCGTGCTAGGAAAATTTACTGCATCCGAAAAAGAGAAGCTCCCAGATATTCTAAGAGAAGCGTGCGAGAATATCGATAGTAAGCTCTAGTTTACGGTCAAAATCCATTGGTTAGCACCCAAAGATTTAACCACACCCTTAATCTCCAAGACGGAAACCGCCCTCGCAAAATCAGAGGCGGTAATTTTTGCTTCACGAATAATATCGTCTCCATCCCTGTTACCATCTATAACTGCTTGTAAAATCTGACATTCTACCTCTGTTTCGGCAAAACGAGAAATTAGCTTAAGCATGGCAGTTCTATCATTCTTAGTCTTATGATAGAGCCGACTAGGAAACAATAGATTTAGGAGATCATCAGGCTCCGTATAGGGAATAGCTCCCTGCGCGATTAATTTGTTACATCCTTTGGAATTTTCTCTGGTAATATCCGCTGGCACAGCCATCAGATCTTTGCCAGTATCAAGCGCATGCATAGCAGTATTTAGGCTGCCAGATTTTGTTGCCGCCTCTGCTACTAAAACTACATCAGCTAAGCCTGCAATGATGCGGTTTCTTTCTAGGAAACGGGCTTTCATCTGCTTACCACCAGAAGCTATATCTTCTGGGCCATATTCAGAGATGATTGCACCACCTCTGTCGATAATCTCGCGAGCTAGATTTAAGTGTGTGCTTGGGTAGATTTTATCTATCGGAGTACCGAGCACTGCAATAGTGATACCTCCTGCATCTAATGCTGCTAGGTGCGCAATACTATCAATGCCATAGGCTAGACCAGAGATCACTATAGCTCCAGCTTTAGCTGCTTCGTAGGCCGCTCGGTAAGTTACCTCCTCGCCATAGCTAGTATTCTTGCGAGAGCCGACAATAGCTACGCATTTTGGACGTGCCGGCCGAAAATCTGAGCCAAAAATCAGCGATTTTTGGCAATCAGCATAAGCATTACAGGGGTAGCTAAAATCACACATTTTTGGCAATTTTCCATAAAAATATAACATTTTTGGAATAAGCGCAAGCATTTTTAACACCTCTGTAAATTCGTGCTCTAGGGGTGAAATTTTATTGATTTTCATAAAAATTATGAAAAAAGTGTTGACTTATTTTTTAAAGCGTGCTATAATGAAAACAGTTAGAGGCCACAAAAAGCCTCAACTGCACCTAAATAAATCATAATTTCTACTACTATTGTAGCATGTTTTTGTGAAAATAGTGGAAGAAGTTGCGTGTTCTTGAATCCAATTCGGCTATATAATTTCTCTATACGGTTATATAGTTATAAGTATTACCTCCACTTATGAATTGGGTAGTTCAAGAACATAGCAACCCCCATAACCGGCGGGCCCCAATTTGTGTGAGGTGGGTCGCGCTTCCGGGGCTTCCCCGGTATCTAGAAAAAGAAGCGTTGTGGGGTAGTCAAAAAACCTCTAGTCGGGATTAGGTGATGCCCACCCTTACCTAATCCCAACCGGAGGTTTTTTGATGTCATCATTATTCTCGAATAGAATTTAAACACCACTGCTATTGTATAGAAAATTTAGACTATTACTTCTTATGCTTGACAGGTGTGTTATTATAGAATATATGAGCTTCAAAAATTTAGTCATAGTAGAGTCGCCTGCCAAGGCTAAGACTATCGAAAAATATCTAGGTAAAGATTTTAAGGTAATGTCTTCTGTTGGACATATCAGAAAAGATACCAAAGTTGATCCTAGTCATGATTTTGAAGTGACTTATGAAATTGATGAAGGGCATACTAAAATCGTCAATGATTTGAAAAAAGCCGCAAAACAAGCCGAGACAATCTGGCTAGCTACCGATGAAGACCGCGAAGGAGAATCAATTTCTTGGCATCTGATAGAAGTACTAAATTTGCCAAAAAATACCAATCGCATTACCTTCCATGAGATTACCAAACCTGCGCTAGAGGAAGCCGTCAAAAATCCTCGAAAAGTAGACATGGATATGGTATCTAGTCAGCAAGCTAGGCAGACACTAGATATGCTAGTAGGCTATGATTTGTCTGGGGTAGTGCGCAAGAAAGTGCCTGGTGCGATTTCTGCGGGGCGCGTGCAGAGTCCGGCGCTCAAGCTAGTGGTAGAAAAAGAGCGCGAGATAGAGAAATTTAACAGCAACTCTACCTATAAGGTAACCGGCGATTTTACAAAAGAAGGCAAAAAAACCGTATTCCAGGGGGTTTTAGATGGAGATAGCCCTGATACTCCAGAAAAGGCTAAAAAGCTCTTAGAGAGCCTTCTAGGTGCCAAATATAAGGTAAAAAGCATAAGCCGTGCAGAGACTACAAAGGTTAACCCAGTACCTTTTGCCACTGCCGCTCTACAGATCGAAGCGAATGCTAAACTTGGTTTTTCTTCTAGTACTACTATGCGTGCCGCTCAGGGTCTATATCAAGCTGGGCATATAACCTACCACCGTACAGACTCGCTCAATCTTTCCAATCAGGCTCTCGGAGCAATCGCAAATTACATCAAGAAAAACTTTGGCGAAAATTATCTAAAAGTGCGTCATTTTAAGACTAAATCTGCTGGAGCGCAGGAAGCCCACGAAGCAATTCGTCCGACACATATCGACACAGAGGTAGCTGGAGCTAATGATTATGAAAAACGACTCTATAATTTGATTCGCACGCGTACACTAGCTACACAGATGGAAAATGCAGTAGTTGACAGGACTACTGTAAAACTAGAAGCTATACAGGGAACAAAAACTCTTAATGTCGTATTCACTGCTAAAGGTGAGGTGGTTAAGTTTGATGGTTTTCTAAAAGTCTATGGCAAATCGAAAGATACTGATTTGCCACAGCTAGCCGAAGGTGACCTCTGCATAGCTCAGGAAATTATTGCCCATGAGACCTTTGCCAAGCCGCCTGCTAGGTACACTGAAGGCTCGTTAGTCAAAAAGTTAGAAGAACTAGGCATCGGGCGCCCATCTACTTATGCTTCGATTATGAGCGCGATTCAGGCGCGTGGTTACGTCGTAAAGGGCGAATCTGAAGGGGAAGAACGTGAAGTAACTGAATTCGTATTAAGTGACACCTTAGAGAGCCGCAAAGTCACAGAAAAGAGTGGTGCAAATAAAGGCAAACTCCTTCCTACTCCTGTTGGAGAATTAGTTGCTGATTTCTTGACTGATCATTTTGAGCAAATCGTGAATTACGGATTTACGGCAGACGTGGAAACGAAATTAGATAAGATTGCCGATAAGAAACTTGAACGAGTCAAGATGCTTCAAGATTTTTATACTCCGTTTTCTAAACTGGTAGAGAAGTCAGATAGTGCTGAGAGGTATAATAATGCTAATGCTCTGGGAACTGATCCGAAAACAGGGAAGAATATCTATGCTAAAGTAGGTAAAAATGGTGGTTTTATCCAATTAGGCGAGAACGAGAAGGAAACAGGAGAAAAGCCACGTTTTGCACCACTACCGAAGGGCGCAAATGTCAAAACTGTCACCCTAGAACAGGCGTTAAAACAACTTGCCTTGCCAGTTTTGCCGCGTAATCTCGGCAAAGCTAAAGATGGTACGGAGATTATTGCGGCTGCTGGTCCATTTGGGCCGTATCTTAAAGCTGGCAAATATAATATACCGATGAAAGATTTTGACCCATATACCGTAACACTAAAGCAAGCTGAGCCGCTTTATCAGGCAAAAATTGATAGTATTATCGCTGATTGGGATGATATTATGATTATAAATGGGGCCTACGGGCCGTACGTCAAGGGGCCAGGACGTCGCAATAACGCAAAAATACCTAAAGAAATAGACCCAAAGAAATTAACTCGTGAAGAAGCAGAGAAGATATTAGCCGAAAGACCGAAATCTTCGTCTCGTCACGCTCCGCATCGTAGGAAAGCTGCTAAGAAGACCACTAGAAAAACTACTAAAAAAGCCACTAAGGCTAAAAAGACTGCCTAGAAGACTACTAAGAATACTGCCAAGAAGGCTACTAAGAAGACTACTAAGAGCGGGAGCCCCAGCTAATAAACTCCGTTTCGTGCTTTTTATATTGTCTTTTATGGTTTTTATGTTATAATATAGGTATGTGGTAATCGTGCCATACGCTAGCCTTATTGCATTAAGCAATAAGAGGTACCTTAGGAGGTTGAGAGAATGGTAAAAGAGCTGAAAATTACAGATGGTCCCGATAGAAAAGCACTCTTTAACTCTTTGGAATACGCACAGGATGACAATGTCAGTTTTCCCGTCAGTTTTAAGGGGTTTATAGTACAAAAAGATATCAGCAAATCTACGGAGATTGTTCTGAAGCCACAACTTCATGCTATCAGACATGCTGCTAACGCTTATGATTTATCTGCGCCCAATAGAGGACAAGAGTTTATCATTAGCGGATTTTGCAAGGCTGAAGATCTTAACGTCTATGACGGTGCAGATTATATCGGCTTTGAAGCCCATTATTCCACTATCACTAAGTCCGGAAATATGGTCTTTAATAGTACAGCTATCATTCAAAGTCTTGCATAAAAACCTCTAAGTCCACCTGCAATATGGTGGACTTTTTCTTACTATTTTTCTTACTATTTTGCTGGCTATTTTGCTGGCTTTTAGCAATTTTAGCACACTATTCTGCTTATATTTAAAGTAATTAAAAATAAATTATTGACAATGTAAAAAATGTGGTAAAATAGAACATAGAAAACTATAAAAATTAAGTTGACATTTTAGCAGAAATATGATATCATAAGCTAAATGATCAATAGTAACAGGGGTGGAATAAAGGAACATATTTCATGGAACAAAATGCAGAAGTGATTGCGAATGCGATCAACGGCAGCCTAAAAATCATCGAGCAAGATCGCGAAAAGGAAATCATTTCTCGTCGTTTCGGACTAAATGGCCAGAAGGAAACGCTTGAGCAAATTGGCGATATGTTGTCGATTACTCGTGAGCGCGTTCGTCAGCTAGAAAAGGCTATTCTGATTCGTCTTCGTGTTTGTTCCGAGGAAGGCGAAATTCCTGAACTTGCTGCTGCCGAAAAGGTCATTATTAGAAATCTTACAGAGACTGGTCGTATTGCCCGTGTATCTACTTTAGCCGACAAAATCTATGGCAGAACTACAACCGCCTCAGAGCGCTCTGGACTAGCTTTTATTGGTAACATCTCTGCTTCTCTTACTACTATTGACGAAAATGACAATTACTATGCCTCTATCGGTATTGCCGAATATGGTAGCACCTCCGAGGTCAAGAAAAAAGTTGATGAAGTCGTGTCAGTCATCAAGAAAAACAAGAAACCTATGACCCTTGACGAGCTAGATGGAAAATTAGATTATGAGCACCCATCACATATCGAGGCTGTAGCTTCTATCTCTAAGCAGCTTGCTAGCCTTAATGGTCTCTGGGGACTAGCTAAATGGCCTACGGTCAATCCTAAGAATATTCGCGATAAAATCTTCGTGGTACTAGAAACCAAGAAGGAGCCAATGCATTTTGCTGATATCGCAAAAGCTATTTCTGAATCTGATTTTAAGAGAAAAAATGTCACCATTCAGGCTATTCATAACGAGCTAATTAAAGATGAACGTTTTGTCTTGATTGGGCGTGGCATCTATGCATTAGATAGTTGGGGGTACAAAAAGGGAACTGTATCTGATATTATTAAAAATATCCTAGAGAAAGCTGGTAAACCACTTACTCGCGAAGAAATCGTTCGCGAAGTCTTGCACTCACGCAAGGTTAAAGAAACTACTATCTTGCTGAATTTGCAGAATAAGAAGTATTTTGTAAAAGTTGGCAAGAATTCGTATAAGTTAGCGGCTTAAGGGTAGGGAATTCTTGCGGAAAGTTGAGTTTTTGCAAGTTCGGAAATTCACGAAAAAATTTTTTGATGCTAGGACTTGAATGTCGGCACGTCATACGCTGGAAAAACCGCAGAGATTTGTCTCAAATCTCTGTGGTTTTTCGTCAGGAATATACGTGGCGACATTCAAATCTGCTAATTTTATAGCATCAAAAATCTTTTTTCGTAAGAATTTCCGATTTTGGGAAAAGTAGTGTTGTGATTAAATGGAGACGCAGCGGACATTAAGCCCGTCGTACTTGACACTGACGGCCTGTGGATAGACGCTCGTCGTCGTGTAGAAGGCCAGGTAGTAAGCGCGGGCAGCAGTACTACCAGCAGTAGAAAGCCACCAGTAGCCGCTGCCGTTATTCCGGAAAGCACCCGAGTTGAAGTAGCCGGCGCGGGGAAGGTTAAATGGCTGCCCTACTAATGTTTGCCATTCGGAATCCGAAGCGTGGTTTTCTGGAGAGATATCGTAAGCGTTTAGCAAATATCCCCAAGATTTATTAGCTCCACCACTCGGATATTGCTTGTTAGTGTAGTTAGTTGGTAATCTCCAGTGAGCTGGGCAGATAGAGTTTGCTGCATCTCCGTTATCGAAAGTCGTACTGGCTGTCCCGCTCCCAGCAGTAGCGGCATACCAAGAGTAGTACCATTCCCCATACCATTCGCTACTAGTGTCTGTATTCTCTGTAGTATTACCATTCATAATACAGGCGGCATTAGTGTTACCATTCCCACAGACAGCTCCAGTATTGAACGTAATAGTATTTCCAGTAGTATTATTAACTCCAGTATAGGTTTTATTAGCTTGTAACTCGAACTTCAAGTTATCACTCATCCAACAATTCCCATCAGCCATCTTTCTCACTGTATAGGATTTGCTAGGTTGTTCTCTAATGTCTGACAATGTGCTTTTTAAGACTATGGAAAATGAGGCTAAATTTGACTCCCACCATGTCTAAACTCGCAAAAACTTAATGTCGCAAAATGCGCAACTTTTTGCTTGTGTTTTTTAAAAATGTGTTACAATGGAATTATAAATTAAAAATCCCGGCAGGATTTGAACAAAATTAATTTGCATTTTTGAAACTGAGATTTTGTTGATATTCACATAGGCGAAGTAGTGGCTATAACGTGCACTTCTGTTGTCTTATGTGAACATCGGAAATGCTATGTTTGAATCCTGCCGGGTTTAGACCGTTGTAGCCACTATTTTGTAGGGTGGCTCTGCGAAAAAGGAGGCCAATGCCAAAAAGTATAGAGAAAAAACTGTTTATCGCTTCAGCTATTTTTGGTGTTCTTGGTGTTATATCAGCTTCTATCACTAATATCCCTCCCGCTTCCGCCACAACTGATTCCTCTGCTTCTTCTGATGTTACGGTAACCCTGTCGGATATTATTGCTCTTAGGATATTAGATAGTACTGCTAGTTCAGAAATAAGTAGTCTAGTACTTAATCTTACCCCTACTCCTAATGGTGTATTTACCAAAGGAAGCTTTAATGTAGAAGGCTCTACGTCTAATGTTACAGGCTATAAGCTATATATGACTAGTATTGGTACTAACCCAGTAAGTAATGGTAGCAGCAGTGGGGATAATAGTGGCGGTGATAGTACTACTGCTACCTATACTACAGACCTAGTTAATACAGACTCTAGTGTAACTGGAGATACTGGACTAATACCTACCTTAGTATTACCTTCTGGAGTAGATACTATTACAGAAGCAGAGTTTAGGGTAAGTAATTCTAACTATAAGAACATGTGGGGATACAGTCTTAATGGTCTTACAGTATCTTCTACTACTAATCCTTCTACTGGTCTAGTAGAGAATACTATTACAGAAAACAGTGACACTTCTGCTATTACTTATACTAGTATTCCAGCCCATAGTACTAACACATTAGTAGATGAGTTTACTTCATCAGTAGAGAGTGGTCTTACTCCAGTCACTATTGGTGTTAATGTTAGTAATAGTAAAGCTTCTGGCACCTATAAGAACACTCTAGAGTTTACAGCTATAGCTAATGAGATACCTATAGACTATAAGCTAACGTTCAATGCTAATACAGACGGAGCTGGAGGAGAGGATATGAGTCAGATTACTAACCTATATAGTCCTCTAACTTATTCTAGTATAGCTTCATCACATACCTTTACTCTACCTAACCCAGCAGACAATAGTAATGCTCTAATTAGGAATAACTATATGTTCTCTGGTTGGAATACTAAGCCTGATGGTACAGGAGATACTTACAAAGCTGGAGCAGAGTATACTATTGTGATTGACGATACTGATCCTTATTCTAATGAGAATACACTCTATGCTACATGGAAACCACTACCAAACTTCTGGAAGATAGCTAATATGCAGGATATGACTACTACTGTATGTAATTCTGTCTATACTCCTACTAATGCTACTGAACTTACTACTCCTAAGGCCATTATGATAGATAAACTAGCTGCCCAAGCAGGAAAGTATGAAGCTACATCAGACAATACTAGCCCTAATGTCGCACAAAGCACATTGTCAGACATTAGAGAT
>JAFWHA010000010.1 GCA_017512175.1 Candidatus Saccharimonadota bacterium
AGCAATGACCTGACCACGCTCAATCTGCTCACGTTCAATACCACGTAGAAGAAGACCAGCGTTGTCGCCTGCTTGACCTTGGTCAAGAGTTTTGTGGAAGGCTTCGATACCAGTAACAACTGATTTCTGAGTCTCACGAAGACCAACGATTTCAACTTCGTCATTAAGTTTAACAACACCTTGCTCAATACGGCCAGTAGCAACTGTACCACGACCCTTAATTGAGAAGACATCCTCGATAGGCATGAGGAATGGCTTGTCAAGATCATGCTCTGGAATATCGAAGTATTCATCCATAGCTTTAACAAGATCCATGATAGCTTGTTCGTTCTCTGGATCACCCTCAAGAGCCTTAGTAGCAGAGCCCTTGATGATAGGAGCGTTGTCGCCATCGAAGCCGTACTTGTTAAGAAGTTCACGGACATCCATCTCAACTAGTTCAACTAGTTCTGGATCAGCAAGGTCCATCTTGTTTAGGAAAACGATGATTTTTGGAACGTTTACCTGGTGAGCAAGAAGAACGTGCTCACGAGTTTGTGGCAAAGGACCATCGTTAGCAGCAACTACGAGGATAGCACCATCAATCTGAGCAGCACCAGTAATCATGTTCTTGATGTAGTCAGCGTGGCCTGGCATATCGACGTGCGCATAGTGACGTTTTTCAGACTCATACTCCTGGTGAGAAGTAGCGATAGTAATACCACGAGCCTTCTCTTCTGGAGCGTTGTCAATCTGGTCGTAAGCGACTGGCTTGTTAACTTCGGAAGGAAGTTTCTTTGCTAGAACTGCAGTAATTGCAGCGGTAAGAGTAGTTTTACCATGGTCAACGTGACCCATAGTACCTACGTTAATGTGAGGTTTGGAACGGTCAAATTCTGCCATTCTTTTTATCTCCTTTTATTATTAATTGTCTGTCGCACTAATAAAAACCAGCTCCAGACACTTATCTCTATTGTATATCATAAATTTATGATTGTAAAGTGTTAAATCGGAAGAAAATCAAATACTGACAGAAATTCTTACGTAATTAATTTCTACTACATTCCGCTTATGCTTGCAAAAGCCGTTCCAACTAACTAAAATAAACACTAGGAACTTAAAGTTTAGCACATTAGGAGGGATAAGATGAAAGAATTCGATTTGAGATGCAAAGATATTGGAAGCTATGAATATAACCTCCTAGGGGAGGAAGGTTTAGGGCGCATAACACTTAAAGATATAAGCTTCTTCGACACGCCACTGAGGGCTCGTGTAGCCTATGATGCCACAACGATTACTTATATCAAAGACAAAAATGGTACCATTAGCAGATCTAGCGGCAAATCTCGCGGCGCTAATTATATTTTTGAAGATTGCGGCTGCGAAAGCCTGGAAAATTTTTACGAGGCTAATATCGGACCTATTTCTGAGCATGTTTATTGTACTGATAGTTTCGACCTTTTGCCATTCCTGTCGGTACTAGCATTCGGTATTCTCTCGAACTATGGTGAGAAGAACATATCAAACCCAAAAGATGTTATCGACACTCATGAAACTAGACTCCTTAAATCCTTGCTTATCTATTTTCTAAAAGGCTCACTCTATGTATCATCAGAAATACTCGTTTGTAAAATCACGCAAGATGGCAAGAATTTTGAGTATGCGTTCTATTTCAATACCGACAACATCTCTATCGGCATCAAGCTAAAACCCGATGGCACAGGCGGTGCATTAGAAATGATTAACAGTTCGTGCGAAGAATGTAGATTCCTAATCTAAGCATCTATCCCCACTCTTTCAAAAAAAACGAAAATCCCCTCGGCAAATTGCCGAGGGTTTTTCTTGGGGGTGGCTATTATTCTCGATCTGTGCTGAGCAGCCTGTCATAATGACTTTTGTACTGCGGAATCAGATCGTAGAGATCAAGCTTATCATTTTTAGCTTCAAGATAGAGTACTTCCTCGAAACCATGGTCTATGCCAGTGAAGATCACCGCCTCTTGATCTTGCCAGCGCTCGTTGCTAGTTCCAGCATCAGACACGATGTATCTGACAAGACCAGTTAAGGACGTACTATATTTAAGATACCAAGCATCTTTCTGATTAGTGCTCTCAATAACAACGTCTCCTTTCCCGGAGCGAAAAACGTGTTTGAAAATATATTCATCAAATTCACCGTTACAGAGGATGACCACAATCCTGTCGTGATACACCTTTACCATTTCCACTCCGCTGATAGCTCGAATAGCTACATCTCTTTCATTACCGAAAGTAACTCTCATAGATTCCTTACGTTCTTCTCTTGCTAATGGTGGCTCTACAGCTACTACGTATCCATCTGCCGATAGTCTCCTAATATCTAAGCTATTCATCCTTACGCCCTCCTTTTAATGTGCCATCTATTAAAATTTTAAAATTTCCAATAGGTCCAAAATAGGGGTAAAATTACCCCTACATGTCTTAATTATAGCACACTTATGCAAAAAAGTCAATAGCAAGCACATCTAGAAAATCTCCTAGTTTAAAAGGCTTTTCCTATAAAAATTTCACGCATATATTTTCTGGACCACAAGCTCAGCCCAAACAGTTTTGAGCGTGTCCAGAAAATATTCTACGTGAATTTTCCCTGCTAAATACCTCTATTATTTCGCAGCACGTTCTTCGATAATCTGTTGTGCCACATTAGGTGGTACTTCTTCGTAAGCGAACAGCTCCATTGAGGAAGCAGCACGACCTTGCGACATCGAGCGAAGGTCAGAAGTATACCCAAAGAGGTTAGCTAGTGGACAAAACGCCTTAATTAGCTTTGCTCCACCTTGCAAATCTTCCATCTCATCAATACGACCACGACGAGCATTAATATCGCCAATTACATCACCCATGAATTCTTCAGGGGTAGTAATTTCGAGCTTCATCACTGGCTCAAGCAAAACTGGCTGTGCCTTCTTGATACCTTCGCGAGTAGCGAGAGAGCCAGCAAGTTTAAAGGCGAGTTCAGATGAGTCAACATCGTGATACGAGCCATCATATAGTGTAGCTTTTACATCTACCACTGGATATCCAGCAATCACACCACCATTAAGAGTTTCTTCAACACCTTGTTGTACAGGCTTGCGATACTCCTGAGGCACTACACCACCCTTAATCTGGTCGATGAACTCAAAGCCCTTACCAGCTTCATTTGGCTCAAATTTAATCCAAACATCACCATATTGACCACGACCACCAGACTGCTTAATATGCTTACCTTGTGCTTCCGCAGTACCACGAATCGTTTCACGATAAGCAACCTGTGGCGCACCAGTATTAGCCTCAACGCCATGTTCCTTGTTCAAACGGTCAATAATAATCTCAAGATGAAGTTCACCCATACCAGAGATAATTGTTTGGCCAGTTTCTTCGTCAGTGTGTACACGGAAAGTTGGATCTTCCTCCGCAAGCTTAGAAAGACCAAGTGCCATCTTCTCCTGATCAGATTTCGTCTTTGGCTCAACAGCAATAGATACTGGAGGCTCTGGGAACTCAATCGATTCAAGATGGATTGGATGTGCCGGATCACAAATTGTCGTACCAGTAGTAGTATCCTTGAGTCCAACTACTGCTGCAATATCGCCAGCGGTAATCTCTTGAATTTCCTCACGCTTATCTGCGAACATGCGCACGATACGTCCGACACGTTCCTTATTACCAGTAGTAGCATTCAAAATATAAGAGCCAGAAGTAAGTCTACCAGAGTAAACACGAATGAAGATTAGCTTACCTACAAACGGATCAGTCGCAATCTTGAAAGCAAGTGCAGCTAACGGCTCACTATCATCCGCTTTTCGTACTACTTCTTCGCCAGTCTTAGGGTTAGTACCTACAGTCTGACCCTGATCACGATCAAGTGGGCTAGGTAAGAAATCTGCCATGAGGTCAAGCACCTTCTCGACAATCACACCACGGCCATCGCCACCAGTAACTAGGAAGAAATCACCATCAAGTACGCGCTTTCTAAGAGCAGCTTTAAGCTCTACTTCGGAAATCGCTTCTTCGCCTTGATTAAAGTATTTTTCCATCAAAGCTTCATCAGCCGCCACAGCTTCCTCGACAAGCATGGCACGAGCGTTCTTAGCCTTTTCTAGCATATCAGCTGGAATCTCGCCTACAGTCAACTCATGATCGGCATAATCTTTATAGGTATAAGCCTTCATGTCGATAAGATCGACTACGCCACAAATATCCTTTTCAAAACCAATAGGAAGGTGTACAGCTACAGCATTCTTCGAAAGACGCTTATGGATACTATCTAGAGACTTATAGAAATCACCACCAGTCTGGTTAATCTTATTCACAAAACAGATACGTGGAATGCCGTACTTAGTAGCTTGGCGCCAAACAGTTTCAGACTGAGCCTCTACGCCCATCTTGCCGTCAAAAACCACCACTGCACCATCAAGCACACGAAGTGAACGTTCTACCTCAGCAGTAAAGTCAATGTGACCCGGGGTATCAATAATGTTAATCTGATGACCTTTCCAATATGCAGTTACCGCCGCAGAAGTAATTGTAATACCACGTTCCTTCTCTTGCTCCATCCAGTCAGTAGTAGCACCACCAGTATCGCCTTTCACTAGGTCAATCTTATGTTTCAAACCAGTACGATAAAGAATCGCCTCAGAGGTAGTAGTCTTACCTGCATCAATATGCGCGATAATACCGATATTTCGGAGTTTTGATAAATCTTTGACTTCAGTAGCCATATACTTTTCTCTGGAAAGAATATTCTTTCCACCTTTCCTTTTTACATTAAAAATTTACACTCTTACGAAATATTTTAGCACAAGAAAAAGCCTAGCGCAAGGCTAGGCTTTTTAGACAAGTGGTTAGAATGGTTAAGATAAAACAATTGTAAAAGAAGGCTCTACGAATATTTTAGAGATAAATTCTCTCTGTGTTTGTTGCTAATCATACTTGTCGGCGTTCTGACGTTATCCGTTACAAGTTTAACTGTATTGCCTGCGGCATCTATAAACTTGTATAATTCATCTCCATCTCTACTAGTTCCAATGTACTTCGGATAAAGTATCCAAGAACTATATCTCCCGTCTTTCCTAAGATGTTTTAATAATTTTCCATCTGCAACATAATAAGATGCTTTATGGTCAAAAATATCCCTAACACATCTTTTTTCATCAAATGGCTTACTAGGTAGCTTGACCACGGCCCCAGACGTACCATACGTCCACATGTCTCTCTTAGTAAAGTTCTTAATCTTCTCTGCTTCCACGTTCATTATTCCACCTCCCAATGGAAAACACGACAATTACCGTATAAGTCTATCACATAACGTTCAAAAAGTCAATGCTTATATTTCGCAAGTTTACCTCTAGCTCGCTAATTTATTTTAGCTTCTCTCGCAAAATCTTTTGTGCCGCACCAGGATTAGCCTTACCCCTAGAGGCTTTCATCACTTGTCCGACTAAGAAGCCAATTACCTTTTCAGAGCCAGCTTTAAAATCAGCTACAGCCTGTGCGCAAGCTGGGTCGGCAAGCACATCATCTACAATCTTCTCAAGTGCACCAGTATCATTTTCCTGAATGACATTCAACTCTTTAGCAATCGTATGCGCATCTTTCTTTCCCATCTGCGGATCAAAGAACTTAAGAAACACTTCTTTAGCGCCAGTACTTGATAGTTCCTGTTTCTCAGTCATATCTGCAAGGTCATCTAGCTGCTTAGCTGAAGGCAAATTCTCTAGCATCTCCACTGATTTTTCCTCAGCTAAAAGCACACTCGCAAACCAGTTCGCTACGCGCTTAATTGCAGGCTCTGCTACTTCCTGCAGCTTAGTCATCAGTTGCGGATAATCAAGTAACACTTCCAAAATGTCCTCTGGTATTTTTCCAGCAAACTTATTCCTATAATCTTGTGGAAGAAGTGGCACCTGTGCTAGTTCTTCATTTATAAACTCCTCCGACAGACGAATCGGTGGAATATCTGGCTCCGGCATATAGCGATAATCTTGAGCTTCCTCCTTTGACCTCTGGAAAGTAGTCTTTCCTGTAGCATCATTCCAGCCACGAGTTTCTTGACGTACTGGCTCACCTTTATCTAGAAGCTTTGACTGACGCTCATACTCGTACTCAACTGCACGCTCTACCGAACGGAAGCTATTCAAGTTTTTAATCTCCGCGCGTTTCCCTAATTCCTTCGCTCCGGGCAAAGCTAAAGAGATATTAACATCAAAGCGCATGTTACCATTATAAAGGTCACCAATCGTCACACCAGCATAAGTCATCGCTCTCCAAAGTTCTTTACAATAGTCATGGGCTTGTTTCGCTGAATGAATATCTGGCATTGACACAATTTCGATTAACGGCGTACCTGCACGATTTAAATCGACCAGCGAGTAAGTATCGTAGTGATTTAATTTACCAGCATCCTCTTCCATATGTGCATGTTCAATTCTCACTTTACTACCATCAGGTAGAACGATAAACCCCTCCCCGATAATAGGATGATAAAATTGAGAAATCTGGTAGCCCTTTGGTAAGTCTGGATAATAATAATGTTTTCGATCGAATCGAGAGTAGGAATTAATTTTGGCATTCATTGCCTTACCTGCTCGAATAGCCAACTTAATTGCTTCTTGATTTAATCTCGGAAGCATACCCGGCAAAGCGTAGTCGACTGGCGAGACACAAGTATTTGGCTCTTTATCTCTTGCATCATTATCCACTTCAGAAAAGAGCTTCGTCTTCGTAGCGAGCTGGACATGACATTCAATACCGATTGTAATTTCATATTTGCTCATTGGAAAACTCCTCTCTCTTGATTTTTAACACACGCACACATCTCATATCGCTCCCAAATCTTTTAACGCCTGCTTGAAACTAGCCAACGCGTGTCTTGCTTGATTGTAGTTCACCGAAAATCCATGCTCATGAGCAATCTGGTTTCGCATTTTATGTGCATACCAAACTGAATTAACTTGCGTAAAATATCCCCCTGCACGTTTCATACGTTCCCCCATCGTTTTGCCTGGAAGTCCCATTTCGTTCAAAGCTTTATCTAAAAGTTTGTCCGCTTCAATTACTGCGACGTTATACGACTGCTTATTATCTTTTTCTAAACCATTTTCAATTTTAAGCCAATCAGTTTGGTATTCCTCTTTATCAAAAGAATAACGTTTCTTCGAAGTGATAGAAACGGCAATAAACACCATGATACCGACAATCAAAATTGCCACCAAAAGAAAAATTATCGATAAATTCATTATGATTCCTCCCCTTTAGCGCTTACATCGACACCGGCATTCGTATTAGCATCAGCATTGACATCAGCGCCAACACCAGTACTCATGCTAGTATCTACATCCGTATTCATACCCGCAGCGAATTTTAGCAGTTTCTTATCGCTTCTTCTTGGACCAATTATCTGCAAACCTATCGGCAAGCCATCTTTAGTTTCTCCTGCAGGAATAGCCAGTCCCGGAAGTCCCGCCAAATTAATTGGCACACTCATTACATCTTCAAGATACATAGATACTGGATCGTTCACCTTCTCACCCAGTTTGAACGCTGGATTCGGCGCCACTGGCGTCAAAATAAAATCACACTCAGAAAAGGCCTTCTCGTACTCTTTAATAATCAGGGTGCGCGCTTGCTGCGCCTTAAGATAATACGCATCATAGAATCCACTTGACAAAACAAAATTTCCTATCATAATACGACGTTTATTTTCTGGCATGAAGCCATCAGAACGTGATTTTCCATAAACCTCATCCAAATCTTTTGCTTCAGCATTACGGTAACCGTATCTTATACCATCATGCCTAGATAAATTACTAGAAATTTCGGCCGGCACTACAATATAATACACCGCTAGGGCATATTTTAATGTGGGCATATCTAGCTCAACGATTTTATGTCCTTTTTCTTTCAATTCTGCAATTTTAGTATTCAGAGCCGCTTTCACTTCTAGGTTAACCGCCTCATTGTCAAAATCTTTAATAATGCCGATAGTGCAAGAATCTGACTGAGAAACGCTTTCTGTCGCCACAGCTTCCTCATTGTAGTAATCTGGTAAAGTCGTCATATCTTTCTCATCTTGGCCAGAAGCAATCGACATCAGTAAATCTATATCTTCAGCAGACTTCGCAAAAAAGCCAATACAGTCCGTACTCGAGGCCATAGCGACCACTCCGTATCTAGAAATAGTGCCGTAAGTCGGCTTGAATCCATATACTCCATTGAATGATGCCGGTTGGCGAATAGAGCCACCAGTATCCGTACCTGTTGCAAAAGGTACAATGTCAAGAGCTACCGCTACCGCAGAGCCGCCAGAAGAGCCACCAGCCACGCGAGTTTTGTCATGCGAATTAAGGGTTGGCCCAAAATAAGAGTTCTCCGTAGATGAGCCATGCGCAAAAGAGTCAAGATTCGTACGCCCTATCAAAATTGCACCCTCATCTTCTAATTTCTTAACAGAAGTAGCAGTAATCGGACTTTTGAATGGCTCTAGAATCTTAGAAGATGCCGTTGTTTTGCCCATTGGCGCCAAAAAATTATCTTTAATCGCAAACGGCACACCTGCAAGCTTCCCTACTTTCTCGCCATTTTTAATCTTCGCATCAATCTGTTTTGCCTTTTCTAACGCGCCTTCTGCATCAAGATAGGTAAAAATATTATACTCTGCGTATTTTTCAGCCTTGTCTAAGGCCTCCTTTACTAAACTTTCTGCAGTAATTTCCCTAGTAGCAATCTGCATGCTCGTCCCTTTCTTTGTTTTCACTATCTTGTTCTTCAGATTTCAACGTATTAATAAGCTCAGTTAAATCATCTAGCTTTTTCTCGATTTTTTCAACATCCGCCGTTCGCCGCTTGCTGCTACTTTCCCCTAACGCCATTACAATACCTTCGGAACTTTAATTTGATAATCCTTCGCTTCCGGAGCTAAAGCCAAAAGCTCTTCACGATTAGCATCTTGCGGCATAATCTCATCTTTTCGCCAAACATTCTCCATTTCAAAGACTTGATAAGTAGGCTCCACGCCTTCCGTATCGAGCTCATCCAGTTGTGAAATATAGCCAATTATATTCTCAAGATCTTGGCCTAAACTATCTTTTTCTTTCTCGCTCAGAGAAAAATTAGAAAGCACAGCCAAATGATCTATTTCCTCGCGTGTAATATTCATCTCATCTATTATAACACAAAAAATACTAAGGGCATTGTAAATACACGCCGAAAAATACCCACTCTTAAATCATCACTTCTTCTGCGCTTTCCCAGATTTAATGTCTTCAATCAAATCACGAAGCGAAGCAGCGCGCTCAAATTCTAAGTTGGCAGCTGCTAATTTCATTTCAGATTCTAATTGCTTAACCAGCTTCGGAATTTCTTCTGGCGGTACTTTCTTGAGGTCAAGTTTGTTCTGTTGCTCTTTCTCTGGAATAATCGCACGCAGCCCAGCAGAAATCTCTTTGGAAATACCCTTCGGAGTAATATGGTGTTTTTTATTATATTCTTGTTGTATTTCACGACGACGATTAGTTTCGGAAATTGCTTTCTCCATACTCTCTGTAATATGATCGCCGTACATGATGACTTTGCCCTCGACATGGCGCGCCGCACGTCCAATCGTTTGAATCAAAGCCGATTCCGACCTTAAGAATCCTTCTTTATCTGCATCAAGAATCGCTACTAAAGATACTTCTGGCAAATCTAACCCTTCACGCAAAAGATTAATACCAACTAGCACATCATACACTCCTTCACGCAAATCACGCAAAATATCGCCACGTTCCAAAGTATCAATATCCGAATGTATATATGCAGTCTTTACTCCACGTTCCTTCAAATGGTCAGAAAGATCCTCCGCCATCCGTTTCGTCAAAGTAGTGACTAAAACTCTCTGATTTTTAGCGATACGTTGGTCAATTTCTTCCATGAGATCATCGATCTGACCATCAGTTGCTCTAACTTCAATCTCCGGGTCAAGTAAGCCCGTCGGACGAATCACTTGTTCTACTGGCTCCGGCGAGTGTTCAAGCTCATATTCGCCAGGTGTAGCTGACACGTAAATCGCTTGATGAATGTGCCTTTCAAACTCATTAAAAGTCAGTGGCCTATTATCAAGTGCACTTGGCAAACGAAAACCATATTCTACCAGTGTTTCCTTTCTAGCATGGTCACCATTATACATACCTCTAACCTGCGGCAAAGTCATATGAGACTCATCAACTAAAAGCAAAAAATCTTTCGGGAAAAAGTCAAGCAAAGTCGCTGGCGGCTCTCCCGCTTTCCTACCATCTAGGTGCCTAGAATAGTTCTCTATTCCTTTTACAAAACCTGTCTCTTTCAACATCTCCAAATCATATTTAGTACGTTGAGAAAGACGCTGCGCCTCAAGCAACTTACCATGTCGCTCAAAATACTTCATCCGCGCATCAAACTCTGTCTGGATTGTTGAAAGGGCACGCTCAAGTTGCCCCTTAGGCGTAGCATAGTGAGTATTCGGAAAGATAAAGAGTTCATCTGGCTTTTCTAAAATTTGCCCTGTCAGCGGATCAATAATTCGCACATCCTCAAGCGTATCAAAGCCAAAGATAAAACGATATGCAACTTCTCCAGAAGCTGGATAGAGGTCAACTGTATCGCCCATCACCCGAAAATTACCTCTCTCAAAAGCCAAGTCATTACGATGATATTGCATAGCCACGAGATACGTCAGAAAATTAGACTGTGTCAGCTCAGAATTCCCAACTACATTTATCCGATTTTTACCATACCAACTATCATGTAAAGCCCAATTATTCCCCTCTTTCCAAAGCGCAAGCGACATTTCAGTATAATGATCCGGCGAGCCTATACCATAGATACAAGATACCGATGCAATAATAATCGTATCTGGGCGAGTCAGAAGTGAAACCGTAGCCGCATGGCGCAAACGGTCAATCTCGTCGTTAATCGCCGAATCTTTTTCAATGTAAGTATCCGAGCTAGCAATATAAGCTTCCGGCTGATAATAATCGAAATATGATACGAAATAATGCACTTCATTATCTGGAAAGAAATCTCTAAACTCCGAATAAAGCTGCGCCGCCAAAGTTTTATTGTGCGCCAAAACTAACGTTGGCTTCTGATAATGCTCTATCAGATTAGCCATTGTAAAAGTCTTACCAGAGCCAGTTACACCGAGCAAAGTCTGCTCTCTAACACCTTTGTCAAGACCCTCTGCAAGCTCTTTAATAGCCTGTGGCTGATCCCCAGTCGGCTGGTATTTACTATGAAGTTTAAACTTTGGCATATCTACACTATTATAGCATAGAAGTTAAAGCGATACGCAGCGGACATTAAACCCGACGTACTTGTAGCTGCCGCGCTGCGGGGCGACGCCCGCCGCGTAGAAGTCCAGGTTGTAAGCGTGGGTAGCAGTACTATGGGCAGTAGCAGACCACCAGTAGCCGCTGCCGTTATTCTGGAAGATACCCGAGCGGAAGTAGCCGAC
This sequence comes from Candidatus Saccharimonadota bacterium, assembly GCA_017512175.1. Classification (GTDB taxonomy): domain Bacteria; phylum Patescibacteriota; class Saccharimonadia; order Saccharimonadales; family Saccharimonadaceae; genus Nanosyncoccus. The sequence goes on from JAFWHA010000010.1 coordinate 11,470, forward strand.
ACGCGGAAGGGCAGATGGAAAGGCCTCTAATATTTTATACTCAGTATCAGAAGTGTGGTTTTCTGGGCTAATGCCATAGGTGTTTAGTAGTGATCCCCAAGATTTTGGTGCTCCACCACTCGGATATTGTTTATTAGTGTAATTAGTTGGTAATCTCCAATGAGCTGGACAAATAGAGCTTGTTGCATCTCCGCTATTCATAGTCATACTCTCCGTTCCACTCCCAGCAGTAGCAGCATACCAGTTATAATACCAAGTATCATAAGTGCTATCATAGGCAGTATTACCATTCATAATACAAGCTGCATTAGTATTGCCATTCCCACAGACAGACCCAGTGTTGAACGTAATAGTATTTCCAGTAGTGTTATTCACTCCAGTGTATGTCTTATTAGCTTGTAACTCGAACTTAAGATTCTCTGTCATCCAACAATTCCCATCAGCCATCTTTCTAACAGTGTATGTTTTACTATCTCTAATGTCTGACAATGTGCTTTTTAAGACTATGGAAAATAGGTCCAAATTTGACTCCCACCATGTCTAAACTTACAAAAACTTAATGTTGCAAAATATAGAAAAATTTTGCAAAGAATGATTTTTGTATGCTATAATCATAATTGGAATACAATTAGTTATTATGTTTGCAACTATTTTGAACGGTGCCATTAGTACTGTTAGTTGCAAACGTAACTAATTGTATTCCAAGCTAGTGGCACCGTTTTTGACATCATGTTCACGAACGACTGCACAGATTACGTAAATGGAGGTAGCCGAAGTGGGCGAGAGATTATTCGAAAAAATATATTCAAAGACGAAGCACGTCGCTTCTGCGTTGATAATTTTATTATTGTTTCTGTTTACTTTTATATCTGTCATATTCTCTACTTTAACGTCTCCTTCCGCTTCCGCCACAACTGATTCTTCTGCCTCCTCTGATGTTACAGTAACCTTGTCAGATATTATTGCTCTTAGGATATTAGATAGCACTGCTAGTTCAGAAATAAGTAGTCTAGTACTTAATCTTACTCCTACTCCTAATGGTGTATTTACCAAAGGAAGCTTTAACGTAGAAGGCTCTACATCTAATGTCACAGGCTATAAGCTATATATGACTAGTATTGGTACTAACCCAGTAAGTAATGGTAGTGGTAACGGAGATAATGGGGATAGTAGCAGTGGTGGTGGTAGCGGAGATAATGGTGAGAATAGTACTAGTAGTGGCAATAGTGGTATTAATAGCAATGCTACTTATACCACAGACCTAGTTAACACAGACTCTAGTGTAACTGGAGATACTGGACTAATACCTACCTTGGTATTACCTTCTGGAGTAGATACTATTACAGAAGCAGAGTTTAGGGTAAGTAATTCTAACTATAAGAACATG
>JAFWHA010000011.1 GCA_017512175.1 Candidatus Saccharimonadota bacterium
GTCCCGTCATTCGCAGGTTCGAATCCTGCCGACCCAGCCAGAACACATACGGAAGAGTTTGCTCTTTTGGGAGTGTTTTATGCGATAAGCTAGTTGCGGGGAATCTTATCGATTAATTTCAGTTTTATCTTGAACGGCTTGATAACCATTTAATAATATTTATACTTTAGTACAAAAAAGAAAGGGAACTGTGGACAAGGTAATAGAGGTAAAAAACCTTACTAAAACTTACGGCAAAAAAGCTACTGCTTTTACCGCACTTAAAGATATCAACTTAAGTATCTACGAAGGTGAGTCTGTCGCTATTGTCGGAAAATCGGGCTCCGGAAAATCGACATTAATGCATATTCTAGCGTTATTGGATAAGCCTACGAAAGGCGAAGTTCTGATTGATGGAGTTAACGCAACCAAACTTAAAAACCGAGACTTGAATAAGCTTAGAAACGAACGTTTCGGTTTTGTCTTTCAGCAATTTTTCATGAATGCAAATGACAGCGTGTTGGAAAATGTACTGCTTCCATTAAAAATCGCAAAACTTAGTCGTGGTAAACGCAAAAAACAGGCTATGGAGGCGCTGAAAATCGTCGAGCTCGAACAGAAAGCGAAGAATAAAGCTACGAATCTTTCTGGTGGTCAAAAACAGCGTGTATGTATTGCTCGTGCTATTGTGAATAATCCAAAAATTATCTTTGCTGATGAGCCTACTGGCAACCTTGACTCGGCTACTGGCGATAAAATTACAGATTTACTCTTTGGCCTAAATAAGGAGCAGGGTGTTACATTGATTATCGTTACACATGACGAAGATTTAGCAAAACTATGCAATCGCATCATTCGTATTTCTGATGGTAAAATCATATCGGACCAGACCGTAAGAAAAGATTCTCAGAAGAAAGCATCTAACCGCCGAGAATCAGAGGCTGCCCGTGTTAAAAAAGCAAACGAGAGGAAATAAATGAAAATTCTAGACTTAATCAAAACAGCAAATCATAATTTGTTTAGAAATAAGACGCGTACATTCTTGACTATTTTGGCGGTGTTTATCGGTAGCTTTACTATTATTTTAAGTAATGCAATTAATTCTGGTGTCAATGACTTTATCGACAAACAAGTTGCTACTATTGGTGGAGATGGTTTCATTGAAGTCTTCCCATCAGCTATGTACGAACAAGTTTCAGGAATGATGAGTGGCTCAAGCAGCAGCAAAGTTAAGGAATACAATGAAGCGACTGGCAGTTACTTAAGTGCAAATATTCCTGAGGAGGACATGGAGAAACTTCGTGCAGTTGACGGAGTGGAAAATCTAGAGATATTTCATATGCTTTCTACAGAATGGATGCGTCTAGATGGTGAAGAAAAGAAATTTGATGTATCTGTAGAGTATTTTCCGGAAGGAAATTTCAATGTTGACCTCTCAGCTGGACGTATGACGGACAGCAATAACTCTGAGTATGAAATATTACTAACTGAAGACTGGCTAGAGCCATTCGGAATTAGTTCTGCTGAAGATTTAGTGGGTAAAGATGTAGAAATCGCAATCAAGCAGAACGCTAAATGCTACCTTACTCCGAATGACTGTCTGGCTACAGTTAAGGCAAAAGTAATCGGTGTTCAAGCTCCAGGCATTCTCTCTGTGAGCGGAGATTTACACATTAACGAAGCTTTGGATTCTAAACTTTATGAGCTTGCTATGGAAAATGTTCCAGAAAGTAGTATTCAGAATTTTATAGCCGTTGGCAATGTAGAGCCAGACAAGCTGGACAGTGTAAGAGAAAAATTTCGTGAAATTGGCTACGAGTTTATTACTATAGATGATACAGTCGGCATGATTAGGACGTTCTTTGATGTTATTCTGATTGTTTTCAATATCTTTGGTGGAATTGCATTACTTGCAGCGGCGATTGGAATTATTAACACGCTATACATGTCCGTTCAAGAACGTACACGTGAGATTGGTTTGGAAAAAGCACTCGGTATGAGTAAAGGTAAAATTTTCTTGGAATTTTCAATTGAAGCAATCCTGCTAGGATTTTGGGGATCGGTCATTGGTATTATATTGTCAATGATTATCGGTTACTCAGCAAATGCGCTTGCCCATTCTACATTCCTGTCTGATTTCCCGACTTTCAATTTGGTAGTATTTAACCCTATCAATATGGCTATAATTACGCTAGTTATTATGGCGATTGCTTTCGTAGCTGGCACAGCTCCTGCACGTCAAGCTTCAAAGCAAAATCCGATTGATGCTTTAAGATACGAGTAGGTTATCGTTAAATGGCAAAACTTCCACGAATTATTACTGGTCTACAGATAAAAATTGAGAAGCTCGTTCCCGGCGGGCAAGGAATTGGTGCAGCTATAGAAGCTAGTGGTGTCGAGCTTGAAGGTTTTGTCGGCAAGAAGGGATTTTTCTGGAATGTTTTACCCGGAGAAATTGTCACAAAGTTTGAAATTACTAAAAATAAATCAAAATATTTTGAGGCTATAGCCCTTGAAGTTGAAAATCATTCCACACATAGAATTCTACCAAAAGATAATGTCTATCTTTCTACCTCGCCTTGGCAAATGATGGACTACGACTACGAGCTAGCGCAAAAGTCTGAATTACTAGGCGAAATTTTTAGGCAGGCTGGTTTAGACAGCCGACTATTTGAAACTTCCACAGCGAATAATGGCGCCAGAATGTTTCCAGTTTTAACTGATAATCATGATTTTTGTTATCGCAATAAAATGGAGTATGCCCTTTACTGGGATAATGAGACAGAGCGAATTAGGCTGGCTTTTCATGCACGAGGCTCACATAGAAAAGTTCCTGTTGAAAAATCTAGTATCGAACGACCTGAAATATTCGAGGCGGCACAAAAAATTGTAGCAGATTTGAATTCGAGACATGAAGAAGCAAGAAAATATCAGTCTCTTTTACTGCGCGCAAATCAAAAAGGGGAAATCTCTGGCGGATTATTCGAGAATGGAAAGCCGCATCCAAAGTTTATGAATCTGACCGACGAAATTCTGGGAGAAAAATATTCTTATTCGCCAAATGGTTTTTTCCAGATTAATCTGCCAGTTTATGAAATGGCGCTTCAAGAAATTAAAAAATATATCCAAACGGAAAAAGTATTAGACTTATACGCGGGAGTAGGGACGATTGGACTTTCTGTAGCGAGAGACAAAAAACTAACTTTAGTAGAGAATAATAAGTCAGCCTACAAAGAGCTACTGGAAAACTGTAAAGCCTTACAAGAAAAATCGCCATTAAGCTCAATAAATGCAACCCCTATGTTAGCTAATTCCGAAGATGCACTAGATTATATCGAACAAGAACAAACAGTGATTGTCGACCCTCCACGCGCTGGGTGCGACAAAAGATTAATTGAGCGATTACTTAAAGTTAGGCCTCGCACTATTATTTATCTTTCTTGTAACCCGACAACTCAAGCACGAGATTTGAAAATATTAACAGAGGCATATAAAATAGTAGGTATCATTCCTTATAATTTCTTTCCCAGAACACCGCATTTGGAGAATTTGGCGATTTTAAGAGTATAATAGAGATATGAAGATTACGTTTTTAGGAGCTGGAGTTTTTGGAGAGGCGCTTGCTAAGATTGCAAGGTATAATGGGCATGAAATTAAATTTTACGACCCTATCAAATATCCAGAAATAGAATTATCTAGCGCTGTAAGTGGAGCAGATATAATTATCTATACTGCCCCATCAGACAAGCACGCAGAGATATTGCCGTTTTTAGCAAAAGATGTGCCGTTAGTCTGCGCTAGTAAAGGATTTCTCTCTAAGCAGCCTTTTAGTAATTTCTCAAATTTCAGCGCACTAGGTGGCGCCGCTTTCGCTAATCAAATTTCAGAAGATGCTAAAATCTCCTTTACTGTTTCATCTGAACTCTTAGAGCATATTTTCAGTACCGAAACCATTAGAATAGAATATGCCGCGGACACTTTAGGTATTATGCTTTGTGGGGCATTAAAGAATATTTATGCAATCGGGGCTGGAATGTTTGGCGACAAAAAAGAAAGTGAGCAGAATTCAGTAGATGGCAAATCAAATTTCGATCAAAGTTATCTTATTCCATATTTTACTTCTGTCGCAAATGAGATGCGCGATATTTTGAAAGCAAATGGTGCAGATGAGGACACATTGAAACTATCTTGTGGGCTTCCAGATTTAGTACTATCTTCCAGTCCTGATTCTCGCAATTTTCGATTCGGAGAAGCTATTAAATACGAAAGAAAGAAAGAAGATACCACGATAGAAGGACTCTCTGTAATTAACGACATTAAAGAATACTCTGATTTTGTCATTCCGAGTAGTGCTAATATTTTGATGGATATTATAGGAAAAGTAAAGTCATATAAATAAAGGAGTCCCATGCCACTTAATAAATTCCAAAAAGAAGCTGTAGAATATCTAGATGGTCCTTTGTTAGTTCTAGCTGGGCCTGGTACCGGAAAGACGCAATTACTATCCTCAAAAGTAAAATATATCCTAGAGCAAACGGATGCTGGTCCAGAAAATATACTTTGTGTTACTTTTACTGAGTCTGGTGCTACAAATATGCGAGACCGTTTGCGCTCGATGATTGGCAACGCCGCAAACAAAGTGCATATTCATACTTACCACTCTTTTGGCTCTGATATTATTACCGCTTATAAGAATTATAATCCTGCCTCAATGCGCGGTTTTGAATCGCCGATTGACGCTGTCACACAATACAAAATCATAGCAGACATTCAAAAATCGCTGAAGCCATTTGACGTTCTCAAAAACTCAAAAATCGGTGAAATCCTCAGCACCATTTCAGCTACTAAGTCTGCCTGCCTTAGTAGTAATGACTTGGCTAAGATAGCAGACGACAATATTGAAGTTTCCAAAAAAATAAGTGACGATGCGGATGAATTTTTGAAAAATTATCGAAAAAGTATGCCTTTTTGTGAAGCTTGCGAGCAAATTTATATTCCGCTCATGGAGGTGTTTGCCAAATATAAAAAAGCTGAGCCACTAGCGGGGAATATTGAATGTATTGCGAATACTCTCTTGCTAGAATTAAATGCCATTTACGAAACTGAAAGCAATAAAGAAAAGCCGTCCGTTTCACCACTTACTACTTGGAAAAACCATACGTTCGAGCTTGATGATAATGGTAATTATAGACTATCTAACAAGGTAAAGAACTTGCGACTAAAAAGTTTTGCAAACGTGATGCAAAAATACGAAGAATACTTAGCGAAAGAAGAGCTTTTTGATTTTGCCGATATGATTCAGCAAGCTATTGCATTTCTAAAAGAAGACGATGGCTTCCGGGCTACACTGAAAGAACGTTTTCAATATATTCTTTTGGATGAGTATCAGGATACTAATGCTGCACAGGCGGAGTTAATATCCTTGCTGACAGATTATGAAAAACCACTAATTATGGCAGTAGGAGACGATGACCAGGCAATCTATGAATTTCAGGGCGCAAATGCTTCGAACCTTTTAAATTTTCAGAATAAATACAACGCAAAAGTCATTACATTAGTTGAGAACTACCGCTCAAATTCAGAGATTCTCGATTTTTCTTATAATATCCGCGAGCAAATACACGATTCTTTCGCCAAACAAAATCATATTCAGAAGAAACTAACCGCGTTCAAAAAATCTGGAGCCGAAATATCACGCTACCATTTCGTGGAAGCTTCTTCTGAATATGCTTGGGTAGCATCCAAAATCAAAGAACTAATAAGTAAAGAGTCAGTTAGTCCATCAGAAATCGCGATTTTAACTGCACAGCATAAATACGTTCAGCCGATTTTGCCATATCTAAAATCTCTTGACATAGACGTAGCATACGAAAAACGTGAAAATATCTTTGAAGAAAAATACATTCATGAACTTTTAACCTTAGCTAAATTCGTCCATGCTATTTCTGAAAATCAAAATCCATCACACATGTTACTTGAAATTCTATCTTTTCCATTTTGGAATATCGAAATGCTTGATGTTGTTAATACGGTACAACGAGAGTACGGCGATAATAAACCAGCATTAGAATATTTAGAAAATAGCACAAATGAAAAAATTAAGGAACTCGCCACGTTTTTTGCAGAACTAGTCCGAGCCTCATATACGGCTCCAGTAGAACTAATTCTAGATTATCTGATTGGTGCTTCTGAAATTACTATAAAAAGCGGAAAAAAGATACGCTCAAACTTTCTTAACTATTACGAGAACAATTCTGGTAATAAAATTTTAGATGCAAATACTAAATATAGTACTTTTGAATTATATGAAAACCTCAATGTCTTAAGAGAAGCTTTTCGTGCGCATACGACAAATATTTCTTCGCCAAAACTTAAAGATTTTGTTAACTTCATAAATGACTATGAAGATGCAAATGTCCCACTAATTAGCACTAGTCCATATCAAGACTCGGATAATTCTGTCCAGATTATGACTGCATATAAGGCTAAAGGGCTCGAATTTGAATATGTGTTCTTAGTAGCTGTGGATGATAAGGCTTGGGGTAATGCTAAAGGGAATAATAGCTTCTTGAGTCTGCCAGCAAACGTGATGGAAATTCACCATACTGGTATCACAGAAGATGAAAAACTGAGAGTATTCTTCGTAGCAGCTACACGTGCTAAATCGCATCTTTATATTACGAATTCGCTTACTGATTTCGCTGGCAAAAAGTCTATTCCGCTTGAATATTTGAACGAGCATGAGGATTTGGAGACTAAACAGACTATTTCGCCATATCTTCCAAAAGTTAGCCAAATCGTTGAAAACAGCCCTTCATTTTCTGCTGATGACTCGAATTTTAGCGACGTAGAAAAAATTAGACAAACTTGGGTTTCCGCATACCAAAAGCCGGATGGTGATATACGCAAAATCTTAAGAGAGCGCCTTAAAAATTACAAACTAACCTCTACCGACCTTACTTCGTTTATAGACATTGCATACGCTGGTCCGCAAGAATTTTTCAAACAGAAAATACTAAGAGCGCCAGATGAATCATATTCCAAAACACTTTCTTTCGGGAACTTAATACATGCTACGCTCGAAAAAGTTACTAATGAAAACTTGCCTGTAGATGATGCAGTTACATTCTTCAAAGAACAAGCCGTTTCCGCCGGTATTCCTCAGGAAGACATGGAGGAAATGCTAGAAAAAGGCGAACAGAGTTTACGAGTTTCACTTGCTGAATTTGATAAGATCCTGAAAAATGATGGTGCACGCGCGGAAGTGAATTTCTATCAAGAACATGTGAGTCTAGGCGATATTCCTTTAACTGGAAAAATTGACCATATTAATATTGACGAAAAAAATAAGACAATTGAAGTATACGATTTTAAAACTTCGGGATTTAAGGATAAAAACTGGGGAGCTCATCCGACTCTATACAAGTACGGTCTGCAACTTGGTTTTTATAAGCTGCTACTTAATCTATCTCCTACTTATAGCAAATACAAAGTAGAAAAAGCGCATATTTTATTCGTAGTGCCAGATGTCAATGATGGTAAAGTTCACGACAAAGTGTACGAATATAACGACAAGGATGAAAAAGAGCTAAAAGCTCTAATTCCTGCAGTTTATCAGCAGATTAAAACACTAGATTTTGTAGATAATGAGAACTTATTCGTACCGCCAAATCCAGAAAACAAGCTTAAAAATATTAAAGATTTCATCCAGCTTGTGCTTGACTCTACCGCTGAAAATTAGTATAATGGTTGTAAATTTGGGAGACTATTGTTTCTATTATTCTTAGTATCGCGTATGTTTATTGCGCACAAATACTACTAGAGACAGGTTTTTTCAAATTTAGAACATTACGAAAGGGGGTGAAAGATGTGGTATGGACAGATCAATCGACTGGAAAAAGCTATTCGGAAAGCGGTAACGACAGGGCGGCATACGCAAGTGCAGCAGCAAGGATTCAATCAGCCATAGATCAGGGGCACGCCGTTGATGCTAATGCAAGAGAAATTCTGCGCAAAGCAGAATATATTGGCGTCAGCAGATCGAGATAACACAATCTTCCAGGCAGGGCGAAGTTTTACTTCGCCCTTTTTTATGTTATAATATTTTATATGAACGTTGCTTCTGCTGAGAATTTTTGGCAAAACTTACCTAAGCCATTTCTAATACTCGCTCCGATGGAGGGAGTAACTGATGTGGTATTTCGTCAGGTGGTTGCAAAAGCTGGAAGACCAGATGTGTTTTTTACGGAATTTACTAACGTTTCTAGTTTCGCTTCGGAAAAAGGAAAACATGACGCATTGGAGCGATTAGACATCGCAGGATTATCTTCTAGGGTTTGCTCAGAAACCTTAAAGACAGATAATAGTAGTAATTCGAACACTCCGAGAAAAAATCTAGAATCGCCAATTGTGGCGCAAATTTGGGGAAAGAATCCAGAGCATTTCGGAGAAACTGCTGCAGCATTATCTGAACTGGGATTTTCTGGATTAGATATTAATATGGGCTGCCCAGACAAGCATGTCAATAAAGCTGGTGGTGGGGCTGCGTTGATTAAAACTCCAGAACTTGCTGTAGAATGTATCGCTAAGGCTCGCGAGAAGACTTCCTTGCCGATTTCTGTCAAGACTAGACTGGGCTTCACTTATGTGGAAGAATATAAAACGTGGCTTCCACTACTGTTTAGACAAAATCTTGCTGCTCTTACAGTACATCTTCGTACACGCAAAGAAATGAGCAAAGTACCTGCGCACTATAAGCTAATTCCAGAAATCGTAAAAATCCGTGACGATATTTCTCCAAATACAAAATTAATTATCAATGGCGATATTATGGATAAAAATCAGGCTCTAGAATTATCTTTAAAATATCCTGGAGTAGATGGTTTCATGATTGGGCGAGGAGTGTTCCAAAATCCATATTGCTTTACCAGTCATAAGCCAAGCAGGGAAGAACTAACGGAGCTATTTTTGTATCATCTTGACCTATTCGATTTGCGAGCAGAAGAATTATCAGAGCGTGGCTCACGCTATCCATACGAGCCACTAAAACATTTTATCAAAATTTATTTTAGCGGTTTTGATGGAAGTAAGGAACTCCGAGCGAAGATGATGGAGTGTAAGACTACTCGAGAACTTAGGGAAGTTATTAGATAGAGACGCAACGGACAGAGAAACCGAATATTTTTTCATAGTCATACTGATGAATACTAGTAGTAAAGTCTAAGACATAAGCGCGGCTAGCATCACCAGTGTTCGGAGTAGCTGACCAATAGCAGCCGTGATTGCTGCCGCCCAGACTGCCACCACGGTAGAATCCAACCGCAGTAAAGGATAAAGGAGCAGCTTTGAGAGAGTTTACGCCAGCTTCACTACTTGGTAAGCCATAAGCTGTAGTGATGAGATTATAAAAAGACTTAGTAGAAATATTATTACCATTTGGCAGTCTCCAACCCTTAGGGCAGATAGAACGATTAATAGTAGGGCTTGCGGTCTGCGTTCCTTGTCCGGCAGTAGCAGCATACCATGGATAATACCAGTTACCACTATTAACATTAGCTTTAGTATTTTGGGAAATAGCAATGTTATATGGATCGGTAGATGAAGTATCTACTTCTGATGCCTGAATAGTCCAGTTATATGTTCCACCACTAAATGTACCAGTTTCGTAAGTAGCACCCTGGCTTAAAGTTAGCTTCAGGTTAGAACTCATCCAACAGTTACCATCAGCTAACTTTCTTACAACGTAGGAAGTGTTGTTTCTAGTATCTTTTAGAGTTCTCTGTGGATAGTAGGAAGTATTACCAGATTTTGAGCCATCAGTATCAGCAGCAGTAGCATTTTTGGTA
>JAFWHA010000012.1 GCA_017512175.1 Candidatus Saccharimonadota bacterium
TAGCGTTATTAACGCCAGTGTAAGTCTTACCCGCTTGCAACTCAAACTTCAAGTTCTCTGCCATCCAACAATTCTCATCAGCCATTTTTCTAATGGTATACTTTTTCGAGTCCCTAATGTCTGACAATGTACGTTGTGCGACTATACTACTTTTTGCTAAACGTTATTACAATTCATCCATTAGTAGGAAATCTTTCACGCTGATGTGTCTAACTGTGCTGGTGGAAAAATCAACATCGTCCATCGTGATTAGGATCTTTTGGATGGAATTATCCAGTTTGTTAAACGCTTCAAACTCTCTGTTGTAGGCTTTTTTCTCTGCTACGCTATAAGCAACCTGGACATAGTAGCTTTTATTGCCTTTAGTAATGAAGAAATCTATTTCACCACCATCTTTGTCATTGAACACGGAGATGGTGTAACCCATATAAATCAGCTCGTTATAGATAATATTTTCCAAATTATGAGTTAAGTCGTATGGACTGCCACTCCTAATTGAGTTAAAAGAGACATCGGCATCGTAAACTTTGGAACGGTAGGATAATTCGGTCTTTGTTTTCTGAGAAAAGGGCTTTATACGTTCTATCGCATACGATTCTTCTAGGTAGCTCAAGTAACTAATTATAGTATGCACTGAGCTGTCAATTTTCTCATTTTTTAGATAGGCGTTAATAGAATTAGAGGAAATTATGCGCGAATTTGACTGTAGCACGAAATTTGTTACTTGCTGGAATAGCTCTGTGTTCTTTATTTTATATCTTACAATGAGGTCATTTTTTATGATGGAATCATTCAAATCGGTTAAGTACGTATCTCGTTCTACATCATCTGAGAACTCAAATCGCTTAGGAAAACCACCCCAGATAATATAATCTGTCACGGAACATTCTTTACCTAGCTCTTTTGTATACTCTAATATCTCCTTGTAAACGAATGGCCTCACCCGAAAAGATACATATCGTCCGCTAAATTCCGTGATATATTCTTTAGCTAGCAGTTTTGAATTTGAGCCAGTGATAAATAGAGAATTGTTATCAAGCCTAAGTGTTTTACAAGCTAGCGCCCAATCGTTTATTTCTTGGATTTCATCAAAAAAGAGATAGTTCATTCCTGGCTTTTTGTTTGCCTTGATGTAGTCTATTAGAGCCTCTGCATTTGGTATCTTGGATTTTGTTCCATAATCTTCAAAGTTAAGATATATCACATTCTTATCATGCTTCTCCTTAATTTCGTCCATGATTTGATTCAAAATTATGGACTTTCCCGAACGCCTAATCCCAGTGATAATCTTAATCAGGTCGCTGTCATAGAATCCACGAATCTTTTTTAGATAATGCTCTCTTTTTATCATTTTTTCTCCTTTACATACTAAGTATAAGTAGATTATACTGCATAATTTCTCAAAAATCAACAAAATTATGCAGTCTATTGCATAATTTTACATTTTCTTGCAATTTTATGCAGTATACTGCATAAAATTGTAAATTTGTAGTATCCCCTTTCTGGGTTTTAGACATGGTGGGAGTCAAATTTGGCCTTATTTTCCATAGTCGCACAACGTACATTGTCAGACATTAGAGATGGTAAAACATATACTGTTAGAAAAATGGCTGATGGGAACTGTTGGATGGCAGAAAATCTTAAGTTCGAGTTACAAGCTAATAAAACATATACTGGAGTTAATAACGCTACTGGAGGACCAATCACGTTTTCTACCGGAAATGCTTGTAGCAATAACGGCTCATGTATCATGAATGGGAACACTGCTTATGATAGTACTTACGATAGTTGGTATTACAGCTGGTATGCAGCTACAGCTGGGAGTGGAACAGAAAGTATGGTAAACCAAGATACTCCATATTCTATTTGCCCTAAAGGTTGGAAACTCCCAACTAACTATACTAATAGTACTTCTACTTCCGCGCAGAAATCTTGGGGCTCCTTAGTCAGTGCCTATGGCATTAACCCTGCTAATCACAATACTACTTCCGAATACCAGATACTAGAAGCTTTCCCATTCACCCTTCCCCGCGCCGGCTACTTCCGCTCGGGTGCCTTCCAGAATAATAGTAACGGCAACTGGTGGTCTACTACTGCTCATAGTACTGCTACCCACGCTTACTACCTGACCTTCGCCGCATCGTACGTCAGCCCGCAGGGCAACGGCGGCAAGTATCTCGGGTTAAATGTCCGTTGCGTAGCCTTGTAAGTAAAGCTTCTTACCTCGCTAGATAGAGACGCAACGGACGGAGAAGCCGCTGCTCTTACTGCTGTTGCCCTCAAGATTGATGCCACTAGTATTGAAGTACGAATGGTAAGCGTTGTTAGCATTACTGGTTTTCGGAGTAGCTGACCAGTAATAGCCGTAAGAGCTAGAGAGCAGAACGCCGCTGCTGTAGGCGCCAGCCGCAACAAAGGACAGTGGCACAGCCTTGAGGGAAGCTATACCAGCTTCACTGCTTGGTAAGCTGTAAGCTGTAGTAATTAAGTTATAAAAAGACTTATTCGAAGTATCACCATCTGGCAGCCTCCAACCCTTAGGGCAGATAGAACGGTTAATAGTAGGACTTGCAGTATTAGTTCCTTGTCCAGCAGTAGCAGCATACCATGGATAGTACCAGTTACCACCATTAACATTTGCTTTATAATTAGCATTAATAGCTACGTTATAGGCGTTACCAGAGCTACTGGTAGTATCTGAGTTTGGAGTCCAAGAAATAGTATCTGCACCTGAGAAAGGAGCAACATCGACAGCAGTATCAGCTACTAAGTCTAACTTCAAATTATCACTCATCCAACAATTCCCATCAGCCATTTTCCTGATAATGTACTTTTTCGAGTCCCTAATGTCTGACAATGTACGTTGTGCGACTATGGAAAATAAGGCCAAATTTGACTCCCACCACATCCAGAGCCATAAAAAACCAATGTCGCAAAAACGCACTCTGTATAAGCTCACCAGATTATAGGCCAAAAAACTTGTATTTTCCTCAATATCGTGATACAATAGTCGCAGTTACCAAAGACAGCGACGGGAGAATTAAATTCCTTAATCATGTCGCCAAGGAATCTTGATTCAGTCAAGTATCTAGTCGAACGAGGCTAAAATACGAGGTTGAATCCATCTTAATTTAGATTGGTAACGGAGTTTAACAATTCGGCCAATCAAAATCAATAGTTATAACAATCAGAAACCAATAGTTGCGATAATCAAAATATTTGCAACAATTGAAATTAATTAGCTATAATAAGCTCGCTACATGCAGTATATTACTTAGCTATCAACATAAACTAACCAAAGGAGCCAAACTATGGCAATATCTAAAGATAAGAAGAAAACTTTGGTTGCTGATTTGACAGAGCTTCTAGAAAATTCCAAAATGACCGTTTTTGCTCGTTATCAGGGCTTAACTGTTGCGGAACTTCAAGATTTGCGAAAGGCTGCTCGTGAAAACGGAGTCAAAATCAAGGTTGTTAAGAATCGCCTAGTGAAAGTCGCTATGGGTGAGATCGCCGTCTATAAAGACACCGACACCACTAATCTTACTGGTCAGCTACTTTACGCTGTTTCTGACAGCGATGAAGTCGCTCCAGCTAAGGTTTTAGCAAATTTCGCTAAGGAACACGAAGCATTGCAGATTGCTGGTGCATTTAACGACACAGGCGCTAATCTCGCCGAAGATGAGATTAAGGCACTTGCTGCCCTTCCATCCAAGAACGAACTTATCGCTCAGGTCGTGGCACAGCTTCTCTCCCCTGTTACCGATTCCATCTCCGGTCTATCCGGTGGACTTTCTGGAATTGTTTCAGGTTTGGAAGCTCACGCTGCTTAAATGTCAAATTAGTGACAATTTATTATTAAACTGTTTGAAGACTAGAAAATACATATCCAGTTTTCAAACTATAATTTAAAGGAAAGGAAGAAGGGGAATCTGTTCCCTTTCTTAGGTAAAAATATGGCTACAGATATTAAAAAATTAGCCGATGAACTAGTAAAACTTACTGTTCTCGAAGTAAACGAACTAAAGAACGTCCTTAAAGACGAATATGGCATTGAGCCTGCTGCTGCCGCTGTTGCAGTTGCTGGTCCTGCTGCTGCCGGCGATGCTGGCGCTGCTGCCGAAGAAAAATCTGAGTATGACGTTGTCTTGAAAGACGCTGGCGCTCAGAAAATTGCAGTCATCAAGGCTGTAAAGGAAGCTACTGGACTTGGTCTTGGCGAAGCTAAGGCTATCGTCGATGGTGCTCCTGCAACTGTCAAAGAGAAAGTCGCTAAAGACGAAGCTGAGAGCATGAAGAAAGCTCTTGAAGAAGCTGGTGCTACTGTAGAATTAGCTTAACGAAAATGATTGGCCGAATTATATCTAACAAAAAGACCGTTCTTTAGTAAGAACGGTCTTTTTGGTTGTCTAAAGGAATGAAAATGGGCGCCAAATTACTTGTCGACGCCCGTACTGCCTGCTTGATGAGCATTAAACTTATAAGAAGAAACTATTCGAATCAATTTCCTGATTTCTTCATTTTCTTGTTGCAAAGCCTTGAGCTTTTCTTCATCTTTTTCCCGTAACGATGACGGCATTCTCTCGTTTGGCTCATTTTCTTTAATAATAGACTCTAAAAGTCCGATTAATTTAATTCTAAATTTGCCATGCAAGTCGATTCCATTGATGAAATTCAAGTCTTCCTCAAGGACCTTTGCATCGTCTCTAAAAAGATTTTTTCTTTCTGTGAGATGTTGTATCTCTGGGTACAAGCATGTTCTTAGTGCTTCTACCACAAGCTCATCAATCCTCCTATTCATAATGTACCACCCCCTTTTTTTGCAGTATCTTACCATTATAGCACGCATTGTAAATAATGTCAAATATGTTATAATATTATTATGATCAGAATACTTGCTGGTGGTAAGAAATCTAAAAACTGGGTTTTTGATGGTCAAACAGAGTATGAAAAACGCCTCAAAAAGCCTTTTGATATGCATTTTGAATATCTAGATGATACTAAAATCGCCAATTTAGCACATAATTGGCCATTTAAGGCCGATGAATATGTAATCTTGCTAGATGAGCGTGGTGAAATTCTCAGCTCTCCTGAACTGTCTCAGAAGCTAGAACGACAGTTTAATCATGGTAAAAAAGTCGTTTTTATCATCGGTGGCCCATATGGAGTGGACGAAGAAACCAGAAAAAGAGCTGATTTTGTATTGTCCATCTCTAGAATGGTATTCCCGCATGAATTAATGCGGATAATACTGTCCGAACAAATCTACCGCGCCCAAGAGATTTCTAGAGGTGGTAAATACCACCATGACTAGATGAAGTTTTTAGCTCAGAAGTCAAAAAAGAGCGCAAAACATCTTTTTTAGGCTATAAGCTTGGCCGAGCGGCCTCGAGTATGCCCAGGAAAAGATGCAAGCGCTCTTTTTCCTAAGAAAATTAATTATATAAATTTTCTACAGGAATAGAAGGTCCCATCGTAGTTGTCAAGAATACGGACTTAACGTATTGACCTTTGAGAGAAGCAGGTTTTTGATTCTTAAGAGAGTCAAAGAAAGTCGTAGCATTCTCGAGCAGTTTATCTGCACCGAAAGAGGTTTTACCGAGTCCGATATGGACAATAGACTGTTTATCTACGCGATATTCAACTTTGCCAGCCTTAGCTTCTTTTACAGCTTTTTCTACGTCAGTGGTAACTGTGCCAGCCTTTGGATTAGGCATCAGACCTTTTGGTCCTAGAAGTCTAGCGAACTTACCAAGTTTTGGCATGTATTGCGGAGTAGAAATAAGCACGTCGAAATTGATAGTTCCCTTTTCTAGCTGCTTTAAAAACTCCTCATCTTCAGCAATGTCAGCACCAGCAGCTTTAGCCTTTTTAACTTCGTCAAGCGGTGCGAAAACTGCTACGCGTACAGTTTTACCATTGCCATTCGGAAGTACGATAGTAGTGCGTATGTTTTGGTCGGCCTGACGTGGGTCAACTCCAAGGCGAACATGAGCTTCGAGAGTAGCATCAAACTTCGTAGGGTTAGTTTTGATAGCCAAATCAATAGCATCTTTCAAAGTGTAAGTTTTAGTTCTATCAATCTGCTTATGAGCTTCTTGATATTTCTTGCCACGACGCTCAATCAGTGGGCGAACTTTTGGAGCCTCTCCCTTTGGTTTTCCAGCAGCTTCAGCATCTTTTTCTGCTTTTTCAGCCTTGCGAGCCTGGCGCTCTTCCTCGGCTTTTACTTCTTCAATATGTTTCTTGCTCTTTTTCCCGCTTTTGGCGAATTTTTCCTCTGAAGCAACAGCATCTTCCTTCGAAGCAACAGCATTTTCCTTCGAAGCAGCAACATCTTCCTTCGAAGCAACAGCATTTTCCTTCGAAGCAGCAACACTCTCCTCTGAGATGACAACGTCTTCTACGGTAGCGTTCTCCTCTGGAGTAGCGGTTTTTTCTAAGTTTTTGGCTTCATCTTTAGCCATTTTAGTCCTTTCTGTGGTAGTATCGACCTCTATTTCACAAGAGATCTCCCAACATTGATTAATTAATACTCTCAATTATACCCTATTTAAGGTAAAATTGCAAGAAAATACTCTCATTTAAAAGGCTCAGTAAGTCCGGCAAAAGCTTCGCCAATAAACCCAGAAACCAGAAGCACTTGCTTATAATGAGCGCAGATGGTATAATAGCACAATGCTGTTTGATGGGAGGTGAAAAAATGCAAACGGAGAACATTTATGTTGAGGCTTATGCAAAGGTCTGTGAGCCAGAAATTTACGAAGAGGAAAAATTGTCCAGAGAAGAACATTACGAAGGGCAACTCAAAAATGCTAATATCCCAGAAGATATGTTGTATCGGGTTTACGTTCAGATGAAAGACGAAAACGCCGAAGAACTATCAAGGCTCTCAGAACGTTATTTGGAGCTTAGCAGAGCTATTACTAGTGCGCGCACTCCAGAAGAAAAAGCGCGTGCTTTTTACTCTTGGGACCGCCTTGATGCTTTAGATTGTCTAGCATATGGTATTGTGTCTGCGATGATGGTATTTTTTCTGACTGGTAACCTATATTTCCATGCGGATTTTGAAAGTGCTATGAATAACCTGCATATTACCAGTAGGTTATTACTCATAAGCATACCAATAGGAGTTGTTGTATATTTTATTAGCAGGGTTGTCGTACATATACATCGTACCCCAACGCACCTCATGGAATATAATGCTAAAATCCTAGAGCTAGAAGAAGAGCATCAGGAAGTAGGAGAAAAATATCACGATTTGAAGGCTAGGCTAAATGTCATTCGGCGAGCTTGTCAGAATAAGCATTCAGAAGCAAACACCTCAAAATCTAAAAGCCCAGCTTAAGCTGGGCTTTTTCCTTGCTTTTTTCTATAAACTGGGGTATAATAAGACCGTTACGCACTGAATTATTAATAATCAGTTTTGACTTTGCAACTTATTGCAAAATCGAAACCATAATCAAAGGAAAGGTTGGAAAGAGGTAACATCCTATTTCCAAATGTTTTATGGCAGAAGCAAAAAAATGCATCGGCAATCTTAAACTTCGTATTCCTGGTGGCAAGGCCACAGCAGGACCTCCAGTCGGCTCTACTTTAGGCCAATGGGGACTCAACATGATGGACTTTATTAATCCATTCAACGAAGCTACTAAAGATTTCATGGGTAAGAACGTCATCGTTCATATCAAGGTCTATGAAGATCGAACTTTTGACTGGGTTTGTCTTGGTCAGCCAGTCGATGACCTCATTCGTGAAGCTATCAAAATTCAAAAAGGCTCCGGTAAGCCAAACCTTGAAAAAGTTGGCAAAATCTCGAGAGCTCAGCTTGAAGAAATTGCTCAGAAGAAAATGGAACAGCTTAACGCTGTCGACCTAGAAGGGGCAGTCAAGATAGTAGCTGGCACCGCACGCTCTATGGGCGTAGAGGTCGAAGGCTAAATCTCAAAGACTTTACAGGCCCAGATTAAAATAACCCATAAAAAAGCGCCAGATTTATAGCTCCGGCGCTTTTTTATGAGAACTAAATCTTTTTGACTTGAAGTGCATCTAGCTCGACAGGAGTCTCACGTCCAAACATGGAAACCATCACCTTGAGCTTGCCTTTTTCGCTGTCAATTTCGGAAATTGTGCCATCAAATCCCTTGAAAGGACCATCAGTAATTGACACGACCTCATCAATAGCATAGTTGACAGAGAATTTTGGATCTTCAACACCCATACGCTTCTTAATTTTAGCAATCTCTTTCTCGGAAACAGGAGTTGGCTGGGTACCTGTACCAATGAATCCAGTAACACCTGGGGTATTTCTAACGATGTACCAAGTTTCATCAGATAGCTTCATCTCTACAAGTACATAACCCTGAAAAATCTTACGGTCAACGACTTTGCGCTTGCCGTTTTTAATTTCAATTTGTTTCTCTTTTGGTACTAACGCATCAAAGATTTTACCTTTCATTTCGATTCCATCAACACGCTGTTTGATTGAATCGGCCACTTTATCTTCGTACCCAGAATAGGTAGAAATTGCATACCATGCGCGGGTATCATCATATCTATTAACTGCCATAATAATCCTTTCTTTATCCTAATATTAATCCAAATAACCAAGTAAATAATGCATCAAGGAGCATAATAATCGCAATAAACAATGCTGTATAGATAAAAATCGCTCCAACCATTTTCCAGGTAGCTTTTCTTGACGGCCAACGCACTTGACGAAGTTCCAACCACGCATTCTTAAAGTAATTTCTGGACTCTTTTGCCTTGCGCTCCTTCTTCGAAGCTACTTTCGCAGCTTTTTGGGCTTTTTTCTGCAAGCTTTTGTCCTCAGACGAAGCTATTTTTACGGCCCTATCCGCTGTTTCAGCAGGCTTTGCAGCCTTAGGGCTGTCTTTACCTACTTTCACCTTTGTCGTCTTTTCTGCGCCATTCTGAGGCTTCTCAGACGATTTTCCCGGATCACTAGCCTTGATTCTAGTAATTTTAGGCACTTTCTTCTCCTTTACTCCTATAAAAATAAGCCTAATTTAAGGCTTGTCAAGTCAAGTATAGCAAATTTCTGTAAAAAGTAAAGACTTTTCATTTCGATAAAATCTGTTATTATATTAAACAAGGTTAGTGGGAGTACATTTTCAAAAAGTGAGGTGATTATTTTTGAGTGCGATACAGGTCTTGTATGATAATTGGAACGAAATTGACGAGCTAAGAAACGTGTTCAGACAGGGTTTCCTACAGACAAAAGTTTATGGTTTCTACGGAGACAACAAGCATTTGGAGCTAATACAACGCTACAACGTAGATAACGATTTGTCACATGGTGCTAGGGTTGCTCAAATGGTTTCAGATTTAATGGATCTTTGGCCCATGTATTATCACGATGTTGATAAGGCTTGCGCCGTCAGAGTTGCATTGAATCATGACATCGGCGAATTGGTTGTAGGCGATATGCTTGATGACGGATGTAAAGAGCATGATTTAAAAAAGAATCCAGAATATCAGGCAGTAGATCGATATTTTCGACGCATGCCAGATGAAGTCTACTATAGATGCATGGACTATTATAACCAATTCTCTAAGTCTGACACCTTTTTGGGTCAGAGCATTCGCCTGATGGATAAGCTTGATTTTCTTGGAAAGCTTATTAAGCTCGAGGGCGAAGGGATGATTGGCAAGCTCAGCGACAAAGTCAATCCTTCAAAGCGTGATCTTGAATTTGCTCTTGAAATTGATTCAGATGACTATGTCGACATCGTTGCAAGAGGACTTCTCAAGATTTTACAAGATAATAATTTCGACTATAGACTTGTTCAGATTGGAGTATCATTCTTAACGTGCGCTTTGCGCGAAATCGGCCGCCCATTTTATCCTTGGTGGCCAAAAGGATATCCTCACTAACCTAAGGCCCGCTTAAATGCGGGCCTTTTTTTGGCAGTAGTTCTTTGCGCCCATCTTCAAGTCCTAATCAAAGAAATAAGTGTAAAAGCTGCTGCTCGTAGATTAAAGAAGAGCCATTATCAGAAAACACTAATAATTAGTTAGTTTTCATGATATAATGAAATAAGCTAAGGAGGTAAATTATGAGCAAATTCGACGATCAGTACCTTGACCTCTGTGAAAGAGTACTGATTTACGGAGAAAGGGTGAGCAACGATCCAGCAGTCCTCAAAAAGAAAATCAAAAAGACTACTGGAGAAAACATGCCGAATCATTACGCGCAGACAGTTAATCCTGTGACTACGATTCGACTTCCTCATCAGATGCTCTCATTTGATCTCGAGGAAGAATTTCCAATTTTAACGTCTAAGTTCGTCACTTTTAAGACGGCAGTTCTTGAGATGCTTTGGATTTATCAAGTTCAGAGCAACGACGTTCGCTGGCTACAAGAGCGTGGCATAAAAATTTGGAACGAATGGGAAATCCCAGAAGATGGCAAGTATATGGGTAAGGATTTTAAGAAGCTCTATAAAGATATGAACATCAAAGAAGATCCTGCCCACTCTATCGGTACGGCTTACGGCTGGATTACTAATCGATATCAGCTAACACAGAGCCTAATCGAAACCTTAAAATCCGATCCAAACAATCGCCGTATGGTTATGTCACTCTGGCAGAACGAGTTCCTAAATACTGCCGCTCTGCCTTCTTGTGTATGGAACTCAGAATGGAATATTACTGGCGGCAGGCTCAATATTTTGGTTAATTCACGTTCGACTGATATTCCGCTAGGTTTACCTTTCAATATTACCCAGTACGCCGTATTATGTTATATGGTCGCACAATGTATTGGCGTTAAGCCTGGCAAAATGACATTCGTTACGAATGATGCTCATATTTACGAGAATCAACTTGATGGTATCCGTGAGCAGCTAAAACGTCGTGACGATTTGCGTGCTAAGGGCGAGAAATTCCCTGATGCACCAAAACTATGGCTAAATCCCGAAATCACTGATTTCTTCAAATTTGATAATTCTCGTGAATTAAAAGATATCAAATTAGTTAATTACCAGCATCTAGGTAAGATCAGCATGCCGATTTCAGCATAAAGGAGTTCAAGTAAAGGGTAAATATGAGTTTTTCGATTATTGCAGCTATTGGTAAGAACAGAGAACTTGGCAAAGACGGCAAGCTCCTTTGGCATCTGCCAGAAGATTTGCAATTTTTTAAGAAAACTACTATGGGACATCCGATTTTGATGGGTAGAAAGACTTTTGAGAGTTTGCCAGGTATGCTTCCGGGGAGAAAACACTACGTTGTGACTAGAAACCAGGCTAATCACTTTAGTCAACTTCATCAGCAAGATGATAATCTAGTCGTAATTCACGACTTACCTGACTTTGTAGAACAACCGCATGACGAGGAAATCTTTGTTATCGGCGGTGGCGTGATATATTGGGAAATGCTAAAATATGCCGATGCTCTATATCTTACAGAGATAGATGCGGAAGATGAAGAAGCTGATACTTTCTTTCCGGAATTTGATAAAAAAGCATACGATAGAGAAGTTTTAGGAAAGGGCCAAGATCATGGTATAAACTATGAATTCGTCAAATATACGAGAAAGTAAGTTTTTGAAGTATATATTCAGACTTTGAAATGAACTATAAGGAGAAAATATGGATGATATCGTTTTTAAACTAATCGAATCGGAAAAAAATAGACAAAAAGAAGGCCTTGAGTTAATTCCTAGCGAGAACTATGTTTCGTCTGCTGTACTCTCTGCGATGGGCTCGGTACTTACCAATAAATATTCAGAAGGATACCCGTCTTTTAAAGGTATTTCTCCTAATGAGAAACTATGGGATGAAGCCAAAATCTCCGAAGAAATTTTGCCTAACTACCGTTATTATGGTGGGCAAGTAAATGTTGACCGAATTGAGCGCCTGGCTATTAGTCGTGCCATGAAGCTATTTCATGCTGATCATGCAAACGTTCAACCTCATTCTGGAGCTAATGCTAACGAAGCGGTATATTTTGCTTGGTGTGAGCCAGGAGATAAGATTCTAGCTATGAATCTAGCTCATGGCGGGCATCTCACACATGGCTCCCCTGTCACGCGTTCAGCAAAAATCTACAATTTTATCGCCTATGGCACTAATGAAGACGGGGATATTGATTACGACGAGCTTGAGCGCCTAGCTCTTTCCGAAAAACCAAAAATTATTCTCGTGGGCTACTCCGCTTTCATGAAAGTACCAGATTTTGATAGAGTTGCAAAAATTGGCAACAAAATCGGCGCGCTTCTCATGGCAGACATGGCACATGTTGCTGGGTTAATTGCCGGTGGAGTACATGAAAATCCCTTAGACCATGGTTTCCATGTGATGACTACTACCACTCACAAGACTTTGCGTGGACCACGTGGCGGGTTAATTCTCTCTCGAGGTAATGTAGCTTCTCCTCTGAAAAAACCAGAAAAAACTATCGAGAACATCCCGATTTTAATTGACAGAGCTGTATTCCCTGGCACTCAAGGTGGACCTTTGGAACATGTCATCGCAGCGAAGGCCGTTGCCTTTGGAGAGGCTTTGAAGCCAGAGTTCAAAGAATATGCACAGAATATCGTTAAGAATGCTAAAGCCTTAGCCTCGCGCCTAATTAAAAATGGCTTCGTTTTGCAGGGCGGTGGCACCGAAAATCACCTAGTTTTAGTAAACGTCAAAGAAAGTTATGGGGTTTCTGGAAAAATGTTTGAAAAAGCCCTAGATAAAGTGGGGCTGACTCTGAACGCTAATGCCCTCCCCTGCGATGGCGCAGCAGCATTTCGTCCTTCAGGGGTTAGATTAGGTACCCCAGCAATTACCACTCGAGGTATGGGCGTTCACGAAATGGAACAAATTGCCGACTGGATGAAAGAAATTGCAGAAATCTGTGTTGAAATTGGCGATGAGGAATCGCTTGATGACAAAAAATACGTTAAAGATTTTGAGACGGTTCATAAAGAAGTCGTCAAACTTGCAATGAAATTCCCTCTTCCTAAAGGAACTGTATAGAAAATGGCCCAGAGCTATATGCTCTGGGCCGCTATTGGGGGTGATTATCAATTATCGGATATGGCCTCCTCTATGCACTTTATTAGGACATATCCTACGATAAAAGCTATAACTATTGGCAATATGAATCCGAAGATTCCGCTGTAATGAAATCCCCGAATAAAATTCGGGAAAGAGTTATTATCGTCGTCATCTTCGTCATCATCATCTTCGCCTATTTCCTGCTCAAGTTCATCAGCAGACTGAAAGAGCTCATCTTCGTCTATCGCCTGTTCGAGATTGCTTGCCAGCTCCATCTCTTTATCGAAATCTCGAAAGCCTTCAAGATCTCCAGAGAGATTCATCCTTTTTTGAACCTCTTTCTTTGGATTAATTCTTGCCGACATAATATTGTCACCTCCCTGTCAATGTGCACCCCCAAAGAGCTATTTTTTAAGGTCAAAAATAACTCTTAATAGTCCTATTATATCACACATTGCAAATAAAGTCAATACATGGTATAATTTATGTCAAGTGGGGACGTAGCTCATCTGGTAGAGCGCAGCATTCGCATTGCTGAGGTGGTGAGTTCGAGTCTCATCGTCTCCACCATAACTATAGTATAGAGCCTAGCGCTACAGTGCGCGGGCTTGTTCTTTTAAAGGAGGTAAAGTTATGACCGAGTATGAGCACCAACCTTTCATAGTTGTAAGTAACATTAACAAACCTTACGCCTATTTCAGATCTGATTATAACTTTCTATTTCCGAGAATCAATATCCCAGAAAAATATCCAGAGATTCCGCTACTGGTTAATACAATAGAAAGTTATTATGAAAATCTGATGCTGTATTTAGCAATAGACGTAACGAGCGCGATGAACAGAGAGACAACACTCGAAAAGAGCAGCGAGCTAATCCTTGCTACTCAAAAATCTCAGAAGACTGGCGAGGAAGTACTTAACTATGTTGTCACTCCGCTTGGTACATTTTTCTTTGACTTTTTCGAGCAGAGAGAAGATGGCAGTTTAGCGGAAAAGTTTACGGTATTTTTGACCGACGAAATGAAGGATGGTCTCTTCCTGGCGCCTTGCGAAGTCGAATATCCAGGAGATGGTACGGTGGAAATATTCCATGAATATCTTCCGGGAGTACCTTTCCCTCCGCTTCGTCCAGAAAAATACATCGAAGGCTCACCGCAATATCTTAATGCGCTTAAATATTATGAAATTCAGGAGCTAAAATATGGCTCCGCAACTTCAGTATATTGTTCGAGCGAAGATGATGAACCTGATATCATCGATGAGGTACTAGCCGAAGGTGGTTACGACTACGGCGATTATGACGAAGAAGATGATTATGACGATGAGGATGACTATGATGAAGGTGATGATTACGATGAAGAAGACATCCGCGAATTTATAGACGGCATTCCTGAATATGATGACTTCTTTTCAAGCGACTGCCTAGATACCATCTATTATCTGATACGGCCAGAAGACTAAGCCTCAAAAAACACCCCCGATTTGGGGGTGTTTTTCTTTGTCCGAGAAAGACGAGCAATATGTTTTAACGTTTGCTGAACTGTTCTTTCTTTCTTGCAGAACGTAAGCCATATTTCTTGCGCTCTTTTTCGCGTGGATCACGCTTAATGAAGCCAGCCTTCTTGAGTACAGGGCGAAGATCTGGTGCTTCAGTAGTGAGTGCTTTAGAAACAGCAAGCTTAATAGCATCAACCTGTCCAGATAAACCACCACCAGTGACTACGATAGTGATATCGTAATCTTTTTGTTTGCCAGCAAGGGCTAGTGGATCCGTGATTTCAGCTAGTTTTGATTTGTCTCCAGAGAGATATTCAAGAGCATCTTTGCCATTGATGGTAATATTGCCCTTACCCTTGTAGAGACGAGCGCGAGCTGTAGCAGCCTTACGACGGCCAAGTCCATAAATATAGGTATCTTTTGCCATTATTTAATCTCCTTTGGGTTTTGAGCAGCATGAGTATGTTCAGCCCCATCAAATATGCGCAAACGACCTAATCTATCAGCCTGCAACTTATTTTTTGGAAGCATACCCTTTACTGCCTCTGTTATCGCGTAGCTTGGGTCTTTCTCAATGACTTCAGCTAGGCTTAATTCTTTAATCCCACCTGGAAAACCACTATGGCGGTAATACATTTTATCGCGTAGTTTATTCCCTGTTGCTCGTAGTTCTTTAGCATTAATTACTACAACATAGTCACCATTGTCGATATGTGGAGTGTAAGTCACTTTAGACTTACCCATCAGTTTATCGGCAATTACTACGGCTAGCTTACCAAGTGGCATGCTTTTGGCATCAATTAGATACCAATCGCGCTGAATTTCTGATGCTTTTTGAGAATAAGTCTTCATTACTTCTCCTCCTTAATCTCAATATCGTCAACGAAAGAAATTGTCGCAAGTTCTGCATTGTCTCCCTTGCGATTGCCAGAGCGCTCAATGCGAAGATATCCAGAATCACGTTTAATTTGTGGAGCGATTTGATCCATAAGAAGATCAGCAGCTTCAATATCGTTTAAGCGTGAGATAAGGATACGACGATTAGCAAGTCCACCTTTTTTAGCGATAGTCACTAATCTCTCTGCATAGCGACGTATTTCCTTAGCTTTTTCAGTAGTAGTTTCAATTGATTGATTCTTGATAAGAGAGCACATCAATCCCCTTACGAGTGCGCGTCTCTTGTCTGTTTCACGACCGAATTTACGGCCTTTGTATCCATGGGCGTGCATTTTAGATATTTAACTCCGTTATCTTTTCTTTAACTTCATCTAACGCCTTTGCGCCAAATCCCTTCAAATCTTTGAGATCTGAATCGGACAACATAACGAGGTCGCGTACTGTTTTGATGTCGTTATTAGTAAGCGCATTTGCAGTACGAGCAGAAAGGCCTAATTCTTCAATCGGAAGCATCAAGCCAGAATCTTCTTCTTCCTTGTCGTTGCCTGGGGCAGGAGCACTTTCGACGGTAGTGCTACCAGCAAGGGCGGTGTATTGATTAACTAATATTGCGGCAGCCTCTTCAAATGCCTCACGTGGAGTGATGGTGCCATCAGTTTCGATAGTGAGACTTAGCTGCTGCAAGTTGGTATCTTGACCAACGCGAGTATTTTCTGCTTTGTAACGTACACGAAGAACTGGAGAAAATACTGCGTCTAGCGCAATCATGTCAGAGTGAACGCGTTCTTCACTAGATTTTTCGATAGTAAGATATCCACGTCCAGTATCGACGATGAAATGCATTTTTAGTACATGCTTTGGATCATCGATATGACAGATAACCTGATTTGGGTTGGCAATTTCTACTTCAGCAGGAAGTTTGATATCGCCAGCAACTACGCGTTTGTCACCATCTTTCTCTGATTGGTCGGAGCCTTTAATCTCAAGATATAGCTCAACTGGTGTATCAGAGTGGGATTTAACGCGAACATTTTTTAGATTTAGCATGATGTCAACCACGTCTTCACGAATGCCAGGAATGGCAGTGAATTCATGGGTAGAGCCTTCAATGCTGAATGCAGTGATAGCTGCACCTTTGATACTAGAGAGAAGAACACGACGGAGAGAATTGCCAAGAGTATTGCCGTAGCCATAATAAAGAGGGCGTACGATGAACTCTGCAGTATTTTCACCGAGATCATTGACTTCTTCTAGCTTTGCTTCATGAATAGCTTTTGTTGTCATATTGTTCTTTCTCCTTAGCGTGAGTAGTACTCAACGATTAATTGTTCGTTAATGCCCGCCTCTGCTTCTTCGCGCTTTGGCAAACCAGTAATTTCAATTTTCATTTTCTTGCCATCGGCCTTCATCCAAGAAAGTGGATTCTGTCCTGCGGCGCCCATAACGTTTGCAAGATTCTTGAAATATTCTGACTTTGTTGATTTTGGTCGAACTTCCAGAATATCGCCTGGCTTCAAGCGAATAGATGGAATATCAATACGTCGACCATTTAATAGGAAGTGTCCGTGTGATACTAATTGCCTTGCCTGACGGCGAGTAGTGGCAAATCCTGCTCGATAAACGACATTATCAGCACGGCGCTCTAGAAATTCTAGCAATTTTTCGCCAGTGAGACCTTCAGTGCGAGTAGCTTCTTTCATTAGCTTTGCAAACTGCTTCTCAAGTAATCCGTACATACGGCGAACTTTTTGCTTCTCGCGTAATTGTGTTAGATATAGACTACCTCCACGCATGCGCATATCAGAATGCTGACCTGGAATCCCAGACTTTTTCGCCATTACTTTGTGAGCTTTTGGCGCGAGAGCATAACCTTCACGACGGCTCTGTTTTACAATAGGTGATTTATCGCGTGCCATTATGGTTTCCTTTCTCCTTTAGGACGGACACCACCGTGAGCGATTGGAGTCATATCGGTGATACTGTCAATTTTCATACCAACGGTAGATACAGCGCGAATAGCACTGTCGCGACCAAGTCCAATGCCTTTGACGTAAACATCTACGCTATTCATACCATAATCTTTCTTTGCAATATCTGCAGCTTTCTCAGCAGCAATCTGCGCTGCATAAGCGGTGCCTTTCTTACTTCCACGGAAGCCATTAGCTCCAGCTGAGGAACTAGATAGCACCCCGCCACTCTTATCAGAAAAACTGATGATAGTGTTGTTGAAAGTTGCTTGAATATGCATTTGACCTGAAGTGACAACTCTTTTGCCCTTCTTGGTCTTCTTAGTAGCCTTAGGAGCTTCAGCTGCATCAGTTGCGTTCGCGACTTTTTCAGCTTCAGGAGCTTTTTCGGCTTTTTTAATTTCTTCTTCTGCCATTTTAAATTCTCCTTTCTCCTTTAAGTCTTACTTGCTGCCTTTGGCTGTGCTCCACCAACTGCGATAGCTTTACCCTTGCGAGTGCGTGCGTTCGTACGAGTACGCTGTCCGTTTACTGGAAGCTTCAGCTTATGACGGACACCTTTATAAGAATTGATGTCCTTAATGCGTTTAATATTATTGGTCACCAGACGTCGGAGATCACCCTCAACATGATATTTATTAGCAATAATATCGTTGATTTTCTGTTCCTCAGCCTCGGTGAGATCTTTCACCCGAGTGGTAGGCTCAATTTTAGCCTCCGCAAGGATGGCTTTAGAGGTTGTTCTGCCAATTCCGTAAACATAAGTCAGAGCAATCCAGACTTGTTTTTCGGAAGGGATAACAACGCTTGCAATTCTTGCCATGCTTAACCCTGCCTTTGCTTATTCTTTGGTTTATTCTTGTTGATGACTCTAAGCACACCTTTTCGGCGTACAATAATGTCATCAGGGGAGATTTTTTTAACACTTGCACGTACTTTCATAAGTGTCAAAATCCTTTCCTGATTAGTTTATTAATCTTTCAGGCGAAAACTGATACGCCCCTTCGTGAGATCATAAGGGGTTAGCTCAACCTTCACCCTATCACCAGGCACCAAGCGAATATAGTTTTTACGCATTTTTCCGCTCATGTGCGCAATGATAATATGACCATTCTCGAGTTCAACCCGAAATTGGGTATTAGGCAAAGCCTCCACGACCTTGCCGGTGAGTTCAATCACTTCCTTTTGACTAGCCATAAATTACCACTATATTTTATCAAAAATTTCATTGAATGTAAAGGCTTTTTTATGAGAAAATTAGCTATTTTCGTGATTTTCACTATTTTCTTCGTTCTCTTTTTTCTCGTCTTCTTCTGTCTTGGCCGGAGAGCCATCATCGGCACGCTCTACACCAGTATCAGTATGGACTAAATTATCTTCGACGATTACTGCGCGCACGAATTGACGAGAAAGATATGTCTGTTGAACTTGCGACCAGACGCCAGTACAAGTAATAATCGACAGACTTTCCTTATTTTTTTCAGGAGATGTTACCATCATTTGCATCTTACTATCGGCTTCAGAAAGTGGAACTTCCTCGCTCTCTACCACTGCATATTTAAAGAATTTTCCATCTCCACGCTCAATTGTGATAATGTCCCCAATTTGGATATCTGGCAAATGTTTGAACACTCCTTCTTTAGTTGGACCACCATTATGTCCATCTAAGAGCATCGTTCCGCCAGTACCAGGCTTGCCAGAAGATCTATACCAACCTACATCAAAAATATTGAGTGGCACTTGTAATCTACCGATACTATTGAGTCCTACTTCTATAATTCTCGCTCTATCAATGCCTAATTTGGCAATTGATAAGAAACGTGGCTTGTTCGGAGCTACTTTGTAATTATTCTTTTCGTCATTCGTAATGTCATTTTCGTCGACATTTTCTGCGTCTTCAGGCGCAATGGTATTATTAAGTGGAGCAGTACGAGAAGAGCCTTCTTTCCCAGTGTAATAGTTATGCTCCCAAATAATCAGCCTTAAAAGAATTGCGATAAATATAAGCGCAATGATACCCCAGATAATTAGGGGAAGATTTTTCTTCCATTTAAACTTTAGAGCCATTTACTTATAGTCGTCGTATGTTATCATTAATGCGCGCGAGTCAAGCTGACGGAGACTTTCGAGGGCCACCGTCACCACGATTAGGAGTCCTGTACCAGAAATAGATAGACCAATAGGATAACCCATTGTGATTATGAAAACGTAATCTGTAATGAATGGAAGCATGGCAATAAGTCCGAGAGCTAACGCTCCAAAGAGGTTAAGCCTGTTCACTACCTTGTTCAGATAAATCGCAGTGGAATTTCCAGGTCTTACACTTTCGATGAAGCCTCCTTGCTTCTGCAAATTATCAGCGATTTCTTTAGTATTGAAAATGATAGAAGTATAGAAGTAGGTAAACGCTACCACTAGTACAAAATACATTGCTGGATATAAGAACCATTTAATTGTAATTCCATCAGGATATTCTGCGGCAAAGTTAGATGCAGAAGGAGCCGTAAAGATAGAAACTAAGCCTTGTCCAAAGCCATTTCCTGGATCGAGCGACTGAATCAACTGTCCAAGTAGTGCAGGGAGTGCCAAGAAGCTTGTCGCGAAGATGACCGGCACCACACCCGCGGCAATGAGCTTAATCGGCAAAATTGATTTAATTCCACCATAGCTACTATTGCCATGTACGCGCTTAGCATAATTGATAGTTATGATACGTTGAGCTTCGTTCAACTTGACTAGCAAGTAAATCACAAGCACCAGCGCCACCGCGAAACCTAGCACTATCCAAAATACGGTAGGATTAACTGGTAAGTTGAACCAGCCAAATAGTGATAGGGAGCCATTAGTGGTATCAAATAGCGACGTCCAAAGAGAGGCCATTGTCGTAGGCAACTGAGAAATAATTGAAGCAAAGATTATCATCGAAATACCATTGCCAATTCCCTGCTCTGTAATTAGCTCACCCAGCCACATTAAGATAACAGAGCCAGCAGTCATAGCGGTAATCGCAAGTACCCATTGTGCAGTGCTCATCTCAATAGTCGAAGCGGTGTTCGCAAGAGCAGATTCTTTCAAGATAAAGATGTATGCAAAAGACTGGACTAGAGCTAGAGGTACGGTAATCATACGAGTCCACTGGTTAATTTTTCTTCTACCAGATTCACCATCCTGAGAAAGTTCTTCAAGCTTAGGCACAGCTTTCGTAATGAGCTGCACCACAATCGAAGATGTAATGAACGGAGAAAGTCCGACTAGAATAATAGAGAAAGAAGTAAGACCACCTCCGGAAATAAGGTTTAGGAAACTTCCAAAATCTGATTTAGTAATAAGATTTTCTATAGCCTCTTTGAACGTGCTTGCATCGCCAAGTGGCACTGGAACGTGCGCCAGTAAGCGATATGCAACAATAATACCGAAGACGATTAGAATTCGTTTTCGCATATCTTTGTTCAAAAATGATTTAAATATTGTCGAAAAATGCATATTAACCTTACTTACTCTATCTATAATAACACAGATTTTAGATTTGTGGGGAAAATCAACAATCTTTAACGATAAATTGAATGGTAATACTTAGAGCGAACAAATCTATCATCTAATTATTATTTAGTACAGACGATGTTCCAAACCCCAGTTTTTGCGCTCCAACCATAGCTAGTGCCCGACCAAAAATGATATGCATTATTACCATCATAGGCTGTATCTGTCCATATGGCAACGTTATTACCCCAAGCACTCTTTCCGCGAGCTATGTTAGTCGTATTAGTCCCCTGTGTATCAATCTTTGTTGTTCCTAGATATCTTTGCGCATCTGCAAGTGTAGCTACATGATATCCGCTTGGACAAGACCCTCCACGATTATTCCAATTTGCAGTTTTTACGATTTTTGTCCATGCGTGTCCACTCGTATCGCAAAAACCACCAGATGGAGCACCACAAGTCGACTGGGCGATAGTAATAGTTCCACCCGCTGTTTTATTATTGTTTTTGACGGTTACTGTATACTTAGCTACAGCAGCAGTACCAGTGGAATGTCCAGTGCAGCTATATCCTGAAGGACAAGACAAACTAGTAATCCAATAGTTATTGGATGCCTGGACAGTAAAAGTCTTAGAGCCTCCGTATGGCACACTTAACGACGTAGCGCTAACGCTTGTTCCTCCAGAAGTAATGTTTACAGTGTAGTTATTTAGTGTCCACTTCGCATAAAGAGTAGTAGCGGCAGTCTTGTCCCAGTTTCTAACGCTAGCGCCATTAGCATTGTAGTATTGGGTGCCGCTACCGCCGGTACCAGTATAATATCCACCAAAAGTATATCCTGTTCTACTAGGCTTAGTAATTCCCGGCATACCGCTACCATAAGTAGCAGTAACACTGCCAGTACCACCAGAGCCACTTTGCTGATTAAGAGTGACAGTAAATGTTCTGCCTTTTCTTGCCATAGTTACTGTACCACCAGCAGTTTTGGCATTGTTTTTTACGGTCACAGTATACGAGCCAGTAGCGGAAGTACCTGGAGTAAAGCCAGAACAAGTATAGCCGGAAGGACAACTCATAGAGCTAATGTAA
>JAFWHA010000013.1 GCA_017512175.1 Candidatus Saccharimonadota bacterium
AATTAAAGGAAAGGTAAAAATGCAAGTCATTATCGGCACCAAAATTGGTATGACTCAAATCATCGGTGACGACGGTGTAGTTACTCCTGTAACTATCCTTCAAGCCGGCCCTTGTACAGTGACTCAGATAAAGACCGTCGAAACGGATGGTTATAATGCTGTACAAGTAGGCTATGGTGTGGGTCGGAATCTGAGCAAGTCGGTAGCTGGTCACGTCAAGAAGGCCGGCGAGAATATTAGCCCTAAAGTTCTGAAGGAGTTTAGACTCGAGGAAATTCCTGAAGGTATGAAGCTGGGCGATACCCTTACGGTAGAGAGCTTTAAGATCGGCGACAAGGTGGCTGTAACCGGTACTTCTAAGGGTAAAGGCTATGCTGGTACGGTGAAGCGTTGGAATTTCAACGAATCCAGAAATACCCACGGCTTTAAGGGGGATATTAGAAAGGTTGGTTCAATTGGCTCGATGTACCCACAGAAAGTTTTTAAGGGTAAGAAGATGCCAGGTAGAATGGGTCACGACAAGGTAACCGTCAAAAATCTCGTAGTATCTTATATTGATACCGAGAACAATTTGATTGGCCTCAAGGGCGCAGTGCCAGGTCCAAAGAAATCAATCATAACGGTGGAGGGAAAGGAGTAATATGGCAACTTTAGATAAAGATATATTTGGCCTTTCCGTAGAAAACCACGAGCTAGTGAAACTAGCTTATGATGCGTATCTGGCTAACTCTCGAAGCTCCCACGCTAAGACTTTGAAGCGAGGTGAAGTAAGAGGTGGTGGCAAGAAACCGTGGAAGCAAAAAGGTACTGGTAGAGCACGTTTTGGTTCTACTCGTAACCCGATTTGGAGGCACGGTGGCGTAGCCTTTGGTAGAACTGGTGAAGAAAACTTTACCAAGAAAATTTCTAAGCAGGCTAAGAGGCAGGCTGTGTGTCAGGCTCTTTCGATGAAAAATGCCGATAAGGCTGTAGTTACCGTAGAGGAAACAAAGGTAAAGTTTGACGGCAAAACCAAGAGCGCAGCGAAGTTTCTAAAAGATTTGAAGCTTGAAGACAAGAATGTACTTATGGTAGTAGCAGAGAAAACTCCAGAGGTGCTCAGATCTACTAATAATATTGCTAATTTGAAGTTAGTGAGAGCACAGTATTTGAACGTATTTGACATTATGAATGCAGATGCGGTTGTTTTCTCTGAAGCGGGGCTTGAAGCTACCACAAAGTGGTTGAAAGGAGATAAGTAATGGCTGATACGAAGAAAAATACCGCAGAGGTGAAGCTAAATCTCCTCGAGCCACGGGCTACTGAGAAGACTTATGCGGAGTCTTTCAAGAGAACTTATGTTTTTCCAGTGAAGAAAAATATGGGTAAGCTTGAAATTGCTAAACAGGTAGAAAAAGAATTTAATGTAACTGTAACGAGTGTTAGAACATTGATTCGTAATGGTAAGAAGACGAAGTATTCTAAGGGTAAACACCAATATCCTGGGATTACTCACCGCCAAGATAAGAAGTTTGCTTATGTAACCTTGAAAGAGGGCGACTCCATCAAGGTGTTTGAAGAGCAAAATGAGAAGGAGAAGAAGTAATGAGTATAAAAGCATATCGCCCAATGACGCCGGCTCAGAGGCAGAAGACAACTGAGGATTACGATCAGATTACGACTCGTAAGCCTCACAAGTCGTTGACTCGTGCTAAGAAACAGCAGGCTGGTAAAAATAACCAAGGTCGCATCACCGTGCGCCATCGTGGTGGTGGAGTGAAAAGGCACTATCGAATTGTGACTTATAATCTACCGAAGGATTTGACTTTTACCGTAGAAGAGATCGAATATGATCCAAACCGTTCGGCGCGGATTGCTCGGGTAAAAGATGAAAACGGTGTATATTATTATGTGCTCGCTGATACTGCTATGATCAAAGGTGCTACTTTTAAGACTGGGGCCGAGGTAGAGGTGGAGCAGTCCAACCGGATGCCACTTACGAATATTCCAGTAGGTACATTTGTTTACGCAATTGAACTGACGCCTGGTAAGGGCGCGCAGATGGTACGGGCGGCCGGAGCACAGGCACAACTGATGGCAAAAGAAGATGGCTATGCTACTCTCAGAATGCCGTCTGGTGAGGTTCGTAAAGTACTTGAAGGATGCGAAGCTTCGATTGGTACGGTCTCTAATATTCAACATCAGAACGTAAAAATCGGTGCTGCAGGTCGCAAGCGTCGCAAGGGGATTCGCCCGACTGTAAGAGGTGTAGTGATGAACGCTACTGATCACCCACACGGTGGTGGTGACGGTGGTCGTCACGGTACTGGTAAAGCACCACGCACTCCGTGGGGTCAGCTGACACTAGGTTATCGCACTCGCCATAACAAGAAAACTAATAAAATGATCGTGCGCAGTCGCCACGAAGGAAAGAGGAAATAATGTCTAGGAGTATGAAGAAAGGTCCATTTGTGGACTACAAACTAGCCAAGAAAATTGCTGCTCTCTCCAGTGAAGATCGCACCGTGATAAAGACTTGGGCACGTTACTCAACCATTTCTCCGGAGATGGTAGGTCGGACTATTGCTGTTCATAACGGCAAAGTTCACGTACCGGTGTTTATTTCGGAAAATATGGTTGGTCATAAGCTGGGTGAGTTTGCGCCTACCCGTAAATTTAAGCGCCACGGTGGTAAAAAGGCAGCTGAAGCTGCGGCGGCGAAAGGAAAGGCATAAATTATGGGAAGTACTATTTTCGCACACGCATATGAGAAAGGGGTTGATATCCAACCTCGGAAGACTAACATCGTGGCTTCTTTGGTACGGGATCGCTATGTAGCAGATGCTATCGTGATTCTCGAAAATACCCCGAGAAAAGCTGCCAAGGCAGTTAAAAAGGCTATTGAGTCGGCAAATGCTAATCTCTTAAATAATAGCAAAGTTTCGATTGATCCAAAGAGTATCAGAATCTCTAGGATTGTAGTGACCACTGGTACTAGGATGCGTCGGTATAAACCAGCATCTAGAGGTCGTGCGCTTCCGTTTGAGAAGATTTCGAGTAATATATTCGTAGAAGTAGCTGGTGACGAAAAAGCCAAAAAAGCTACCGATGATAAAAAGGCAGAAAAGGAGAAAAAGTAATGGGACAGAAAGTAAACCCAATCTCTTACCGCCTTCAGGTCAGCAAGGACTGGTCGTCCAAATGGTTTACTAGAAAAGCCGATTTTAGGCGTTGGCTAGTAGAGGATGATAAAATCCGCAAGACCATCGAAGAACGGTTTAAGAGTCGCCCGACCATTGCGCGGGTAAACATTGAGCGTTCTGCCAATCTTACCACCATCACGATTTTGACTGCTAAGGCAGGTGCGGTGATTGGTAAGCAGGGTGCAGGCATTAATGAGCTTAAGGAAGAACTAGAAAAGATTGTAGAAGGTCCAATTAGGATTAATGTGGAAGAAGTGAAGAAGCCAGAGCTTAACGCTAAGCTTGTCGCAGAAAACATTGGTTTTCAACTTGGTAAGCGGATGAACTTCCGCCGTGCTGTGAAGATGGCACTTTCTTCTACGATGAATGCTGGTGCTAAGGGGGTACGTATCGAGGTAGCAGGGCGTCTAAACGGCGCTGAAATGAGCCGTAGAGAGAAGTTTATCGAAGGTTCGGTGCCTCTACATACACTTAGAGCTGACATCGACTTTTATTGTCATCATGCACCAACGATTGCGGGGATTGTGGGCGTAAAGGTCTGGATTTATAAGGGGGAGAAATAATTATGGCTATTTTACTACCAAAGAAAACCGCACATCGCAAGGTTCGTAAAGGCAAAAACGAAGGTATTGCGACTCGTTGTAATACTGTAGCTTTTGGCGATTTTGGATTGATGTCGCTTGATAATGAGCGCGTAACTTCGAGGCAAATTGAGGCCGCTCGTCAGGCGATTACCCGTTATATTAAGCGTGGTGGTAAAATCTGGATTCGGATTTTCCCACATACACCTGTAACCAAGAAGCCACTTGACGTAAAAATGGGTTCTGGTAAAGGTGAGCCACAGTTCTTTGTAGCAAAAGTAAAGGCTGGAACTGTGATGTTTGAGATTGCTGATGTAACTGAAGAGCAGGCACGTGAAGCTTTGAGACTGGCTTCACATAAATTGCCGGTGAAATGTAAAATAATTAAGAAGGAGGAGTTCTAAATGTCCCATACATTAATTGGTACTGTGACTTCTGACTCTCGGGATAAGACCATTACGGTTTCGATTGTGAGTCGGGAAACTCATCCTCTTTATCGTAAGCAGTATACGAAGACTCGTAAATACACTGCGCACGACGAGAAAAACGAAGCTCATAAGGGTGACAGGGTAGAAATTGCTTCCTGTCGGCCTATTTCTGCTACCAAGGCTTACACTTTGGTAAAAGTGATTGAAAAGGCTCGTGGCACCGTAGAGCTTAAAGAGGATGTAAACGCGATAGTGGAGGAAAAGAAGGTAGGTGCAGACGAGATTGCTAAGGCTGCGAAAGCCGCTGAAGCTGCTGAGGCTGAGGCTAAGGAAGGGGAGGACAAATAATGATTCAGCAAGAAAGTAGACTAAAGGTGGCCGATAACAGTGGCGCTAAGGAGCTTGGAGTAATCCGGGTGCTTGGTGGTACTCGTGCTCGCTACGCTCACGTGGGCGATATTGTAACCTGCTCGGTCAAGGAAGCTTCTCCTACTGGTGGCGTGAAGAAAAAAGCTGTGGTAAAGGCGGTGATTGTCCGTACAAAAGCGCCGATTCGTCGTCCAGATGGTTCGACTATTCGGTTTGATGAAAACGCTGCAGTTCTGGTTAATGAAGATAAGACTCCTAAGGGGACACGTGTGTTTGGCCCGATTCCTAGGGAACTTCGCGATCTTGGATTTAATAAGATTATTAGCCTTGCGCCGGAGGTACTATAATGGGTAAGAGTTTGAAAATCGGAGATGAGGTTTTGGTAATCTCGGGCGCCCTTAAAGGGACGAAGGCTAAAATCGTGAAAGTAGATCGTGGTGCTCACGAAGCAATGCTCGAAGGCGTAAAAACCGTAGAGCGACATATGAAGCGTACACAGTTTAACCCAAAGGGTGGTAAGAAAACCATCCATCTTGGAATTGATTTGTCTAATTTGAAACTTGTCAAGGCGGCGGATTATGTGAAGCCGGCTGTGAAAAAAGTTGACAAAAAGGCTGATAAAGCAGAGAAGAAAGCTGAGAAAAAGGCTGAAAAAGAAGCTAAGAAAGCAAAGAAAGGAGCTAAGTAATGGCGGAAAAGAAAACGGCTGCTACTGCTAACAAGTCTGTAGCACAACCACGCCTCAAGGCTCTCTATAATTCAGAGCTGAAGGCGAAATTACAAAAGGAGTTAGGACTTGAAAATATCAATCAAGTACCAGAACTCGTAAAAGTAGTAGTGTCATCTGGTGTAGGTAAGAAGCGTGAGGATAAGAAGTTTACCGAAACGGTGGCTCTTACCATTGCGAAAATTACCGGTCAGGCGGCGACATCGAGATTGGCTAAAAAGTCCATCGCGACCTTTAAGATTCGTAAAGGGATGGGCGCACCAGTAGGTTATCTCACTACACTTAGAAATGACAAGATGTATGAATTTGTGGATCGTTTGATTAATGTTGCGTTGCCACACGTGCGTGATTTTCACGGTGTATCTCGGACGGCTTTTGATAGGCAAGGTAATTACAACCTTGGCCTTAAAGAACAGACCGTATTCCCAGAGATTACCTTTGAAGACGCGGCGGCTCTTCACGGTCTTGAAATTACGTTTATTATTAAAAATGGTAGTAAGGAAGGAAGCTATAAATTGCTAGAATCTTTCGGAATGCCGTTTGA
>JAFWHA010000014.1 GCA_017512175.1 Candidatus Saccharimonadota bacterium
AATAATCGCGCTAAGATGGTATCCTTGCAATTCGCAATGAATCTAGCAGAAGTAGACGACAAACTAGTATTAGTGGGGCCAGCTAACTTCGCTGCTGGTACGGACACCTTTATTCTTGAGGACGGCAAGTTTGTCCCATATGAGCGCAGGCTCAGCGACTCCCTTCTCGCTAATTTGACTACGATAGGTTATAAAGGGCGCATCTATGCCATGGGCTATGCACAAACAGAAGAAAAACGCGTCGCCTTTAGGTCTAGCCAGATGGTAGAGCCAGAAGAGGAGCAGGAAGAACAAGAAGAGAACGAGGCTCTAGAGCCTGTTGTCCCTAGTGCTCCAAAGTCAGGCGAAGGCAATGGCGCTAGCCTAGTACAAAATGGTGGTGCATCCGCAGGGATCGTGTCGTTTGTTATAATCGCCGTGGCTTCGCTGGTCTATTGTGTAAAGCGAAGGCTTACTAGCTAGCGGGCACGAAAAAAACGCCGAGACGGCGCCTTTTAGCTATATGGCTGGGCAAAATAAAGCAGGCTTTAGCCATCTACAAGGAGGACATTTATCAAAAGCTCGGCAAATATAAAACAGAAACAGCTACCACTATCAAAGTCAAGGAAGTATAATTATTTGTAAGCTTACACTAGGATAAAACCAATATGAACAGAAGAGAGTACGTCAACAAGCTAGAATCATTGAGATTAAATAAGAGTTGTTACCGCGTAATCTCTGGCGGGGTTATGCTTTTATATGGCTTAAGGGATTCAACAGCTGACATTGACATCAAAGTAAAGCCAGCCTATTTCGAAAAACTAAAGACGACATTTGACTTCAAGAAATCTTCTAAGTATCCGGATCTCTATGAAATTGACGACGATATTGAAGTCAAGGTATCAGATTTTAATGATGACGACACAAGGTTTATCGGTAATTATCCAGTCGAATCGCTTGAAATGACACTCGAATGGATGCTTGAGCATAATCGCCCAAAAGACCAGCAGAAAATCAAGATTATTCAGAAATATCTACAAAATAACAAATAAAAATGAATCTCTATGGATTCTTTTTTACTCTTTGATATGGCTGGGGATGAGGGATTCGAACCCCCGAATGCTGGGACCAGAACCCAGTGCCTTACCACTTGGCGAATCCCCAACGGATTATTATAATAATATCACACATTTTTTGTTTCTTCAAGTCATTGAAAAATAATACCGTCTATGTTAAAATAGGTGTTATAGGAAATTGGGCTAAACCTAAGAACTTTATACAAGGAGGAATTGATTATGCTGGAACCTGTTGAGACTACATGTATGGATATTTCTGATTCGACCATCTTAGCGAATTATGGACATCTCCCTAAAGACAAGATTTATGAGTGGGCGGCCTATCAGGCGGCTCTTTCTGTTGATTATGCTAGGACTAAAAAAGGATCATCCTATACACCTACCGGAGCCTTTGCTAAAAGAGCTATGCTGAAGCGTTTGGAAGAGGCTTTTTTAAGTCGCGGAAATGCTGGCGATTGGAGTAAATATAGTGAACTTTTCGCCAAGCACCTTGAGGACCCTGGGACTCTGGAGAATTTTCGTTACTTTTGCGTGCCTGATTCAGATGAGATGATTATGTTTTACAAGTCCATTTGGACTGGCGACATGGCCTCGGCCATGGAGTACTTGCATCGTTGGGGAAAAGATTTGAAAGGGAATTATCGCAAAAGTCCAGAGGATGAATCGTGGTATCGCATGACCGAGTTTGAGGGTATTGCTGTTAATGAACGCTTAAAAGCAAAAGCGATCAGCAACCTTTTTGACACCTACGAACTTGAAAATGTCTGCTTCTTTGGTGGTGGTAATCTTCCTGAGAGACTCTATAATAACTGCCTCTACGGAGCAAATATTACTCTGTTCGAGACTGGCACTATCGTTGCGCCTGAAGGCCTTGCGAATAATATTGCTGGGCCGGATAGCATCTTCGAGAAATATCTTGTTCCGGAGAATGTTACCATTTACAGAGAGAATCTACTTCAGGCCGCCACGCATGAAGAGTTAGTCGGCGTTCAGGATCTTGTAGTCATGCATGGCGTGTCTATGTATCTTGGGGAAAACATAGATGGTATGGTTAGCGCTCTTGAAAATGCGCTCATGTTACTGTGTCGAGATGGGTTAATGTCCTATGACTATCTACTTCTTACTGACGGCATGAAGCGTACTGCCACTGCTCAGCACTGGCCTGGAGCTGAAAATATGAAAATATTTAGCTCGGTTGAAGAGGCTATTGCTGAGGGGAAGGAAACCATACGCCTCGCCAACGAGGCCAATCGTTGCAATGACACGTATTTCGATGTAGAAAATATCACCATAAATTCTGTCGAGCCTTGGGGCGAGACAAGTGTGCGTTTTCTACTTCGTAAATGTCTCTGATGCTGCTCAATTTCCTTAAAACCTCGGATTATTTCCGAGGTTTTTACTTGCTTTTTTAATTTAACTTATGGTAAAATGATTAAAAGGAGGTTACTTTAGTGCAGTTAATTATTATTTTACTGATTGCCGTATCCGTATTGACATTGCTTTCTGGTATTGCAGTGTTAAGTGGCGCCAAAAAAGGAGAAAGGTTTCAGGCTTTCTTGTTTTTCTTTATTACTCTATTTGCACTTGGATGGTCAACATCTATCGGTATTTTCTTGTCGTTGCCAGAAAATACGCCATCAGATTTAGCAACTTTTTCTGCACTTTATATTTATCTTCCGGCACTATTCATGTCTTGGGGGTTAGCGGTTTATCCTATTTATAAGTACAAAGCTGGTAAGGTAATAATGGTAATATATACACTTTATTGTGTTGGTTTGTTTATTGTACCATTAGTCAATCCTTCGTGCCTCTATAGCAGTATAACGCTTAGTGAGATTGATGGAAATGTAGTGCACTTACAGCATAATTTATATAATTACCTTTACATGGGATATTTCATTTCTACCTGTTTAATTTACATGATTGGACTCTGGTACAACGCTAGGCATGCTAAAAATATACAAATTAAAAAAGCCAATATCATGGTGCTCGTAGGCTTTACTATCACTGGTATAATCGCTTTAATATTTGATGTAATTCTTTCATTTATGGGCAAGTATGACACTATCTGGGCTGGACCTCTCGCCATGTCATTCGCATGGGTCTTCCACTATTATGCTATCTTGAAATATCGTTTGCTTGATCTTTCTGGTAGATGGTTAAAGAACCTTTCTATCATTATCATTATGTCTCTTGCCGCCATTATCTACTTGACGATTTTCTTTGTCATCTTTATTGCATTGTTTAAGATTCCAAGCCCATCTATTTCTGTCATTGTATTAAACGTTATCATGATTGTTATAGTACTACTATTATTCCCAGTGCTAAATGAGGTTAACGCCTATGTGCGGTCACTCGCATCAGTCACTGACGTAGATATGGTATATATCGTAAAGAAATTAGAAATGCTCTCTAAAGAATACATTAATTATCACGAGCTTTCAGATTTCCTGGCGGAGCATCTACATTTTCAGTATATTGGCTTAATCATTGGAGGAAAACTTTATAGTTCTAAACCAGTAAAACTCTCATCTACTGAAGTTTCCAAACTCGCTTCACTCAAAAACACTAGCAAAGGGATGTGGGTCTCTCTTACGCCAGAAACTAAGGAGACACTGAAGAAAAACGGCATAGAAGCAGTCGCTGAACTCAAGGATGCTGATGGAGAGATTGTGGGAAAAATCTTAATCGGTAGGCCTCTTGGTAATATTAATTTCACTAGCCGTAATCTTTCATCGGTAGAAACTGCACTTATTCTAACGGCATCTGCAATTAGTTCAGAGAGAGGACCAAAGGCTTAATATGACACAAGTGGTGGGAAAAGAACAATCAACGTCAAAAAATTTAGTGGCACACCCTTTAGAAAACATTGAGGACGTGGAAGAATTTTATGCCGCGATTAACCGTCATCATCTAACACATGCCATTACTAAGGAACGCCCATATACTTATTGGACAATTGAATTGTACGACAAGAAAAATGGTATTAGAGGCGGAGGAGGATTAGGTG
Organism: Candidatus Saccharimonadota bacterium; assembly: GCA_017512175.1. Taxonomy (GTDB): domain Bacteria; phylum Patescibacteriota; class Saccharimonadia; order Saccharimonadales; family Saccharimonadaceae; genus Nanosyncoccus. Next base: position 4,066 of record JAFWHA010000014.1, read on the forward strand.
TACTTGCGGCAGACACTAGACGAGTAGCCGAAGAAAGCAATGTACCTTTTGTATTAATTACGCCGTTTTATCCAAGCGAGCAGCACCAACACTACATTAAGGAAGGTGACAGATTTAATAATTATACTACGCATGAGAATGTAGATTACCATGATTACGGATATCAATTCTTAGACACGGTTAATATTCATTGCAATAATACTCTAGTTAGCCTTGATGTTATAGAGAAAGTACTTGGTAGCACTCGAATCATCTGCATAACTGAGCCTGGATTCGGAGAACTATATTCTGGGGACTCCGGCGGAGATCATCGTTTGTTCCAAGAAGTAGCACTAGGATTTGGCGGTTATCAGGCGCTAAAACTTGCTGGACTTAAACCAGCCATCATGCAGCTAAACGAGGTAGCGACTTTCTTTGCGGCGCTTGCACGCCTAGATGAGCTCACGAAGAACGGCATGGATTTTTACGAAGCTGTCGTTTATACCAGAAAACATACTCTATATACTAATCACACTCTCGTGCAGGCCGCCGAAGCAGATTTTTCTTTTGAACAGTTTGAGCGTTTTGTCTTTCCTAATCTTAAGTCACTAGCAGTTAAAAAGTGGTTGGCTGATAAATTTGAGAATGGACATATTAAACTATCAGCAGTAACTATTGAAATTGCAGAACTTCGTTCTGGAGTTTCAAAACTACATGCTCGTGTAGCTAATTATCGTGATCTTGCTGGCAACAAGGTAAAATTTAAAGCGGTCACAAATGGAATTGATATCCCTACGTGGACAGATAAAGACATAATAAAATATCTAACTGAAAAAGGTATAATTGATAAGTTTTACTTACCAACAGCCGACTACTTAGAAAAAATCAACAGCATAGAAGCTAAAGATATCATTAAACTAAAAAAACATGGCAGAAAAGAGTTAAACGAAGTGCTAGCTCATAGGCCAAACCAATATGGAAAATATGTTAATATCCCGGAAGATGCATTGTTATTTGAATTTAAACGCAGATTTGTAGACTATAAACGTCCTTGGCTTGCATTTTCTAATCCTGAACGACTCAAAAAGATATTGGAAGAAAACAATGCTTATTATATTCTTTGCGGTAGAGTGCACGAAGGTGATGATCGTATGGCTGGAAGATTACACAACTTGCTCGATTTAGTAGATAGAGATGAAATACTTAGAGAACGCGTGCATTATCTTCCTGATTATGATGAAGAGCTGGGGAGGGCGCTGTCTATCGGCTCTAATGTTTCTATCAATAATCCGATTGTAGGTCTTGAGGCTTGTGGAACATCATGGATGAAAGATATTATTAATTTTGGACTCTTGATTAGCACTCATGATGGTGGCGTGGCTGATGCGGCAGCAGATAATTATCTCAATATTCATGGTAATACCGAATCTGAAGAAATCGAATCGTTATACTTAAGGATGGAAGAAGCAGTCGCTACTTGGCAACATGATTTTGACTTAGAGTATCTAATTAAGCGTCAGCTCGCAGCATTCTTACCTGTTATTTCTGGAACTAGAATGTTAAAAGATTACCTCGAGTACCTATTTTAGGATTTTAAGATTTCTTTAAGCTATAATATATATTATAGAAACATGAGAATATTATATGTAGAAGACGAAAAATTCCTAGCCGATGCCGTGATTCATGTACTTGATAAATCTGGCATTTCCGTCGATTGGACTGCAGACGGAGGAGAAGGCTTAGATTTAGCAGTTAAGCCCATCTATGACGCTATCGTACTTGACGTCATGTTGCCTGGCATATCTGGGTTTGAAATTCTAAAAGTTCTTCGAGAACGAGGAATTAAAACGCCAATCATCATGCTATCTGCTATGAGCCAAGCAGAAGACAAAATCAAAGGCCTGAATTTTGGTGCCGACGATTATCTCGCAAAGCCTTTCAAAACTTCTGAGCTTGTAGCAAGATTGCGAGCATTACTAAGAAGGCCTCCTCTTCAAGATGAGAAAATCATAAGTTTTGGCGATCTCTATTATAATTTAGAAGAACGTACATTAAACGATATACATTTGAGTGAGAAAGAGGCTGCTATCATGGAAGCTTTACTTAAAAATCCAGAACATGTCCAGAGCAAAGAGTATCTTCTAAATCATGTTTGGGGTGCTGATGGTATCGGCGAGGAAAATTACGTAGAAGTCTATATTAGTTATTTGCGTAAAAAATTAAAAAAGATTAAGAGTAATTGTAAAATTAAGACCATCAGAAGTTTAGGCTATAAATTATGTTCAAAAAATTAAAGCGAAAATTCATCCTAACTAACGTACTTACTTCAGCAATAGTACTAGTGGTTGCTTTTACTAGTATCTATTTAGTGGCTGCCGCCTCATCTAGAGAGCGGATACCTCGAAAAAACCAGCCTGTACCTATGGAACAGGAACGGACAGAAAACTATACACAAAATATCAATCCAGCGTCAGGAGGAGCCGCAAATCAAGAGTTTAGAGACAACGTCGAATTTAACGCTTACTTAGAAGAGCAATTAGCATCAGAACGTGATGCAGCACTAAAATCTCTACTAATGTCCTTAATTATTACTGGTTTGGCGATGGAATTTGTAATTGCATTAATCTCAATTTACCTTGCAGAACAGTCCGTTAAGCCCGTACGAGATGCATATTTAGCTCAAAAATCTTTTGTTGCTAACGCTTCTCATGAAATTAAAACACCGCTTGCCGTTATACAAGCGAATCTTGAAGCTGCGGATATTAAAGGCAATAAGTGGCTAGACAACGTTTCCAAGAAAGTGGAAGATCTCGCAATCTTAAATAATGAACTTTTGACACTTGCAAAAAACGACGCCCTTAGTGAATCTCCTAAGGCTACTACGGTAGATCTTGATAAAGTGGTCGATTCCGTAATTGCGGCATTCGAGCCAAAGGTTGAAGAAAAAGGAATTACGATAGAGAGAATAAACCACTTGAATATGAGTCCTCAAATACGCCTAAATCGCAGGTCTCTAGAACAAATTTTAAATATTTATATTGATAATGCCATAAAATATGGAAGAAAGAAAATAGGAATTAATATCTACAAAAATCGCATCAGTGTAACTTCAGATGGGGCACTTCTTAAGAAATCTGATTTGCCACATTTGTTCGACCGTTTTTACCAGATAGACAAGACTAAAGATGGTGTTGGGCTAGGTTTGGCGATTGCCGATTCGACTGCCAAAAAGAATGGCTGGAAAGTATATGCCTCAGTAGATGAAAAACACAAAGAAAATGTTTTTACTGTAGAATTTAAATAATATACTATAGTTCAAATAGATTTTTAAGTTTTTCAAAAACTTCGTTAATATTACCAGATGCATCGAGTGTAGGGACATTATATTCCTCAGTGATCTTGAGATATGCATGATTAAGACGTTGTTGAAAATCATCTTTTTGAGACTTCCAAACCTCATTTTTTCTAGATTTACCGACTTTGTCGACTTGTGTGCCTAATCTTTTTGCGCGTTCTTTGTCCGACAAAGTCATAATGACAATTTTATCTGGATGAAAATAATGATCAGGCATAATAGTTTTATGTAACTTTATGATTAGACTCCTTGAAACTCCAGCGCCATACCCTTCGTAAATTAATGTAGAAAACCAATTCCTGGTTGTAATAACGGTGCCGCCACGTTTTAATACCGGCTCAGCAATTTTGCGCCATTGTTCATAGCGATTAATAAGATATAGCATTACTCTAGTGCGATGATCAATATCTTGTTTAGTGCCATAGTTTAGTTTAGCGATTTCTGAGACGAATGGATCGTCACTGCCCGTACCAGATTCAGCATAATGGACTACATCTACTCCTTTTTCCTCTAAATATTTCGCCAATAACTCCGCTTGGGTATCTTTACCTGTAGCATCTTGACCTTCTATGACGATATGCATCTTATTTCTTTCCTTCTAAATAATCTTGATAACAATGTGCGCAAATAGCTTTATACTCAATCTTGTTTTTGGGGTCGTCTATTAAAACATCCGGACCATCCGCCACTAACTTCCCGTTTAAGAACCTTGCATTATAGACAGCTTTCCGTCCACAGTCACAAATAGTTTTAATTTCATCTATCTCATGGGCAAGCTGTAATAATCTGGTAGCCCCCTCGAAACCACCATCCTCCCTCTTAAAATTAAGTCTCAGTCCATAGGCTATAACTGGGATATCTAATTTGACTACAACAAGCATTAGTTCATCTACTTGTTTCTTTGTCAAAAATTGAGCTTCATCTACTAGAATACAGTGGACGTCGTCATATTCTTGCTTGATTTTCTCAAAAAGATTTTCTTTTCTATCAAAACAAAAATCGGTTTCTCTTTCTGGACCAATACGAGTAAGCAGTTTCGTACCATTCTTGGTGTCAGTAGCAGGCTTGATGACACAAACTTTGTGTCCACGCTCTTCGTAATTAAATGCCACTTGCAGAAGCTGCATCGTTTTGCCACACCCCATTGCTCCATGTCTAAAAAATAATTTCGCCATAATTTTATTATACATCACTTACACCGAAATACTGGTATTTAAGTTTGAATTCTGTTCTGTAAAAAAATAATTATGAATTATTAATGATATAATGATTATAGTATGCATAATAGCTGGAAAGAGTTTTTGAATTCTGAGTTTAGTAAACCGTATTTTAAAGATTTAAGTACCTTTTTGCATCAAGAGTATGAAACTAAAACTATTTTTCCAAAGAAAAGCCAAGTCTTTCGAGCGTTCACTACCGACCTTAGCAAAGTTACCGTAGTCATTCTTGGGCAAGATCCATATCATACTCCTGGCGCTGCTCATGGACTAGCTTTCTCAGTACCGGATAGCCAGCCAATTCCGCCTTCGCTGATCAACATATATAAAGAAATTGATAATGACATAGGGAGTCATGCAAATCACACAGGCAATCTTACTAATTGGCAAAAACAAGGCGTACTACTCCTTAATAATACGTTGACAGTAGAAGCACACCATCCCGGATCCCACAGAAATCATGGTTGGGAAATTTTCACAGAAGCCGTAATAAAATATTTAAATGATAATCGTCCGCACTTAGTTTTTCTGCTTTGGGGAAGAGATGCTAGGAGTAAGGCCGAATTAATAGATAAATCTAAACATCTAGTACTTGAATCTCCGCATCCTTCTCCTCTATCTGCGCACTATGGGTTTTTCGGAAATCATCATTTTAGCAAAGCAAATGATTTTTTGAAAATGCACAATTTGCCAGAGATTAATTGGTAAATATCATAAAGAATTATCAAGCTAATGCTTTATAAGATTTTTGTCATGGTTTATAATGCGCAAAATGAAATCTGAAAAAGAAATAATTAGTTGGTACAAAAAACATCTAGCGGAAAAAGAGGAGCCTTATTTATTAGATAAAAATCAGGCTAGAGTAATTATGGATGAACATAAGAATACCCTAGTTACGGCACGTGCCGGATCTGGCAAAACTCGAACTTTGGTCGCAAAAATTGCCTATCTTATAGCATACAAGCACATTGTGCCAGAAAAGATAATTGTCTTCGCATTTAATCGTAAGGCTTGCTTTGAGATAAACGAGCGTTTAACTAAAATCACTTATAATGGTAAGCCGTTATTCCTAGATACGCCACATATAGCTACAACCTTCCATGCTTTTGCCTATGCCGCACTAGGGGGGAAGAAACAGATAGGAAACCACTTAATATCCGAGGAAGAAAATATCAAGATTTTACAAGATATCATTTCAGATGATAATAGTATTGGGAACGTATCGCAGTTTATCACTCGTGCCGAACAAAGGTTTTTTAAAGACTACACGGAACTTAAAAATAGTATTTCGCTTATTGATTCGCCTTGTAACCAGGAGCTTCTAACTAAATATTACGAATACCTAGTTTCTTATCATGCTGCGCTAAAACGGAAGAATCTAATTAATTTCAACCAGATGATGAGTCAGTCAAGATTAAAACTTAGAACTCTTAGATTTCCTTATAAATATATATTCGTTGATGAATATCAAGATTTTTCCTTGCTATTTCTAGAACAGCTACGTGCACTACGTGCAAATTGCGATGGCTCGCATCTTCTTGCTGTTGGAGATGATTGGCAGGCAATTAA
>JAFWHA010000015.1 GCA_017512175.1 Candidatus Saccharimonadota bacterium
AATTATAAAACTCCAAAATACTAAAAAAATATTTAAATAAACTAATCACAAACGATATATGTAGAGAATATAATCATAAGCAGAATAAGCAAACATAACAATAAATTAAGGGAAAAAGTATGAAAAATATTATTTATAAGAGTCCAGCAGATGCAACTAAATTTGATTTGGAACGTTATAAAAAATCATTGAATAAATATGGTAAAGTGTCAGAAGATAAAATTAAAGAAGCAATAAAATCTGTTGATAAATATGACAATATGCATGTTAGTGTATTAGTGGAATTAGGAGTTTCTTTACTTGCTGAATGTGCAGATGAACAAATAGCAGAGAAATATTTCAATGACCACAATCAATATTTTAGTGGCGAGAAATTTGAGAGGTTGCGTAGAATTACAGGCTATTTAGTCGGAACGTTGGACCGTTGGAATGATGGGAAGAAAGCTGAAGAGGCAGTCAGAGTAAAACACTCCGTTAATTCGTGTGTGGATGATTTGGTGCGTGCTGCGAAGTTGCAGGACCAAGCTTTGGCACAAAATATCGCCTATGTTGGACATGACGCGTAAGCTGAATAGAATTTAAGCCCGCTTAAATGTGGTATAATATATCTGTGGCCTCGTAGCTCAATGGATAGAGCGGTTCCGTCCTAAGGAAAGGGTTGTGAGTTCGACTCTCGCCGAGGCTACCAGATAAAGGAATATATGTCAGGATTATCGTTTGATGGGCAACGTGACGGTGAAGAAGTAGAATTTGTTTTTCGACGTCATATCTCTACTGCTAAGAAGGGCATATTTTTCTTGATAGTTATGATTGGTATTGGTATTTTACCAATGATTATGTGGCCGGGAGATGCGAGAATGTTCTGGGTATTCTTAGGATGTGTTATAGTGGGAGTTTTTGGACTTATCTATGCATATTTATTATGGTATTTTTCAATTTATATTGTGACTAATGAACGTATTCGACAGATTAGTCAAAAAGGGCTTTTTAAAAAATCTATTATAGATTTAAATTTGAATCGAATTCAGAGTATTTCCGTTAGCACTCCGGGCGTATTTGCTGGTATAATGGGGTATGGGACAATAATGATACAAACTAGCGTAGGGGACCTAATTATATCAAAAGTGCCGAAACCTAATGACTTACATAACAAATTGCAGGATGTAGCGAAAAAAGCGGAAAACAGTTAGCGATATCGGAGTGGAATAATGAAAGATAGTAAGGAAACTAAGAATATGAACAAGAATAAAAAAAGTCTGAAAGAAAAGCTGCCGAAGTTCAATAAATCTAAAGAACGAATGACTGAGAAGGAAAAATTTGAAGAGCGTCGTGAAGAGATACTTGCTCATGGGCGCAAATTCAAATATCCTATGCAGTTTGCTAAGCATCGTTTGGTTTTCATTACAATTGCCATTGCGATTATTGCTGTGATTGCGGCGGGAGCTTTCGGCTGGTTTGCACTATACAAATCACGTAGCACGAGTGATGTCTTGTATCGTTTGACAATGGTGCTTCCGGTCCCAGTGGCAAAAATTGACGGTGAGAATGTACGTTATAGTGACTATCTTATGATTTATAAAAGTAGCATTACTCCAGTGATTCAGCAGAATGGAGATTTTTCTACTGGTAAAGATGATGCAGATGATATTGAAAACGCCTACAAGCGATTTGCATTAGATGCTGCGGAAGATTATACCTATGCTATTAAGCTTGCTAGACAGCTCGGTATAGATATTACAGAAGAAATGATTGACAAATCTTTTGACGAGCATCGTAAAGTTGGTGGCACCGATCGTAGCAGGGAAAATTTCTTAAAAGTATTAAAAGACAATTTTGACCTTACCGAATCTGAATACCGTAGAATGTTATATCTCTCGTTAGCGAAGTCTGAGGTAGCAAGGAAGATTGATACTGAAGCGAATAAAAAAGCGGAAGAAGCCTATAAAAAAGTAGTATCGGGTGGTGATTTTAGGAAGGTTGCAGAAGAACTAAATATTGAGTACGAAGAGACGGGCGGACTCATAGACGTAATGAATGTGGACGGTGGAAGATCTAACGTTGCTTACGAATTGAAACCGGGTCAGATTAGCGAAGTGTTTACTTCACTTGGCGGTGATGCATATTATATTGTTAAATTGGTTGAGAAGACAGATTCTAGGGTGAACTATGTTTCGCTAAAGATCCCTTTTACGGAATTCAATAATCGTCTCGCAAATGTACGCGAGGAAAATCGTGTAGAAGAATATATTGAAATTCCTGGTACTGAGTCTGAAAACGAGGAAATGTTAAAAGAAGCTAATAGATAGATGCTCACAAATGCGTGGCAGATGGCTTGAAAATTAAATTTTGTGCAATAAATATGATATACTAGAGTAATTAGCGGGTATCGTATAACGGCTATTATGTATCCTTCCCAAGGATGAGATGAGAGTTCGACTCTCTCTACCCGCACCAATGTTGATAAACAGCCTCTTCGGAGGCGTTTTTCATCTGTTGTGGAGCGTATGACTGGGGATATATTATGAATGGAGCAAGTATAAATCATACTACAGAGAATCACGAGGTTGGTAGTACTGAACTCGTAAAAATGATATAATTGGTGTCAGACACATTAACGGAGAAATAATTTATGGTCGGTGAAAAAGCTAACTCACGCTCGCCCGAAAATACGAGTGAAAATAGTGATGCTTCTGGAGAAAATTCCAAATATCCGCCTTTTGACCCAGAAAAAGCAAAAGAGCTAGTAGCACAAGCACGCATATTGCAGTCGGCGGAGCAAATATCGGATGACGGGTTAAGACAAAGAGTAATAGATAATGAAAATATGCTGAAAGAGCGACAGGAACGAATAAATCGTGATGAAGAAATTGAAAAACTTGCTAATGAAGCAGAGGCGAGACTTGGACGCAACTTGTCGCAATCGGAGTTGCAAGATTTAGCAAATAAGTATAATGCTCAGTTTCAAGACCAAGACACAAAAGCCAAACAATCGTCAGAAAATGATATGGAAACGCCAAGCTTCGACCCAACTTTATATGCTAATGAAAGCGAATGGCGAGCAGCGAATCCTGACAAACAAAAGGGCGAAAAACTAAGAGCTAATCCAGAGTATGATTTTAGAAATGTCGACAAGTATCAGGAGGCAACATTCGTATTAGCGGCAGCGAATAGCTTAGTGGATTCGCCAGATATAGCCTATATTGACAGCATTGCGTTGAAAATTGGTGATAAGGCAACTGAGAATAAGACGTCCGTATTTGAGGCATTAAAACAGTCTGTCAAGGAGTCTGATACGGACGAAAAAGGTGGATTTGCCGCAACTGACCTACTAAACGCTTTCATCGATACGACTTCGACTTATGTCGCTAGTAAAGATGAAAAAATAGGACGTGGTTTTGCTAAAGGATTATTAACTAGTCTAGAAATGCGAATAGATGGCTTCGCAACTGATAAGTCAAACCCATATATTGATGCGTTGAGAGTAGATTTATCAATCATAAAACCGCTGGCGGATGAGTTTATTAAAAATTATGATGCTCCTTATGACAGCCCAAACGCTTTTAGGGACTACTTAAGGAATGAATTGGAGATGCAGGAAATAGATATGCGTAGTGCAAAAAGACGTGGCGAACAAATCTCATCAGATGCGGAGCGGACAGTCCAAGCAATCAAATCTGCGATGGCTAAACTTGAGGAAATGCAGTCAAGTTATAATAAGAGTTTGAAAAACTTGCAAGATACAGCATATGCAAATCATAGAGTGATAAAATAATACTCACGAGGTCATCGCTATACTAGAGTGATGCGTCGAAATATGATACAATAGAGATATGAGCAAAAACGAAGAAACTTTAAGTTTTGTAGATTCTAACCTCAAGTTAGAGGGGATGAAACTTTCTATGCGCGAAAAAAAGACCATCATGAACTGCCTGTCTGGTAAAACTCGCTTTGATGATGCTATTTCTAAAGCCTTTGCCAAATATAGGAAGACTACCGCTTAATGGTGTCTACTCCACTATCATACGAATACGAACGAGATGATTATTATTGCTATCCGGATAGCCCTGTTCTAAGAAACGAGCTTGGCATCAAGGATGAGAAAGAATTAGCTGAAGCCGAACGAGAGATTACTTCTCTAAGAATCGCCAAACTAGATAGCGAGCCATTAGAGGGGGAGCTAAATTTTGATTACGTCAAACACATTCATAAATACCTGTTTGAGGGGATTTATGAGTGGGCAGGAGAAACCCGCCGAACAGACATCAGTAAAGGCAATATTTTCTGCCAACATGAGCTAATAGAAGTAAACGCGGAAGTGTTATTTAATCAGTTAAAATCAGAAGGATTCTTAGCTGATTTAGGCGAAGATGACATTATAGTAAGACTCGCCTATTATCTTGGAGACCTTAATACGATTCATCCATTCCGTGAAGGTAATGGCAGGGTTCAGCGTATATTTATTAGAGAACTTGCATCAAGAACTGGTTATTTAGTTAATTTTGATGGTATTACGCCAAAAGAGATGATAAAAGCCAGTGATGCGGCATTTCATCATGATTATGAGCCAATGGAAGTCATTATCGCTAAATCTATCATGAAGAAATAATGGGATTAACTATGGTATAATAAAAGAGTGCGAACTCTATAGAGAGTCGTGCACCAATAGAACAACAATAAGTATCCAGTTCTAAAAGTGAATTAGCACTCTTGACATGAGAGTGCTAATTTGTTATTATAGGGGTATGAGTGATGAATTTAGTGAGATAATGAGTCATTTGTCGGAAAATGCTCGTTTTGTAATTCAGAAAGCAGATATGTTTTCTAAGCGCTATAATAGCGGCTATATGAGTACAGAACATCTGTTACTTGGTATTTTGGACATGGATGCTTGTACTGGTGCGCACATTCTTGCGGATGAGGGGGTAGAACTGTCTGATGTAGAAAAAGAAATGAATCAAACTGCAGTAGAAGTGCCGGGATCGCAGATGGCAATGATGTCTCTTTCGGAATCGGCAGTGCTTACACTTAGAATGGCAGCAGGTTTTGCTAAGGATTATGGTTTAGAAGTGGTGGGGACAGAGCATATTCTTTACGCTTTGGTGACGCAGCCAAATTCGCGTGCGGCGTTGATATTGACGAGTTTGAAAGTTGATATTAATGAAATTGCTCGTAGCATTGAAGAACTCGCAGAAAAGCAGGCAGATTCAGCCAAAAAATCAAAAGAAAAAGAAAAATATTTGAACAAACCTAAATTAAAATGGCTGTCGCGCTATGGGCAAGATTTGACGGAGCTTGCACGCGAAGGAAAGCTTGATACTGTAATTGGACGTGACAAAGAAATAGATCGAACTATCACAGTACTTTGTCGACGTACTAAGTCTAATCCGGTTTTGATTGGAGAGGCTGGTGTTGGAAAGACAGCAATCGTGGAAGGACTAGCTTCTAAAATTGCTAAGAATGATGTGCCAGGACTATTAATCGGCAAGCGTATTTATCAGATAGATTTGTCATCGATGGTGGCTGGTACGAAATTCCGTGGGGAATTTGAGGAGCGTATTAAAGGTGTAATTGACGAGGCTGTAGATAACCCTTCAATTATTTTATTTATTGATGAGTTGCACCTTTTGTCTGGGGCTGGTAGTGGCTCTGACGGTACGATGGACGCAGCCAACATATTAAAACCTGCACTTGCGCGTGGGAAAATTCATTTGATAGGTGCTACTACACTTGATGAATATCGCAAAAATATTGAGAAAGATAAGGCATTGTCACGTCGTTTTCAGACTGTAGTAGTGGAGGAGCCAAGTAATGCGGTGACGTTGCGTATTTTGAAGGGAATAAAAAAGCATTACGAGAAACATCATGGTGTAATTATTCCAGATGAAATTTTGGAAACAGCAATTAATATGAGTGGTCGTTACATTAATGATCGATTTATGCCGGATAAAGTAATTGATGTAATTGATGAAGCTTCAGCAATTGCAAAAGTAGCAGAGGATAAAAAAGGTGGAAGTAAATATAAAAAGTTGCAGATTGAAAGAAAAGATTTGGAAGAAAAAGTTCAGATAGCAGCAGAAGCAGAAGACTTTGAAAAGGCGGCTCTTTATAAGACTAGGCTTGCAAAGTTAAAAGAAGAAATCAAGAAGTTGGAGAAAGCTGGAGCTGGACAAAATAAAACGCCAGTTCTTACGGAAGAAAATTTAGCGAAGGCGATTTCACTAAAGACTGGCATTCCGGTATCCAAGGTGCATGGCTCCGAGTTGGAACTTTTATTACACTTAGAAGAGCATATAGATAAGGCGATTATCGGTCAGGACGAGGCGGTACATGCTGTAGCAAAGGCGATTCGTCGTGGACGTTCGGGTATTAGCAATGGTAATAGACCGATTGGCTCATTCTTGTTTATGGGGCCGACTGGTGTAGGCAAAACTGAGCTTGCGCGAGTGATTTCTAGGGAAGTATTTGGTGGGGAAAATGCGTTGATTAAAATTGACATGTCAGAATTTGGGGAGAAACACAATGTTTCTAGGTTAGTTGGTGCACCGGCTGGATATATTGGTTATGATGATGGCGGAAAATTAACTGAAGCAGTGCGCAGACATCCATATTCTGTAGTATTGTTTGACGAGATTGAAAAAGCACATCCAGATGTATTTAATTTGCTTTTGCAGATTCTGGAAGATGGAGTTTTAACTGATGGGCAGGGGAATAAAATTAAGTTTAATAATACGATAGTGATTCTTACTTCTAACTTGGGATCAGAGGCAATGTCGATGGATGATGACTTTGGATTTTCTGCGCATTTGAAACCAACTAAGAAAGAACGAGAAGCTGAATACGAGAGGCAGAAAGAAACTGCTATGCGTGCACTTAGGAAAGTCATGCGCCCAGAACTGATTAATCGTTTAGACTCGGTGTTGGTATTTCATTCGTTGACGAAGCGGGAGGTGGAACAGATTTTTGACACATTGATTGAGAATCTTAAGAAACGTCTTGCCACAAAATCACTTGGTATTAAAATTACTGATAAGGCCAAAGAATGGCTAATCAGCAAGGGATACGATCCAAAAAATGGAGCTAGACCTTTGCGCCGAGCGATTGAAGATAATGTTGAATCACTGATATCGGATGCGATTATCAGAGGAGAGCTAAAAGCTGGCGATATTATTAAAATTGATTTAACTAAAAATGAGCTTAAACTTAGTAAAATAAAGGAATAGTCTAAATGCAAGAGAGCAAAGTTCAGTCAGCCAATCAGAAAAAAGACAAAAAAGGAATTGTCCCACTAATAGCGATAGTGATGATACTGGCGGGAATTTGTGTTTTCTTTAATCGTGGAGTAATCTTTGATGCGTTTTCTTCCATGTTCTATAAACCGAGCGATAGAGTGATGGAAGTTATAAATAGCATTGGTTTGACTAAACATGGAAAATTGATATTTGGAGCATCAACGCCAAGCTTAGACGAAAAGGATGAGTTTAACGAACATTGCAAATCTCATGACCAAGATATTTCGGTTTTGGGGTGTTATACGAAAAACAAAATTTATTTGTATAACATTAATTCGGAAGAGTTAAATGGGGTAGTTGAGTCGACTGCAGCACACGAACTTTTGCATGCGGTGTGGAATAGAATGGATACTTCAGAACGTGGAAGAATCGGAAAACTCTTAAATGACGTCTATAATGATAGTAGGTATCATGAATTACTTGCAGAAGACTTGGAAACTTATCCAGAACTAGAACGAGTTGAAGAGCTTCACTCTCGAGTTGGAACGGAGATTGCTGAGCTTCCAGAAGAACTAGAAAAACACTATGCGAAATATTTTGCTGATCAGGATAAAGTAGTAGATTATTATGATAGCTATATTGAGCCGTTTAGGGTGCTTTCTGATGAAATTGATGAATTATCTGCTAGGCTTGAAAATTTGAATACGGAAATTGAAGAAAAAACTGCAAATTACTACAAAAAAGCAGAAGAGCTATCTTCTAAGATTGACGAGTTTAACCGCTGTGCTAATACGGCAGGATGTTTTGTTTTAGATTCTACTTTCTATGCGACGAGAAATGAATTACTAAACGAGCAGAGTGCGATGGAGGATACGTTCAATGAGATTAATGGTTTAATTGAAGAGTATAATAATCTAGTTGCGGAATATAATGACAATGTGTTGCGAGGAGAAAATTTGGAAAGAATTATTAATTCTAACGCGGAAGTAGAAAATACAATTAAATAAAAGAAAGGAAAATATGAGTAAAGTAAAAAATTATTTAGTACCAACTGTAGTAGAAGAAACTGCGAAGGGTGAAAGAGCTTACGATATTTATTCTAGATTGTTAACTGATCGAATTGTCTTTTTGGGAGAAGATGTTAACCCACATACGGCGAATTTGGTGATTGCTCAACTTTTGTTTTTAGCGCATGAAGATCCGAAGAAAGATATTAAGCTTTATATCAATTCTCCTGGCGGAAGTGTATATGATGGCTTGGCAATCATTGACACGATGAACTATATTGAGCCAGATGTACAGACTATCGGTATCGGACTTCAGGCGAGCATGGGGGCGATGCTTCTCTCTAGTGGGGAAAAAGGAAAACGATTCGTATTGCCAAATTCACGCATTATGATTCATCAGCCATCTTCTGGGACTGAGGGAAAAATTACGGATCAGGAAATTGCGTTAAAGGAAGGAATATATCTCAAGAAACGTTTGGCAGAGATTTTTGCTAAAAATACTGGTAAGCCTCTGGAACAAGTAGAAAAAGATATGGACAGAGACAACTGGATGTCTGCAGAAGAAGCTAAGAAGTATGGTATAATAGACGAGATTATTAAATAGTTACAACCAAAATCTCAGCGGTCGTAAGACCGATTAGAAACATTATAGCATAAGCGGAGTAAAAAGTCAAGTGGTGAAGCAAAAGTCAAATTATATTTGCAGTAATTGTGGAACGATTTTTGCTAAATGGTCTGGAAAATGTGAGAATTGCGGACAATGGAATACTTTGACGGAGCAAATGATTCAAGATGAATCTAGTGCGAAATCTGCGATAGCTAAGGGTCAAGTGTCTGGAAAGAATCTGGACTACGTCTCAATTAATGATATTTTGCCATCTGATGCTAAAGCTAGGCTTTTGACTGGCTTCAAAGATTTGGATATCGTGCTAGGAGGAGGGTTTCTGGCGGGCTCGGTAACGTTGCTTACTGGCCAACCGGGAATTGGCAAGTCTACACTTTTGATGCAGGTTTGCGCTAAAATTGCGAAAGATGTGCCAGTGCTGTATGTTTCTGGCGAGGAATCGGCTGGGCAAGTAAAACTACGCGCGAAACGATTAGGCGCTAATTCTGAAGACCTTAGTTTTGCTTCTTCTACTTCTGGAAATGATATTGCGAAAACTATTGAATCTGGAAAGTTCAAGTTTGTAATAGTTGATTCTATCCAAACGCTTTCGTTGAACGAACTAACTTCTGCTCCGGGTACTGTTTCTCAAGTTACGAATTGTGGAAATTTGATTATTCGTGCTGCTAAAATGACAGATACAGCGGTCGTAATAGTAGGACACGTGACGAAAGAAGGAACGCTTGCGGGTCCGAAAGTCTTGGAACATTTAGTGGATGTAGTTGTGAATTTTGAGGGTGATCGTTATGGGGGATTCAAAACAGTGCGTGCGGTCAAAAATCGTTTTGGCTCGACATCTGAAGTGGCGATTTTTGAGATGAATGACAAAGGGCTTTCGGAAGTTCAAAATCCATCGGCGGCTTTGCTGGCGGAGCGTCAGAACACGGATGGCTCGATTATATTGGCGACAGTGGAGGGGGCGAGGCCACTTTTGGTGGAGATACAGGCTTTGGTGACATCGACTAATTTTGGCTATCCTAAAAGGACTTGCTCTGGGTTTGATATAAATAGATTGAATCTTCTAATTGCAGTAATAGAACGCCGTACTAAATTAAAATTAAGTGATAAAGATGTTTTTATTAATGTAGTAGGCGGAATTAAACTGCAGGATTCGGCGGCAGATTTGGCTGTATGTATGGCGATTGCTTCGGCGTTGGCGAAACGTAAACTATCAGAGAAGTATGTGGTGTTTGGAGAAGTGGGACTTGGAGGGGAAATTCGTTCAGCTTTTCGGCTAGACCAACGCATTGCTGAATCGAAGAAGTTAGGTTTTACGCATGCGATTGCGCCAGCGACAATAAAAGATTCTTTTGTGCTGCCAGTAAAAGATTTGCGAGATACTTTAATCAAATATATGAAATAAATAGTATGTCGCTAGAGTCGGATTTTTAGATTTTTAGGTGTACACAATAGATTCTATAGGTGTATGGCATTAGGTTTTCATGATTAATGAATGACAAATTGCGGCGGCAAGAGCATCGGCGGCATCATCTGGTTTTGGTACTGAATCAAGTTTGAGATGTAATCTTACCATTTCTTGCATCTGTTTTTTATCTGCATGACCATAGCCGGTCATGGTTTTTTTAATCTCATTTGGGGAGTATTCAAAAATCGGTAGATGTTCTTGCTTGGCGACCAAAATGCAAACTCCTCGTGCTTCGGCTACGGAGATGCCAGTAGTGATATTTTGCATGAAAAATAATTTTTCAATGCTGAACACATCGGGTTTATTTAGCTTGATGATTTCGTGAAGAGATTTGTATATATCTTCGAGTCGATCTGGGAGAGGAGTGTGTGGTGGTGTGGATATGACACCAGCATCAACTAGAGATGTTTTGCCGCGAGTTACATCAATTACACCGAATCCACAAATTCCAGTGCCGGGATCGATGCCTAAAATTCTCATAAATTACCTTCAAATATTCGTCGCTTAAAATTATTATTTTTTAGATTTAAATTTTTTCTCAAGTTTAGCACATTTTTCAAATTCTTTAGTAAAGTTTCTTAAACACTTTTCTTGGAACTGGGCAGTGTCGATGCGAGCTTCTGCTAATTTTAACAGCTTGTCGATTTTGGCAGCTTTAAGTCCTTCGCTTAGCATACGCTTTGCGAAGTTTTTGATTGCGGGTAATTCATCTCTTTCAGTTGCACCTTCGCAGGCTGCAGTAAAGAAATCGTATGTGGCGGGGCCTTGATATTCTTCCGCAATACGTTTGATGACATAGGCGCCGATTTTTTTCATTTTTGGACGGAGCAACATTTTTTCGAGCAGCATTTCTGGGGGGTCGATTTCTGACTTGCCAGAAAGCGCCTTGTCGAGTACGTCTTTGGCTTTTGGAATAGTTCTGACAAAAGCGAGTTCGTTAGCTAAGGCCCACATTTTCTTTTCTTCAGTATCGTTTTTGCGTTTTTCAAACTCACGGACGGAGTTATTAAGGGTAGGATTGATTTGTTCTAAGATTTCTAGACTTGAAAGCCAGCCAACTGCATCTTCAAAAATGGCATTTTCACTGGAATTTTTAAAAGAAAAACGTTCGTAATTATCAATCGGCCAGAGACTTTGACCTAGTCTTTCCCAAAATGCATTGTAAATAATCCTTTGTAAAAGTCGTTCATCTTCTTCACTTTCTATTAATACCCAAGCTGAGTTAATAACGTCACCGGCAGCATAGAAAGTATCGCTGTCGTTAGTGATGGCGATAACGTAAAATGCTACAGGCAAAATTTTTGCTAAAGATTTTTCGTCTTTAAAATGAAGGTAGTTTTTTAGATAATATAGAGTTTGGTAATCGTTATATTCGCGTTTTATAATGGAGGTAACGATTTCATCATCTTCTTCGTCGGTGTATTTTACTAATTCTGGATAATCATAATTAAATTGATTTCTCTTAAATCTTTTTACTTTAATTTTTGAAAACTTATTTTCTAGTTTTTCGCCGATGAGCTTATCGATTTTTTCTACAAGGGAAAAGTCTGCGCCATCTTCTAAAGACAAAACAAAATTGTCTACTAAATTAAAGAATTGATAAAAACCTAGTTTTTCAATAGCATATTTCAAACGATATCGCCAAAGAGCGATTTTGCCACGAGATTCATACTGTTCGTTAAAATTAAAGGCCTCGTCATTTAGTATCATAATGAAATTTATTGCATAGTCCCAGTCGACTGGAGTCATTATCGGAGACTTTAAGTCTGGTCGATATTCGAGATTGGCTAGAAAAAAGAAGATGACATTAGTAAGGCTTAGGTCGACGTCTTTTTCGATGTGGGCTTCTAACCACTCGATACTAAATGTTTCGTAAAGGGGAACAAGCTCTTCAGATTGCTCGCGCTCAGACCAAAGTCGTTTACTTTTTACTTTTTCTAATAAGCGAATGGTTTGCTGTGACTTTGGAAAATTAGTTAGCTCTACTAACTGATCTGCGGCTCGCAAGTAAACGCCCTCTACGGACATTTTGATTTGGTAAACATTATTGTTGTGAATATAAATTAGACATTTATGTTTGGCATCTTTTTTGAGCTTGCTATCTGCAGCTGCATAAGTAATGTTACCAAAACCGCCATTAGCTTTGCAAAAACTGGCTTCGTGATCTATTAGAAAATTGTATCCAGCAGAAAAGTCATCTTCGTGTTTGTAGATGTCGGTAGAGTAGGGCACTAAATCATTATTCTCAAAAATGTAAAATGTCATTTGTCCACAAGCACCCATACCTCCTGGACTTGCCCACTCTGCATAAATTACGTCTTTTGGATTCAGACCCTCGATGATTTTTGCGGTTAATTTCTTCATATTTATATTATACTATATCTTAGGCTTAAAGTCTTTTTTACAGGTATTACTACGAGATGTGTAGGACACTACATGGATATTATTAGTATGCTGAATGTTATTTTTTGATTTCGTCGGTACGATAAATGTATTTGATGTTTTTGCTATTGTTTTTAGCGACATTAGAAATGGCGCGTATTCTGTCGATTAGGCTGCGAAAATCGTTATTATAAATATTAACTAACTTTTGGATAGCTTCTTCGTTGAATTGTTTTAAGCCATTAGATAATGCAGTAGAGCCATCACGAAGCTTTGAAATACCTTCAATTAAAGTTGGGGTGGAGCCGTTTAGCGTTTCGATACCATCAGAAAGATCAGTGGCGCCAGTCGCTAGTGCAGCAGCTCCGGCGGAAAGAGTGGAAGTTCCAGCCTTGAGACCATTTTCTGGCTCGGTGATTTTAGCAAGAAGGTGATTTTTGATTTCATTTTCATTCATTTCGGCGATACCATTAGTGTATCGAACGATACCAGTGTATAGTTCGGAAACACCATCAAGAGATTGTTTGACGGCGGCGACTTCTGGGCTGGCTTCCGCGATTCCACTTAGGCAGGTCGCACTAATTTCAGGATAGTTTTCTACGGTCATTGGTGAAGCGGTTGTGGTAGGAATACCACAGTAGGTTTCCATTGCACCGCGCAAAGTTGTGTTAGCATTAGCAGATGCGAGTGAACTTTGAAGTACTTGCAAAGCGCCATTTTGTAGCTGAGAATTATAAGTATCAGTTGTGCCCTTGATGCCAGTGTATAATTCTTCTACACCAGCCTGCAATAAATCTACTCCAGCATCTATTCTCTTAGCGCCGCTGGCGAGATTTAAACTACCGTTCTTTAATTGTGAAGCACCGTTTGATAATGCAGCTATGCCGTCTGGAAGTACTCCAGCTTTTTCATATAATGTATTGATGCCGTTGGCAAGGTCGGAGGAGCCAGCGATGAGCTGATCCATAGCAGTAGTCATTTTGTTGAGTTCGGATGATAGCTGGTCGATGGAATTAAGGTTAGAAAAGTCCATATTATTGAAAACTTCGTTAGTGGCAATAGACATAGTAAGTCCGAGTTCAAAGTCGATAACGTCAGCAGTTACTTCAAAATAATTTGGAATTTCGAAAGTTGATGCATTAATACCTAAGTTTTCTTGCATACCAGGCATCATAATTCCGGCAATAATAGTGCGAGCACCATCATTGATAAGCTTTGCGTTCTTGACTTCAACATTTTTGAAGTGATTATTGTCAAGCATCATGCCGGAAACGACAGCGTAAGGTACATAGTATCCGCTGGCGGTTTCTTTATTAGTGTAAGTATAGCGAATGGTAACTTTGCCAGATTTGCCGATTAATTCGCTTGCAGAGACGGTATTGCCATCTAAAGTATAGGAAACTGCAAGGTCGATAGGAACTTTCTTGTCGTTGGTGACAATAGTAGAGTATTCGTCAATGCCGAGATTTTTAGTCCAATCAGAAGAAATGATTTTGCGTGTGCTACCATCGGTCTTTGTAAAAATGTAGACAGTTTCATCAACTAGTTTAGTTGTAGCAGTTGCGCTAGATGTTGAATCGCTGCTAGTAGTGCTATTTCCAAGCGATAGACCGCTCGTAGTTAAGGTAGTGGCGATACCAATAAGACCTGCAAATGCAAGTGCAAAAGCGCCAATGATTTTTAATTTTTTAGACATTGTTTCATCTCCTTTGTAGTATTACAAATTAATTTATCAAACAACATAAATAATGCCGGAAGGACTAATATCACCATTGCCATGCTGATAATGGCGCCGCGAGCTAGGAGCATACAGATTGCAGAAATCATATCGATATTAGAATAAATAGCTACGCCAAGAGTGGCAACGAATAGGCCAGCAGAAGATACGATTATAGATGGAATCGAAGTGGATAAAGCAATTAGTATAGCATCATGCTTATTCTTACCGCCTATACGTTCGGTTTTATAACGAGTAGTCATGAGAATTGCGTAGTCGACTGTAGCGCCAAGTTGAATAGTACTGATACAGATTGGCGCAATGAACGGTAGATGTGTACCAGTGAGGTGTGAAATGCCGAGATTGATGAAGATAGCTATTTCGATAACAGCAATAAGAATGAATGGCAGGGAGATAGATTTTTCTACTAGCGCAATGATGATAAAGATTGCAACGATGGAAATAGCGTTGACGACTTTAAAATCAGTGTCGGTGGTCTCAATCATGTCTTTCATGGCAGGAGCTTCGCCAATTAATAATCCGCCGGTATCGTATTTTTTGATTATGTTGTTAAGTTTAGAGATTTGCTCGTTGGCTTCGTTCGATGCAGTGCCATATTCTGAGCCGATTAAGATTAGTTCCCATTTATCACTTTTTAATATTTCGGTTAGAGAATCTGGGAGGAATTCAATCGGTACGCGCTCGCCGACAATAGACTCTAGACCCAGTACGAATTTTACGCCATTTATGTCTTCGAGCTCTTTTGTCATTTTACGCACATCTTGTTCGGAGGTTTTTGATTCGATTAAAGCCATATGCGTAGAAGCGATATTAAAGTCGTCCCGAAGTTTGCTGTTTGCAACCATGACTTCCATGTCTTCCGGCAGCGAGCCGCCGAGATTATAATATACTTCACTTTCGGCTTGTTTCGAAAAGATGTAGGCAGGTGTTGCGATAATCGCAAAAACGGCTAGAATTACTGGAAAAATTTTCAAGATACGTTTAGAGAATCTAGTCATGTCTGGAAGCAGTGGCTTATGAGAAGTCTTAGTGAGGAGTTTATCAAATGTCAAGATTAGAGCTGGAAGTACAGTAACACAGCCAATAACGCCAAATACGACACCTTTAGCCATTACAATGCCAAGATCGAGACCAAGAGTAAAAGACATAAAGCAAAGCGCGATAAAACCTGCGACGGTAGTGATAGAGCTTCCTGCTACGGAAGAAAATGTCTTCTGGATGGCGGTAGCCATAGCTTTTTCTTTGTTCTTTTCGGTTTGGCATTCTTCCTTGAAACTATGCCAGAGAAAGATGGAGTAGTCCATAGTAACTGCGAGCTGTAAGACGGCAGCGAGAGCTTTTGTAATAAAGGAAATTTCCCCGAAAATGATATTCGTACCGAGATTAAGTAAAATCATCATGCCAATAGAAATGATGAATACGAATGGAGTCAGCCAGTTATCTAGGAAGATGAGCATTGCAAGAATTGCAAGTACTACAGCAATAGCAACATAGATTATCTCTTCTCTTTCGCATAATATTTTTAGGTCTGCTACGAGTGCTGACATGCCAGAAACGAATACTTGACCTTCGGCTTTGGAACGAATCGTAGCTACGGCATCAAGTGTAGAATCTTCTGATGTCCCACCTTCGAAGAATACGGCCATGAGGGTAGAATGATCGGTATTGAAAGTGTCGTACAATTTACTTGGTAGAATTTCCATCGGAATAGATAAATCTGCTGCAGTAGTATACCAGACAACGGAGTCAACATGGTCTATAGTCTCAATTTCAGATTTTAGCTTATTAGCATCAGAAGCGTTCATATTTTCTAGAATAACTAGGGAAAAAGCGCCTTTGCCAAATTCTTTCTGTAACTCTTCTTGACCTACCATAGTGTCCATATCTGATGGAAGATAAGTCAGCATGTCATAGTTGACACGAGTTTTAATCATACCAATAGTGGCTGGGACCATCAAGATCAAGCTAACTATTAGAATCAAAATACGATGTTTTACAATTAACCTTGAGACCTTCATACCCCTGTATTATACTCTCTTTACAGAGAAAGTAAAGAGACGGTTTGGCGTCGAGTGGAATTTAGTATGATAAAATATAAATATGATTGCACATGTTGAAGGGAAAATTGTAGAAAAATTTGGAAATTCGGTTATCGTAGATGTACACGGAATCGGTTATGAAATCGCTCTAAGTAGCCTAGACTATGATAGGGCAAATTTGGAAGAAACGAAGAAATTTTATACCTATCATAAAGTAAGTGAGATGGCGGAAGAGCTATATGGTTTTTCTACTTTAGCGGCGAAGAAAATTTTTGAGCTTCTAATATCTGTTAATGGAGTTGGTCCGAAAGCTGGAATGGCAATTCTGTCACTGGCCGAGCCAGAGGAGGTAAGAAATGCAATTGCGAATGGGGATGCGGCTTTCGTGTCAAAAGCATCTGGTGTCGGTAAAAAATCTGCTGAGCGTGTAATAGTCGATCTTAAGGACAAGGTCGGTTTACCATCTAAATATGGAAAAACACTAGCTGACAGTGGAGCGAAGATAGAAGAAAGTGATGAGGCGATGGATGCTTTGATGGCATTAGGTTTTTCGCTAAAGGAAGCTACCGATGCACTTTCTGGTGTGGATGCGAATATCAGCGTGGAAGAGCGAATTAAACAGGCGCTAAAACAGGGTAAATAGCGTTTGCTAGTAATTAATAGCACGAATTTCGAAGAAAGCTTGCGGATGAGCGCAGACTGGACAGGTCTCTGGAGCTTCTTCTCCGACATAAATATATCCACAATTGCGGCATTTCCAGACGGTGACTTTGTCGCTCTTGAAGACAACGTCGTTTTCGACATTTTCGAGAAGCTTCTTATAACGTTCTTCGTGTTCTTTTTCAATAGCGCCGACTCCTTCCATTTTCTGAGCAATTTCTTCAAAACCTTCTTCACGGGCGGTTTCGGCAAATTTCTTGTACATGTCGGTCCACTCGTATTCTTCGCCAGCGATAGCATCTTTTAGATTTTCAGTCGTATCTGGAACGGCACCATCATGAAGATACTTAAACCAGATTTTGGCGTGCTCTTTTTCGTTGCTGGCTGTTTCTTCGAAGATACTACCGATCTGTTCAAAGCCGTCTTTCTTAGCTTTGCTAGCATAGTAGGAATATTTAGTAAAAGCTTGAGCCTCGCCTGAAAAAGCGGTCTGTAAATTTTTGTAAGTCTTGGATTTTTTAAATTCTATAGCCATTTTTACTCCTTTTCTTAAGGCAATTATACAGGAAAAATGATATTAGTAAAATAACATTAAAGTCGCATTATTCAAATAATAATTAAAGCGTATTTTTGATGATTTTTGAACTGCGAAACAGAGGTGACTAACTGTTTGCTTGTGGAAAACTTTTAAAAAAGCATAAAAATAATACTTGACAAAACGGTCTGGGGGGGGGGGTAATATGGGAAGTACAAAGGTCATAAATATAAAAATCAAAATAAAGAAAGGAATAAATATTATGTCCAAATCTACAAAAATTATTGCTGCGCTTGGTTTAGCTGCAGGTCTTGGAGTCGCTTCGATTCCAGTGGCAACTTTTGCTGCTCCTAGCAGAACGCCTTACGCTGTCGATGGCAACGTTGATCTTTATGTCGAGATTCCAACTGCTATCGCTATGACTATTAAGGGCAATAACGATGATGATAGCCTATATACTGAGCAGGGTGTTACTCACGTGTCTAACGAGAATTCTGTTGGCTACAACGTAAATGGTATTAACGTTTATGATGGTTATGCTACAGATGCTACTCAGGATCCAGCAGCTCATGCTGACACTGGTACGGTAGATGGTCATCAGGTAACTAATGAAGATGCAACTAATCATATCTTGAACAAGACTGGCTCTCTTAAGTCTTCTTCCTATGCTTTCCTAAATCAGAATGATTTCACAGTAGGTACGCTTGATGGTACTGGCGTTAATGATGGATTCAAATCTACCATTACTGTCTATACCAATAATGGTACTGGTTACAACCTAAATGCTAGCGGTATTGAAGGTAGTAGCCCAGATCTAACTATGACTGCTGGTGACAACACTTATAGAATCCCTGCTGCTGCTATCGCTGGTGAGGCTGGTACTTCTGGTTGGGGATACAAGACTGTTAAGTACATGCTTGATGGTGCCAACGCTGATAACGAAGATGAAAAAGAGATTGAAGGCACTACTACACCTGCTGCACGAGTAACTGATAGCACTTTCTCCGCAATGCCTGCTTATGGTTCTGCTAGGACAATTGACTCTTTGGATAAAGCTACTAAGAATGGTCGTGAAACTGTAGTTCTCTACGGTGTACAGACTTCTCCAGATCAGGCTGCTGGTGTCTACAAGACTACCCTTCTTTACACTGCAACTACTAAATAATCTAGTTCACACGTGTGAACGGGTGTACAAATAAACCTTTCTATAATGTTTATTTATATGACCAATACTAATAGATATTATACATAGGACGTGCATCCGGAAAACCCCTGAGAAATCAGGGGTTTTCGAATGGGAAAATAAATAGCAATGATGAATAAATAAGTAGAAAACTTATAAAAAAGTTAGAATAAGTAGATAGAAAGCTTACGAAAATAGTTATTATAGATATGCTATAATATGTGGTATGGGAATTGAGAGAATTGTCAGTACGACCGTTAACGAAGATGACAGCCAAGAAGAGGTAATTGAAAAATCACTCAGGCCTTTGACTTTTGATGAATATATTGGTCAAGAGCGAATGAAGAGCAATTTAAAAGTGGCAATTGATGCTGTTAAAAAACGTAGAGAAGATGGCGATACGGATACTCCTGGCAGTGTTCTAGACCATATATTATTATATGGGCCTCCAGGATTAGGAAAGACTACGATGGCAAATGTAATCGCACACGAGATGTCTGCCAATCTCAAAGTGACATCTGGTCCGGCAATAGAAAGAGCGGGAGATCTTGCTAGTATTTTGACTAACTTACAAGATGGAGATGTGTTATTTATTGATGAAATCCATCGCTTGCGTAGAGCAGTAGAAGAAGTCCTATATTCCGCGATGGAAGATTTCAAATTGGATATTACTATCGGTAAAGGGCCAGGAGCGCGTTCAATGAGGCTTGATTTGCCAAGATTTACAGTAATAGGCGCAACTACGCGAACGGGCTCATTGGCGGGACCATTAAGGGATAGATTCGGAATGCTTCATCGCTTGGAATATTACAAGGAAAGTGAAATTGAGCAAATCATTACGCGTACGGCCAATATATTAAATAGTAAGATTGAGCCAGATGCGGTGCATCTTTTGGCGACACGTGCGCGCAAAACGCCGCGTATTGCTAATCGCTTAGTAAGGCGAGTACGTGATTATGCTGATGTGAATGGCGATGGAATTATTGATAACAAAAATGCTACTTCTGCGCTTGATTTGATGGAAATTGATGAGTTAGGACTTGATCCTGCAGACCGTAACCTTCTGCGGCTAATGGAAGAAAATTATGGTGACAGACCAGTGGGACTAAATACTCTGGCAGCATTGACTGGAGATGAGGCCACAACAATCGAAGATTACAACGAGCCGTATTTACTCCAAATTGGTTTCATAGAACGTACTCCGCGCGGACGTCGTATCACTCCGAAAGCAGTGGAACATTTGAAGAAGCATAATTAGAAAACGAACGAGAAATCATTAATATTACGTAATTAGAAATCGAGTGGGGAATCATCATACTCTTTTTTCGTGGCTTTGAAGTGTTTAAAGGCGATGCAGCCACAAACTCCTAGTGCAATGGCATCTATTGCGATGATGATTGCGGCAATAGGATAAATGGAATTGTTAGATTTTTCCGCATTAGCGTTACCGACTTCTGGGACGTTTGGAGCAGCTTCCTTAGCACTGCTTCTTGTACGACCATAAATAATGCTATATGTATTGTTTGATTCGTTATTTTCTGAAACCGTGTTTTCTGAATTTGAATTAGATGTAGGGCTGTTGCTAGTAGAATAATAGCCATTGCCGCTGCCAAGACCGTAGCTTGTGTTTGAAGTATTTGAGCTGTTAGAAGTATTTACATTGCTAGAGTTGGAGCTGTCTGTAGTGGTAGACGGAGTAGTATTCCCAGAATTTCCTGTATTCCCAGATTCTCCTGTATTCCCAGAATCATTATCGTTACTCGCGCTGCCACTATCTCCTGTATTACTAGATTCTCCTGTATTTCCGGAATCCCCTGTATTTCCTGAATCGCCAGTGTTTCCGGAATCTCCTGAGTCGCCAGTGTTTCCGGAATCTCCTGAGCCGCCTGTGTTTCCCGAATCTCCTGAGTCGCCAGTATTTCCAGAATCTCCTGAGTCGCCAGTGTTTCCACTATCATTATCAACAACACTGTAAGTACCATCTTCGTTATTAACTATAGTTTTTCCTTCTGGTATATTATTTTCATCTGGCTCAGTGTTGAAGGTGCCACCAGAAATAGTAGCAGGTGATTCTATAGCCGTGTCGGTATAATTCCCACCATTAATAGTGATATTATTAGTATCTGTCGGACTAGTAGGCTCTGCAATGCTAACGGTGTCGGAATTGCTGATTTTTGAATTGTCAAAATCGCCATTATTAATAACTAAATCTGTAGTATCTTTAACAATAACTTCATTAATGGAGCCGCCATTGATAGTGATGTTGCCATTGCCATTAGAATAAATACCATTATAGTTGCCGCTTTCTATAGTCAAATCGCCTTCATTGAAATTCCAGACTCCCATACCATCAGTGTTAACATTTTCTAATGTGGTGTTGCCGCTATTACTGATATCTGGGCCATTTGCACTAGTAGCTGTAGAAACATTCTTAATCACCGCAGTGGTATTTTCAGAGATATTGATGGCTGGAGAAGATAGACCAGTCATAGGTGTAGTGGAACTGCTAGAAACGGTTTGGACAATTTGACCGTTTGTCCCGTCAATTAGAGCGTCGACATTTTTACCAATAACAAGCGTCGCCATATTTTCAATACCCGTTAAGGTGTAGCCATTTAATTTGACAGTCACAACGCAGGTATCTGATTGATCTGGTACGATATAAGAGGCTTTAGTATCAGTGCTCAAATAGATTGGACTAGAGATTTCTGTATAATTATTGGTAGTAGTGTACATCTTGATATTAGTACATTGAGGAATTGGCTCGGCGCCAGTTTCTGTAGAATTTACAACACTATAAGTCTTGTCTTCATTCATGATGGTTTTCTTTTCTTCTGCTAGATTAGATTCTTCTGGAATAGTATCAAAAGTTCCGCCACTGATTTTGACATTTTCCGCGATTTCCGTATTTATGAATGTGCCATTCTGGATTGTTGAATTTTCTGCAATAGTGCTATTAGTAAAAGTACCATCAGTAATAATGCTATGGTCTTCTATCGCCGTATCAGTAAAAGTGCCATCTACGATTTCCGATTGAGCTTTGATGGTGGAACTCGTAAAATCCCCTCCGCTGATATTAGACTGTGAAGCGACGGTTGTGTTTAAGAAATCACCACCAACTATGGTCGCTGGGGAGGAAATTGAGGCATTGTTGAACGTGCCACCATTAATTGTGACGTTATTTGTGGTAGTAGGGTCGCCAAACCACGAAACATTAATAGCTGAAGCATTGGTAATGGTCGATTCATATTCGTGGCCATTGAATGTACCACCGTTGATAGTAAGATTAGTAGTTTCTGAGACAACAATACTATTGTAAGTTCCGCCGTCTACGACTACAGTCCCGCCGTCTCTTGAGATAACTCGCTCGTAATTGCCACTTTTGATAATTAGTTCTCCGGAGCTTACATTCCAAACTCCGCCCATGTCACTATTAGCATTTTCTAGGGTAATATGGCCTGCATTAATAATATTTGGCATGCCGTCTAGATCGACATTCTTGACGATAGCTTGGCCGTATTCGCTTGTTATGACGGCTGCATCATGAAGTCCGCCTATGGCTGGCATAGAATTAACTGCTACAATTTTTCCTCCGCCACCATCTATAATAGCGGAAACGTTATTGCCGACAGTGATGCCTTTTCCGCCATCATAGCCAGTAAGAGTGTGACCGTTTAGGTTGATTATTAAGCTACAGGCGGTAGTTTGATTTGGAGCAATATATGATAGATTAGTATCCGACGTAAGAGAGATAGGACTGGAAACTACAGTGTAATCGCTATAAGAAGTGTGTGCTTCGATGTTCGTACAAGCTGGAAGATTAGAGATGGAGTCTGCATAGGTGTCTACAGTAGAATTTGCTAATTTTGCAATAGCGCCAACTACTGCCATTCCGGCAAGTAAAAGCAAGCATGTTGATATAATAGTGGTTTTTCTTTTAATTTTTAGCATAAATAATGCCTTTTTTGTTTTTTGTATGACCTATTTGTAGTTTCACTATAATACATATGTTTAAAAAATGCAATAGCTAAATTATGGAAATGCCAATTGTAGGGTTGATTTTTATTACGAAATCAGCTTTAGATTCTAGAAGACCGAGTGTGATACAATAGGAATATGCAAAATCAGAAAAGACTGGAAGTTTTAAATACTGAATTTTCTTCTGTATGGGAGAAGTTAGATGTTGACGGGAAGCTTAAAGAACTGAAAGAGTTAGAGGAAGAAGTGGCAAAGCCGGAGATATGGCTAAACCCTGAAAATGCTCGTGAGAAGAACGAAAAGTTAGCACGTCTGAAGGAAAATACAGAAGATTGGCAGATACTAAAGGTGCAGATTTCTGATATTAAAGAACTAATTAGCCTCGATGATGATAGTTTGGAGGAGGAAATAGCCAGTCAGATTACCGCAATGGAAAATACCTTGTCGGAGTTAAAACAGGCCTTGCGCTTTACCGGTCCGTATGATCATAATAATGCGATTTTGAGGATTACTTCTGGCGCAGGTGGAACTGAAGCGATGGACTGGGCTGGAATGTTAGAGAGGATGTATTTAAGGTTTTTTGAGAAAAAACATTTTAAGAGTACACTTATAGAGCGTACTGCTGGAGAGGAAGCTGGTATCAAAACTGCAGTTTATGAAGTCTCTGGCGAAGATGTCTACGGGACGTTAAAGAGTGAACACGGGACGCACCGCTTAGTGAGGCTCAGCCCATTTAATGCAGATAATCTTAGGCAAACATCGTTTTCTCTTGTAGAGGTCTTACCTGTGATTAAGGCTGATAATGATATTAAAATTGATGAGAAAGACTTACGTATAGACGTTTACCATTCTGGTGGACATGGTGGACAGTCGGTCAATACGACTAATTCCGCCGTAAGGATAACACATCTTCCGACGAATACTGTGGTTGCGATTCAGAATGAACGTTCCCAGCTTCAAAACAAAGAAAAAGCGATGGAGATTTTACGGGGGAAATTAGCGCAGATGCAGATAGAACAACGGGCTGAGAGTATAGACAAGCTTAGGGCTGGCGAGTCTGCAAGTTGGGGACAACAGATTAAAAATTACGTAATGCAACCATATAAATTAGTCAAAGATACTCGTACTAAATATGAAGAGACGGATGTGGACGCGGTGCTTAGTGGAAAGATTGAAGGATTTATAAACGCGTATTTAGATAGCGAAATGGTTTAGGCTGGAGATTAGAGGCGTCTTCTTGACTAATCTCAAAAATATTATTTATATTTTTGAGGGACTGTGATATAATTAAGGAAAAGGGAATAATTTCATGAAAAAGGAATTAGTCAAGCTTCACCATGTTCGTAGTAAGAAAGATTTTCCTGAGTTGAAACTTGAAGAAAATGAGTATGTCGAGTTAGCTATTCAGCGTTCCAAGCTGGGCATTATTTTTATTTGGGGGGCCGCAGGAATTGGCTATTTAGCTTTGCTTGTTGCTTTGATTTTCTTGGAAACTGGTGCGGTAAAAGGCGCAACTGCTTCGCTTAATGGTTTTGCGAAGTCGTACCTATATTTGATAATCTTGATTTTGTTTGGGATTATTACGATTGCGGCGCTGGTAGGCAGTAAAGTCTATAAGAGTAATCGACTTTATGTCACAAATAAACGATTAATTCACCATTGTGCCAATTCGCTATTTTCCAAATCTGTAAACATTATTGAACTTTTGTCGATTGAGGATGTCTCTTTTAAACAGGATAATATCGCCGATCATATTTTCAAGCTTGGAACTATTCGTATGGCCACGATTGGAGATGAGACGACTTATACATTCAAATATGTTAATACTCCGAAAGATGAGCTAGATGCAATTACGCACCTAGTCCATGTCGAGAAAGAAAAAACTAAGCGACGTCATCGTCGTCCGGGCGAAGAGCGCGAATATGATGATGAAGACTATGAAGATGAGATGACGCTTCCATCAGCTAAGACGGAAACACAAGTATTGGCAGAACAACCTACGCCGACGATGCCACTGGATACACAACCACCAGCGCAGAATATCCAGCCTCAGCCAAAAAGCATCCAAGAGCTGAACGAGAGTTTGAGCTAGTTAGATATATACAAGTTGCGAATATTCAAAGAATAGAGTCAGAATGCTATTAGTGGATTTTGTCGGTGGATTTTTTAGTTCCTATTTTTCTTGACATAATCTTCTTCTTTTTCTAGAGTGGCACGCAAAGTATATTCTTTGCACTTGCCGTCTTCGCAGTTGGCGGCCTCGTATAGATAGGAGCAACCGCTTTCTCCTAAGATAACTCCAGACGGATCAGTAAATAAATTCGGGTCAATAACGGTCAGATTCTCTTCTGAAATAGTTTCTGGGTAATAACCATTTTCTGCATAGAAGCCTTCTTCAAGACCATAGTACATGGCATTGATGGCGATTTTGCGGTGGTCGTCACGATCCATAGCATCAATATTAATCTTTTGGACAAAGAATAGTACGAGTGCTAAGCTTGCAAAAGCGATTACGATGATAAGTTCAATAAGAGTGAATCCAGATTTGTTTTTCATAGTTTAATTATATCATAATAAAAAATGGTAGCAACGACTGGGATCGAACCAGTGACCTTGGGCTTATGAGTCCCACGCTCTAACCAACTGAGCTACGTTGCCACTTTAACTATTATAGCACATTTATAATAAAAATGCTTTCCCCAAATACTGTCGTAAGACAGTGGCGGAAGGGACAGGATTCGAACCTGCGGATGTTTCCATCTCTGGTTTTCAAGACCAGTGCCATCAACCACTCGGCCACCCTTCCGTAGATTATTATACTATATTTTCCCCTAATATGCTAGTATAAAAGTGTCTGTAGCTGCGGATGTTTTTAATGTAGTATAAAGAGGTGTTTTGATGTATAATTAACACAAGCATGAAAGAAAAAGTCAAAAGGCTCGCTTTCTATTTTGTCTTGTTCTCCATTCTGGGATGGCTTTGGGAGATTTTCTTGAGCTTTCTAATGACGAAACATTTTGTAAATCGTGGAATGCTTTTTGGGCCTTGGACTCCGATTTATGGTTTTGGAGCAGCAATCGTCGTTTTGCTTTCGGACAAGCTTAAGAAGCCATGGCAACTTTTCGTTACGGTTTTTGTTGCAAGTGGAGTGTTGGAATATGCAACAGCGTTTGTGTTTGAAGAGCTATATCATGCGAAGTGGTGGGACTATAGCGTGATGTATTTTAATTTGCAGGGAAGGATTTGCTTGGAGTATTTGTTGCTTTTTGCTACGGTGGCGTGCCTTGTGGCTTATATTGTTATTCCATTTATTGATAAATTTTACTATAAAATAAATACTAAAGTGTTGACCGTTATTTTGGTTATCATTATTACGGCTATTTGTGTCGATTTCGTATTCTCCATATTCAATCCTAACCTTGCGGCAACTTTTCTATGATGAACAAAAAAGCTCAAAGAATTTTGAGCGAATCTGGTACCCCGGGTTGGAATCGAACCAGCATTGTATCCTTAGAGGGGATATGTCCTATCCGTTGAACGACCGGGGCTAGTAGTTACATTTTACCAAAAGCTTGCGAAAAATTCAATAATCTGATAAAATAGACTTACGGTCTCGTAGTATAACGGTTAGTACAACGGGTTTTCATCCCGTCAATAGGAGTTCGACTCTCCTCGAGATCACCAGATTACAAAAGAAGACCCACGCGGGGTCTTATTTTGTGCCGTTATGCGACCACCTACTTTATTAATGCAATCTTTAAACCAAGCTAGAACTAAAAGAAGCCCCCGACTTTAAGTCGAGGGCTTTTATAGGAGTATTTATTTGGTTAAAACAGGCTGTACGCCGCAAAGAGCGGGGCAAGCGTGTTTGATTCAGTGGACATTATCTTGATGAAAATATCAAGTGCTACGCCGATGACGTCTTTTCTGGTGTCTCCCAT
This sequence comes from Candidatus Saccharimonadota bacterium, assembly GCA_017512175.1. Lineage (GTDB taxonomy): Bacteria > Patescibacteriota > Saccharimonadia > Saccharimonadales > Saccharimonadaceae > Nanosyncoccus. Next base: position 26,783 of record JAFWHA010000015.1, read on the forward strand.
AGTATCGCAGGCTACGGCGGCTTTGTAGGCTTCGGCATTTTCTATATCGTTTTTAGAGAGAACAACTAAGTTGCCATCTCCGTCATATACTGGCTCACCATCTTCACCGAGTAAGACTACCATATTTGCTTCCCACATCTTCTTGGCATTGTCCCATGCACCACCAGAGTTGCCCATGAAAAGGGCTTCTTTGATAGCAGCAACAATAGCTCCGCAGAGTATTCCTAATATGAAATTAGGACCGAGTATGAATCCACAGAGTGGAACTACCAGTGCGATTACCGAGGGCGTTAACATGTAATGCAAAGCTTCATCAGCTGCCATAGTGATGACATATTCGTAGTCAGGACGTTTTGTACCTTCGATGACGCCAGGTACTTTCAGCTGTCTTTCTCCTTCATCGGCTAATTTCTTTGCCGCCTCGATCGTATTATGCCCGAGAATGGAAGAGAAATAATCAATTAGTCCAGCGCCGATGATTGCTCCGCCGATAATCGTGGTGATTGACATGGTGACATGTTGTGGTGTGTCAAAATACCTTGAGATGTTGTAGGAGCCAATATAAGACATTACTAAAGATACAGTTGCGAATGCAGCTGCGCCGATAGCGTTGCCTTTGCCGATGGCAGCAGTAGTGTTTCCGACTGCATCAAGCTCGTCAGTAATGCGACGTACTTTCGGATCGAGATGACAACTTTCGGCGATTCCGCCAGCATTATCAGCGACTGGACCGAAAGCATCAATCGAGACTGTAGTACCAACAAAACTTAGTACTCCTACTGCAGCGATTGCTATGCCGTATGTGCCACATGCGATACAAGATATAAGAATCGACAATACGATTATAATGCATGGTGCCATGACGGAGCGTTTACCTACCGCATCTCCTTCTGTCTGTTCGTAAGCCACGCCTTCTTTTGCCATGTAAGCCAGTCTTTTGACGTGATGGTATTTGAAGCTGGTGTAGTATTCGGTCAATTTGCCGATTGCTACGGAACTGATCATGCCAAGTACCGCTGCAAGCCATGGAGAAATCCAGCCAAAACGGAAGTGTTCGGATAATTCAATTTCTCCGAAGATAAATTTAGCAGATAATAGGCCTATTAAAGCAACTACTAATGCTGAAAGATAAGTAGCATGGTCTAATTCTTCCGCTGGGTCCACATCTTCACGTGAGACTTCTACTTCCTTTCCATCAATGATCTTGATTTGCTTGCGATTCTTCAAGATGATGTAATTCACACCAATGATGCTTGAAAGTAAGCCACCACCCACTAAGACAAATGGATACATGCAAGCTGCATTTAACAGTACGATGTTCTCTTTGAATTCCTGCATAGCCACCAAGATTGTTGATACTGGAGTTGCGACAAAAGATTCAAGGAGATCCGATACGTTACCAGCAATATCGTTGACCAAATCGCCAATGAAGTCTGCTAGAGTATTAGGCATTCTGGCGTCGTCTTCGGGGAGACCGTGGACATTCTTACCGACTATGTCAGCAGAAATATCGGCGGCCTTAGTGTAATTTCCTCCTGCAACACGATTGAACATTGCCACTACCGAACATCCAAGCGAATACGTAGTAAGTCGCATTGTTAGAGGGTTGCAGAGCACGTCTAAAACCAAGCCGTGACTAGTACTAGAGGGGTTGATTCCACCAGATACAATCCAGACAATTGCTGCGCCAAATGCACCGAATGCGGGTACAGAATAGCCACTAATACTACCGCTCATAAGAGCAATACGTACTGTTCTGCTCATTGCACCGGTGACTCTGGCTGCGTTGGTAGTACGAACGTTACCGTAAGTTCCACCTCTCATTCCGATTGTCACTGCAAGGCTTGACATCAATGCTCCGAAGATGAACGATAGTCCTGAGGCCACCTCCATGAATAGCGAATAAGCAAGTGCTACAATCAACACTGTTGGTATAATTACGCGGTATTCTCTGCGCATGAATGTTTTTGCACCACTGCGAAGAATACTCGCAAGCTCTGCCATTTCGGCTGTGCCCTCATCGTGTTTCTTCAGGTCATTAAAATTCCTAAAGATCAGTATAAAGGTAACAACTGATATGGCGATAATGATAAACTGAACTATCATAAGTTCCACCTCCTTGATTTGAGATTTTTAAAGAACATTGTAACAAAACAAATAGTGCGCGCTCCTATACGCCCACTGTGCCTGATTGTAGCATAATTACTCTATGTGCGCAAACACAAGAGGTTTATTTATTGTTCCATTCGCAATCGTATTTGTAAACCGCTTCGTAATCTGTCTTACCATATGGTGGTTTGGGGATATATGTGACTGAAGTGTGGTTAGTGTTGCAGAAATATTGGCCAGTGAAATATGATCTAGAATCTTCGTGTCGACCATTGTCAAAAAGTAGAAGCTGCCTTAGGTAAACAGGTGGGAAACCATAATCTGTGTAAGTTTGGAGGGCGACAGCTAATTCATCTTCAGGGGTGTTTTCTGTAAAGCTATCATAATAATAATTTTCGTAATAGTCTTTGGCGATATTTTCGAGCTCACGTTTAGCAGCGCGCTCTGGATCAAAGATGATGCGGACAGCCACGTTACCGAATACTAAAACAAGACAAATAATGATTGCTAAGATGGAAAAAATGTGTGCGATTGGCTCAGCGGGAAAGTTGAGCGGCTCAGGTTGCTCGGGGTATGAATAGTATCGTTTTAACGTTTTTTTACGTTTTGACATTAAAATTTTACTCCACTTGTGCTCTATTTTAACATAAAAATTATAACTTAGTAAATAAAATAGCGGATTTTAATTTTGGCTAAATAGATTTTTAAAAATTAAAGCTTAAAAATTATAATAACACTTGCAAATATGATAGAATAATAGGTATGAGTAAATTATTTAAAAGAACTAAAATCCTTGCCACTATTGGCCCAGCTGTTTTTTCGGAACAGAAAATTGAAGAATTAATTATGGCCGGAGTCAACGGTTGCCGTCTCAACTTTTCTCACGGTGATTATACGGAACGTGATCAGCAGATTACTTGGATTCGCCAAGCTGCTGCCAAGAAAGGTCGTTCTGTTGCGATTTTGCAAGATTTACAAGGTCCAAAGATTCGCTTAGGAGACATTAAAAATAATCATTTAGATGTCCATGCAGGCGATGAATTGATATTGGATAATGCTATTAAGGAGCACGACGGTGGTAATGTTCTTCCGGTGCAATATAATCTTGCCAAAAAAGTGAAAGTAGGAGAGCCACTTTCGATGTTTGATGGCAAAATAAAATCTACAGTTTCTGAAATAGTATCTAATACTGCGATTAAGATTAAGGTTGAGAACGATGGTTTCGTTATGAGCCATAAGGGACTTAACCTTCCGGATACAGATTTTGGTGGTGATATTATCACCGAAAAAGACATGGCAGATATTGAGTTCGGTGCTTCGCGTGATTTTGACTATGTAGCACTTTCTTTTGTGCAATCTGCAAAAGATATCGAAAAATTGCGTCAAATTTTGCTTTCGCATGGCTCGACAGCACATATTATCGCTAAAATTGAGACTAAGAAAGCAATAGAATCTGACGAGGCAATGGAAGCGATTGTCAAAGCTACGGATGGAATCATGGTGGCGCGTGGCGATATGGCGGTAGAAGCGGGTGCGGAAGTAGTGCCAATTGTCCAGAGAAAACTTATCGCTATGTGCCGCGAACATGGGAAACTTTGTATCGTTGCGACACAGATGATGAGCTCAATGGTGGACAATCCTGAGCCGACTCGTGCGGAAGTGTCAGATGTAGCTAATGCTGTTATTCAAGGGGCTGATGCAGTGATGCTTTCTGATGAGACTGCAAACGGTAAATATCCAGTCGAAACAGTGAAAGCTATGAAAAAGGTAATTCTTTATACACAGAATAATTCACATGTGTCACCAATTAACCATGATGTCACCGGAGACTATAAGAACTATGATGCTATTGCCGGTGGCGTGGTGAGTCTTGCTGAGAAAATTGATGCAGATGTAATTTTGTGTCAGACTGCATCTGGAGCGACAGCTTCTGCTATTGCGGCGCAACGTCCGAAGTTGCCAATCGTGACAGTGACAAGTAATCCGCGTGTAGCAGGTCAGTTAGCGTTGACATATGCCAACTCGGCTTTCGTAAGACCGTATTCTGAAAATTATGGTCTCGAACTGGCTCAAGAGCTAAAGGAAAATGGTTATCTTCAGATTCGCGAAGGGAAGAAAGATATCTTAGCGGTCATTATATCTGGGCATAAGGATATGGCTGGTGGGACTGATACTATTCATATTGTACGCGTATAGAGCCGGTTGTCATTTGGATAGATATAGGTGGCTTAAGATTAGCTATTTTATGTAGAAAATATAGTATAATAGTAGTAAATGGAGGTAAAATGTTCGCAAAACAAAGTTTAGAGAACACTAAAGTGCGTGGGCAAACAGTTTTAGTTCGGGTAGATTATAATGTACCGATTAAAGATGGGGAGATTACAGATGACTTGCGCATTCGCGAGACTATTCCGACTTTGGAGCTTTTAGAGAAGAAAGGTGCAAGACGTATTATTTTAATTTCTCATCTTGGTCGTCCGAAGGGCGAGAAAAAACCAGAGCTATCACTTAAAATTGTTTTTGATAGATTAAAGGAACTACTTCCTGATAGAAAAGTGTTCTTTGTGAGTGATGTATCTGGTCCAGATGTAGAAGAAGCAGTAGAAAAGTTACCTGTGGGCGGTATCTTATTGCTAGAGAATTTACGTTTCTTTCCTGGTGAAGAAGAAAATTCGACGGAATTTGCGAGGGAAATAGCGGAATCGACACATGCGGATGTTTTCGTGCAAGATGGGTTTGCTGTAGTTCATCGTGCGCATGCTTCTACGTCTGCTATTACTTCTGAAGTCCCTTCAGTCGCTGGCCCACTACTAGAAAAAGAGATTACCGCATTAACAAAAGTTGCAAAAGCACCAGTGCACCCGTTTATAGTAATTATCGGTGGAGCAAAAGTTGCCGACAAACAGCCGTTGATTGAGAGATTCTTGAAAATTGCTGATAAAATTATTGTGGGCGGAAAAATTGCAGCGGATATATCTGATGGCAAATTGACCGAAGAAGAGAAAAAGATATTTGCTGACAATGCAGACAAGATTTATATTGCTAATGATTTTGTAAGTGATGAGAGTGGCGCAAAATTAGATATTGGATCAGAATCTACTCAGAAAATACTAGAAATGCTTGATGGAGCTAAGACTGTACTTTGGAATGGCGCGCTTGGCTATGTGGAGAATCCAGAATATGCAAAAAGCTCCACAGAGGTAGCAGAGTACTTGGGCAAAAATCCGCAAGTTTATTCGGTAATTTGTGGTGGAGATACAACAGGATTTGTTGAGAATTTGCAGAAAAAAGATGAGTCGCTTAAATATGGACTCATTTCTACGGGCGGAGGAGCTTCACTTGAACTTTTGACCGGAGAAGCTTTGCCCGGCTATGAATCTCTTGACGATAAATAAAGTTTATTGCTAAAGCTTGCGTAGGATTTTGAAGTGTGCGACACTTTTTAGGACTTTATGAAAATAACGTATAGAGAACGTAGGATAATTATAGTTTTAGTACTCCTTGCAGTAGTAGCAGGGTGGTTGATTATAAATCCAGTAAGCTATGAGTCTGAGGCTCCTGAAAAGGTTGAAACTGTTGATGATGGTGCAACTTCGCCTTTAGGAGTTACATCAGAAGGAGAGCCACTGGCAATTTCGATACTAGAGAAGTTGGAAATTAAGGGGCGTGCACCTAAAACTGGATACGAGAGAACTGAATTTTATTCTAATTGGCCGAAGATTAATGGTTGTAGTTTGCGGCAGGTAATTATTAGGAGAGATTTGGGTGATACGGCGGTATTAGATGGTTGTGATGTGGTGGCTGGGCACTTTGTTGAGCCTTATACTGGTAGTGAAATGCAATTTTATCAAAAGTCAGATTTTAGTAAGAAAATTCAGATTGACCATATCGTAGCTTTGTCTGATGCTTGGCAGAAGGGCGCACAGTATAAAACTAAAGAGGAACGTTACCAGATGGCAACTGATCCGCTAAATTTGATTGCAGCGGATAGCTCCGCGAATCAGCAAAAGTCTGATGGCGATGCGGCGACTTGGTTACCGCCGAACAAAGCGTTTAGATGTCAATATGTAGCTAGGCAAGTTTCCGTGAAATACAAATATGCTTTGTGGGTAACTCAAGCAGAGCACGATGCAATTGCGGATATTTTGAAAAAATGTCCAACTGAGCCGGCAGTTGGTATATAATATAGGTATAATGCTGGAGGTAAAATGATAAAATTTCTTACAGATACTACGCTTCGAGTTGATGACTTTTCAGCTGCGGAATCTGCTCTTTCTGAAATAAAGTCTGATGCGATGGCTGGCTGGCTGAATGTTCCGGTGGATGCGGATGAACTTGCAAGAATTAAACAAGCTGCAATTAAGATTAATAGTGATTCTGGATTTTTGATTTGTGTCGGTATCGGTGGCTCGTATCTTGGACATAAAGCGATTATTGACGCACTAGGAAATAGTGGCAAGACGAAAGTCGTGTATGCAGGGAATAATTTAAGCTCTGCAGCACTTGATAAACTCTTCACAGAAATTGGGACTAGTGATTTTTCGATAAATGTTATTTCTAAATCTGGAACGACTTTGGAGCCGGCGATTGCATTTAGACTACTCAAGGCTGGGCTTGTAGCAAAATACGGCGAACAGGGTGCAAAAGAAAGAATATATGTTACGACTGATGCTGAAAAAGGCGTGCTGCATGATGAAGCAGTAAAGAATGGATATCAGCGATTTGTAGTGCCAAATAATATCGGTGGAAGATATTCAGTGCTCACAGCGGTAGGACTTTTGCCGATGGCAGTTGCTGGTATTAATATTGAGGAATTAATTGATGGCGCACATACGGCTTCTGTAGGAGTTAATATGGAATATGCCGCGACAATGAGTTCTGCAACTGTGGACACCGCAGCGGCTATTGTAAGGGAGGCTTCAAGATATGCGATAATTAGGCAGAAGTTGTATCGAGAACAGGGAAAAGAAACGGAAGTGCTCGCCACTTTCGAGCCGAGACTCGAAACTTTTAGTGAATGGTGGAAACAATTGTTTGGTGAGTCGGAAGGGAAGAATAATCAGGGAATCTTTCCAGCTTCAGTAATATATACTACGGATCTTCATTCGCTAGGACAATACATGCAGCAAGGAAGACGAAATATCTTTGAAACTGTTGTAAAAATTACAACACCTAGTCAAAGATCAATCATGATTCCACAGACACAAGACAATGCAGATGGGCTTAACTATCTTGCTGGTAAAAGTTTAGATTATATTAATGAAAAAGCTTTGGAAGCTACAGTGAGGGCGCATAGACTGGGCGGTATACCTGTACTCGAAATTGAAATTGCAGATTTAACAGCAAGAAGTATAGGCGAGTTGATTTACTTTTTTGAACTTTCTTGTGCGCTTTCAGCAAAAATTAGCGGTGTAAATCCATTTGACCAGCCGGGAGTTGAAACTTATAAGCAGAATATGTTCCAGTTGCTTGGAAGGCCTAGCTAAAAGTTCCAGGCGTCAGTTAGGTCGAAGTGATTTTAATTAAATTGTAGTGATTTTGGTTGAATCAGAGTGATTTGGCTGAAAATGTGATATAATGAAATAAATAAGATAAACAGGAGTGGGCAAACACTTATGAGATTAGATTATAATGGTCCAGTTGTGCTAGCAGTTCTAGACGGCGTCGGCCTGAGGCGGGACGTGGTTGGAAATGCTATTAAGCAGGCTCACACTGAGTTTTTGAATTATGCAGTAGAAAATTATAAGACTACTGGACTGAATGCTTCTGGTGAAGCAGTAGGGATTTTGCCAGGAGATATGGGAAATAGCGAAGTTGGACACAATGCGATTGGCGCTGGCCAGATAGTTAAACAAGGTGTAGCTCAGATTAACGAAGCGATTAATACTGGAGCTATTTGGCAATCTGAGGCATGGAAAACGATTATAAAACGAACTAAAGAAAGAAATTCTACTTTGCATTTTTCTGGTATTTTCTCTGATGGCAATGTACATAGTAGTATTTATCATTTAGAGAGAATGATAGAGCAGGCCCATTCAGAAGGAATATCTAGAATTCGAGTACATATCGTTTTGGACGGTAGGGATACACCACCACAGTCGGCACTACAATATGTCGCGGAGTTAGAGGCATTTATCGCTGCATTTCCGGACCATCCAGATTATCGTATTGCTTCTGGTGGTGGAAGAATGGTGTATGTTGCAGACCGATACGAGAGTGATTGGAATATCGTCAAGACGGGTTGGGATGCAATAGTTTGTGGTGAGGCATATCATAGATTTACTTCGGCAACTTCAGCTATTAACACATTCAGAGAGAAAGACCCAAGTTTGCAAGACCAGTATATTCCTCCTTTTGTGATTGTGGAAAATGGCAAGCCAGTAGGCAGAGTAGAAGATGGTGATAGCTTCATCTACTATGATTTTAGAGCGGATAGAGCGGTAGAATTTGCAATGGCTATGACTTATAATGATTTTCCATATTTTGATCGTACTTATTATAGTAAAGATGGTATCTTGCATCATGGTAAGCCAGACGTGTATTTTGCTGGACTAACTGAATATAATTCTGATACACACGTACCGGAGCATCGCCTAGTAGAGCCGATTAAGATTGACAATACTTTGAATTCTTTTCTCAGTTCGCGAGGAATTCGTCAACTCGCAGTGTCAGAAACTGTTAAATTCGGACATATTACATATTATTTCAACGGAAATAGCTACCAAAAAGCAATAGGGGAAGACCATATCGAAATTCCTTCAGATACGCAGCCATTCGATACTCGCCCATGGATGAAATCGGCTGAGATTGCTGACGAAGTGATCGCTAATATGGATAAGTATAAATTCGTCAGATTGAATTTCCCTGGCGGAGATATGGTGGGACATTTTGCAGAGTTAGAGCCGACTATTGTTGCGATTGAAGCGATTGATATTCAGCTAGCGCGTATTGCTAAAGAGGTGGATAAACTTGGAGGGGTATTAATTATCACTGCGGATCATGGTAATGCGGAAGAGCTAGTGGATGCGGAGGGTAATTCTAAGACGGCACATACTACTAACCCAGTACCATTTGTGATTTATGATAATACAGATAATCGTGACAAATATGAGTTCGTAAAAATGGAAGATGCTGGACTTTCCAATATCGCAGCGACTATTACGACTTTGCTTGGACTGGAACAGCATCCTGACGTCTGGCGAGATTCTCTGATTCGAACTATTGACTGATACTTCTTGGCAAAGTAAAATTATAGCAAGAAAGTAAGCTGTAGATTCAGTTAAGGAGCAAAATGAAAAAGATTACCAAAGCTATTATACCGGTCGCTGGATGGGGAACGAGAAGATTGCCGATTACCAAAATTATAGAGAAGTCCATGTTACCGGTTGGTAATCGTCCGTTGGTAGATTATTCCGTCCAAGAGCTGATTAAGGCGGGAGTAACGGATATCTATATGGTAATCTCTAACGTTGAGCCTTGCCAGGTACGAGAGTTCTATAAGGATAACTTAGCTCTTAATAAATATCTAGAAGAACGTGGAAAGACTGACCGCATGCTTCTAGCTAAGACTTTGCCAGACAATGTAAAAATCCATTATGTCTCTCAAGATCCATCTGGAAAATATGGTACAGCGGTACCAGTTTGCTTGGTGGCTGAGGAGTTTAATATTGATGAGCCGGTTTTCGTGTTCATGGGAGATGATTTTATTTGGAATCCTGATGGCGAATCTTCGGCGGAATCTTTGCTTAATTCTGTAAAATCTGAAGATGAATCAGCACTGCTTGGTATTACCAAACCAGAATCGGCGCTTTTGAATGGCGGAGCTTTGACCATAGAAGATGAAAAAGTGGTAAAAATTACCGAGAAGCCAAAACCGGAGCAGGTAACTGGCATTGCGTCAGTTTCGAAATATATTATTTCTACTAAACTGATGCGAGAAATTGTCGAATATGTCCATGCGCACGATTTCGGACCGTTAGACCAAGAATATATGATTACGGATCCGTTTGCTTCTTATATTGAAAAAGGTGGAATTATGCGTGTAGCTAGAACTAGTGGCGAGTATCTTGATGGTGGCACAGTTGAAGGTTGGGTGCATGCTAATAACGTAGTGTGTAAATAACACTAGACACAAGGCAGATTTTTAAATATTTTCGCTTCTACTACTTCACAAATTATTCGTTCTGTGATATAATTTGCTTATGTCAAAACATGTGGAGAGTAAGACCTATCAGCAAGAGATTGGAAACGTTGTTTCCCATCTTCGTCGCGAGAGAGGATTAACACAGGCAGAACTAGCAAAATTAGTAGGATCCTCCCAGCCAGCGATTTATAGGATAGAACGTGGCTCTCAGAATGTTTCTCTAGACATGATTAAGAAATTGTCTAGTGCCTTGAAAAGCCCGATTCTGTCGGTAAATACCTCTGTTTCTCAAAGCCTTTTTATTGAAGGCGGAAAAGAGTTGCATGGAGAAATCACAGTCAATACGAGCAAAAATGCTGCAGTTGGGTTGCTTTGTGCAGCACTACTTAATTCTGGCAAAACTACGTTAAGGCATTTAGCTCGAATTGAGGAAGTATTTAGAATTATCGAGGTACTGGAGTCAATTGGTGTTAAATGCCGATGGATTAATCGTAAACGTGATTTGGAAATTATACCACCACGCGAATTAAAAATTTCCGATTTGGATATCTCCGCAGCGAGAAGAACTCGTTCGATTATCATGTTCTTAGGACCGCTACTTCATAAATACCGCCGGTTTAAGTTGCCTTATGCTGGTGGGTGTTCACTCGGTGTACGTACGGTAGAGCCGCACCTTAGAGCACTCAAGGCTTTTGGGTTAGAAGTTGATGCACGTACAGAGAGTGGAATGTATCGAGCAACTGTAGGTCAGCCGAGAGCCGTTTCGCCAGCTGAAGATAAACGTATTGTGTTGACCGAGCGAGGAGATACAGTGACGGAGAATGTATTGATGGCAGCGGCACTCTATCCGGGTCAGACTACGATCGTGGGAGCTTCACCTAATTATATGGTGCAGGATGTCTGTTTCTTCTTGCAGTCGCTAGGAGTGAAAATCGAAGGAATCGGGACGACCACGCTTAAAGTCACTGGCAAGAGACGTATTAATCAAAATATCGAGTATTCCCCAGCAGAAGACCCGATAGAAGCAATGTCTTTTATTGCGGCGGCACTTACTACTCATTCGGAAATAATAATTCGTCGTGCGCCGATAGAATTTTTGGAAATTGAGCTAGAGATACTTAAGAGTATGAATGCAGACATTAGGCGAAGTAAAGAATATTTTGCAGATAATGGTTTTACAAGATTAGTAGATTTGACTATCAAAAAGACTGACCTTGTAGCACCAGCCGATAAGATTCATCCAATGCCGTTCCCAGGGCTTAATATTGACAATCTGCCGTTCTTTTCGGTGATAGCGGCTTCGGCTCGTGGACGTACGCTGATACACGATTGGGTTTTTGAGAATCGCGCAGTTTATACCACTGACCTCACTAAGTTGAATGCCAAGGTAGAGCTTCTGGACGCGCATCGTGTGTATGTGGAAGGGCCAACGAACTGGCGTCCAGCGGAATTAGTTTCTCCTCCAGCTCTTAGGCCGGCAGTAGTGATCCTAATTGCAATGCTTGCAGCTCCCGGCGCTTCAATACTTAGGAATACCTATTCGATTGATCGTGGATATCAAGATTTCGCGGCAAGACTTAGACAGCTTGGAGCCGATATCTCGCCACTGACTGGGATTTAGTTTTTGACTATCCGTGATATAATGAAAAAATGAATAAAGTGGAGCAAAAGATAAAAGGTGCTAATAATTCTGGCTTGGAAATAAGAACTAATAGTGTTGAAGGAACAGATGTCTTAAAGGGGTTGAACTCGGCGCAGAAGGACGCAGCGAGTACTATGAGTGGCCCGCTTTTGATTCTGGCAGGTGCTGGCTCGGGTAAGACTAAAACTTTAACTCATCGAATCGCAAATTTAATTGCGCATGGTGTTAGTCCGAAGAATATTCTGGCAGTTACTTTTACGAATAAAGCAGCACAAGAAATGAGAACTAGATTATGGAAGCTGCTGAATAAGAATTCAGAAAATGAAGATGTAGTTCCGAATAGAAGTTTTATGCCTTACATGGGAACTTTTCATAGTATTTGCGTTAAGATTTTGCGAATTGAATATTTAGCAGCGGGGCTAGACAAGAATTTTGTAATTTATGACACCGACGATCAAGTTGCATTGATTCGTCGAATTATTAAAAATGGAAAATATGACAGTAAAAGTTTGAAGCCAAAATCTATTCAGGCGATTATTAGCAAATGCAAGAACGAGTATAAGAGCCCTAGTGATTTGGAAAAAGAAGCATATTATCCTAATTTGAAGCAGACGGCTAAAATTTACGCCGAGTACGAGTTAGAAAAAGCAAAAATGAATGCTCTAGATTTTGATGATCTTTTGCTTGATGCTGCGAGACTTTTTGATAAAAATTCTGAAATTAGAAAAAAATGGCAAGAACGTTTTGAGCATATTTTAATTGACGAGTATCAAGACACTAATGCAGTGCAATATCATTTAGTAAAAGCACTAGTGAATGAGTCGCAAAATATCTGTGTAGTAGGAGATGATTGGCAGTCAATTTATTCTTGGCGAGGGGCAGATTTTACGAATATTTTGAATTTTACTAAAGATTTTCCAACAGCTAAAGTAGTAAAATTAGAGCAAAATTATAGAAGTACTGGTAATATTTTGAAAGCATCGCAGAAAGTCATTAAAAATAATCAGACTAGGACCGACAAAGAATTGTTCACCGAGTCGGGAAATGGTGAGCCGGTCGAGATAGAGTCATTAGCTGATGAAGCGATGGAAGCGCAATGGGTGGCGAATAAGATTATTAATGAGAAGGCAAATAAAAATAGAGAATATTCAGACTTTGCAATTTTGTATCGTACAAATGCGCAATCTTTTGCTTTTGAAAAAGTATTAATCAACAACCGAATTCCTTATAAAATTATTGGTGGAGTACGTTTTTATGACCGTAAAGAAGTAAAAGATGTTTTAGCGATTTTGAGATTAATCGTCAATCCGATGGACCAAATTAGCCTAGAGAGAGTGACCAAGAATGTTCTGTCTGGAATCGGCGAAGCGAGCCTTAAGAAGCTCTTAAGTAGGCTAGATAGTATTCATGCCACACATCCTGAGTCTAATCCTCTAATAACTCCGGGATTATCTGATGAGTTCGCTAGCCGGGCTAAAAAATCTATTGATAGACTGCAAAATTATTTTAGAATGGTCGAGTCGGAAGAACGTATGCCGACAGAATTAATTAAACAAACGATTCGGTATTTTGACTTTGAAAGTCTGCTTGATGACGGTACGCCGAGCGGAGGAGATAGATTAGAAAATCTAAATGTTTTGGCGGGTAATGCTATAACCTATGAGAATATTGAAGACTTTTTGGCTGATGCAACATTAATGTCTTCAGCAGATGAATCGACTGATAAACATTCGGTAACATTAATGACTATCCATGCAGCAAAGGGACTAGAGTTTCCAGTGGTTTTCCTAGTAGGATTAGAAGAAGGATTATTTCCGAGCGAACGTTCTGATTCGGCGGAGGCATTAGAGGAGGAAAGACGGCTCGCGTATGTAGGTATGACTCGCGCCAAAGAGGAATTAATATTGTCTTATGCTAAATCGCGATTTTCTTTTGGCTCTAGAAATTACACCTCGCCTTCAAGATTTCTATTAGAATTAGGATTTAATCCGTATGGCTCGAATGACTATAGCGAAGATGATAATTCTGAGATGTTCGGTACTGAAGTCTATGATAAGAAAAAGGTTGCAAATAGTTTTGACCCTTGGAATGACAATACGGAACTGTTCGATGAAGACCCGTTTCCAGATGATGGACCGGTGTTTGAATAGGAGATTATTTAGTGTGCTTTATTGATAATACGTGATATAATTAAGTGTAATAAAAGGAGTTTTATTGTGCCAAATTCTACTAGTAAGAAACCGCAGAAGAAGCAGAATGCCAGCAATAGCGCAAGGCTTGTATCTTTTGTATTCGTTGTGATATTAATATGCCTAGCGTTCGTAGCTTTACTTACACCGCAAACCCATCTTGATGAAGTGCCACTTTCGGACGTGATTTCTAGGGCGAATGATGAGAATGGGGATATTAAAAAAATCACCGTATCTGGCTCGGAAATAAAAATTACCCTGAAAGACAAGGACCAGCCAACGCAAGTTTCGCGAAAAGATGGCTCGGGTACATTGTACGAGCAGGGGCTAGTTAATAAATGTGAAGGAAAATCGGGAGAAGAGCTATCTTCTTGCCAAGAAAAATATCCAGTAATAGAATATAAAGAGCCGACAAATATCTGGAGCAATATTTGGGACATTGCTATAATTGCCTTGCCGATACTTGCGATGATAATTTTCTTTTCATATTTGATGCGCCAAGCACAATCTATGAATAATCAGTCTATGGGATTCGGAAAGGCGAAAGCTAAGCTCTATGGTCCAGACAAAAAGAAAGTTAAATTCGAAGATGTAGCAGGGAATGAAGCAGCAAAGCAAGATTTGTCGGAAGTAGTTGATTTTCTAAAAAGTCCAAAGAAATATGAAAAATTAGGAGCTAAGATTCCACGAGGAGTGTTGCTTGCAGGGGATCCGGGTACTGGTAAAACTTTGATGGCGCGAGCTGTCGCCGGAGAAGCTAATGTTCCATTCTTTTCTATTTCTGGCTCTGAATTCGCAGAAATGTTCGTAGGTGTGGGTGCTTCTCGTGTGCGAGACCTCTTTTCTAAAGCGAAAAAGAATGCACCATCTATTATATTTATTGATGAAATTGATGCAGTTGCACATAAACGTGATGCGCGTGGTGGTGCGGGTAGAGAAGATGAACAGACTCTAAACCAGATTTTAGTCGAGATGGATGGTTTTGATAACGATAGTGGTGTAATAGTGATAGCGGCGACTAACCGTGTAGATATGTTAGACAAAGCATTGCTTCGTCCGGGCAGATTTGATAGACACGTAAACGTCACTTTGCCAGAGAGGAAAGACCGTCTGGAAATCCTGAAAGTGCATTTTAAAAATAAACCTACAGAAAAGAATGTGAAGCTTGATGAACTTGCAGCTAAAACTGCGGGGTCTTCAGGTGCAGATCTTGCAAACATTGCTAACGAGGCGGCGATTACTGCGGCGCGTGAAGGACATAAGGAAATAACTAATAATGATATTACTGAAGCTTTTGAGAGAGTGGCAATTGGTCCAGAAAGAAAAAGCAAAGTAATGAATGATTACGAGAGGAAACTTACGGCTTACCATGAGGCTGGACACGCGGTAGTAGGGCATGTATTACCAGATTCTGATCCTGTACATAAGATTACGATTATTCCACGTGGGCGTACTGGAGGAGTAACGTGGTTTTTGCCACCAGAAGATCGAAGCTACAAGAACATCTACGAGCTAAAAGATATCTTAGCACGTGCGATGGGCGGACGTATCGCCGAGAAGATAGTATTCGGCGACGACGACGTGACGACTGGCGCCTCATCAGACCTTAAGAATGTGGCAGAACTTTCTAAGGAGATGATTGTAGAAGAGGGTATGGGAACTAGTACTCGCAACCAAGTATTCCCAGAAAATAGTGATGTTTCTTACTATACTATTTCTACTGGTAAACCGTATTCAGAGAAGACTGCTGAGCTAATTGATTCTGAAATAAAGAAATTATCGGATGAAGCTGCGAAGCGTGCAGAAGCGGTACTTAAGGCTAATACGAAAGTACTTGATCGTGTGGCGAAGGCACTACTTGAGAATGAGACTATTGAGGAAGAAGATATTGCACCGTTAATGGAAGGTGCAGTGTTGCCGGCGGCAGCTAAATTGCACTAAAAGATTCTAAAATAATAAAGTAATAATATCTCTGTGGTATAATAATTGTATGACAAAATCTATTTCTGATTATAACGGCTACGACTATAAGAAAATTTTTTGGGAAGATGCCGATAGAAAATACGAAGACGAAGCAGATCGTATGGCAATTAGGAAATTACTTCCAGAACATATGGAGAATTTCGTAGATATTGCGGGCGGGTATGGGCGTTTAGCGGACGAATACTTGCCGCGTGCGAAGTCAGCAACGTTGTTCGATTATAGTAAAACAGAACTAAAACAAGCCGAAGAAAAATACGGTAAAAAACTGAAAACTAAGCAAGGCGATATTTATAATTTGCCGTTTAAAGACGGTGAGTTTACTTCTTTGATGATGATTCGTGCAACGCACCATTTCAAAGACATGGACAAGGTGCTAGCGGAGCTTTATCGAATTCTTCGACCTGGTGGTGTAGCAGTGATTGAAGTAGCGAACAAGCGCACTTTACCACGTATTGCACGTTATTTTGCTGGTAAGACTAAGGTTAGCCCATTTGATAGGAAAGTGGCTAATCTTTCCGATATAGACAAAGACGGATTCTTTAATTATCATCCAAAATATATTGAGAATTTGTTTATTGATACAGGGTTTGATATTGACAAGGTATTATCGGTTTCTAATTTCCGTTCAAAAGGGCTTAAGAAGATTTTTGGTACTAAAAATCTAATCAGGTTAGAAAAAGGTGCTCAGAGTGTTTTGGCACCAGTACGCTTTGCTCCATCGATTTATTATCGATTAAAGAAGCCGGGTGATAAGTAGAGACTAATGACAATTTAAACGTTTCTAAAGAGGAGCTTTTTGATTTTCTGGACAATAGGCTGGACTTCGGGAAGGTCGAGGAAGTATCCTGCGATGATATAGGCTACAAGGCTGGTTAGAGAAATCAGTAAGAATTTTGGTAGTGTAGCTAAGATGGAGACGTCGGTGGAACGCAAAGGAAAGAACTTAGTCATGGAATAAGCTACAGCTCCAGAGATAGTAGTAGCAACTAACATTCTGATAAAGCCCTTCCAGAAAGATTTACTAAGGAGTTTATTATGGCTTGCCTTCTGCAAGAGACCGATTAAAATGATAATTTCTAGTAGTGCGCCAATAGACTGAGCATAGCCTAAGCCTTCTGGTCCAAAACCTGCCATAGTGAAAAATACTGCAAGGAGAGTAGAAAGACCAACGGCTATAATACTAACTACGAATGGGGTTTTGGTGTCTTGTTTGGCATAAAAACCGCGAGAGGCAATATGAAAGACGGAGCGAGCAAAGATGGCAATAACGAGAGTACCAAGTACGGAAGCAATGAGCGGGTCTCCGCCGTTTTTGATGAATGAGACGACGTATCCTCTGGCAAAGAAAGCGATAACCGCTACTGGTAGGGAAATCCAGATGATAGTTCTAAGAGCCGATCTGAAAGTGGCATAATATTCGTCTTCTTTACCTTCGCCGAGTTGCTCGGTCATCTGAGGGAAGAAAGCGGTAGAAATGGCGACGCCAATGAGGTTGACTGGCATTTGGTGCAGGGAAGTGGCTTGCTGATAGCTACGCATAGCGCCAGCTCCCATGCGGGAGGAGAGATTAGTATTAACGATAGTGTTAACATAGTCGATACCTTGATCAAGCGACCTAGCAGGAAGGAGTTTCAGAACGCCTCTGAAACCATGATTCTTCCAATAGATTTTGAATTCATAGTCGACACCTAGTCCGAATAATCCGATAAGAGAAATGATAACCTGGAGAATGGCACCAAAAACTACACCTAGTGCCACACCCATAATACCACCTTCGAAAATCTGGATTCCGAAGATGTTAATACCATTAGTGAAGAAGACGATACCGATGAGAATGCCGATATTATAAACGGCTGGCGCGAGGGCGTAAAACACGAAACGACCAACGGCTTGTTGGATGGAAGATAATACAGTCGCGATGGACATGAGGAAGGGATTAATTGCGATAACTCGCATCATATTAATGGCAAGAATAGTTCCAGCTTCGTCTAAGCCAGGTCCGACGACGTAGCGGACTAGAGGGTCGGCGAAAATCATAATGAGAATTGAAGCGATAAGAGTGGCTAATGCCATAAGGTTAAGAACACTAGAAGATAGTTCCCAAGCAGACTTCTTATTACCGGTGACAAGACGCTGATTAAAAACAGGTATAAATGAGACGGCTAGAGCGCCAGAGGTCAAGATGAAGAACATGAAATCTGGGATAGTGAAAGCAGCGGTGTAAGCATCAATTCCGGTAGGATAGGTATCGAGATAGTAGGAGTTCAAAAGTCTGTCGCGGAAAATACCCAGTAATGCCGATACGAGAGTGGAGCTAGCCAAAATTACAGCTGAAGCCTTAATAGAAAATCTAGCATTCGCCATCGCTACAATGGATTTGAATTTTGGAGCTTTCATTAGTAATAATTATATCACAGGCGACTTGTTTTTGGCGGAAGAATGTTGTGGATTATTGAGGAATTTTAGGATAGATTCAAAATTCCCCTAGTTTAAATCTAGGGGAATTTTTTGTTCTGGTTTTTGTTTTAAACAAATTCCAGGTTTGCGAAGTTCGGACAGTCAGGTATGATACAGAATATTAGGTATAAACATTAGTTAGCACTACAGTAAATACCACCGCTCTCGAGCTTGAACTGAATAGCAATTTTGCGAACACCGGTAGAAGGTACAACTGCTTCACCATCACAGGTAGCGTTTTGGAAGATATAAATCAAATGGTTGAATACGCCACCATATTGATAATCGCCAATATTAGTAGATAGAGCTGCGATAAGCTTTGCACGGTCTTTGTCCCAAGCTGAATCATATTCACCGGTATTTACGACACCACTAGTATTAGTAGCAGTTTCGGTAAGGCTCTTACAGTAGTTTGCGTAAGTACCTGGAGTGCCTAAGTTAGGACAGACGGTACCTACAGCGTACATCTGACCATCCGGATCTGTGAATTCATCACCACCAACCCAAAGATAATTAGACATGAACTTGGCATATTCTTCGCGATATTGACCTTCTGAAGCGCTAGAAGAAAGGGCATTACCAGGAATTTTACCACGGTTGTTAGTTTGATAGTTAGTAATGGCGGTCTGGAAACGAGCGAGATCATCACGCCTTTGGGTGTCACGTTGGGAACGTTGCAAAGCTGGAAGTGCTAAGAACACCATGAGGAAGATAAGACCGGCGATAGCGAGAACGAGGACGACCTCAATAATCGTAAAGCCTTTTTTTGATTTTATAAGTTGTTTTGGCATAATTTCCTTTCTTTTCAAATTCATTAAGCCTTAATTTTTAATACGCTTAAGACTATGTTATAACATAAGCTTTAAAAAATCAAGTAAATTTTGTATAATATTAAATATGTTAATTATTGAAATCGTATTTTTAATTCTGCTATTCTGTTTTGGGGCGATTTTGGGCAGTTTTTCTTGTTGCCAGGCGTGGAGAATAAGATTAAAAGAAACAGGAAAAAAAGATCCTGGAAAGTGGTCGGTCTGCTTATCTTGTGGAAAGAGATTAAAGCCTTCGGAAAACGTACCGATTGTTTCGTGGATAGTACAAAGAGGAAAATGTAGAAAATGTGGTGCTAAAATTGGCAGGGCGGAAATATTTAGTGAAATCGGCTTAGGCTGTGCTTTTGTGCTTATAGGGATGCTTTTCTTTCCAGAGCTTTATAATGCGCTAGTTATAGATATTAATATAATATATATTCTTTTGCTTATTTCTATAATGCTTGTACTATTTATTACCATGACAATTATGTGGATTCTATTAATTTATGATGCTAAATGGCAGCTTTTGCCAACAAGGCTTTTAACGACAGTGATTATCATGGCAGCAATTTATTTAGCGATAAGAATCGTTGGAATGATGCTCGGCGGAATGTTCTTGCAAGATTTTCTAAAAATTTTGCCAAGCATACTCGCAGGAGTAGCTTTGCTCGCAGGAACATATCTATTATTATATCGTTTATCTGGGGAAAGGCTGGTTGGGAGTGGCGATTGGCTGCTAGCATTAGCGATTTCTTTGATATTAGGGAATTGGTGGCTGTGTCTCTTGGTGCTATTCTTGTCAAATTTCATGGGAAGTGTGGTAGGAATATATTATAAAGCTAAGAAAGGACAGAAAGCTATTCCTTTCGGGCCGTTTTTAGTTCTAGCTTTCGTGATAGTTTATGCTTTTCAGGCACAACTAATGGTAGCGGTTTATTAGTTGGTCTCGGAGTGGAATTTTTTGTGGACGTCTTTTAGGTGGGGGTCGGTGATATGGGTGTAGATTTGGGTGGTGGAGATATTGCTGTGGCCAAGTAGAGATTGGACCGAGCGAATATCAGCACCATTCATAAGAAGGTCGGTAGCGAAACTATGCCTTAAAGTGTGGGGAGTGACGTGTTTAGTAATGCCGGCGGCGCGAGTATATTTTTCGATAATGCGCTGGATGCTTCTAGGAGTAAGTCTGCGATAGTCGCCACTAGTGTCTGGGACTCCAGAGTTTTTACTATTATTTAAAAATAATGCTGGAAGACTATCATGACGAACGGCAAGATAATCGCGAACGCGACTGGCGGCAGATTCATCAATGAAAATTGGACGGTCTTTGCTGCCTTTACCGCGAACAACGAATTCAAATTTATTCAAGTTAATATCTCCACGATTAAGCTTGCAAAGCTCGGATACGCGTAAACCACCAGAGAATAATAACTCAATAATAGCACGATCTCGAAGGCCAGTTTCGGTGTTAAGGTCAATAGCATCAAGCATGGCTTGAATTTCATCAAAATGAAGAAACGTAACTTGTGGGCGATGTGTGCGTGGAAGGTCCACTAGAGCAGGGTCTAGGGAATCGATGCCGCGCCTGGCAAGGTATTTCAAGAAGCCTCGGAGCGCAATTAAATAATAAGTTTGAGTGGCGGGAGTGAGACGCTCGTGATGCTCAGGAGGGATAAAACGATTAAGCTTTAAGCGATATTTTCGCATCATATCTTCAGTAATATCTTCTGGCATCATTTCATGTCCTAAGTCTTCGGAAGCCATATTGTAAAAACGAGTGAGATAGAGTTCGTAGTTTCGGACAGTGTTGACAGAGCGCCCCATTTCTATCTCTAGATACTGCAAAAAATCTTGGATTAGTTCACTGATACACTGTTTGTTCATAATTGCTATTATAGCACTTTTGATTAGAAGTAAATTTTTTGAAAAAATGTGAGAGGATTTTAAAAATTGCATTATGCGTGCTATAATTTAGAAAAGGAGTTTTTATGGGAAAAGAGAAAGATTTAATCCAAAGAAGTTTAGTAGTACTCAAGCCAGACGCAGTGCAGCGTGGTATCGTGGGCGAAATTATCCATCGCTTTGAGCGTGTCGGACTCAAAATTGTTGGCATGAAGATGGTGATGCCGGGAGAAGATTTATATTATAAGCATTACGAAGATGTTGGGCAGATGATTACACGACACGGAGAAGATATCTTCCGCTATAATGTAGCATACATGATGACTGGTCCAGTAATTGCAATGTGCTTAGAGGGTATAGAAGCTATCCCACTAGTGCGCAAAATTGTCGGTCCGACAGAGCCAAAATCTGCAGACATGGGTACGATTCGTGGCGATTTTGCACACATGAGCTATGGTTATTCTGATGCTAAAAAGCAAGGAGTGCCGAATCTGGTGCATGCTTCGGCTAACCCAGAAGAAGCTAAGAAGGAATTAAAACTTTGGTTTTCTGAAGATGAATTGTATGATTACTCAGATTTGAACGAGAAATATACTCGTTAGAATTGGAAGTCCAAAAAAAAGGTCTGGCACTTAATCGCCAGGCCTTTTTTGAATCGAGGAGATGATAAAAATACAACATTATTTTATTCAAAACATAAAAAGTATGCTATAATCGGAAGTGGAATACCTACAGGACTGTTTGGCATATCTAGCCATCAGCGCAATTTAGACAATTTAACTATACATTGTATAGAGTCTACTTGATCGAACGTAAAGAGGCGCTACGAGCACCACGTTGGATCAAGTGATGTTTTTATTGCGGAGTCCCGTAGGTATTCCACTCGTAGCGCCTTTTTGTATCATTACCACATGCGATACTATCAAGGCGCTACCCCAGAAGGAAATCTAACGGAGGTAACATGCTAAGCAAAATAAAGAATAGGATATCTGCTCGAGAAGTCTTGAACAGAAATGGACTAACATTGAAAGGGCATCAAAGATGGATAGTAAGCGTAGTTTCTGTATTCTTGCTAGCTTTTGTTGCTGCTTTTGTGGCTTCCTCCGTTTTTGCACCACAGAGCATCACTAATGCTGACACGCTATATTTCTACGACGATGAAGCAGGTTACAACTACACTACCTCCGTCAAGTCTGCCGATAACGTAGTAATTAACATGGAAGCAACACCTTCTGGTAATGTGGCAATCGCACATGATACTGTAACTACTATTACTAATAATCCAGATGGTTACCAGCTATATTTC
Organism: Candidatus Saccharimonadota bacterium; assembly: GCA_017512175.1. GTDB lineage: Bacteria > Patescibacteriota > Saccharimonadia > Saccharimonadales > Saccharimonadaceae > Nanosyncoccus. The sequence goes on from JAFWHA010000015.1 coordinate 49,320, forward strand.
TCTATGGACCGGCTAGCAGATTATGATGCTGCTCACCCTGGCAATGCACTATACAAAGATGGTAATACTACCGCCTCCCAAATGCTGAAACCGACTGCTGCAGCCGCATCTGCTCCGGCGGTGCTAGATGGTAATACTTGGGGATTTGCGATTCCGACAGGGCAGACTGGTGTTCCGAGCGCGATGGATAACTTTGACTCGACTTATTCTGATACTTCTGCTAGTATGAATAAGTTTGCCTTTACTCCACTACGCTCTTCTGCTGTTAAAGTCCAGGAACGTTCTGGCTCTGCTACTACTACCGAAGGAGATAGCCTAGAAGTTTACTATGGTGCTAAAGCTAATCTCGCAGTAGGCTCTGGACAGTATACTGGTACAGTCAATTACTTTGTCATATCTGATACTTCTATTTCCTCCTTTGACACTATCGCAGTTAACCCTACCGTAATTAGTCCTAATGGCGGAGAAGACCTAACTATTGTGACTAGCCTACATACTAACTATGCTTTTACTAGCTCCGATATCAACGTGACTATCACTAGCAAGACTGATAGCTCTAACTCTAAGGCTTGTACTATTACTGACATTAATTCTGATACTGGGAATGTGAATATCGCTTGTACTACTCCAGCAATGTTTGCAGATGGCGATTACGAAGTGGAAGTAGAAATACCATCTTATGGTAAAGACTGGACTACGGATATTACAGTAGCTTCTCCTACTCCTACTTTCTGGAATATTACTTATATGCAGGAGATGACTAAAAATATCTGTAATAGTGTTACTACTCCGGCTAAAACTGCTCAAGAGGAAGACACTAATGGCTCCCATGCAGGCTCTTCTGCTTATGTTCCGACTCGCACACTCTATGACTGGCGTGGTAAAGATGGTACTGGAAGTATCACGAACAAAGTTGCTCCAAACAGCTCTAATGCCCAGACCTATACTATCAGGAAACTCGCTGATGGTAACTGTTGGATGACAGAAAACCTCAACCTTCCACTTTATAAGAACTACACTACTCCTGGCATGAATACGAGCTCTAGCTTAACTGCGCAGCCAGTAGAAGTGGCAGATGTTAACGGAAATATCGTTAGCCAGAGTAGGACGGACAATGTCTATGGTAATATCACTTCTGCTGGCATCTGGACTCCGGTTAAGGCCTCTAACTTAACTAATAACGATAATACTTATGCCCTGAACGGTAATACCGCCTATAATGTCGGCAACACTGGAACGGCGGCTGCCTGGAATAACATCTGGTACTACTCTTGGTCGGCGGCGACAGCAGGAAGTGGCACAGCGAGCCTAGTAACATCTAGTGGTGATGCTCAATACTCTATCTGTCCGAAGGGCTGGAGACTGCCGACTAACTATACTAATAGTACTTCTACTTCCGCGCAGAAATCTTGGGGCTCACTACTGAACACTTACGGTATCAATCCTGCCAACCACTCCACCACTTCCGAATACCAGATATTAGAAGCTTTCCCATTCAACCTTCCCCGCGCCGGCTTCTTCGAAGGGGGTGCCTTCCAGAATAACGGCTCCGGCTACTGGTGGTCTTCTACTGCTCATAGTACTGCTACCCACGCTTACCTCCTGACCTTCTACACGGCGGTCGTCTACCCGCAGCACTACAACCTCAAGTACCGCGGGTTTAATGTTCGCTGCGTGTCAGCCGAAATATAGGAAAAGCTTTACTTTTTAGACTGTTCTTGCTATAATAGAGATAACTAAACATACTTGTTTCACTCTTCTTGAGGTAGGAAGAGACGATATAAGATAAATAAGGAATATTTTACATGAATAAGCAAGAAATGGAGCGCCGTGCGCGCCTACTTAAAAATGCAAAAGAGCGTTTGCCGAGCATTAAGGAACAGTTTGAAGAGGCCCAAAATCGCCATTTTAACAGTAATTTTGAGCCGGGTGGGAAGGATGCCCACTTAGTAGGTAAAACCGCTAAAAACGCCAAAAAAGGCGCTTCTCTGGCAAAATCCTCAAAAAATACCGCTAAAAATGGCAAGAAAGTTGCAAAAACTGCGAAAGTCGCAAATCAGGCACAAAATAAGCAAAATCAACAGAATCAAGCTAAAAACGCAGAGCGCAAGGTTAACCTTTCGGTTTCGACGAGGAAGGGAGAGATGGTGCATCATCAGAGGATGCTTTCTCAGGATGTAAATGCGCAGGCGACGCAGCACATTATCGGAATCCCTGTGAACAAGTCTAGGTATAATGGCTATGATGGTAAACAAGTTACACACGCGCAGCTTAAGAACTCTCGTCCAGATAAGGATGCAGTGCGAATTATGCCGATTGGTGGTGTAGGGGAATTTGGCATCGGTAAGAACATGACCATTGTGGAATATAAGGGGGAAATCGTAGTGATTGATATGGGGGTGTTGTTCGCTGGTGCAGACTATCCGGGTGTGAATTATTTAATCCCAGATATTAAATTCTTAGAAGATAACAAGGACAAAGTCAAGGCAATTCTCTTCACACATGCGCACCTTGACCATATTGGTGCTTGTAAACACTTACTGCCGAAATTTAATCCGCTAACACCGATTTATGGGACAGATTTTACGATTGGCATGATTAAAAGACAGATGTCGGAGCTAGATGAGGAGCCAGATTTGAATTATCAGGTAGTGGATCCTCTGAAGCATGAGAAATTCCAGGTGTCTGAGCATCTGTCGGTGGAGTTCATTCATACCTTACACTCGATTCCGGGGAATGCAGCGATTGTGGTGCGCACACCGAATGGGTTGATATATTTCTCTGGAGACTGGCGCCACGAGGAGAATCCAATGGGACGTCAAGCGGACTACGAGCGGATAGATGAAATCGTGAAGAATGAAGGCATTGATTTGATGGTCAATGAATCTACGAATATTGACAGTCCGGGACACCATCCACATTCTGAATATGATGTAGGAGATTCTTTTGGAACGGTGATGGATCACTACGCGAATGGTAGAATTATCGTTTCTTGTTTCTCCTCTCAGATTGCGCGTATAGAACTGGTTTTGAGAGAAGCGGCGGAGCGAGGCAGAAAAGTAGCTTTCGCTGGTTTCTCGATGATTAATAATATCGAGGTCGCGATTCGCGCCAAAGAAATCAAGGTGCCGAAAGACACCATTATGAAGATGGAAGACATTATTAAGTTGCCGGATGACAAGATAACGATTGTCTGTACTGGCTCACAGGGTGAGCTAAATGCGGTGCTTAATCGCATGGTAACGGGAGCACATAAGTACATCAAAATTAAACCTACAGATACGATTGTCTTCTCATCTAATCCGATTCCTGGTAATGAGCCGCATGTAGTAAATACCGTAGATGGACTACTTCGTGAGGGTGCGCAGGTGATACAGAATGGCAAAACACACCATACTAATATCGGGCCGCTGCATCTTTCTGGACATGCTTATTATGAAGACCATGTAGATTTTGTGACCAGGCTTCATCCGACTAATTATATGCCGTATCACGGAGAGTTTTACATGCTTGAGCATAATGCAGAGATGGCGGAGAATGTGATTGGTATTCCGAGAGATAGAATTATCGTTGCAGATGACGGGGACGTGATAGAGCTGTTGCCGAGTAAGAAGATTCGAAAATGCGGACGAATTCAGGTGGGGAATAAACTCTATGATGATGCTGATCAGCCAGTGCATGAAGCAGTGGTGAAAGATAGAATTCACATTTCGCGCGAAGGTATCTTCGTAATTGTGCTGACACTGAGTAAGAAGAACGGACGCTTAGTGAAGACACCAGATATCGTATCGCGAGCATTTATTTACCTTGATAATTCTGAGGAGCTGATTGGAAAGATTAGACATTATCTTAGAATGAAGACTGAACGCTCAATATCTACTGATACGGAACTGAAGACTTTAAAAGAAGAAATCAAAGAGGATGTTACACATATCTTGTTTGATGCAACTGGCCACACACCGATTGTAATTCCAGTGATAAATAAAGTATAATTTGTCATTTGCTTCGAAATACTTTATAATATAGATAACGTCCCCGAGTGGCGGAATTGGTAGACGCGCTAGCTTCAGGTGCTAGTGTCTTTACGGATGTGCTGGTTCGAGTCCAGTCTCGGGGACCATTTTTTATGTTTTTATTTTGTGCGAGGCTTTTTGGTAGGAAATGTTGGTGGATAGTTTTTAAGTTTTATTTGCCATTAACGGTTTGGATGTGTTATACTAAGGGATATGAGACTAACTTCCAAACTTAACCGCTTGTCTCTTGTGGTTTTTGGCATAATGATTACTGCTATGGTTTTTTCATCTGTGATGAAGGTGGTAACGTATAATACATTCGCAGAAACACCCGGTATTTCCAACGGTATTACAGAGCCACACTATGTGACGATTCATGATCGAGGAACGAATTTGACAGTGAAGACTGCGGCGGTGACCGTAGGAGAAGCTTTGGAGAGAGCTGATATTGATGTTCTAGATACGGATGTAGTAGAGCCAAGCAAAACTACGTTTATTAATTATGATGATTTTCATATTATTATTCGTCGGTCGAGACCGGTAACGGTTACTGATGGGCACATCAAGAGAAACGTAATGACGGTTGAATCTAATCCTAAGAAAATTGCAGAAGATGCTGGAATTTCCGTTTATGATGGTGATGAAGTCAAAATGATAATGAACAATGATATCATGGAGACTGGACTCTCCACTGCGTATAAGATTACTAGAAATGGTGGACAGACAGCGACAGTGGAAACGGCGATTCCTTATACAGAGGAAACGAGGGAAGATAGTTCACTCGCGCAGGGCGAGACGAAGCTGATTCAGTCTGGAGAAGAAGGTAGAAAGGTCACGAAATACACTGTTAATTTCGTGAATGGAGAAGAAGTGTCACGTGAGCAAGTTTCGGAGGAAATTGTGAAAGAGCCTGTGCCGAGAATTACGGCGGTGGGCTCTAAGAAATCTGTACCACCAGAATGGGAAACCTGTGCAGAATGGGCACGACAGGCAGGTGTGTCGGATGGTGACCTTTACAATGCGCTAACTTTGATTTATCACGAATCTGGATGTAGAGTAAGCGCTACGAACTCCTCGTCTGGTGCGTATGGTATTCCGCAAGCTCTTCCGGGAAATAAAATGGCGGAAGTTGGCTCCGACTGGGAGACTAATCCGATAACGCAGATTAAATGGATGGCAAAATATGTAACTGGGCGTTATGGTGGCTGGAGTCAAGCGATGAGTTATTGGTGGGAACACCACTGGTACTAGACATTTGGCGATTTTATTATCGTGGCGTTTGTTGCGGTGTCGAATTATGTTATAATTTAATATAAATGAAGAATAACAAGAAATTAGGTCAACATTGGCTAAAAAACCGGGAAATTTTGGAAGAAATTGCTGATTTTGCGGCTGGTTTTGATGGTGATGCTACGCTGGAGACACTAGAATCGCCGTTAAGCCACTTATGCTTAGAAATAGGGCCAGGACTAGGTACGCTAACTTCGAGCCTGCTGAGACGATTTGACAAAGTGGTGGCAGTGGAATTTGATCAAAATTTAGCGAAGAATTTACCGAAGTCTTTTCCAGGTAAGAATCTAGAGGTTATTTGCCAAGATTTTCTTAAATTTAATCTAGAGAGTTTAAGCGAGCCTTATGTAGTGGCAGGCAATATTCCATATTATATTACTTCGCCAATTATTTTTAAGTTAATTGAGGCAAAGAAACGTCCGCAGAGAATTGTGCTTTTGATTCAGAAAGAAGTAGCTGAGAGAATTGCAGCTGGGAAGGGGAAACATACGGTATTATCTCTTTCTGTGCAAAATAGGGCAAAAGTAGCTTTAGGGCCGGTAGTTTTGAAGTCAGAATTTACGCCGCCGCCAGAGGTGGATAGCCAAGTGATAATCTTAGAGCCGTTAGAGCGACCGGTGGTTTCTGAAGAAGTAATTGCACTGATTAAGAGGGGTTTTTCATCTCCGCGAAAGAAATTAATCAAAAATCTTGGGACAATTTCTACAGAGGAATTAAAAAATATATTTGAAAAGGTTGGGTTGAATCTTGACGTGCGTCCGGCTGAGCTTTCACTTCTTGAATGGCAAGAATTGCAACGAGAGTTGACGAGGGCTACAAAAAGATAGTGATAGTGTAATGCTGAGCACACTTACAACAGGAATGAAAAGAATCTAATAAAAATTGCTTGAAAAATTCTTGAAAAATTTAAGTGCAACCAGTATAATTAAATAAATGTATGTAAAAGGGAGGCTTTTCTCATGAATCCGGAAGAAAATCAAAATAATCAGAGCGCAGCACCTGCACTTAATAATGCGTTGTCTCCAGATGTTCCAGCTGCGACTGCAGGGACTCCTGCTAGTCCTGCCCCTTTTGCATCGCCTTTAGACGGCAATTCTGGTGCGGATTCGGCTCCAGCTGTGGATTCGGCTCCAGCTGCGGATTCGGCTATATCTACAGACTCGAATACGACTACGAATTCGGCGGCAGAGACTCCTTCGCTTGACCAAGTAGCGGCAGACTTGACTTCGGTAGCGACTCAGTCGCCAGCGGCTTTAGATGCGCCGACAGATGCAACAGCAAGTACTCCGGATGCAGCAACAAGTGCGACAGACGGTACGGCGACGGAGCCTGCAAGTGCTCCAGACTCTTCCGTAGGCTTAGGGGCTACAGCAGCTCCAGAAACGTCAGCGGCGGGTGTTACGACTACTCCAGAGACTACATCTATAGAAACTCCAGCAACTACTCCAGAAACTCCAGCAACTACACCAGAAGCTCCAATGGCTTCGGAGACTCCAGCGGTGACTCCAGTAGCTTCGGCGACTTCGGAGACTCCAGTAACTTCAGTGACTCCAGAGACTTCAGTAGCTTCGGCGGCTCCAGAGACTTCAACGGTCACGTCGGAGGCTTCTACCACAACAGAAACTTCAGCAGCCGCAACGGACACTTTAGCAGCTGCTCCGGAAACTACTACTTCAACGGAGCCTGCTCCTTTCGCTCCGGTCGAAACTCCAGTTATTGGACCGACATCTGATTTAGCTAATATTTCTAGCGACACTACTATTGATTCTACGCCAGTAGATACTACTTCAATAGGTGCTACTTCAACTGTAGATACTACTTCGAATTTGGATAGTTCTGTCGCTGATTCTAGTCCAGTAGAGGAAACGAATCCAACTACTTCTACCGATTTTACTACTCCTGAGTCTACATCTTCGGCGAATTTTGTAGGAGATGCTCCAGAGGCTCCAAAACCTGCATCTTCTGATGACGAAGAGGAGCCATTGAAACCAGCCGATCCGGTCCCGGGATCTATCGGTAGTGCTTTGGTCTATTCGGATACTGCACCGGATCATGCTGCTCCTGTAACAAAACCAAAGAAACAGTCCAAGTTCGATATTAAAGGTAATATGAAATTAATCATCATAATTATTGCAGCAGTTGTGTTAGTGGCTGTAGTAGTGATAGTGTTACTATTTATAATGAATGGCAATAATTCTAGCAAGAAAGTTACGACTACTCCTGCACAAACTACGCCAGCTGCGACTGAGCCGACAGTTTCTAGTTTGACTTGCACGTTGGAGGGCGATGGAAATAGTTTTGTTAACTATGGTGCAGTAGTGAATGGTAAGGAAGATATAGTAGCGATGTATTCTGATGGAGAATTAGACAGTCTTGGTATTAACATGGCGCTTAATTATGAAAATGAAGATGCAGCTAAGAGCGGCGCGACAGCGGCTAAGAAATTTTACGAGAGTACTTTTGCTGCGAATAACTTAACTACAGATCCATTCGTTAGTTCATACGATACTAATGGCAATACTTTGACCGTTACTCATCAGGCGGATGGAGCAGATATTGATAGTACAAATGCTAAGGTTTTAGGATTATTCGTATTGCGCGGTGAGCCAATTACCGATATAGAAACCTTGCAGGATTCTTATGAGGAAGATGGCTTTACCTGCGTCGTGAAATAGTATATAATATATATTATGTCAAATATATATATTACTACTGCTATTCCGTATGTTAATGGTGCTCCACATATTGGACACGCTTGCGATTATCTGCTAGCGGATACCTATGCGCGTTATCAAAAAATGCTAGGGAATAATGTCCGTTTTCAGGCTGGGACAGATGAGCATGGTAATAAAATTGCTAAGAAAGCTGAAGAACAAAAAGTTGATGTAGTAGAATATGTTAATCAGAATTCGAAGAAGTTCCAAGATTTTATTAAGAAACTTGGAGTAGAAACTACTGATTTTATTAGGACGACTGACAAGGACCATGAAAGACGTTGTCGAGAAATATGGAAAAAACTTAAAGACCATATTTATTCTGCGACATATAAGGGCTGGTACTGTGATGGCTGTGAACGTTACGTAACGGATAAAGAGTATGAAGAAAATAAAGGTATTTGTCCAGACCATAATAAACCATATGAAGAACTAGAAGAAGAAAACTATTATTTTAGAATCGCTGATTTCAAAGAGCAAATTAGGTCTGCGATTCAATCTGGAAAGCTGAAGATTTTGCCTGATTTTCGGGCGAAAGAAATGTTAGCGTTGCTTGATGATAGTCCAGACGTTTCGATTTCTAGACCGATTTCGCAGCTGAAATGGGGAGTTAAAGTTCCGGGAGACGAGTCACAGGTGATGTATGTCTGGATTGATGCGCTTTCTAATTACATTACGGTACTAGGCTACCCGGATGAAGATATATCAGATTTTTGGCCAGCAAAAGTACAGTTTGTAGGCAAAGATATTTTGAGATTCCACGCGATTATTTGGCCAGCAATGTTACTAGCACTAGGGCTTCCGCTGCCAGAGACGATTCATTCGCATGGACATGTACTAAGTGATGGTAAAAAGATGAGTAAATCGATTGGCAATACTGTCGACCCAATTGAAGTTTTGAATAGTAATGGTCTTTCGGCATTCAGATATTTCTTCTTGAGACATATTGATTCTTTTTCTGATTCAGATTTTACTTGGGATAAATACCAAGCTGCTTACAACAATGAGCTTGCAAACGACCTAGGTAATTTAGTGCAGAGGCTCGCGAATCTTTGTAAAAAACAGAATTTATCTGGTCTGTCTGATTATAAATTTGAACTAGATTCAGAATATCAGGAAACGATGGACTCGCTTTATTTTTCCAAAGCTTTTGACTATGTTTGGGAAAAAGTGCAGGCTCTAAATCGTGAAATTGACGAGAAAAAGCCTTGGGAGTATGGTAAAAAAATAAAAGCACAAATTGCAGATGGGAATCAAGAGGACGCCGATAAATTGAAGACGGAGCTTGAGAATATCTTATTAGAACTTTCTGCAAAATTATTAGACGTCTCGCATCTTCTTTCTCCATTCTTGCCGGAAGTTTCTGAGCGAATTTTTGCGATATTTACAGCTTCAAAAATAGTACCGCCAGAAGTTCCACTATTCCCAAAAAATAATTAATTGATTTTTGAGGATGTGGAGCTTTGATGTGTTTTTTTGAAACTTTATAGCTGGAATCAAAAAACCGAGTCGTGTTTGATACGCGACTCGGTCTTAGGTTTAAGAAAGATTATTTCTTAACTGGGCAGTTGCTACCGCAGCAGTGATGCTCGCCAGAAAGACGTGCAGCGAAATCTGCTAAGTAGAAACCAAGTACGCCACCGATCATTGGGAAGATGACGTAAGTGAGAAGTGCGGAACAAATTGCTCCAAATACTTCGCCGAAGTTTTCTCCACCAGCAGGTAGAATCTGATACATAAGTGCAGCTGCAGGGTTTAGGATGAAGTTATTCTGCAAGCTGAGGTAAGTAGAAGATACTACGATGATGAATAACAAAGTGACACAAACACCACCGCCATAAATTGCGGAGAAGGTGAAAGTGCTGCGTTTGTAAGCTAGTGCACGTGCGAAGAAGAAAGCAATCATGATTGCTCCGACGAATTCAATCATGGTGATTAGCCAGAATTGACCGTCTGCTACTTCTGCCATTTGTGGGAAATCTGCTGGCTCCTCAACGGTTGAACGGAAGGCATTAGCGAGCAAGAACGCTAACCATGCTCCGAGTACCTGAGAGAGCAAATAGACTACACCACGAATTGCGGACATGCGGCGAGTAGCCATCATGCCGACAGTAACGATAGGGTTGAGATTTGCGCCGGAAAGTGCAAATACCGCCATCGAAATTGCAATTACACCAAACATGATGTAAAGTGGCTGATAAACTCCTAGTGTAAGTAGAATCAATGTTAAGAACATTGTACCGATAACTTCACCGAGAATTGCGCCGTAGATGCGCGGACTCTTAAAAATTGTTAATATGTTTTCGTTAGCGTCGAATTTGCGAGCAAAGAATCCTTTCATAGGATGTGCTTCGAGTTCGGCGTCAACAGGTTTAGTCTCGACAACTTTTTTGACTTCGACAACTTTTTTAGTTGTGGTTTTGGAAGCTGCGGACTTAGACTTCGAAGACTTAGTAGTCTTCTTTGACTTTGTTGTAGCCATTATTCCTCCTTAATTGGTATATGCATCTATTATAGCACACTTGTCAATTCTGGGAGATATAATTTCGAATTCATGAATGATATTTGCCAGAAATGTTGAATTCCTGTATAATGGTTATAGTTTATTTGTTTTATGATTTATTTAGGAAAGGACTAAATGGGAATTATTGTATCGAAGAATAATGAGGAGAATTCTCGCTTGAATCAGAGAATTACAGCAGACCTTCGTGAGCGTGCGCAGAAAGAAATGGCTGGGTCGGATCCAGATTTGGTGGAGGATTCTGACTACGCTAAAGATCTTAAAAAGGGCAGCAAGTATGTTTGGATTTGGGTGGTATTAATCATACTCGCAGTCATTTCTTTGGTTGTGATTGTAACTATATAGAATATATTTTAGAGCAAGCAATATTTATTTGCCATTTTATGGTATAATTATGCTATGTCTAATATTGAAGAAATTAAGAAAAAACTCAAAGCGCTAAATGCTGAATATGCCAAAATTAAAAATATTGCTCTCGAGGAACGAAAGGCTTTTGGCATTAAACTTAATGAAAAGCGTAGCGAATTGCAGCGAGAACTACAAGAGGCTATTCTTACAGAAGAAACTGAAAGTATCGAAAAGATTGATATAACTGCTCCGTGTGCGCCTAATCAAAAGATTCCGGAAATTAAACGTGGTAGCCATCATCCGTTGATGATGGAGCTCCGCAGAGTGCTTAGTATTTATTCTCACATGGGTTTTAATATCATGGAAGCACAACAGCTTGATGATGAGTTCCATATGTTTGAATCTCTGAATTTTCCAGAAGGACATCCAGCTCGCGATGGCTATGATACTTTCCGTACAGCAGAAGGTTTTATTCCTCCAGCGCATACGTCCACGATGCAGCACCGTGCATTGAAACGTTATAAGAAAGATTTGGAAAATGGTGGACAGATTGCAGTTGTGATACCAGGTCGTGTTTTTAGAAATGAAGATGTGGATGCGACACACGAACATACTTTTTATCAGTGTGAAGGGGTATATGTCGGTAAGGATACGACTTTTGCGCAAATGCTCGGAGTGCTTAAAAATTTCTTCGAAGCTTATTATGGACAAAATTTAAATATTAAAACTCAGCCAGGATATTTCCCATTTACTGAGCCTTCGGTTGAACTTTTGATTGAAAAACCGAAAACTCTTGGCGGCAAAGGTGATGGGTGGTTAGAGATGCTTGGGTGTGGAATGATTCATCCAAATGTGTTGAAAATGGCAGGGATTAATCCAGAAAAATATAAGGGTTTTGCTTGGGGCGGAGGTATAGATCGTTTAGTGATGCTTAAATATGGGCTAAATGATGTGCGTTATTTTGAGTCTGGAAAACTTGACTTTTTAAAGGAATTTTAAGTTAGAAAGTTTAATCTTGAAGGAGCACTAAATTATGAAAATCAGTTTAAATGAAATTAAAAAATTAGTTCCAGAAGCTGTCGATATAGAAGTCAGTGAACTTATTAAACTCATTGGCTCACGATTAGTGGAAGTTGAAGAGAAGATTGATTTGTCAAAAAAATATGAAGGCGCTTATATTGTCAAAGTGGTTTCTGCTGAGCCAATTCCAGATACACACCTACACCTATGTAAGATTGATTGCCGAAAAGAAGATGGACTAGTACAAGTAGTCTGTGGAGCGCCAAACGTACGGGCTGGGATGTTCGCTATTTGGCTTGCTCCTGGCGCGGTTGTGCCCCAGACATATGGTGAAGAAAATTTTAAACTTGACGTGAGAAAACTTCGTGGCTACGAATCTTACGGAATGCTCGCTGGGCTTGATGAAATGGATCTTGGTGATGACCATTCTGGTATTGTGGAGATTAATCCACATCAAAAGTATGTTAATGAAAATGGTGAAACGTGCGAAGTTCTACCTGGAGATTCTTTCGCAAAAGTATTTGAGCTAAACGATATTATTTTGGATATTGAAAATAAATCACTCACGCATCGACCAGATACTTTTGGACTAATTGGTTTTGCGCGAGAAGTTGCGGGTATTTTGGGCGTGAAATTCAATGAAGAAAATGCACACCTAGCTTGTTTTAAAAATGATATTATAAATAATAATTCGGAATCAATTTCTATTGATATTGAGGATTCTGACATTTGTAAACGCTATTCTTGTGCGGTGCTGGAAATGACGGATGGTTTAACAGACGATAAATTTTTAACGGAAATGGACGTATTCTTAGCTAAAGCAGGAATGCGCGGAATTTCGAAGATAGTCGATATTACGAATTATTTAATGCTGATGACTGGACAGCCTTTGCATGCATTCGATTATGATAAATTTGTGAAGGTGGGCGGAATTGATAATGCGAAGATTGTCGTGCGACTGGCGACTGACGGAGAAGAATTACAGCTTCTTGATGGTAAAACTATTAAATGTAATAAGAACGATATATTAATCACATCGAATAATGTTCCGGTAGCATTAGCCGGGGCAATGGGCGGAGCTAACACCGAAATTGATGTTAGTACGAAGCGAGTAATTTTGGAGTCTGCAACTTTTTCACTTTATAATTTACGTAAAACACAAATGGCGCATGGAATTTTCTCGGAAGCGATTACTAGATTTACTAAAGGTCAACCGGCTTTTCAAACGATGCCAGTTCTAGAATCGGCTGTTAATATGCTCGGAGGGAAGGTTACGGGAATTGCAGATTGTTATCCTGAGCCAGCTAAACAAGATGTTGTAAAAATTACAACAGATGATATTAATGGATTGCTTGGAACGAATTATGATACAGAAACGATTACTAGGACGCTCGAGAATGTTGGGTTCGAAATTGAGGGAAATAAAGAATTAGTAGTCAAGGCTCCAGTTTGGCGTACGGATATTCACATCAAGGAGGATATAATAGAAGAAGTCGGTAGACTGCTTGGCTATGATAATATCCTAATAGATTATCCAGTGCGTCCATTTATAGGAGCAGAGGAAGATTCGTTGCTTCAACTTAAAAATAAATTGGAGGATGTTTTATCGGATAAACTTGCGGCACACGAGATTCTGACTTACTCATTCGTTAGCCGTAAACTACAGGAAGATGTGGGCGAAAATCCTGCCGACTCATATGAAATCGTAAATAGTATTTCTCCAGAGTTGCAGCGTTTCCGCCAGAGTATTATACCGTCGCTGCTCGAAAAAACACGCGATAATTTGAAGGCTGGATATCACGATTTCTCACTTTATGAGATTAACCAAGTTACAAAAAAATCATATAATTTTGATGATGATGGGGTGCCAGTACTTTATACACATCTCGGATTCGTGACTACTGGTGATTTTTATGAAATGAAGGCAAAGTTGGTGCTAATGCTGAATGAGCTTGGACTTAGAAAATTGACTTTTAGAGCTAGTGACGGACATTTCCCGTATTTTGAGCCGGCACATTCTGCAACTGTAGATACGCCACATGTTTGTTGCGGGGAAATTAAAGCTAAAGTTCTCAAACGATTTAAGATTGAACAGACGATTTCGGCTTTTGAAATTGATTTGAGCCAGCTAGTGAAGGAATTGCCAGATACTTCTGCTAAGATGCCGGAGCTATCTAAATTCCCAGCAGTGGAGCGTGACTTAACCGTCAAAGTTAAATCTGAAATTGCATTTTCCAAGGTTGAGGGCGCGATTCTTGAAAGCTTGGAGAAGGCATCAAATGCCGAAAATTTGGATTTGATTTTTAAAGTTATTCCAGTTTCGATTTATCAGAAGATTACGGATGATTCTTCGCGTAATATTTCTTTCCATTTGGAATTTTCAAGTCAAAAGAAAACTTTGGAAAATACAGAGATTTCTGCTATAATGAAGACAATACAAGAGAGTGTTGAAAAAACAGTGGGTGGAAAGATAGTTTAATCCATATTTTTAAGGAGGTGAAATGGATCAAAAAGAATTAAAAACTACTACAAAGCAGCGTATCGTTATTGCAATAATTGCAGTTTTGCTTTTAGCATCTACGATTGCGACATATATTTTGATTGTGGTATCTTCGAGTAATTCCGGTGAAGCGAAGATGTCTAAACTTCAGGAGCAGTATAGGGCAAAACAAACTGAGATTAATGAATATGGCGCAACACTATCTAACAAGTATTTTAACACTATGAATAAATATCGTTCAGAAGTTAAAGCTTATAACGCCGAAAGTGTAAATAGTTCTGGAATTAAGAAAACCGACCTTCAAGAAGGAGACGGCAGAGAGCTTACTACTGGAGACCTTAACTATTTTGCATACTACATTGGGTGGTGTGCTGACGAGACTATCTTTGATGCGACATTTAACAATAAAGATAATCCAACCTCGCTGACTGTACCGATTTATGCTGGACAGGGATTAATTGAAGGTTGGAACGAAGGTGTAGTTGGTATGAAGATTGGTGGTGTGCGTGAAGTTGCTATTCCTGGTGAGCTTGCATACGGCGACACGAAAGAGATTTGCGGAGGGACTAATTCTCCGTTGAAGTTTATAATTATGCCTGTTGCTGATGAGAAACTATTTACTTTGAATGATGAACTTGAAAACATCTACGGCGAGCTAGTACAGGCTTATTATAGTAGCTCTGCAGCTAATCGTGGAACGAGTAGCACTACGAATACAACGAGCGGCGTTAATAGCGGTACAGTAGGTGGCTCTTCTGATGCGACAGCTACTCCTAGTAACGCAGAATAGCAGAATAGGTTAGACTATGAAATCTTTCTTCTTTTATGATTTGGAGACCTCTGGGCTTTCTCCCAGAGATTCCCGAATCATGCAGTTCGCTGGGCAACGTACGGACATGGATTTAAAACCAATCGGTGAGCCTGTTAATTTGCTAGTTAAAATGACAGATGACACTTTGCCAAGCCCAGGAGCGTTACTTGTTACGAAGATTACACCGCAGCAAACTTTAAGTGATGGATTGTCTGAGGCGGAGTTTTGTGAATATGTAACGAATGAACTTTTTACGGAAGATACCTGTGCTACGGGATATAATTCGGTAAGATTCGATGACGAGTTCATGAGGTATACTTTTTGGCGTAATTTTTATGATCCGTATGCATGGGAATGGAAAGATGGTCGGAGTCGTTGGGACCTTCTTGATGTGGTAAGGCTGACTAGAGCTTTGAGACCAGAAGGGATTAACTGGCCATATCAAGAGAAGGAAGTAATTGATAAAGAAACTGGCGAGAAAAAAATAGTGGAAGTTGCAACGAATCGTTTGGAGCTTTTGACTAAATTAAATGGTATAGAGCATACACATGCACATGATGCACTAGCGGACGTATATGCTTTAATTGAAGTTACGAAATTGATTAAAACTCATCAGCCTAAATTGTTTGACTACCTCTACAAAATGCGTGATAAACGCGAGGTGGTGAAGCTTGTAAATCTTGACAATAAGAAACCGTTTGTCTATGCATCCGGTAGGTATTCTAATAAACATAATAAGACTACGGTCTGTTTTCCGCTAACTGCTGGCAGAAATGGTAATGTTCTGGTTTTTGATTTACGTTATAATTTAGACGAATTATTAGCTGACGAGGAAGATACACTAAAAAAGCAGGGTGAGAATAACTCAAGCAAATTGCAAAAAGAGATAGAAACTCGAGAAAAATCATTCTTTCCAATAGTAAAAGAGCTATGTTTGAATAAATGTCCGGCGGTGGCGCCGATTTCGGTATTAGACAGTAAAGCTGACAAACAGACAGGTTGGGAGAAAATTAGTTTAACTAAAGAGCAGATAGAGGAAAATCTAAAAAGTTTATTAGCACATCCAGAATTTGCGGAGCGTATGCGCGAGGAAATAGAAAATCGACCAGAATTCCCACCATCTGTCGACGTAGATTCGGCTTTGTATGATGGTTTTTTGACGAACGAAGATAGCACGCTTTGCAATGTGATTAGAAATGCTGATGCGAATAGATTAGCTGATTTCCATCCAGAATTCCTTGACGAACGTTTACCAGAGTTATTGTTACATTATAAGGCGAAGAACTTTCCATCTGCACTTTCAGAAGATGAAACTAAAGAATGGGAAAAATACCGTCTTGCAAGGCTTAATCGCCAATTGCCAGGATTCCAAAAAGAAATGGAAGAATTGCAAACTAGACTCGACCAGGGTTACGACACTACGGAGCGAGGGCAGAAAATTGATTCGTTTATCATGGATGAATTAATGTTGTGGTATCAAAATTTACAACCTAATGACTACTAAAAAAAGGAGGAGAAATGAACGAGACATTAAAATCTGCAGAACAAAGGTCTGAATTTAGCGAGATAGCTAGTAAAATCGATAGCGCTAATCCGATTGTCTATGAAAAATTAAATGCAAGTAATGACAAAGCGGCGAAACAGGAATTCTTAGAAAATCCGAACTTGATTCATCCAAACAATGAGTACGGAAATTTGAATGAGGATGAAGTTCGAAAAAACTTGGAGCTTATTTCAGAAGCCACGAGTGAAGCAAACGACTCATGGCTGACCGATAAAGAAAAAGCATTTATTAATCTCATCGCAGAAGATGCTAGAGACAAAAATGAATTTTTAGCTGCAAATATCGCTTATAATCGAGCGCAGACTCCAGAAGAAAAACTTGAAGCCGCTACTTGGCACCATGAAGCTAACGAAAAACTTTATGGTAAGCTTGATGAGGATACTTTTAGCGCTTTACTTGAAGAAAAAATTTCCAGTATTAATAAGGATTCTCTTTCTGAAGAGGACAAAAAAGTCTATGAGCGGTTAATGGATAACATTGGCACTATTGAACATTCAGAAAAGGGACGTTTTAAGCCAAAAGAAGAAACAATTAAACAATTTTCAGAATTAGTTAAAGATTTTTATGGTAGTTTTCTTGAGCATATTCCAGAGAATCAAAAAGAATTTTCTTCCGAAGAGGCGGTGGAAATTATTAATGATATTTTACAGACTGAATTTGATGGCAAGGTAGACTACAAGGCTATTGTAGATAGTAAAGTTGCTAATGCTTCTGCTAGTCGTGGAATAATAAAATTCCCAGAGGGAAATACTTACAGTAAGGAGAGGCTTTCGGCTCTTATTATTCATGAACTTGGGACTCATGCTATGAGGTCGATTCCATACCAAGACCAAGATAATAAAACGTTCACGACTGGACTTCCGAAAAACGAGACGTGGGATGAAGGTGTAGCAGGATGCATGGAGCAGGCGCTAAAGGGCAAATATGAAGATTTCGGTGTAGACCATTACATAAATATTGGACTCGCTAGTTCCAAAGGTAAAAATTTCCGTGAAGTGTATGATATTCAAATGGACTTAAAACATTTAACTAATGCGGATGATAGTAAAGTACTAAGAGACGTACAGCGCTGCTTTAGGGGAACTGGGGAACTTCCAAATAATAAAGATTTGGCTTATTATAATGGTAATAGTAAAGTTTGGCAGTACATAGAAAAACATATAGATGACCCAGAACTATTTGATAATTTATTCTTGGCTGGAAAAACTGATATTTCAAATCAAGATCAAGAGCGTCTGGTCTACGAAATGCGAACTAAAGGTAATCTTTAGATTACTGCTTCTAGCCACTAGACTTTTTTCTGTTTTTGACATATAATATATATCGCAATTTTTGAGTAGAACAAAAGGCGTAAAATATACGGTGCGCATAAATGGAGCATAAATCAAGATGGAAAACGCAATTCGGATTCGTGGAGCTAGGCAGCATAATCTAAAGAATATTGATGTTGATATTCCACGAGATAAACTAGTAGTTCTAACTGGACTTTCTGGCTCTGGTAAATCTAGTTTGGCTTTTGATACGATTTATGCAGAAGGGCAGCGTCGCTATGTAGAATCGTTAAGTTCGTATGCGAGAATGTTTCTTGGTGTGATGGACAAGCCAGATGTAGATACTATTACGGGGCTTAGTCCGGCAATTTCTATTGATCAGAAGTCAACTAGTAGAAATCCACGTTCTACGGTAGCGACAGTAACGGAAGTTTTCGATTATTTACGTTTATTATTCGCAAGAGTAGGCGTGCCACATTGTCCAATTTGTCATAGCGAAGTATCAAGGCGTACGGTAGAGGATATCGTGAACGAAGTGATGAAATTGCCATTAGGCTCGAAGTTAATGCTACTTGCTCCGATTGTCCAGCAGAAAAAAGGTGAGTTTCAGCATATATCCGAACAATATCAAGCCAAAGGTTTTTCGCGCGCTAGGGTTGACGGAATAGTTTATGCGTTGGATGAATTTCCAGAGCTAGAAAAACAGGAACGTCACGATATCGAAATCGTAGTAGATAGATTCATCTTGAGTCCAGAATTACATGCGCGTATTGCTGGCTCGATTGAACAGGCATTGGAGCTAGGTCAAGGAATTATTAAATTACTAAAAATTACAGATAATTCCACCGCGGTAGATAATAAGCAGATTAATGATGAAAATTCTAATATTATTACTTTTTCTCAACGTTATGCATGTCCGAATCATCCTGATGAGCTAATTCCAGAACTTGAGCCGAGGCTATTTTCTTTTAATGCGCCACAAGGAGCCTGCCCGACTTGTACTGGTCTAGGAACGCGTATGGAAATTGATCCGAGCTTAGTATTTAATGAAAACCTTACAATTGCAGAAGGCGGAATTCGACCGTTTAATCGTGTGAATCAAGATTCTTGGTGGCTCAAAAGATTAGATGCCGTAGGAAAAGCGCAAGGCTTTTCTATCCATGTACCGATTAGAGAATTGTCTGATGACGCTAAACAAAAAATATTATATGGTACTGGTAAAGAGAAATATAAAGTTCGAATTGCAGGTACGGGTAAGTTTTCCGAAGGAACGGTGTATGAATCTACTTACGAAGGTGTAATTCCGACTTTAGAGCGTAGGCATAGAGAGACGGATTCAGATTTTATTAGAAAAGATATTGAGCGTTTTATGCGTTTGAAAGAATGTCAAACTTGCCATGGAGCAAGGCTGAAGCCGGTTGTTTTGGCTGTTACGATCCATAATCTCAACATTGTGGATATGTGCAATATGGATGTTGATACTACTTTGGAAGTCCTTAATAAAGATTTGGAATTTACAGAGGCTGAACATCAAATTGCTGATCCGATATTGAAAGAAATTCGTGAACGTGTGAAGTTCATGCAGGATGTAGGTTTGGGGTATTTGGAACTTGGTCGGGCGGCAAATACGCTTTCTGGGGGCGAAGCTCAACGTATTCGTTTGGCGACACAGATTGGCTCTGGTTTGCAGGGGGTGTTGTATGTACTAGATGAGCCTTCTATTGGACTTCATCAACGAGATAACGACAAGTTGATTGCCACTTTGAAGCATCTTAGAGATTTGAAGAATACTGTCTTGGTAGTGGAGCATGATGAAGATACAATGCTAAACTCTGATTATATTGTAGATATTGGTCCGGGTGCTGGTGTGAACGGTGGTAAAGTCGTAGCTTGTGGTACTCCAGAAGAAATTATGAAAAATGAGGATTCTATTACGGGCAAATATCTTTCTGGAAAACTAAAAATTGAAACGCCAAAGAAACGTCGAAAAGTTAAACGTGATACTAATCGCCAGCCAGAATATTTGGAAGTGATTGGTGCGCGAGAAAATAATCTTAAAAATATTAACGTTAAGTTCCCGTTAGGTGTGATGACGGTAGTATCTGGAGTATCTGGCTCTGGCAAATCTACGCTTGTGAACGATATTTTGGCAAACGAATTATTGGCGAGACTTCATCGTGCACAGACAGTGCCGGGTGCACACGATAGGATTGATGGTATCGACTATCTTGATAAGTGTATTGTGATCGATCAGTCGCCGATTGGACGCACGCCGCGTTCTAATCCTGCTACATATACAGGAGTCTTTAATCAGATTCGTGAGTTGTTTGCCCATCAGCCAGAAGCAGAAATTCGTGGTTATAAGGCTGGTCGATTTTCATTCAATATTCGTGGTGGTAGGTGTGAGACTTGTCAAGGCGATGGCGTAAACAAAATAGAAATGCATTTTTTGCCGGATGTTTATGTTACTTGTCCGGCTTGTCACGGTAAACGTTACAATCGTGAAGCGTTGGAAATTAAGTATAAAGGTAAAAGTATTGCTGATGTGCTTGATATGACTATTGATGAAGCGGTGGAGTTCTTTGAAAATATTCCGTCAATTGCGCCAAAGCTCAAAACAATTCAGGAAGTAGGACTAGGCTATATTCGCTTAGGTCAGCCGGCTACGACTTTTTCTGGTGGCGAGGCGCAGCGTATTAAACTTGCGACTGAACTTTCGCGTCGCTCGACTGGGAAAACTTTGTATATCTTGGATGAGCCAACTACTGGGTTGCATACTGCCGATGTTAAAAAATTACTTAGCATACTAAGTAAGCTCGTTGATGGTGGTAATTCAATGATTATTATCGAGCACAATTTACACGTGATTAAATCTGCTGACTGGATTATTGACATGGGTCCAGAAGGTGGAGCGAATGGTGGTACGGTAATTGCGGAAGGTACACCAGAAAACTTAGCGCATGAAGCTAAGACTCCTACTGGTAAATATCTGAAAACTGTGCTATAATTATAGTACTTGGGCTCGTTCAAAGATATTTTTGTTTGCAGAGAATCTCTTTGAACGGGCCTAAAGGAAGGAAAATATAATATATGGCTAAAGCCACAAAAATTACAATGGATGAATTGCTAGAAAAATCTGGTGATTCTATTAAACAAATTATTACTGGTGACACCGTTGAAGGAAAGGTGATGTCAGTTAAAAAACACGAGATTTTGGTCGATCTTGGCGCAAACGGAGTAGGTATGGTACCAAGGCGCGAAGCTGCATTTTCTCGCGATATGGAAGTTGGTCAGGAAGTGACAGCTTCTGTAATTGATGCAGAGATGGAAGACGGCATGGTACTTCTCTCGATGCGTAAAGCTGTAAAAGATAAGGGCTGGGATGAAATTTCTGTCAAGCTTGACGCTGGAGAAATTGTAGAAGTAACACCATTTGATGCGAATCGCGGCGGTCTTCTTGTCGAATATGAAGGGATTCGTGGATTCCTACCAGTATCTCAACTTTCTGCTGAGCATTATCCTAGAGTAGGCTCTGCTGACAAAGACGAGATTTTACAAAGGCTAAATTCATTAGTTGGAAAAGCAATTAAAGTTCGTGTACTTGATGCTTCTAAGAAAGATAATAAATTAATCTTCTCAGAAAAAGAAGCAGTTAAGGATGCGCTTTCTGCACGCTTTGCTGAAATGCAAGTCGGTGATGTAGTAAAGGGTCTTGTCACTGGAGTAGTTGATTTCGGTGTATTCGTAAATGTTGATGGTATTGAAGGTTTGATTCATATTTCCGAAATTTCTTGGGAACGTGTAAATAACCCAGCTGATTATGTAAAGCCAGGTGATACAATCGAGGCTAAGATTATCGCTATTGATAAAGAACGTCTCAGCCTTTCTATGAAACAGTTGAAAGAAGATCCATGGCTATCTGAAGTTGAAGGTCTGAAGAAGGGAAGCAAGGTAGAAGGTACCGTTACTCGTATCACTCCTTTTGGCGCTTTTGTTCAGATTTCTCCAGCTGTTGAAGCGTTAGTGCATGTTTCTGAACTTGGCGAAGGCAATGATGTTGACCCAGAGAAGGTCTTTACTTTGAATGAAAGAAAAGATTTTAAAGTTTTAGACATTGATAGGGACGGTCGCAAGATTTCTTTGACGATTGCTAAGTAGAGAAAGAAAAAAGAGCCCATTAGGGGCTCTTTTTTTGTTGCATGGTGAAAGGAGTGTTTTTATGAAAGTTACTGCTTGAAAAAAATAATTCTTTGCGGTATAATGTATTTATTATATTCCCCGGTAGCTCAATGGTGGAGCAAGAAGCTGTTAACTTCGAGGTTACTGGTTCGAGTCCAGTCCGGGGAGCCATAATAAAAAATTAGACCCGAAGGGTCTTGGTTTTTTATTCATGATTTTGCGCGCCCGACATCCAGTCCCGGGAGCCAGAACAAGGCGAAAATGTGAAAGGTTTTACACAATTAATAGTGGAAAATATTTAGAAGATGCTTTATTAGCAGATGACATAAAACTCATCAATTAAGCCACGCCGCTTTCAAGTATACTGCCCTCTCATTTTTTTATGGTGCAGTTTTATGATATAATGTGTATATTGCTCGGAAAAACACGTAGGGAGGGAGGTGATAAAAATGAGCAAGATTTTTAAGATTTCTGGAAACTTTACGCAATATAATGTATGGTCTGAACCTGACCCATCATTTACTGGAGAAATTATAGTAGATGATGCAAGCATATTCTGTGGCTACTGCACTGAACTTTACAATAGCCGTAAATCGGAGATTAGGTTCCTTGCTGGAGCATTCGCCCCAAATGGAAAGAACGGAAAAACTGGCATCGCATTCTATAAGATGTCGAACGATTCCGTCCAAGCCCCTTTAATGTATGTAATACCAGATTTGGACGACATTCAAAGTGGGTTCTGGGCAGCCCTTGGTTTATTTGGCTATTTTGAGCCACAAGGAAAAGCGAAAATTGCTGTCGAAGAGATGATATATTCCGAGGATGAAGAGGACCACATTAAATCACAGTTCGAAAAAATCGACAGAAGCATTAATGGAAATGACCAATTGCTTGAGCAGGTTCAATGTTGCATCGACATCTTGACTAATGCAAAATAACCAGAAAAGCACATTTGTAAATAAGCCCTAACATAAGTTAGGGTTTATTCAACCGCCGTTAAATTATACTAAATTTGCATTTTTTGGCAATGTTTGCTATAATGTAAGTATATTCGGGGATTTCCCGCACCCTGGTCGCAAGGCTAGGGGAAATTTTTTATTCACCTAGATACAAACTACGGAAACCGACCTTCACCTTTTCCATATCATCTTCAGCAACCTGGCCTAAACGAGTGTAAAGTCTGGCCGTGCTAAAAACTTTTGCCTGTGAGAGAGCGGCATAAACTTCTTTGCCTTGAAATCTGAAGTTTA
>JAFWHA010000016.1 GCA_017512175.1 Candidatus Saccharimonadota bacterium
TATAAAAGAATGGAACACTAAACCAGATGGTACAGGAACAGCTTATGCACTAGGCGATAAGTATACTATTACTATAGACGATACTAATCCTCATTCTAATGAAGCTACACTTTATGCTATCTGGACTAAAGATTTCTTCTCTATCGCTAGTATGCAAGAAATGTATCCTACTGTTTGTGCTAAACTCTATACTCCATCTAACGCTACTGGCACTAATGCTACGGCTATTACTCTGACTTCTGATAATGCTGGTACTGTTCCTGGCGCTAAAGCTACACAAGCTGTCACCAACTATGCAGGATATAAGTCAATTGTAACTAGTAGTGGCTCTGTATCTGGAGATAACCAGCCTTATGTCGCACAACGCACATTGTCAGACATTAGAGATGGTAAAACTTACACTGTTAGAAAAATGGCGGATGGGAATTGTTGGATGAGTTCTAATCTTAAATACGAATTATATGCTAACAGTACTCGTACTGGTGTTAATAATACTACTGGGGAGCAGATTACATTCAATACTGGAGCTATTTGTGGTAATGGTAACACCAATGCAGCTTGTATTATGAATGGTAATACTGCCTACAACAGTACTTATGATTCTTGGTACTATTCTTGGTACGCTGCTACTGCTGGAAGTGGAACAGCCAGTACGACTTTCGATAACGGAGATGCAGCAAATTCTATCTGTCCAGCTCATTGGAGATTACCAACTAATTACACCAATAAACAATATCCGAGTGGTGGAGCGCAGAAATCTTGGGGATCACTCGTAAGTGCTTATGGAATTAACCCTGCTAACCACTCCACTACTTCCGAATACCAGATACTAGAAGCCTTCCCATTTACCCTTCCCCGCGCCGGCTACTTCGGCTCGGGTGCCTTCCAGAATAACGGCTGCGGCGACTGGTGGTCTTCTACTGCTCATAGTACTGCTACCCACGCTTACTACCTGGACTTCAACACGACGCGCGTCATCCCGCAGTACGGCAACAGCAAGTACCACGGGTTTAATGTCCGCTGCGTATCAATTTAAAGAAACTATCAGCAAAGCTCCCTTAAGCTTCTTATTAGCCCAAGAATACTATATAATAAAATTATGAATTCTCTTTTAGCTTCTAAAGCGCACGCTGCCTTTCTCGGTTTGGTAATCGGTGATGTGCTTGGTGCGCCAGTGCAATTTGGTGCTAGCAGTAATGCTATTAGGCAGAATATAGAACGTCTTAAGAATTATTGCGATAATTCTGTTTTGCCAAAAGGAGTTTACACGGATGATACTTCGATGGCATTATGTCTTGCAGATAGTCTGATAGAAAAACGTGGCTATGATTCTTATGATATTATGGAAAAGTTTTGCAATTGGGAGAATAATGGCTACCGTTCTTATTTTGACTATGGATATGATGTAGGTACGCAAACAGATATTGCGATTCGTGAGTACGAGAAAAATCCAGTAGTTCCAAAAGGAAAGGAGCGATTATTTAATGCTGGAAATGGTAGTGTCATGCGTTTAGCACCTACTGTAATTGCGGCGGCGAGCACACAGGATTTGGAAAGGACGGTTAAGATTGCTTGGCTTTCTGGTAGGGAAACACACTATTCGGAAGTTGCAGAAATGTGCACACAAGTTTTTGCGAATTTGTTATATCGTGCATTGCGTTTAAATAAAGATGCAAAGAAATCGGCTGTGCTTGATTTGGATAATCTTTATTTTACCGAAAAGAAATTTGAAGAAGCATGGCTAGATAATTCTTGGATGGTAATGCCGCGTGCAAATTCTGACGGCGAATGTTTAAGAGACTTGGGTGGATATGCTGTGGATGCGATTACGATTGCGATTTGGGGAGTGAAGAACTTTAACTCATTTGAAGAGGGGATGCTCGAAGTTTTGCAGCTAGGCGGAGATACTGACACGAACTGTGCTATTTATGGACAACTTGCAGGAGCGTATTATGGGATGGAGGAGATTCCAGAGCGTTGGCAAGAGGATTTGGCTATTTCTAAAGAAGCTATTTTTGAGCTTGTTGATGAATTATTGAAACTTCCGTCTTGTGAAGTTTTGAAAACACGTTTTGAAGAAGATCCAGAATTTAGTGAGCCTGCTTAGAACTAGAGTGATGCAAATGGCAGATTTTATATTATTTATGATATAATATAAGCATGTACGGGATGGGCATTAACTATGATTACATTGAGAAACGCATCCGCGCTTGTGATTATTTGACAGTAGCTCAATTATTTTTGCAGGATAATTTTTTGCTTGAGCGACCGCTAAGTTTCTCCGATATTAAACCGCGCTTATTAGGACATTGGGGAACTTGTCATGGCATTAATGTTGCTTATGCGCATCTTAAAAGCTTTTTTGATGACAATTTCCAGTTTGTGCTTGGTCCTGGACATGGTTTTCCGGCATTACAAGCGAACTTGTTTTTAGACGGGGATTTATTAAAAGTTGATTCGAAAGCACAAAGGAATATTCAAGGATTAGCTTATATTTGTAGAAATTTTTCTTGGCCTTCTGGATTTCCATCGCATGCATCGCCGATGACTCCTGGCGTAATTTCTGAAGGAGGAGAGCTAGGATATGCATTAGCTACCGCTTATGGCGCGGCACTTGGTCATCCAGAAAAGAATATCGCAGTGTTGATTGGCGATGGCGAGTTCGAGACAGCGACTGCGCTTGCTTCTATGAATTTAGTCAAACTGCTTGGAACGAATAAAAATGGCAATGTCATACCGATTTTACATCTTAATGGATATAAAATTTCTGCTCCGACTATCTATGCGAGAAAATCCGAAAGGGAATTAATGTCACTGATTCGAGGATTTGGCTATACGCCGATTCTGGTTGATGGAGAAGATCCGGAGGCTTTCCAAATCGCTTTAGCTAATATTTATTCTACTTATGGTATAAATCAATTCGCTTCTGCTAATGTCCAAAGTAATTATGCTAATAGCCAAAATGTTTCTACTAATATCTACAATGCTTCTGCTAATGTTGAAAATGTTAACGTTAATAATAAAGATGCCTATCCAGTCCAGAATCCATTTATCATCATGAAGACAGAAAAGGGCGCTACTGGGCCAGAATATGTTAACGGTAAGAAGGTAGAAGGTAATTATCTTGCTCACCAAATTCCTTTGAAGAATGCTAAAACCGATAAAAATGAACTTGGTATTTTGGAAACTTGGTTAAAATCTTATAATTTCGGGCAGTTGTTTAATGATATGGAAGGATTCACGCTATGACATCTATCTCGGAAACATATCTTAAATTTTCTCCAGAATTATTCGGACCGGAGATGCTGCAAAATCCGGGTACAGAGTATTATTCTTCTGCTGAAAAAATAGGTGAGCTGCTAAGGGAGACATTTAAGCAGGATGCACATTTTTATCTTTTTTCTCCAGATGAAACTACAAGTAATAAATTAGAGAAATCATACGAAGCTACTAAGCGAGCTTGGGCTTTGCCTATTAAATCTTGGGATATGCCGGAGGCGGAAAATGGACGTATCGTGGAATTATTATCTGAAAACGCTTTGCTCGCTGCCATGATAGGACACGTGCTAGAAGGCGAAAAAGCGATGATGACGAGCTATGAAGCATTCTTTTCGATTGTTACTTCGCAGCTACTACAATATATTAAATTCTTAGTTCAGAGTGAAGATGTCCCTTGGCGAAAAGCAGTGCCAGCACTCAACTTGCTGTCTACCAGTACTTGTTGGCGACAAGATCACAATGGTTTTTCTCATCAGTCACCAATGCTTATTTCTACATTGCTTAGTAATCCGTCTAATAAAGCAAACTGTATTTTTCCAGTAGATGATGTCGCTGCGGCTGCAGCATACGATTTCATGTTAAATTCAGAGAATGTTGTAAATCTTACAACATTTAATAAGACGGATGAGCCACGTTGGATTGACCGTTATCACGCTACGTATCAATTCGATCACGGAGCCAGTATTTTTGGATTTGCTTCTGATGATGATCCGGACTATGTGTTCACTGCGGCTGGTGATATTGCCACGCGCGAGGCCATTCGTGCGATAGAAATTCTAAGGCAAGATATTCCGGGTAGAAGATTTAGATTCGTAGGTATTAATGCATTGTCGTATGGAGCTATCGGTACAACTAATGCGAAACTATCACGCGAGCTGTTTAATAGTTTTTATACTGACAATCGTCCGATAATTGCGAATTTCCATGGGTATCCTGAGACGTTAAGGACTATACTTACAAATTATGCTGAATCTGATCGTATTAGAGTGCATGGTTTTGAAGAACATGGTAGTACGACTACGCCTTTTGAAATGTTGCGTTTAAACCATGCTTCTAGGTATGACCTCGCGATGGATGTTGCTGCGCATGAAAATAGAGACGATTTAGTGGCGAAATATTCTAGTATAATTAATGAAAATGCTGAGTATGCTAGGAAATTTGGCAAAGACCAGATTAATGTGTTATAATAATGGCACTTGGAATCAAAACATAAATTTATTCAAGTAGTGAGAAATTAAATGGAAGTATTGATTTTAGTCATTGTTTTAGTGTTGCTTGCAGAAACATCTTTTTTGACTGTGAAAAATTTGGTTAAGTCACATCCAAAATCTAATCGTCGTAAAGTTTATGTTGATACTTCTGCGCTAATAGATGGACGTATCGTGGACGTGGCTAAGACCGGATTTATCTCCGATGATTTATTTATTCCGCGTAGTGTGATTAGGGAGTTACAATTGCTTGCTGATGGGAAAGATAAGGAGAAGCGTGAAGCTGCTAGGAAAGGAATGGATAATGCTAGCGAGCTAGAGAGAGTAGTATATTGCAACGTTTCTATTCTTCCAGACGAGCTAGATCGCACTCCAGTTGATGAAAGATTAATCACGCTGGCACGTGAAAATCATGGGGCGATTTGCACAAATGATTTTAATCTTAGTAAAGTAGCAGAAACAGAAAAGATTGATGTACTGAACGTGAATGATCTTGCTCTTGCTGTTACTAATGATTACTACCCTGGTGATCGCGTGATGGTTAAGATTACTGCTGAGGGGAGCAATAAAGGCCAGGGGGTTGGGCATATCAATGGCGGAATTATGGTAGTAGTTGATGGTGCCGCTAAAAATATTGGCAAAGAACTAGAAGTAGAAATAGTACGTTTCATACAGACTTCTGCTGGACGTATGATTTTTGCTAAGAAAACTAACGGTCGGAAAAAGAAGTTATAATGTATCCGAGACTTCGTAACCATTAGAATCGGTAATTACGATTTTGATAGTTTTCTCTTTGCCGGTCGGCTCGTAGGAGAATTTAAGCGAAGTGTTAGATATATTGCCACTTTCTTCGGTTTTACCATCTACGACTAGACTATATGTGCCTAGATTGGCGGAGCCTTTTGTGACGACCGCAGTCAGGGTTTTCTTGCCATCTTTAGTAGTGCTATAGATACTGACAGTTGGGCCTTTGTACGAACAATCATCAGTTTCGTCACGATTGTATGGCTCAGGTACGCTGTAGATAGCTCTGCCGGTAATAGGATCAATAGTCTTGGTTACTTCGACAGATACTTTTTGGTCAGCTGGAGTACAATCAGAAGCTAATTTATTAGTATATTTGTTGAAGGTCAGAGTTTCCGTAGTAACTCCGGAAGTCTTAGAGTTATACCAGCTTGGCCAGATATCGGTTTGACCGTTAACGGTTAGTCTCTGAATTCCGGCTGGTTGCGGAATGGCTTGATTAGCGGTCCATTTGCCTTCGCTAGCGTAAAGCTGTGTATGAAC
This sequence comes from Candidatus Saccharimonadota bacterium, assembly GCA_017512175.1. GTDB lineage: Bacteria > Patescibacteriota > Saccharimonadia > Saccharimonadales > Saccharimonadaceae > Nanosyncoccus. Next base: position 5,775 of record JAFWHA010000016.1, read on the forward strand.
TGGCTCAACATAGTCAGCAATAACTCTACGTACAACGGTGTTGGAGCTGTCTCGAAGGCCTGAGCCATCATGATTACCGTTCCAAACTGCAGTAGCGATTACAGGAGAGTAGTCCACCATCCAAGAGTCCTTAGCGACGGCTGCGTTAGAGGTAGTAGAAGTACCGGTCTTAGTAGCAGTCCAAACATTCGGAACTACGAAGCCGAAAGATGAGCCTTGCGAGCCGAAGGTAATTGAACGAGCGTTAGCATCGGAGAGGATACTAGATAGCATGTAGGCGACTTGGTCATCATAGACACGTTCGCCGGCACTATCAGACCAACTTTCGATGACATCACCGGATGAGTTCTTGACTTCTAGCACGTAAGCGAGTTCCTTGTATACACCGCCACGAGCGATTGAAGCATAAGTGTTGGCATGCTCTACTGGAGTAACTGTACAACCAGAGCCGATAGCAACGGACAGACCACCAGCGGAGCCTTCAGACGCGCAATAAGATTTTTCGCCTAAATCTTGAGCTACTTTAACACTTTTTTCTATGCCATTAATATACATAGCTTTGACGGCAGGAATGTTAAGAGAGCCGGCAAGTGCACGCCTAATAGTAACGTTCCCATACCAAGTGCCAGTGTAATTTCTAAGAGCACAGGTGCCAGTGTAGCCTGCACAATAGATATTATCGATATTTTCATCTTTTAGAATGCTGCCTGGTCCATAGTTCTGACCTTCGCGTTGTATAAAGAGTGGACCATAGTCGACTACTGGCTTAATGGAAGAGCCTGGCTCAAGCTGAGAGGTAGCAGCATTAACTTCGCCATAGCCTGGAATTTTCCAGTCCGCGGAGCCAACCATAGCAATGACCTGAGCGGTGCTTACGTCTACAGAGGCTAGAGCGATATTATCGCTACCGTTAGCATACATCAAAGCGGCACCATTTGCTACGGCTTGTTCAGCCATTTTCTGGGCGCGGTAATCGAGGGTAGTAGTAATAGTAAAGCCACCAGCACGCATGGTTTTAACGCCATATTTTTCCTCAAGTTTGTCCTTGACTTCGAGCACGAAGTGAGGCGCTTTGATGTTGTCATATTGGTTAGTCTCTGGCAAGATTCTATCTAGGATGTTTTCTTGTTTGGCAGCATCAGCTTCTTCTTGAGTGATATAACCAAGTTCTGCCATGACATCTAGGGTATACTGTTGACGCCAGATCAAAGCTTCATGACCGTATTCGTTGTAAGGGTTAAGTACAGCAGGGTTGTTCGGGATAGCGGCAAGAAAAGCTGATTCCGCTAAAGTCAAATCTTTTGCATTCTTTCCGAAATAGGTTTGAGCGGCAGATTGTACGCCATTACGACGCCCACCGTAAGGGGACTCGTTGAGGTACATAGTAATAATCTGCTCTTTGTCATACATTTTTTCAAGTTCGATAGCCAGAATAGCTTCCTTGATTTTGCGTGGAATGCCGGAAAGACCACGATCTTTAGCTTCGTCAGAGAAATAAACTTGCTTGATAAGCTGTTGTGTCAAAGTAGAGCCACCTTGAACGCTTTTTCCAGAGAAGGTGGAGAAGGCCGCACGAATTAACCCCCAGAAATCGATACCATTATGGTTGTAGAAGTTTCTATCCTCAATAGCTACAGTAGCTTGGCGCATATAGGTCGATATTTCATCGCCGTTTACGACTAAACGATAATCACCGTCGCCTTTATCTTCCCAAAGTACTTCTCCGTTACGATCTAGGTAAGTATTGACAGTTTCGGAGACTTTTAACTCGTCTAGCTGAATTGCATCAAGGTCTTTTTTATAATAGAGAAAGAGACCGCCTATAGTAATAATCAAAATAAGAATAGTTGCGGCAAAGATCTTGAGTAAAGTTTTTAGACCGCGCTTAGAAAACCAATAGTGAAAGACACGTTTTGGATGGAAGTGTGCAAAAAAGCGTTTTACTGGTTGTTTTGGTAGAGAAGCCAAATCTTCAGCATGTTTTTTGGATTTTTTGTCCTTTTTGACTTTGCTACGATAAACTAAGCTTGAGTAAGTACTCATGCTTTTATCTTTAGAACGATGCCTAAAACTCCTTTTTGGAGGTTTGATTTTTTCTGCACTAGGAGCTTTTGCAACTTTTTTATCAGAATCTGATTTTTTCTTCAAATTTACCATTATATCTATTATAACATAAAACACAATAAATATATAATTTAAATGTTTATTTTTATTAGACAAATAATACTAAGTCTAGATAGTTATGAATGATGTTGTGCTACTTTGAGCTAATATTCTAGAACGAATAATATACAGTATTTCTGTGTTATAATTTAGATATGACATTATCAGAAGAGTTAATTTGGCGAGGTTTTAAAGCTGAAACCACTATCAAAGATCCTAAATTTTTGGATGAAAAATCACATAATTTTTATCTTGGGGCTGATCCGTCTGCGGATAGTCTGACTATTGGTAATCTTGCAGCACTAATGATGTGTGCAGTTTTTGTGCGACATGGTTATACTCCGTATCTTTTGGCAGGGGGCGCAACTGGACAGATTGGCGACCCAAAAGACACCGTAGAGCGTGATTTGAAGCCGCTAGAAGAGGTAGAATATAATAAGCAATGTATCTCGGCACAAATGGGCAAAGTCCTCATGAACGCTGTTCCAGAAGGTTTTAAGAGTAAAAATCTTAAAATGCTAGATAACCTTGACTGGTTTAAGGATATGGGTTATCTAGAATTTTTGCGTAAAATTGGTAAGAATTTTTCTATGACACAGCTGATGGATAGGAAATTTATCAAATCGCGCATGGGGGAAGGTGGCTCTGGTATATCTTATGCAGAATTTAGTTATACCTTGATTCAAGGGTATGATTTTTATCACCTTTATAAAGAATATGGTATAGATTTACAGCTTTGTGGTGCAGACCAATATGGTAATGCTTCTACGGGCATATCTTTGATTCGTAAATTAGAAAATGCAGAGGCCCATGTCTGGAGTACGCCACTGATTATCGATCCGGTAACAGGGCGTAAATTCGGTAAATCTGAAGGAAATGCGATTTGGCTTTCTGCAATGCCGACAGAACTTCCGTCTGGTCTTATTTCTGAGAACTATACAACAGTGTTTGATTTTTATCAGTTTTGGCTTTCTCAGCCGGATACATCGGCGGAATATTTGTTGAAGATTTATACGATTTATGAGCGTGCGGAGATAGAGGATATCTTAAAGCGTCATAATGAGCACCCAGAGGAGCACATTGCTCAAAAAGCCTTAGCAAAAGGTGTCACAGAGGTAGTGCATGGTGCTGAAGCTACAGAAGCGGTAATTTCTTTGTCGGAGAAGCTCTTTTCTAAGGACGTCGTTTTCTCGGAAGGAGATATTGAGCAGGCAGCATTGATTTTGCCAGTCAAGCCACTAGGTGCGACTCTGGTTGATGATTTGGTTTGTACTGGCCTAGTTTCTTCAAAATCGGAAGCGCGTAAAATGATTAAATCAGGAGCTATATCTGTTAATGGTCGCAAAATTACCAATGAGGCGGAGGTGGTGAATTTCCCATCTATTCTGAAGAAGGGGAAAAATAAGTTTGCTGTCGTAAAATAAATTTACGTACGACCAGGCTTGCTATTTATAAGATAAAGACTATGGTGGCAACGCTACTATTATTGAAGCAGAATTTAGAGTTCGAGGTGGAATTTAGAGTTTGAAGTGGAACTTAGAACAGGAAAAAGGCGCCATGAATTATGGCGCCTTGGGTGAGTAAATCATTCTCTCATATCTTCGAGCTCTTTGATGATAAGCCTTTCGGCTCTTTCGAAACTCAGCACCTCGCGGCTATTAGGCTCGATGGCCAGGTTTTCTTTGAGTGTGAGGATGCCATAACTGGCAAATAACGTATTTAGAAACAATCTGTTACTACTCTTTTTTATAATCTTCTTCCGAAGAGGCTTCAGACTGTTTTCAGTCGCATTTATCTCGTGAAAGTCGAAATAGATGTCGACGGCGTTATGCCCAGTACGAAGCACCTGGATGCCTTTATGGGACCCATCAGTTTTCTTTTTACTCATTTTTTACCCCCTTATTAAGGTACACTAGATTAACTAGCACAACAGTTCATTTTTCTATTATAGCATAGACTTTTAAAAAAGTCAATAGTAGAAATATGATATTACTGACAATGTATAGTTTTTGAAGCTGAATAGGGGTTAAAATGCTTATGCTGGGCTTTAGCTTATTTTTATGCTAAAATGTAGTTAATAAACCTTGGATTTGTGCCTGGGGTTTATGCGTTTTCTCTGCAACGAAAAATTCTAAAAAGGAGGGTGATAAGAATTATGGACAGAGAAAATTATTTACAGACACTGGAGGCACTCATCAAAACCAACGCGAGTATCGCTGCAAGCTCTGCTAGCGAACATGAAGCGAAGCTTCTTAAACTCGAGAATATGGCCTATCAGGAGGTGATCCAAAAAATTAAAAATGGTGCATATTCTTTTGATGAGCAGAAAGACGAGGAACTCGAGGCAACTTGGTTGGCTGAGGTAGGGTTGATTAATCATGCGAGAAGTGCCGATGCGGCACGAGTGTGTAATGCGACTATCAGCCACAGAACAAAGCAAGCAACTGACAGTCCACAGTACGATCGTTATGGTTTACCTGTCGATCGCGAAAGACGGTTTTTCTCCGAATTCTTTGAGCGTTACCACGAAGAAGAATGGGGAGAGACTGATGAGGTGTATCGTCTTCAACAGAGTGCCAAAAAACACGGTTGTCATCTATCTGCATAGCAATAGAAAGGAGAAGGTTGAGACTTGAACTAGGTTTGCTATGAACAGCTAAAGCACAAAATTACCCCAGGTTGGAATTTAACCTGGGGATTTTTATGTGATAGGTTTTTAACTAAATGGACTAAAACAATTTAGGCTAATCTCGACCTTTTTTCTTACTTATTAAAGTGTTACAATAGTAAAAATAAGTGGAGCTAAATTATGAAAAAAGTATTATCTTTCGACATTGATCAGACTCTAAACGTTGCTAAAACGCCTATTCCAGAGGAAATTGCAGATTTGCTGATTAGATGTCTTGACCATTTTGAGATTTGTCCGATTTCTGGTCAAAAATTCGATCAATTCTTGATTCAGATTGTAAATCCGATGCTAGAACGGGGAGTGAAACCGACCCAGCTTGAGCACCTACATCTTTTTGTGGCTCAGGGCACACAGTATTATCGCTATGCTAATTCTACTGCAAAGAAATATAATCTCGGGGCAGTTTCTATTAAAATGACGAAGGAGCACCCTTACGCAAAATATAACGAAAATAATTGGGAACAAGTTTATAATTTTCCGTTGAAACCTGAGGAAGTTGCAAAGATTACTAATGCGATTGAGACAGCCGCAAAAGAGTTAGGATTCTGGGAAGAAGACAAGCTAAAGAAAGGCGATGAAATTATCGAAAATCGTCTTTCACAGGTAACTTTTTCGGCTTTGGGGCAGAAGGCTGGTACGGAAGAAAAGTACGCTTGGGATCCAGATTGTAAGAAACGTAATCAGATTGTAAAACGAGCTAAGGAGATTGCGCCGGAATTTGATTACGAAGTGGGAGGGACAACTTCTATCAATGCTATAACTCCAGGTATGAATAAGCAGTTTGGCATGAATAAATTGCTTAAAGAGCTGGATGTCAAAAAGTCTGAGATTCTTTATTTTGGCGATATGACTCAGCCTGGCGGGAATGATTATCCAGTAGTGCAGATGGGAATTGATACGATTACCGTGCGTAGCCATGAGGATACAGCTTATGCTCTAAGAGGAATCTTAGGGGTAATAGATTAGACTTGATATAGACAAAATTATTAAACCGCATGGTTTTTGGCGTGATTTTGATGATGCAGGGCTTAATTTTCTGATTTTATAATGAGTGTGCTATAATAAAATCATGAAAACTTATATCGTGGGCAACTGGAAGATGAATTTCACTGTAGGTGATGCTTCCGTTTATCTTCATAAACTTTTAAAACGTATTAAGCCGGCACGAAATCTTCAGGTAGCAATTGCGCCTTCGACGATTGCTCTTCAGCCGTTGTCGCTACAGATTGACCGCAAGAAACTAAAATTGGCGGCCCAGAATTGCTGTGGCAAAGATTATGGGGCTTATACTGGAGAAACCGCTATTTCCCAGCTTAGAGGGATGGTTGATTATTGTATTGTGGGGCATTCTGAACGTCGCTATGTCTTTAATGAAACAGACCAACAGATTCGGGAGAAGGTAGCAGCATGCGTTCGCAATAATATTACTCCTATTCTCTGCATAGGGGAGACAGAGTCCGAGCGTACTTTTGGCGAAACGAGAGATGTTTTGAGAGATCAGCTTTCTTCTGGCCTAAAAGATGTTTCTAGGGAAGATTTAGAGAAGTGTATTATCGCGTATGAGCCAGTTTGGGCGATTTCTAGTGTTAAAGGTGCACGTCCTGCTACTCCTGATGATATAGCAAACAGTATTAAAATTATCAGGGAATTTTTAAGAGAGATGTACGGTAAGACAATAGAGGAAAAAATGCCGGTGCTTTTTGGGGGGAGCGTTAATCCTTCGAATGCCGGAGCCTATTTGACTATTCCTGGCGTGAACGGCTTATTGATAGGTGGCGCTTCGTTGATAGCGGACCAGTTTGATGATATAATTGAAACAGCTAAGAAAGTTGCAAGTTAGTAATAGGAAAGAACATGCCGAAGGACCCTGTAAAACCAGAAACCAGCAAGAAAGCGACTCAGAGGAAGACGATGGATGGTTTTTCGCGCGTGAAAAAACCTATAAAAACCACGCAAGGAACTGCCAGCCAGAGTGTGAAGAAGCCTATTACTCGGAGTGCAAAGAAATCTGCTATAAAACCTGCTCTAAAGGTCGCAGAGGCTCCAGAGAGACCGGCTGTGGCTTCCAGGGGTAGATTCATTGATTTTTCGCCTAGCCATTCGAAAACGCCTCTGATGGCCTTAAAACAGCAAAATGGTGGTTTGACACCTGCAGAAAAAGCAAAAATAGCGGCAAATTTGCCGTCTCGTCGTCCGACTCCAGATCGTCCGATTGATCATCCTCCAGTACCACGTCCACCACGTACTCGTCCACCACGTCCTGAGCCGGTCAAAGTGATTGAAGAATTTCCTGAGAATGCCGCTGTTCGGAGACCGCCACGTTCGCGTGTACCGATTAAACGTCCAGTGCGGATAACTACTGCTAGAAGTAATATGCCTCAGATGGAAACTCCTACTAAGGTAGTACAACACGCAACAATAGTTACTACTGCAGATGGAGTAATGCCAGAAATTACAAGCTCGAGGTCTTCGCATGTGCGCCAGCCGATGAGTTTTTCAGGGGTTACTCGTTCTGGTGCGGTAACAATGCCAGCTTCTCCTGGAACGTTGGATAGACAGGATTCTGAGATTTCTGATGACGGATTTTTCAAAGATTCTTCGCCGCTTATGAGTGATGAGGATCTTTCTATCGCGCTAGCTGGCTTTGCTGATGATCCAGAAGATAATTCTGATTTTACTTCGCCACTTACGGACAATCTTTCGCGAGAAGCGGCGGCTTTTGCGGAGGAGATTGAGGCATTAGACGATATTGATGAGATTGAAGATTTTGTGTCGGAGCCGAAGGCGTTGTTTGAAGATGATGAAAGCGATGATTCTGAAGAAAAACGTGATGATTCGAACAGGCGTGATAATCGTTCTAAGTCCCCAACTTATCGTCCGCCATCTTTGAATGGTAAATCACCATTCCTTTCCTCTGTAACTGTAGAAAAACGTCCGCTTTCTGGTGCAGCGGCGGTAACTACTACTGCAGTGACGTTCGAAGATGGGGAGATTGTCGGTGGCAGATTGGCAAAGAGTGCTAAAGCCACTCAGAAAGAGAAAAATCCGCTGAAATTAGTCCGTCCGAAGAATGTCTATGCTAAGCGACAAGATGATGACTCTCGTGATGATGGTTTAGGGAGAAAAGATAGTAGCTCGAATAGTCCTCGTGAGACCTTAATTATCACTACTCCAGAGAGCAAGACGCACAATATCGGGCTTTTGATCGCGATTGCACTTACTATTTTACTAGGGGTAGGAGTAGGCGCATTGATTTATCTGATGTTCTTCTAGGAGGGTAATTTGGAAGAACAAAAAATAGCCTTTTTTGAAGGCTGTTTTTTATATCTGAAGCTGTTTGACGATTAAGAAATGTCTTGTTTTGATACTTAGTGCTTTTGGTGCGAGTAGAGGTAGTCGAAACCTCATCCCAAGTTTGGAAAACTTGTATACTAGCCGTTGTACGATACTCGCTTGTATCTAATGGGGCGGGTGACTGGAATCGAACCAGCGACCTTCTGGACCACAATCAGACGCTCTAACCAACTGAGCTACACCCGCCATATCATCGTGGTCTTTTTGATATTTGGAATCTCTGTGGCTTCTTAAATTATAACAAACTAGCTTGGTTTTGGCAAATGTGCTTTGATGTTTTCTAGATACTACTTCTGTGGCTAGGGGTGGAAGGCGCTTTGGCAGCCGGTCGATTTTAGATGCCACTTCTGCGACTAGGGATGGAAGGAGCTTTGGCGGTGCCTAGAGTAGGTCTTCTAACGCCTAAATTTGGAGAGCTTTGGCTTGCGCCCATGTGGGCGTTGCCGGTTTGAGCATTACCGATTCTCGCTCGTAAACCTGCGCTTGGTTTTCCCATGCTACCGCTAGAGGCCTCTTTGGCTCTAGTCATGGCGATATCCATGGGATTAGCGGTTTCGGAATTGTTGCGACTGTTGACTCTAGCGATGGCAGTGCCGGCAAGCTTTTTTGCTCTCTGAACACCTAGATACTCGTTAGTAATGCGAGAGTTCTTGTATCCTTGAATGAATTTTCTTTCTGCATCAATGTCACGACGGGCAGAGAAAGTTTCTCCACTTCCGCCCGCAGCTCCGAAATTACTGCCGCTCTGACTTTTGGCATAACCGGAAGAATGAAAAATATCTTCTTTTTTGTCATTTTTCATGGCGTATTTTAATAGTAATTTATCGCTACTAGATCGGCTTATATCCATAAGGGTATTATAGCACGGTTTATCCTTAAATTGGAGTATGTTGTAGGAGTAGGCTGTATAGCGTGAATATGTCATAATGCTTGACAAAAATAGGAAAGTGTGCTAGAATGAGAGGTACAATACCATTTGCTGGTTGGGAGTCCAGCACGTAACTTAACAATACCATTTCTTAAAGGAGGACAGAAATATGTCAATGCAGTTAAATGCCGCTAATGCGGAAATAACAGAGAACAAGAGGAAGGTTAAGAAGGACAAGAAGGCTTTTTCTAAGACACTGAAAGGTGTACTGGGGATTGCCGAGCCTGTCGATGAGAAGGCCGAGCAGAAAGCTGAAGATGTAAAGTCTGAGGCAAAAGTTGTAGAAGCCGTTGAGGAAACGGTTGATGACGTCAACGAAGTTGATGCTGTAAGCCAGGATGTGGGTGAGTCCGCGAGTGATGCGGAGCAGCCACAGGATGAAGCGCAGGATGCTGAAGGTCAGAATGTTCAGGAAACTGATGCAAGTCAGGAACAGAACGAATCTGATGCTGAGGCATCTGATGAGGCTTCGGAAGATGATGACTCGCCTGATGATAGCATGTCGTTTGGTGACGACTCATCTGAAGAAGATGTAACGCCAATTGCTTTTGCGAATGGAACTGACGATGCAGCTGAACATGAGGAGGAAGATGATATGGCGGCAGTAGTAATTTCAAGAGAGTTTTATAACAATATAAGCTTCGATATGTTGGCGTATGATGCTAGTAACGGAAAGTCGTTATCGCCGGCGCTGAAAGACTGGATTTTGCAGTCAGTCAGTAGGAACGAGGAGCTTTCCAAGGCTCTCGTATTGCAGCAACTGCCGAAGGTTGTCAGAAAAAACCCTGACCTTGCGGAAGATGTCTGTGCAACCGCAAAAAGCATCGCGGCTGAAGTCGCGAATGCGAGTATCAAGTATGCAATTGTGTTCGTCGACAAGAAGGAAGGTAAGGCCTTCACTTCAAGGACAGAGGCACAACAGTATGCTGATCAGTTCTCAAGCTTCGGCTGCAAATTCTGGGATGTATTCTCATATAATTTCAGAACACTGGAGAACGGTAAGCTCGGCTCGAAGGTTTCTGATGAGACCGTTGAGAAATATGTCGGTAGTTTCCCTGGAGATAAGGAGTCTCTTAAGAGGAAACTTTGTTTCGACTTGATCGAGCAGATAAAGAAGCCGGCGAAACAGCCGCAGAAAGATGCTAAGCAGAATCCCGAAGGGAAGACTCAGAATGGGAAAGCCCAGAACGGGAAGGCTCAGAAGTCTGGCAAGAAGAACGGCGGCGCTAATAAAAAGGAGTAATCTCCTAAGGCGGCGCCGAGAACTCCCAAGGAAGAAAGATTAAAAGGCACACGAGAAGGTTTTTATACATATATCTCGGCGCCCATGGTATTGTAAAACCCTCGCAGAGAAATCTGCGGGGGTAATTTTATTGGAAATAGTTGTCAGTAGGTGGTGATTTATGGGGAAAATAGTTTTGAGAATAGGATATTTTTAGCTTAAAACAATATTTTAATGAAAAATCAAGGAAAAATAGGCAGAGCGCTCAGCTTAAGCAGTTTATCTACCTCTGTTAGAAACATAACCAAAATATGTTAGAACTATTGACTTTTTTGACCTTGTGTGCTATAATGTAATTAGTCTATGTGGGAGAGTTGTGAAGCACCACCTGCATCTAGACGACCATTAAAATCGAATCATCCCAGATACGAAAGTATCTGGTGTGTGCTTTTAGACTATAAATAGTCTACTAATCTTTCTTATCAGGAGGGTTGGTAGCCTCCTGTTTTTATAGATGTTACAGACAATAACAGATTGAATATAGGAGGAAAAAAACTATGAAATTAGGAGCTATATTAGCGCTTGCAACTGCGTTCTTCGCTATCCCAATGATGGCGGACACATCCGCAAAAAGAGCAGGAAGAAAGGAAGGAATTGGCGTAGCTGGATATATCAGTTATGTCGTAGCTATGGTTATCGTGGCTTTTCTTTCCTATCATTTTCTGATTTTTGCGATTATCACTTCGATAATGATAGGAGCATTGGCACTGATGAACAGAGAAGGTAAGCTCAGGGCGATGTCTTGGGCGATCTTTGAAGTGCTCATCGCAATAATGATGACATTTGCTATCGTGGCAGTGTGGGATAAAAACCACAAGCCGGACTTCTCGATGTTTCAGTTCCAACTGATACCGCTGTTTTTCGCGGCGCTGGCGCTGATAAGGGGTAAACTCTTAGATGTGCAGACCGAAAGAACGGTGGCATTCTGGAATAAGGAAGGATTTGAGGAAAAGGCTTCGGCTGTTGTCAAGGATATGTCTGCAAAGCTGACCGACGACCAGAAAAATTGGATAAAAGTCGGTGCTATATCCGTAACTTCGGCTATAGTGATTGCGGTAGTTGTAGTAAAAATTCTTATCTGAAGGAGGTGAGAAATATGTCGAAACTACAGAAAGCGATTATAGTAGTTGCGATTGCGGCTGCTGTAGTTACAGGCCTTTTAGGCTTAGGAAAAGTGCTGAGATGGAATGAGAAAATTCTCACCGTCCATCAGAAAGCAATGGAAACCGTTGAGGGCGTTCAGGCAAAATTCTTCGGAACAGAAGATTTGAATACTTCGGAAGAGGAGCTTGCCCAGACTACAGAAGCAGTTGCTGAAGAGGTTACGGAAGTAACTACTGAAGAAGCAGTTGCAACTCTGCCGGTTATCAGTGAACTCGACGGGGCTACGGATACCACAGAAGATGTGGACATACGTTTTGTCTCGACAGCGGGTATGAAACCGGTGGATGCTAAAGATGAGGACGGCTACATTGATGACGTTACGTCAGAAGATGAAGCCGAGTTCAACTCAGCATTCCCGGCACTGACTAACCATGCTGTAAACAAGATAATGGCTGATTATGAGGAACAGTTTGGCTACGAAAAATGGCCGGATGGTACTTATAAGATACCATTTTCGTGGAACTCGATGACTGAGTATGATTTTCCGAGACAGAAGTCTGCAGTTTATGCTGGACTTTCTAAGAAGGAAATCAACGACGCACTCGACTATATCTTCAAGTCGTTGACTGAAGAAGATATCAAGAAGCTTCTGAAGCTCAGTTTCGGAAAAAACGTTGAGCTTGACAGCCAGGAACAGATCAAGATTGAGCTGTTTAAGACTTGGCTGGAAAACCCTGTGGTCTTCGAAGCGTGGCTGAGATTCATCCAGGATTTGAAAGTAGGAGATAGCAATACTATTTCCGAAAACTGTCCTGGCCTTCGGATATATCTGGAGGAGAATGATAAAGCTCGCGAGAAAGATGCGGATGGGCACAGCGGACCTGGTTTGATGATTAGGTTACGCGACGAGAACGGAAACACCGGAGCGGAGATACCGACTGACTATACTGGTGAGTTTTATGCTAACCAGTCACATATTCAGGCGGTTACCCAGCTTATTGCCTTCTTCGAGCCGCTTGAGGTCGGAGTCGGCAGGTACCACGTATTTCGGAGGTATCACTTAATCGGCCTTGACTACAATCATATGAGAGTAGCCGAGGAGGTTAAGAAAGACGAGCCGGAGCTCGACTTCTGGATGTATTTCGACTACTACTTGAAAGGCTCAAGTAAAAGAGCTTGGAGAGTAGGAGCGAACTTAGCGGATAGGGAGCCGGGTGAGATGAAGAATACATCTTCTAAGAAGAAACCGGTTACTCCGCCAAAGCCGATAGTGAAGCAGAATATTATCACCAAAACGGAGATAATACCATTACCGGTAGTGCCGACTGGTGGAACGCCGCCGACTAAGACGTATACGCCGCCGGCACCGAATCCTAACCCGACGCCGACGCCTGACCCGACGCCTGACCCGAGCCCGTCACCCAGCCCGTCGCCGAGTCCTGAACCGACGCCTACGCCTACACCTACACCGACACCTACACCGACGCCTACACCTACACCTACACCGACACCTACACCTGAGATAAAGGATCAGACGAAAGATCCGAATTGGACGGAGCCTGACAATAAGAAGTCGGACCCTGGACCTGGTGAGTATAAGCCCGATCAGGGCAATTCACAGTCTGAGACTGTAGAAGGAAGCCAGTATGAACAGGGTACGAGCAGAACTGATGTAGACAATACGCCGCCCTCGTACGATACTGGTCCGACGACAGAAGTCGATAATACGGACAACGGGACTCCGCCGGAGACTGCTCCGATTGAGGAGCATGAGACCCAGGCTGAGACGGACAGCGGTGAGGTCAAAGACACGTCGTCTGATGATAGCACAGAGCACATTGATGCTCCACCCGCAGAAGACGATTAAGCACACAAGCACATTAATTTCCCGGCGGCCTTACCAGCCGCTGGGATTTCCAAGAATTTGATTTTAGAATTTCGCGTTTGGGATGATTCGGTTTTACACTGGTTAAGACGAAAATTAAAAATTTGGCTAGCAAAATGTTAGTAAAAGCAGTAGGTTTTTGCTAACTGTGGTGAGCAAATATATCGTATATTTGTTCAGATATCAATAATTAAGTAGCTTTATGAAAGGAGATTATAATATGAATAAAGTTATTAAATCTGCTTCCGCCGCTCTTACCGCTGCTGCGATTGTCGGCGTAAGTGTTGCTCCAGCTGTAATGGCTTGGGGCGATAGTGCAGGTGGTCGTTCCGTCTACACTTTAACTAATTGTAATGCGGACTACTCTAAGTGTGAAGTAAGTCCAGCTATGGGTGATAAAATCACCTTTAACTCATACACTAACAACCAAGCTATCGGTGGGGATGAACGTGATTTCGTACATACCCGTGTGAATGGTTCCAGTGATGTTTGGCAATCCAATGAGATTACCGTAGAAAATGGTAAAGAGTATGATATTCGCCTTTATGCTCACAACAACAACCCAAATGGTACTAATGCTGTGGCTACTGGTACTACTCTTCACTTTACTTTACCTACTGTTGCTGGTACTGAACTTTCTGTTCAGGGCTCTATTGATGCAACTAACTCTGATCCAAAACGTGTTTATGATGACGTTGTATTCAAAAGCCCAGATGGTCAGGCTTTCTACCTAGATTATATTGAAGGCTCTGCTACCTATAAGAACAATGCTCAAGGTACAGTTTCATTAACTGATGACGTGATTACAAGTAAGGGTGCTTTGATTGGTTATGACAAGATGGATGGTAACATTCCTGGTTGTTTCCAATATGCATCTTATACTACTATTCGCGTAAAAGCAGTGTATCTTAACACTTCTTACACCGTTGAGAAAACTGTTCGTAGAATTGGTGATACCGACAAGACTTATAAAGACACTGTCGAAGCCAACTTGGGCGACACTGTAGAATATCAGATTTATTACAATAACGACTCTACTGAGCACGTTGACAATGTAATGGTCAAAGATGTTCTTCCAAACAATATGGAATATATTGCTGGTAGTACTAAAGTTTATAACAGTGCTAATCCAAAAGGTGTAAAAATCCTTGATGACACTATCACTACTACTGGTATTAATATCGGTAGCTATGGTCCTAATGCCAATGCTTATATCCGCTTCCGTGCTAAGGTTGTTGATAAAAGCATGGTTTGTGGTACTAACAAGCTCGTAAACTGGGGACAGGTTGGTGTTGGCCAAACTACTCTTCAGGATAATGCGTTTGTGATGGTCAAGAAGACTGACGGTTGTGGTCCAAATCCAGATCCAACTCCAGTTAACCCTGACGATCCTATTGTACCAAATACTGGTAAGTTACCTTCCACTGGTGCTACTGGTTTAGCTGCTGGTCTTACCATTGCAGGTATCAGTGTTGCAACCATTGGTTATTATATTGCTAGCCGTAAATCTCTACGCTAATTGACCGCCTAGATGCGAAACTGTTATTGGGCGGGAAATAGGTAGGTGCTTTAGACAACTAACCTAACAGAAAGTCCTCTCGTGGTAACATGGGAGGGCTTTTTGTTGTGTGTTTTTTGATGGAAATTTTTTTGATAGGGTGAGTGAGAGCTATTTAGCGAGGGATTTGTTGCAATTTTTATTTTGCTTATGGTATAATTGAGCTAGGTATGGATCCAAAACAAACATCCCCTCTGGGAAGTACCCCAGTTGGTGGGCAAGAAGGTCAAACGATTCCGCCTGCTAGTTCTGTAGGTGGTAATTCTGGTGCTACGAATGCTACTAGTCCGGTTGGTGCTGATTCTGGGGTTAGTGTTGGCTCTGGCGCTACGAATACTATGGGTGCTGCTGGTACTGGTGTGGCCACTTCTGCTTCGCCGGCGCCGGTGTTTTCTACGGGGACTTCTTTGGGAAGCTCGCCATCTGGAACGGGCGGTATTTCTAGCACAAATATAGGAGCTTCTACGAGCTCTGGCGCTAAAATGGATGGGATGCTTGGTGCGGCTAATCTTTCTACGGGCGCTAATGTTTCTAGAACAATGAGTAGTTTGAATAGCGAAAATCAGTCTGCTACTGGTAGGTCGTTATTCTCTAGACATAAATTCGATAGGGCTGAGCCAGATGGGTCGATTGTTCTGACAAGTGATCCAAATGATGCCGATAAGAAGGCTACTGGTGAGCCGCTAGAGAGAAGAAAAATGATTAGAAATATCGGCATTATCGGTGGGATTTTGGCGGTAGTTTTGATTGTGGGAATTGTGTTGGCGTTTGTGATGGCGCCGAAGAAGGAAGAGAAGAAAGAAATTGATAAGGGAGCAGTTGCAGAATTTATTGAACAGAATCAGAACAATGATTTGTATGATTTGGAAAAACTGTTTGCAGGTATGTATAAGGGAAAATATGCAATTTACCAGTTGTATGGACCTGGTGTTACCTCATTGTCGGAGAAATATGCTCCAGCGTTACAATCTATGGCTAATGTTTACAACGAGTTAGCATCATATAATGGGTATATTCCGGCTGAGCTTTCTACGCGTTTTCTCGAAGTTGCAGAGCTGGTAAAAAATCGTTATGATGTCTATACGGAATCGTTAGAGTTAATAGACGATTTCCATACAATTATTAGTGGCGATTCTGAAGATGTAAAGACTGCCGCACTAGAGGATATACAGAATTATGACAATATAGAAGTGCAAAAAATATTAAATAAAGTACAGCAAGACATGACGAAGGTCAAAGATGCCTATACTAAATTAGAGCAAGGGAATTGCATTAACACTAATATTACTAGCCAAGTTTGCACTGAACTATTGAATGCATATAATGAGTCTGGAGAATATATTGATAGTGCGGCATTAATAGTGGACATTCTTAAGGTTGTTTCTGAGCAAATTGACTATGATTCCGAAAGCTATATTTTATATAATCTCGATACACTTTCGGTAGATTTAAAAAATGGTCAAGTGGAAGCTACAGAAGTATTGAATCCTGCGCAAGGGATGGTAGTTGAAGTAGTAGAGGAGACTGAAAATGAACAGTAGGAAAAATATAGCAAGAATAGTTTGTGGAATGGCTGCAAGTATAATGTTGGCGGTTGTCCTCGGTAGTACGATATCTGTAAAGGCAGTGGCTAATCGATCTACAAATAGCTATAATAGTGCGATAGCTCATCAGATTGCTGCTAGGACTTTGAAACAGTGTATCGAAAA
Organism: Candidatus Saccharimonadota bacterium; assembly: GCA_017512175.1. Taxonomy (GTDB): domain Bacteria; phylum Patescibacteriota; class Saccharimonadia; order Saccharimonadales; family Saccharimonadaceae; genus Nanosyncoccus. The sequence goes on from JAFWHA010000016.1 coordinate 22,447, forward strand.
TCAGATGATTACAAATAGTAAGACTCGTAGGTGGGGGGATGGCATAGTAAAAAAGAACGTTGAAAATGGAGATATTTTTGAGCAAGCGCATAATGTGGATACGGGCTCGTGGTTTGAAGTCACTATAGCAAGAGATAGTAACGGAGATGGATCGTTGGAGTGCAGTGATAATAGCTCTTCGATTGTAAGGGCATTTGCAGATCAGTTTACAGGTGGAGATGTTTCTAAAGTTCTGTGTGGAGCTAACGGTACACCAGGTCTAGTAAAATCAGTTTCAGGTTTTTTCCAGGAAACTACGAATAGCTGTGGAAGTAATGGCCAAGATTATTTGCTGAATGAAAATGCAAGTGACTATGTACAAAAACTGTATGAACAATGGCTTGCGGAGTCGGGAGATGCAGTCGATGCATTGGCGTGGGATGAATTAGATAAAGCGGATTTTTCTGATCAAGAATTATATTATCTTGTATATAATGATCTAGTGACGAGCTGCGGCGTTAGTGGGATTGACTCTGGTGGTGCTAGACAGATTAATTATGTAGATGAAAATGGCAGAGGACAAACGAAATATATGAGCTCAGCCAATGCAGAGAAAGCGCGTCTTAAAACAACCTATATAGATGAGGACGTGTCTTGTAACGAACTTGCTGATATGCTTAATGACTATGCGAAAAAGTTCTTAGATACTACGACTTCTGATCAAGGAAAGATTTGTTATGAAGAATGGGCAGGAAGAATTGGAGGCAGCTCCGATCAGAATACGATAAGTGAGTATGAGGCGTTGCGTGAACAGGCGACGAGTAGTGGAAACTACAGCGCATTTTATGATAGTCAAAACGATAAATGCGTGGATATTGGGAATGAAAAAGGTGCAGAGATAGAAGAGGCACAATCATTGCAAGATATTGGCGATGGAATGGCGGTGGCTGCTAATGCTACTGGCGAAGATGATGGGCCATGTTTTGATGGTGGTGTTGGTGCACTTGGATGGATTATCTGCCCAGTAGTTAAATTTATGCGACAGGGTGTAACGATAATGTATGACTATATTATTAGGCCGTTCCTGGAAATTGATGGTCAGGCATTCAAGATGGACGGACCAGCGTTTGCTGGATGGCAGATATTCCAGTCGTTTGCGAATATTGTATTCGTGATATTCTTATTAGTGATAATATTTTCTCAAATTACTGGTGTGGGTATAGATAATTATGGCATCAAGAGGATGCTACCTAAGCTTATCGTGGCGGCGATTCTAGTAAATCTTTCTTATGTAATATGTCAACTGGCGGTGGATGCATCAAATATCGCAGGGTTTGCCGTAGATAATTTGTTCCAGGGGATGGCAAGTGATGCTATGCAAGTTCCGGGTACGCAAATTCCAGGTGTTTCTAGCCAAGCAGTGGGTGCAACGATTATTGCTGGGACGGTAGGTATTGGTGGTGCTGCAGCGGCGATAGCAACTGCGGAAATATGGGTGCCAGCTGCATTGCTCGCATTAATACCGGCATTAATTGGTATTATTGTGAGTATCTTGTTCGTATTCGTAATACTAGGTGCGAGACAAGCTGCGGCGGTAATTCTAGTAGTAATATCTCCGCTAGCACTGGTCATGTATATGTTACCAAACACTAAGAAACTATTCGATAGATGGCTATCAGCGTTCAAGGCAGTATTGCTGGTATTTCCGATTTGTGGACTTCTTATGGGTGGCGGTGCGTTTGCTGGTGCATTGCTTTGGAACATATCGCAAGATTATTTCTTAGGGCAACTACTCGCGGCGCTGATGACGGTAATTCCATTCTTCTTCATCCCTCGTATCCTTAAAGCTTCTATGAGCGCAATTGGAAATATCGGGAACATGATTTCTGGAGCGGGTAGTGCAATCGGTAGGACTCTTGGTGGGGTTGGCAAAGCTGCGACTAAGAATTCTAATTTGTATAATAACATGCAGGCAAGAAGTAATGATACGCTTGAAGCTAGAAATCGTAGACGCGAAAGGAGGAGGCTTGAAGGTATTGTTAATAGTACTAATGGGCCAGGTCTTTCTACTGAACAGAAATTGCGTAGGGCGAAGGCTTTGACAGCGTTAGAAAAGATGGAGGATGAAGATGATTTTGCATCACGCCCGGAGCTTATTACGTCCGAGGCTGCATCTAAGCGATTTAATCGTAAAGTGGCGGCGCAACGTGCGGCTTTGGTGGCGAATGGTACTACGGGAAGAATTGGTGATAAGGGTGGATTTAAGAATGACAGCAACTCGTTAGCTTATGCGCTTTATAATGCCGCAAGTGAAGAGGATAGATATGCTGCAGTGAGCGAACTTATGGCTGGTGGACATCATGGCGAACAAGCGCTTCATGAAGTGATAGATGCACTTAGTCAAGAGGCAGCAGCAGCCGAAGCAGCCGATCCAGAGAATAAAGATAATGCTGCAAGGAAGGCGTTGGAGTCTATTGCCAAAGCTGCGAAAAGTGATAAGAACTTTGGCGGGCTTAAGGGAGCATCCAGATCTACCTATGATTATATTAATGATATAGCAAGTGGCGATGATGCTATGTATAAAAAAGATGGATCTCTTAGAACGATGGACGATGCGGTCAACGCAGTTAACTTTAATGGTATGTCTCAAGAAGGACTTGTTGGTACGAACACAGAGGAACTTGATCGTTACGCAGAAGCACTTAAGAGTGGTCAGCTTGATGAAACTCAAGCGGCATCTTTGGTGGCGCTTGCTTCTAGTGCTCTTGCTAATGAACGTTTGCAAGGTAGAACTAAGGGTAAAGTCGGTGATGCTTTGGGTCGAATAGCCGAATTCGGTCAACACGGAAATCATGGTGGAGATAATGGTGGAACTGGAGCGGTAGTTGCAGGACATGGTGGTGATTCTGGTAGCGGAACTGTACTAAATGTCCCTCGTGGAAATAGTGGGGGAGTTAATCCTAGTGTAGTTGGTGCGGCGGCTGCTGGAGGAAGTGGTGCTCGTAGTACTGGTAGTACCACTACTGGAGCGGTAGTGCGTGGAAGGAGTAATGTGGCGAGTAGTAACTCTCAATCTTCTAGGACACGTATGCCGAATGCTAGCGAAGTAGTGCGTGGAGGAAGTAATGTGGCGAGTAGTAGCTCCCAATCTTCTAGGACGCGCATGCCGAATGCTAGCGAAATTGATACTACCCAGAGTGGACAAGATCAGTTTGCTGACTATAATGATGGCAGAGGAAGGGATAGAACATAATATTAAACTAGATGATATTGAAGTTGTCTATCAAAGATCTAATTGTCGAGTATCTATGACTGGCCTCTGGTTATTTAGTGGTAGCATGAATTACGTTATCAAATAGCGCAGTGATAGTAAGCGGACCGACACCACCAATTTTTGGTGTAATAGCTGTAAGGTCATTGCGATTTCTTACGGACTCATCTATATCGCCGACTAGCACGCCATTTTCGCTAGCAGTGCCAGCATCTACAACGATAGCACCCGGTTTTAACATGGAATTTGTAATCAAGTGAGGAACGCCAGTTGCTGAAATTATAACGTCAAAATTTGTAAGCCGAGTGAGATCGCTATTATGACGGAAAACTTCGGTATTGATGTTGGAATTATCGAAGATCCTTTTAAGAGGTTTTCCAACTAATTTGCCGTAGCCGACTAGGGCGACTTTCTTGCCGTCTAATTCGATTCCATACCCAGATAAAAGCCATGTGATAGCAGTGGCAGTGGCGCTTTCAAATTTGCGCTTAATATCTACTGTAGTCTGGTTTAGTCCGTCCACATCTTTTGTTGGGGAAATTGTATTAACTAAATCATCAGTAAGATTTTTATCTGTAATCGGAAGTTGTATAATAATTCCGGAAATAGTGTTGTCGTCATTTGCAGACTGGACTATTTTTTTAGCGGCAGCTAGGCTTTCTGAGTCTTTGACTGGATTAATTTTTTGGTCAATAACGTCTATATTAATATCTTTACCATATTGTTTTTTAAGATTGACATATTTTATTATTACTGGGTTGTCACTGTCGCGAATAATCATGAGCTTCGGATATTTTTTCTGCGAACGAAGACTTCGCACTTCGTGCGCTTGACGCTCTTTGATATAGCTTGCAAGTTCTTTTCCGTTTAAGATTTTTGTCATTTTGAAAGTCCTTTTTGTTACGGCTCGTTATTAATTTCTACGGGCTCTTGTTCGAGAAAATATCCATATTTTTCTTGAACTTTTTGACGAATTTCTTTGCGGGCTAAGTCTAAATCTGAGTATGATTTAGCGTTTTCGTTAATTAAAATTAGAGCAGCTTTGTCTGAAATTTTAAAACCGTGAAGTCTAGCGCCTTTTAATCCGACTGCTTCGATAAGATATCCGGAATTTATCATTTTCTTGCCATTCGGTTTTTCCCAAACTTTAATACCGTGAGCTTTTGCATCTGCAGCTTCAACATCTGTTAAGAAAATGTTCTTGAAAAAACTACCAGCGCTAGCTTCCGTTTCGGGATCTGGTAATTTTTCTGCGCGAATAGTGGAGACGATTTTGCGAAGATTTTTGGGAGAGAAATCAGTTTCTTGATGATCGTCAATATATTTTTGAAGAGAATTATAAAAAGGTGGTTTTAGGAATTCATCATTTTCCAATACGATAGTAACTGCAACAATGAAATATCTGCCTGCGTCTTTCCCAGTATTAAAAATAGTGGAACGATACGACATTTTCATGTCTTCTATGCCAATTACTACGAGCTCGTGAGCTTCGCGGTCGTAAGCTTCTACACTTTCTAACACTTGGGAAATTTCTTGACCGTAAGCACCGATATTTTGGACTGGTGCAGCGCCGACTGTTCCTGGTATTTTACTCAAATTTTCTATACCAGAATATCCGCGTTCGCAGGTAAACTCTACTAGGTCGTCCCACTTTTCTCCGCCCATTGCTCTTATAACTACTTCATCGGATGTTTCGGAGATAACCTCGATGCCTTTAATTTTGTTTAGTAAAATTATGCCATTAAATCCGTCATCTTTGCCAATAGTATTAGCTCCACCGCCCATAATCCAGGTAGGAAGTTTCTTTTCGGCGGCGAATTTATAAGCATCTTTTATGTCATTTAAAGTTTCTATTTCTATGACATAGCGGGCTTTTCCGCCAAGCTTCATGGTGGTTAAACTAGAAATTGGAACGTTCTCTCGGATAATCATAATATAATTATAACATATTTTAGTGATGATTCTATTAGCTGAGGTTATTGATAATCTGATAGAGGATGCTTAATAAATTTGGAGTTCTAGCTAAATAGAAATGTTTTTTGGATTGAAATGTCCATTATTTTTTGATGATTCAATTACTTTTCTAACGTTTTGATTCGTAGGGGAAATGTTATTCTTTTTTAGTTTTCTGCCGATTTCTCGTCCGACCATAGATTCTTCTTCAGAGAATACACATCCGCAGTATTTTTGCATGTAGAGGCCTATGGCTCTGGACTCGTCTTGACCTTCTTGCCACCCCTCTCTAAAATCACGATATAAAAAGTCAATTTGATATTCGCGAGATAGATGTTCCATCAAATCTTTGATAATGTCGTGTTGTTGATAAATACTATACAAAAGCGTAGTGGAAACAGTGTCAAAACTATGCTCCTTGGCATATTCAAATAATTTGCGAAGCCTTTTAGGATAACAATAATTTTGGCAGCGGCTAAGCATTAGTTGCCTAAAGCCGTTAGGATCTGGTGGAGTTTGGTTTAAGTTCAGATTTGGCTTTGGGTTTTGGTCTGGATTTGAATTGCTATCGGTGGAGCTGTTTGGAGCAGTACTTAGTAGCTCGCAAACGAATTCGTCTAGGCCGTAGTTGTCTTCAAGAATTAGATCCACTTCTTTTAATTTGGCATATTCTTTTAGACAATCTCTACGAGCTTTATACTCGGAGTAAGGATGAATATTAGGGTTGTACCAAAAAAGAGTAGGAGCAATTTTTTCTTGACGAAGAGATTTGATGCAATAAACACTGCATGGTGCGCAACAGGTATGGAGTAGAAGATTCATGGGGATATTATAGCATTTTTTCTAGTATTTTAAAGTGAGCCAAGAATGTTATAATTAAACAAAGGAGACTAATATGAGTGAAATAAAATGCCCAAATTGCGGAAAGACTTTTCAGGTAGATGAATCGAGTTATGCAGTGATTCTCTCGCAAGTTAGAAGCAAAGAATTTGAGAAAGATGTACATGAAAAATTAGAACAAGTTAGTCGAGAATATCAGAGCGAATTAAAATTGGCGATGGAAAAACTTGAGCAAGCTAAACGTGACCGAGAAAATGAGGTTAAATTAGCTGAAGAAAAAATTAGGAATGAAATGCAGAAGGCATTAGCAGAGAAAGATTCTGAAATTGGCAAACTGAGACTATCGAATTCTGAAGAAATAGCTAGCTTAAAGTCGCTATTAAAGAATGCCGACGTGGAAAAATCATTGGCTGTTTCTGAAGCTCTGGCTAAAGTTGAGAAAGAGCGTGACCAGCTCAAAAACGATTTGAAAAATAAAGATACAGAGAGTAAGCTTCATGAACAAACGCTGAAAGAAAAATACGAAGGAGCTTTGCAGCTTAAGGATGAGAAGATTGAGCAGCTAAAAGATCTAAAAACAAAGCTTAGCACTAAGATGGTCGGCGAAACTTTGGAGCAACATTGCGAGATAGAATTTAATAAATTGCGTGCAACTGGATTTCAGAATGCTTATTTTGAAAAAGACAATGAAGTTTCGGCTAGCGGGAGCAAAGGAGATTTCATCTTTCGTGAGAAAGATGAGAATGGTACGGAAATTATATCTATCATGTTTGAAATGAAAAATGAGAATGAAACTACTGCTACGAAACATAAGAATGAAGATTTTTTGAAGGAGCTTGATAAAGATAGACGAGAAAAGAATTGCGAATATGCTGTACTTGTGACGATGTTGGAGGCCGACAATGAGCTATATAACACAGGTATAGTCGATGTTTCATATAAATATCCAAAAATGTATGTGATCCGTCCGCAATTTTTCATTCCGATTATTACACTTCTTAGGAATGCGGCATTAAATTCTATGAAGTATAAGAACGAATTGATTGCGATGAGGAATCAAGATATTGATGTAACGAATTTTGAAAAAGATATGAATGATTGGAAGGCTTCTTGGCTTAGCACGATGAAGAATGCCGGCAAGAAACATTTGGAAGCGATCGAGCAAATTAATAAGGCGATTAAAGATTTGGAAAAGACACGAGACGCTTTAATATTATCTGATAAACATCTTGATGCGGCGGAGAATAAGTTAGATAATTTGACAATTAAAAAATTAACAAAGGGAAATACTACTATGGCAAAGAAGTTTGATGAAGCGAAAAGGGGAGGTGGTGAGAATAATGAGAGCAATGAGGATAGAGGCTAGGAAATTAAGTGTAAATAAGTAATAAAAAGGAGGAAAAATGAGCAAAGTATTTTTTACAAAGGAGATAACGCCAGAGGGGCTGCAGAAGATTTATGATGCACTCGGTGTAAAACTTAAAGGGAGAATCGGTATTAAAGTTTCCACTGGTGAAAAAGGTGCTAAGAACTATCTTAAAGCAGATTTGATTGGACCATTCGTCAAAGGGTTAAATGGAACAATTATTGAGTGCAATACTGCGTATGCGGGTGCTAGAAATTTTGCAGATGAGCATCTCAAGATAGCTAAAGAGCATGGTTTTACTAGTTTTGCAGATGTTGACATCATGGATGCCGAAGATGAAAAGAAAATTCCAGTAAAACAGGGCAAGCATCTGGAATATGATATTATTGGAAAAAATTTTGATAATTATGATTCTTATATTAACCTTGCACACGCTAAAGGTCATATGATGGGCGGATTTGGGGCAAATCTTAAAAATCAAAGCATTGGCTTTGCATCTAGGAATGGGAAAGCTTACATCCATTCTTGTGGACATACTGAGGATCCGGATGATTGTTGGCGAGATAAGCATGAACAAATCGATTTTATTGAAAGTATGGCGGAGGCGGCTACTGCAGTTGCTGATTATATTGCAGATGAGGGGAAACAAATTGTATATATTACAGTAATGAATGCGATTTCGACTTCGTGCGATTGTGATGCTAATCAAGATGATCCAGTGATGCCAGACCTTGGGATTGTAGGAAGTCTTGATCCAGTGGCGAACGATCAGGCGTTCATTGATCTTGTTTGGAAGTATGCTGAAGAGCATCCTGAGCATGAAGGAGTTAAGGCGCTTCAGGAGCGTATAGACTCTCGTCTTGGTCGTGAGATTTTGCCGTATGCCGAATCATTAGGCTTAGGAAAATGTGAATACGAGCTAATTGAGATTTAGTGTTATAATAATAGGCATGAACGTTTTAGATTTTTCAAAAGGTGTAGAAAAAATGGTTGATCCGATGTTAGTCGGAGAGTCGCATTATATGCAGACAAAACTGAAGAAGTTACCAGTTTTCTTGCAGAAGAAAATTATCAAAGGTGCTACTAAGAAAGCTGACAAAATGCCTTTTGTCGTAGAGCCATACTGTAGCTTCTTATTCTATGAGCTAAAGGATGTATCACAAACCCAAGAGTTTTTACCTGATGGCTTTGTTCCTGCGAAGACAAAAATTTTTGCTGAGGATAAGACGGACAAATATTATGGTATCGTATCGATGTTTAGAATACATACTAGTGTGTTCTGGGGAGCACGTGCGGAGTATTATTTAGTTGCGGAAAATTCCAAGACTGGACTTCTGTCTTGGATAATGATGGATTATATTAGTGATACGATTAGCTATGATGAAAAAAGTGGCTTGAAATCTCCAGATGCTAGACAGTCTGTTATGACAACTACTTGTGAAGGTGACTTTGTCTGTGAGATGGAAAGTCAAGACAAAGAGAAGGCTGTCCGTTGTGAAGCGAATTTAAAGCGTGCAAAAATGCGCAAGCTTAATGAAAGACTTTGGATAGAAGGCAATACGTCGATTGCTTATGGAAAACGAGCTGGCGAGGCAGATGGCGATTTATTTTCTTTGACATTCTTCCCAGAAGAAATGAAACAAGCACTGGAGGTACCATTAGAAGATGTGAGGGAAGCATTTGCGACTACTAAATCTGGAAAATTTGATGTTGTACTTGATCGGGTGGCTTCCTTTCCGTATGCCCAACATATGCTTTCTGATAGTCCGGGAAATCAGACTTACTACGGCTCAGAAGAAAAACTGCGTGAGGCGGTGGAAAAAGTTAACTTCAGCAAATTAAAGGGGCTTAATGTATAAAAAAGAATTTATGGAGATTGCGGTAAATGAGGCTAGGGAAGGAATTCTTAGTCGTGATGGTGGGCCTTTTGGAGCAGTGATAGTGAAAAATGGCGAAGTGATTGCGTCGGGACATAATCGGGTACTCTCTTCTAAGGACTCAACTTGCCATGGTGAAATTGATGCAATGCGAAAAGCGGAAGATAAACTTGGGACTTATGATCTTTCAGGTTGTGAGCTTTATACCACAGGCGAGCCTTGCTTAATGTGCCTTGCAGCGATTCTATGGGCAAATATTAAGAAAGTATATTATGGGTGTAAGCTAAGTGATAATGAGGAGATTGGATTTCGTGATGCGAAGTTTGATGGAATGATAGGTAGAAGGTCTGGGTTGCCGGACGGATTTATGGAAGAGAGAGATCGAGAGATGTGCCTTAAGGTATTCAAAGAGTATAAGGAGATGAATAGCGAGAGGTATTAAGAGATGTGTAGATAAGTATTGCACTGATAAATAGCATTGTCGTTGATACACTTACCTACGGTATCGGCAGTCGAGAGCTGCTTTAAAGCGGAGAACGTAAGTAGTTGTTCTGAAAGAGGCACGCGGGTTATATGGAACATTGATGAGGACGAGCCTGAAACCGTAGACGGGCGTCCTTATATAGATGTAGAAGTAGGTGATTTGCTTTTTGGATACTGGTATAGTATCCCATCTGAGACAAGGGTATTTAAGCATAATATGGCGGTAACGATTATTATTGTTTTTCTTTCTTCATCAAAACACCTGTCACTACAACGACTCCAACAACCATAGCAATAACCAGGGAATCGTTTGTTATTTCTGCACTGCTACCTTCACTGGTAAATGCACCGGCGTTGGGGACTAAGATATCTTCGTTGTCATCATCGGTTTTTAGTTCTACGATTTTGAAGCTGGCCTTGGCGCTTCCTGACTCTGGTTCTGAGAAATATGCTTCAAA
>JAFWHA010000017.1 GCA_017512175.1 Candidatus Saccharimonadota bacterium
CAGCAAACCCGTGGTACTTGCTGCTGTTGTCATGCGGGCGGACGTTCGTCGTGTTGAAGTGCAGGTGGTAAGCGTGGGTAGCAGTACTATGAGCAGTAGTAGACCACCAGTTGCCGTTGCCGTTATTCTGGAAGGCACCCGCGAAGAAGTAGCCGGCGCGGGGAAGGGTAAATGGGAAAGCTTCTAGTGTCTGGTATTCGGAAGTAGTATTGTGATTGGCAGGGCTAATGCCATAGGCACTGACTAAGGATCCCCAAGATTTCTGTGCAGAAGTAGAAGTACTATTAGTATAGTTAGTAGGGAGTCTCCAGTGAGCTGGACAGATAGAGTTTGTAGCATCTCCGCTATCCGTAGTCATGCTAGATGTTCCACTTCCCGCAGTAGCAGCATACCAGTTGTAATACCAAGAATCATAAGTGCCACCATATGTAGTATTCCCATTCATAATACAAGCCGCATTAGTGTTACCATTCCCACATATAGCTCCAGTAGAAAACGTAATAGTATTTCCAGTAGTGTTATTAACTCCAGTATATGTCTTATTAGCCTGCAACTCAAACTTCAAGTTATCACTCATCCAACAATTCCCATCAGCCATCTTTCTAACAGTGTAAGTTTTACCATCTCTAATGTCTGACAATGTGCTTTTTAAGACTATGGAAAATAAGGCTAAATTTGACTCCCACCATGTCTAAACCTACAAAAACTTAATGTCGCAAAATATTATAATTCTCCCCAGTTTTCTCCAGAAGTAACTTCTACGGCTAACTTAATTTTTAGCTCTGGAGCAATACCTTCCATAGTGGAAACTAAAATCTTGGATACTTCGTCGACTAATTTTTCGTCACACTCAACAATTAACGAATCATGAATTTGCAAAACCAGTTCGGCACCATCTGGCAAAAGTGAATCCACTTTGATCATGGCGCGTTTCATTAAGTCCGCTTCTGTTCCCTGAATCGGCATGTTCATTGCTGCTCTTTCTGCACCTTGTCTAATCATGAAATTTGGCGACTTGACGTCTGGAGTTGGGCGCCTGCGACCATAATATGTTTCTACATAGCCCTCTTCCCTTGCCTGTTTCAAAATTGCATCTAGATATTCACGAATTGGTTTTCTGACAGCAAAATAGTCTTCGATAAATTGCCTTGCTTCACTGACGAACATACCAGTTGCATCGGCTAAACCTTTTGCACTCATGCCATACATTACGCCAAAATTAATAGTCTTTGCCGCTCTACGTTGGTCTTTCGTGATTTTATCCATTGGGATTCCGAATACATCAGAAGCGGTCTTAGTATGAATATCTACACCGGAGTTAAAGTCGGAAATAAGCTTTTCATCACCAGATAAAACTGCAGCGAGACGGAGTTCGAATTGAGAATAATCTGCTGATACGAATTTTCTACCTTTTGGAGCGACAAAGCCGGCGCGAATTCTTTTACCCTCGCCAGTGCGAACTGGAATATTCTGAAGATTTGGGTTAACAGAAGATAACCTACCAGTAGCAGTCACATTCTGTGTAAAAGTCGTATGGATTTTGTCATTACTGTCTGCAAGCATAGGAAATGGAACAATGTAAGTATTCAAAAGCTTTGCGGCTTCGCGGTATTCTAAAATTTTATCAATGATAGCGTGCTGGCCTTTCAGTTTGTCAAGTTCCTTGGCACCAGTAGAATATCCTCTGGCAGTTTTCTTAATGCCTTTGGTCGGCAAGCCAAGATTATTAAACAATACATCCGCTAGTTGATATGGTGAATTAATGTTAAACTCTTTGCCGGATAAGTCATATATCTCTTGCTCTAATTCTGCAACTTGTTCTCCAAACTCTTTTTGAAGCTCGGAAAAATAGCCTTTAGAAATTTTGACACCTTGTTTTTCCATTTTGTATAAAACTGGAATAAGTGGCAAATCGTAATCGGTGTAGATAGTTAAAAGTTTAGGAATTTTTGACAGCTCAGCATATTGGCGCTTTGCCTCTTCTAAATTCTTAGCCTTTTCTTCTGCGGTTTCGTCAAATGCCAACATTCCCTGCCCATTGTCTTCAGCGACTACGCGCTTCAAAGGGTTGAGCAAAAATTCCGCCTGAGTTAAATCCCAAATTTTCTTGCCACTAAGAACTGCATCTGCAACTTTTGAATCTTGGTGCATGGATTTCTTGATGTCTTTTGCGATGAGGTAGTCGCTAAAATCAATTTCCACTAAAGATGCTTGCTCAGATTTTTCTAGCGGCATATCCACATTCGGTTTCTCAAAACTTAGTCTAAACTCGCTCATTTTGTTCTGGTTGATTTTTTCAATTTCTGATTTGAACTTTCTTAAAAGCGAATTGAATTCTAACATTTTAAGAGCTTGCTCTACTGCTGGAACGTTGATTACTAAATCAGGAACATCTGAAAGTTTAACTGGTGCATCGGTCATAATCTTAGCAAGTTCGTATGACATGAATGCTGAGTCGCGTCCGTCAATTAACTTCTTCTGTGTGGAGCCAGCAATGTCATTAATATGGTCGTAAACCCCTTGCAAAGTACTGTAATCGTTTAGAAGTTTCACGGCTGTTTTTTCACCTACACCGGAAACACCCGGAATGTTATCAGATGTATCGCCTTTTAAGGCTTTTAAATCTAGGAATTGATTCTTTTTGATTCCATATTTTTCTTCTACTGCTGGAACATCCATTTCTTCAAGTTTGGAAAAACCTTTGAGTAACCTATACATTCTAGTATTATCATCTACGATTTGTAACATGTCTAAATCGGAAGATACAATTACCGTATCCCAGATACTTTTATTCTTATATTCATCACTAGAAGTTAGGCCGTCTTTCTGGGCTTTTTCTACAAAATCAGTTTCTTCGTCAGCTTGAAAGGCCAGAGTTCCGATAATGTCATCAGCCTCATAGTCATCACATTCTAGAAATCCCCAGCCGAGTGCAGAAATTAAATTCCTAAGTAGTGGAATCTGCGTGAAAAAATCTTCTGGTGGCTTAGTCCTGCCGGCCTTATAATCTGCATAAATAGCCTTGCGCTTAGAAATTGAAGTTTTGGCTTTGTCCCAAGCGACAACGACCTTAGTCGGCTGGAGTTCTTTGACGATTTCCATAGCAATAACTGCAAAACCATAGACGCCGCCAGTAGGAGTACCATCAGAAGTTGATAGATTTCCCATAGCATAGTAACCGCGATAGAATACTGATTTTCCGTCTATAATTACTAACTTTTTCATGAATCTCCTTCCTAGATATTCCCTGCCAATTTATTATTCATTTTGAAATTAGAACTCCACTTCATTCAAAATATCTTGTAATTTTTTCTCCATATCCGCTACTGAGCCATCGTTTAGAACATAGTAATCTGCAGCGGCGATTGGTCCGCCTTTTTCCAGATTTTCGATTTCGCTACGGTCTCGTTCGATAATTTCTTCCGTATTAAAAGGACGATCTGGGCGAGCAGCTACACGTTTGTAACGCAATTTCTTTGGGACTACTATAGCAACAAAAGTTAGCATGCCTGGAAATTCGTGTTTTAGGGTCTTGTACTCGGTCCAAGAATAGACGCCGTCTAGAACGATGCGCTTCTGTCCAGCGCGCATTAAGTCGTGTACTTCGTCGATAACTTGGCGTACTACCCAATCGGTGCCTTCAGTTTTTCTGATTTCTTCTCGGAATTTTTTGTCGTTTTCTGGAGATTGAGGGATGCCACGCTTGGCCATTTCTTTGTAAATCATACCCCCGAAATATACTTTAGGGTATCCTTTGGCAGTTAAATAATCTACCGCTACAGATTTGCCGCTGCCAGACATGCCTACCACTGCGATAATTTTTACGTTTTTGTTCTCTCTGACTAAATCGGCTTCGGCTTTTACTTCTTTTTCGGACAGTACTTCGTTTTTAGTTTTTTCGCTCATTTTATTTCTCCTTTTATCCTAGTTTTATGCTGTAATTTCCTTACTCATATTGAAACTTAGCCGGACTAAGTCGTTCAACTCATCTGTAGATAATTGACCAGAATTGACAATTTCTACGCCGCCTTTACCAAAATATCTACTTTCCATCACGCTCTCGTATTTTTCGCGAAGTAAGTCTCTGAGTTTTGCATCCGTCCTGACTTCTAGTGTATTTTTGCGGAGGATGAGAAATGGCTTCATAGGCGAAGTTACGGAATTTTCTTCTGGCACTCTATAAATAATCACTTCTTCTGCATCATTACCTTTGCCAAGCGTTGCTCTTTCCGTATGATAATCGCCGATTCCGCTGACTTTAGAAATATCAAAATCCATAATCTTCTCCTATTTTAGATACGTTAAGTACCACTTCATTTCTTCGATTGAGCCTTCAATATCGTCAAAAGCTCGGTGGAGTTCTCTCTTGACAAAATGCCTATCCATAGCACCTTCAAAATATACTTTCCAGGCACTGACGTCAAACAGTCTGTAGTGAAGTCGCTTTGCTAACTTTGGCATTTCTACATCAATAAATCTCTTATCCTGATGGATAGAGTTGCCGGCTAAAATAATCTTGCCTTTGCCTTTGTCATCATTCTTGATGCTCTGGGTTTCAAAGTTGTCATCGAGGAATTTAATTAGCTCGGTTTCGACTTCGGCAATAGTTTTACCATTTTCGTTCTGAGCAATTAAAGCATCCCGAGATTCGCTATTTTTGTCCCAAAACTCGCCGACCATACGTTCGTGCATGAAGCCTGAATCTACTTTTACCACAGCGGTATACTCTGCAATTTTATTAAATTCCCAATCTGTAGCGATGGCTGCGACTTCGATAATTTTATCCTTGCCTGGGATAAGACCGGTCATTTCTAAATCTACCCAAAGCAGGGTGGCTTTTTTTGTAGGATTTTTTGCATCTTCCATCATTCTCTCCTTTATATTTCTTCTGGTCTTTACATCTCTTCCGGTATACTAATTCCGAGTAGCCCTAAGCCATGTTCCATGACGTTAAGGTAACCTTTAACAATATTTCTTCGTTCGAGCTCAAAATTACTACCGTTGACTTTAATTTTCTCGTAAAATCTGGAAAAGTTTTGCGCTAGATCGAATAAATAATTCGCAATTTTGTGCGGAGCCAATTCGGTAGTAGCTTCTCTTAATACGTCTTGATACTGGGCTAGTTGTTTGATGAGCTCCTTTTCTGCAGGTTGCAAAACCCAATTATCGTCTTGAGATGATTGAAAATTGTCGGGCTGGGCAGATTCCTGGCTAGAGTGAGCGGATTTTTCTTGTTGAACATAATGGGAATCGTGTTCTGCTGGGGATGGAATCTCGAAATTACCACTTAGAATTTTCTTGGCGCGGACAGCAGAATATTGCAAATAGACTCCGGAATTTCCAGTGGTAGAAACACTTTCTTTGATATCAAAATCAAAATCGCCGCCGATTTTGTATTTTAGGAGTGCGTACTTAATCGCGCCCATGGCCACTTTTTCATCTGGGACTAAGGCAAAAACTGCATTTAGTACATCTACAGCTTTGATGAAGTTGCCTTTTCTGGAGGACATCTTTTCGTTACCGGGAAGCTTGACATTGCCATGCGTGATATGTAAAGTTCTTTCGCTCAGCTCTGGAGCGTAAAGTGAGACTGATTTTAGAACTACTTTCATGTATTCGATAATGTCGTTTCCAGTAATGACTACAGATTTGTCAAAATGGTAGTCATCCCATTTAGTAAATAATAGTCCGACGTCTTTCGCTTCGTAGGTAGGTAGGCCTTCTTTATTAATAAACACTCGAGTATGCAAGCCGTATCTTTCGCCAACGAAGATTATAGCACCATCGCTTTCTTCGTATACCGTCTGGGTGTGGGCTTGGACCTCTGCAAGACCTCGCCTTGCAACGGTAGATTCTGGATAGTAACGATCAAATTTTACTCCTAGCCGGGTGTAGAAATCGTCAAAATAACGGTATGATAACTCCCTGCCAGTCCAATATAGGTCTGCTAGGTCCGTATCTCTAATGTCGTTTTCGGCGATAGCATAGATAGATTTGTTCAGCTCGGTAATTTCCGCTTTGGCTTGACCATCATCTTCGTAGGCACGAGTTCCTTCAACATAATTCTTAGCGATAATTTCTACGCGCTTAGCAATTTCTGCGGGAGAAATAGTTTCGTCGCCATTGTCATCTCTCGGTCTCAAATCTTTTGCAGAGACCCCGTTCTTTTGCAGAGCGTAAATAGTCTTCGCGACATGGAGTCCGACATCACCACCGAAGTTTGCTCGGATAACTTTGCCGCCAGCGTTTTCTATTAATTTGGAAATACTATCTCCCATGATAGAGGTGTAGAGATGACCGACATGAAGCACCTTGAATGGATTAGGATCAGAAAATTCACAGATAATAGTTTGTCTGTTATAATCGTCTAGTGATATATTTTCGGCAAAGTTAGTAGTTAATTCGGCTAATTTATGCTTCCAATATTCATTTCGTGATATAAAATTCAGGAAACCTGGACCGGCAATTTCGATATCGAAGGGGAAAATAGTAGCAGTGTTGGTGATTTCCTGCTTCAGGCTGGTGGCGATTTCTCTAGGAGAGTAGGCCGATTCGTCCGGCTTAGTAATTCCCTGCGCTTTCAGAATGCCGGAAAGCTTCAAAGCGATATTCGAAGCATAGTCGGCATTAGCGTTCTCTGGAGCTAAAGTTACTTCGATATTTAGCGTGTCAGCTATTTCGGTACCAAAAAGATTGGCAATTGCTTGTAAAACTCTATTTCTGATTTCTTCCATTATCTATATTTTACCATAAAATACAGGAGTTTTCTCGTGCATGTATAAATATGGAAACAGAGTTTCTGTGGCTAAATATGATTATTGTGCATTTTCGGGACGAGTATCTTGGAAAAAGACGGTGGAGACATCTATGGCATTGCCATTTTGCATGACAATGAAGTTCTTGTCGAAGCTGCTAAGGTTAGTAGTGGAATGGTTAGCGTTATCAGAAACTGTATATGAAGTACCGGCTTTGCAGAGATATTCTCTCTGGACTGTCGCTAAGTGTTCTTCCGTGTAGTCTGCTGCATCGTAAATGACAATGCAACCATTAGCGTCATCGGTGCGAGATTTGTCGATTTTGAATTTAGTATCTGGGAGGGTTTTGCTCCAGTCGATAACGGTCTGACCTTCCGAAGTAGTGCCGTTTTCTAGGTAGATGGTGTCACCATCATATTGAGAGATGATGAGAACATCGCCTGCGGCGTTAGTGTATGAGCCGTAAAAATCATCATAGGTGCGATTGTCTACTGGGACGTCTGTAGTTTCGCCAGTTTCTCCTTGATGGCTTCCTGCTATATTGATAATCGTAATAGTGATAGCGGCAACTGCGGCAACTGCTAAGATGCCAACTAGCAACTTGATAATAAGATTCTTGTTCATATTTCCTCCGTTTACTATATTATACCTTAGTTTGGTTACGGTTGGTAGGGTTTGTAGGGTTTGTAGGGTTTGCGATTTTTATTCTCTAGCGTTTTAAGATTTAGCGGTTTCCGTTTCTGATTCTGGGGGGCGAGGAGGGTTAGATAGAGACGCAACGGATAGGTAACCCGAGATTCTTATTGTAATCGCTCTGAGGGTTGATACTGTTAGTACTAAAGTACAAACCGTAAGTGTAACTAACATTACTAGCGTTTGGAGTAGTTGACCAGTAGTAGCCATAAGAATTATAGTGCAGACTGCCACTATAATAGTTCCCAGTCTCAATAAAATAAGAAAGTTATTTGAAGTATTTGCTCAAGGCGCGACTATTTTAGACTCCTTATAAATTCGAAAAATAGCGGATGGACAGCTAGTGGTCTAGATTTGAATTCTGGGTGGGCTTGAGTAGCTACGAAGAATTTGAGATTTGGAGATTCTACGAATTCTACTAATTTACCATCTGGAGAAGTGCCAGATACTTTGAGGCCGCCTTTTTCGATTTCTGGAAGATATTTCTGATTGACTTCGTAACGATGACGATGACGCTCTACGACACTATTTTTTCCGTAAATTTTTACGACTTTTGAGTTAGATTTAAGCTTGGCTTTGTAGTCTCCTAGCCTCATGGTGCCTCCGGTAGATTCTTTACCTTTTTGTCCTTCCATGATGTAAATTACATTAGCAAAATCTTTTGGCTTTTTAAAATCTTCATCACCTAGAAATTCTTCGGAGCCGGCACCAGTCAGACCACCGCGACGAGCTGCCGCCATGCAGGCTGCTTGGAGTCCGAGACAAAGTCCTAGATATGGCTTGTCGTTTTCTAAAGCGTACTCTGCGGCTTTTATTTTTCCTTCTACGCCGCGCAAGCCAAATCCACCTGGCACAACGATACCGTCAACTAAATCTAGCAATTCGGAAGCTGAATAGTTCTTCTTGAGTGCGTTTTCTGATGCCTGCTCAGACTTATGGACTGGACTGAAACGCTCTGAAACTTTGGCATCCGCAAGCTCCTCGGCGTTAATCCAAACAATGTCGAGATTGACTTCGTTCCACGCGGCGGCGGCTTTTAGGGCTTCTGTTACACAGATGTAAGTATCTTCGTTACCAACGTATTTGGCAACGAGACCGACTTTAACGGTACGGTCATAATTAGCATTCCTACGCTTAGAAAACTCTTCCCATTTGGACATGTCTGGCTCGGAATCATCATCCATAAAATCATTTAGAATGTTTAGCACTCCAGATTTTAGGACGTTAAACGGAACGTCATAGACTGAAGAAATATCTGGTAAATTCACTACCGCATCGGAGGAGATACCAGCAAAGCGAGCAATCTTTTCACAAATCGCTCTAGGGGCTGGCTTCTCAGTACGTACGCAGACAATATCTGGCACAATGCCGAATCCTAGCAAATCGTGCAGGGCGTTCTGGGCGGGCTTAGTCTTTAATTCTTTAGAGGTGTTGAGCCATGGGACAAAAACTACGGATAGATATAAACAATTGCGACGTCCGACGATGTTGGCAAAAGTCCTAATCGCTTCTAGAAAAGCTAAACCTTCGTAATCTCCGACTGTGCCACCGATTTCTACAATGTGAACATCGGAGTCTGCAGAAGCTTTGGCAATTTTTTCCTGAACGAGCTCGGTAAAGTGCGGAACGAGCTGGACGGTCTTACCATGAAAGCCGCCGCTACGCTCTTTTTCGATTAGCTCTTTATAAATTCCGCCGGAAAGGGTGATGGAGTATTTGGATGTTTCGAAATCTAGAAATCTTTCGTAGTGTCCGAGATCGAGATCGGTTTCTACACCATCGTGAGTAACATAACATTCGCCATGTTCTACCGGATTGAGAAGCCCGGCATCAACGTTGAGATAAGGATCGCACTTTTGCATGGTTACTTTGTAGCCTTTGGCTTTTAGGATTGCGCCCATAGAGGCGGCGGTAATTCCCTTACCAACACCAGATAAGACACCACCCGTCACAAAGATATATTTACATTTTTTGTTTCTTACCATGGCAAACCTCCTCTTGCCCACCGGTTATAATATTAACTTCTTATGTTAATTATAGCATGATGAAGAAAACCTAGTTAAATTATTTTGAAAATGCTAGTGAATATTAGTGAATGGTCACGAATGTTAGGAAATGCTAATGAATAGTCGTAGTTTTGGAGAAATGTTGATATTCGCATTTCTTAGGGAAATGTTAATATCTGTAGCTTTAGATATATTTGAGAATTATCTATAGTAGCGGAGTGATTCAATTGGATTCTTCTTGGCAGCTTTGATTGCTGGATACATGCCAAAGATGATACCAATACCGATACTGGTGCCAATGGAAACGAGAACTATTTCCATATTAATATATGGTGCGAAAGGAGTGACTACAAAAATCAAGAAAGCAGCAACATAACCTAAAATGAGGCCCAAAATCCCGCCAGCTAAAGATAAGATTAGGGATTCAAATAAGAACTGCAAGAGAATGTTAGTAGAGCTTGCACCTACGGCTTTTCTGATACCGATTTCCCTAGTTCTTTCGGCTACTGACACGAGCAGAATGTTCATGACGCCAATACCACCGACCACTAAGGATACACAAGCTACAAGAGTAAGCATACCAGAAACGATTTGGAATAAGCCGCCTGCGGGATGAGAGATGTCTTCGCCTGATAAGATTTGGAAGTTCATATCACCGGATTTTTCTGAGGCTAGCATATCACTCATTTCTTGCATTAATTCTGGGACTACAGAAGTAGTGTTGGCTTTAACATTAATCTGTTGAATCTGGAATGAGCCGCCAAGACCATAGAGATAGTCTGCCGATACTAACATGGAGTTGTCAAAATCTACATTGTCGAAGTTGATCGGATCCTCGACCTCTTCGAGCATACCTACTACGATAAATTTGTTATCTAGGAGATTGAAAGTTTTACCAATAGCTTCGGTAGTAGTGCCGAAAAGTTTGAGAGACAAGTCCTTTCCCACTACTGCTGCGTTAGGCACTTTGTCGGAAAGGAAAGTTCCGCTTTTTAGCTGTAGGTTTTGAATCTTTGCTAGGTCTTGAGAAGTACCGACTACGCTGGCTGAGGGGACCGTTCTATCTTCTGCAGTGAGCGTAACTACGGACTGAGCAATTGGAGCGGAAGCTTTTGTCTCATCTAGGGCAGCGATAGCTTTCGCATCTAAAAGAGTGAGGTTGGAAGTTAGATATTGATTTGAAGCAGTTAAGCTTTCTACCATGTTCTCTATTGTATTGGAATGTTTGGCAGGGCGAACGACTATTAAATCTGCACCAAGATTTTTGACTTGCGTAGAGATAATATTATTAATACTACCTGCAAGCGACATAATCAAGATGATACTAGCAACGCCGATGCCAATTCCGAGACAGGTCAAGAAGCTACGAGTCCTGTTCTGCCTAATAGACTCTTTAGCTAAATTATAGTGTGTTCTGATAAGAAGGCTCATTCGTTTTCTCCATAGGTTAATTTAGACTTCTTACTAGACTTTTTAGAATTTTTATGTGAAGTCTTATGCGTAGTCTTATGTGTGGTCTTATGTGTGGATTTGGAATCATTGTACGACTTTTTGGACTTGTCAATAGCGCTGCTCGTGGCTCGACCTCTACCAGTAGCTTTCTTACGTGGGGAAGTTTTTAGCATGAGCTTTCTGGCTCTTGGGACTGCTGGAATAGCTTCAGGAAAATCTACTTTTCCTGCCTCTGAGATGTCGATGGCTTCTTCATCAGTTGTCCTCATAGCAACACTGCCGACCGCTTTTAGGAATTCTTCTTCGGATATTTCTTCGCGATCTTCTTCTGTTTCATCTTCTAGCTCATCTTCTGGTTTAGAGTCTATCTGGGAATTTAGCCGAGTTGCGGTTTCGTCCGACTCGACCGCCTCTTGAGAATCGGTAATTGTCTCTACGTTTTCGTCAGATAAGATTGCTGATGAATCGTCGCTTTCGGTTTCGCGACCGTTTCCAGATAACGCTTCCTTGACTTCTTTTAATATTTGACGCTTTCTAAAATGCACCGAGACAGGTTGCGGCAAATCTCTATCTGCAACGGTTTTAATGTCAGTATCTATCTGGCCATCAAGCATATTGATAACTCTAGTCGCATACGCCGTTAAAGCGGGGTTATGGGTAACCATAATAATAGTATTGCCCGCTTGATGGATTTCGCGTAATTCTTCCATGACGACATGAGATGATCTAGAGTCGAGATTCCCTGTCGGCTCGTCGGCAAGAATGATTTCGGGATTAGACACTAAGCTTCTAGCAATCGCTACGCGTTGTTGCTGTCCGCCGGATAATTGATAAGGCATGTAATATTCCCGTTCTTGAAGACGAAATCTTTCCAGAACTCTGTCTGCTTGAATTTCTCGATGCGTTTTAGTGTAGCCAGCATATACTAATGGCAAAGTGACATTTTCTAGGACAGTCAGTCTAGGAATTAAATTAAAATCTTGGAAAATTACTCCGATTTTCTTAGCCCTGAGTTTGGCTCTTTTTCTGCGGGAGACCTTATCTACAGATTCTCCATTTAACAGATACTCCCCTTCTGTAGGCTCGTCAAGAAGACCGATAATGTTAAGCAGAGTGGTCTTTCCGCAGCCAGAAGGGCCCATAATCATAATAAATTCGCCTCGCTTTACTGTGAGGTCGAAATCTTTGAGCGCATAGGATTCTGCATCACCATAGCCATAGCGTTTGGTGAGGCCTTTTAAGTCAATTATTACATCCTGTGGGCTCATCTTGCTTTTAGTGTATTCTTCTCTGTTGAAAATTGCAAGCATAAGCAGGAGATTTTAATATGTGATGTTCGTGGATGAATTGATGTCTGGTCTTCAAGACTTCTCAAAAGAGTTCATTTATGCTATGATAAGAGAAGTGGAAGTGTGGCCGAGTGGTTTAAGGCGCACGCTTGGAAAGCGTGTGTGCGGGAAACCGTACCGGAGGTTCGAATCCTCTCGCTTCCGCCAAGTTGAGTAGAGCGACAGAAACACGAAGTGTTTCTAGCAGACTGAAGGAAATAAAAATCGAGAGCTTGCTCTCGTATTTTTATTGACTGAAGGATGCGTAGAGACGGAGTCTCTGTCGCTTGTGTTTGATTTGGCGGCTCTAAGCACAGAGGATATTGCAATTATCCTCTCGCTTCCGCCAAATTACCCCTTATAAGGGAAATAATATGTATAAAAGAAACGACCTTTGATAGGTCGTTATTTGTTGTTTTACATCAATTTTTACATCAAATTTGTCAGAAATTCATTGTTTTTGTGTATTTTTGTAGGGCTTCTCGTTTCTCTTCTACGGAACTATGTTGGTAAAACTGTAAAGTTGTAAGAGGGTTTTTGTGTCCTAGAATTTCCTGTGCTTCTTTAATGGTGAAATTACATTGCTTGAACATTGTTGCTGCAAAGTGTCTTAGGCTATGTAGCACGACAACAGGTAAGTTATTTTCCTTAATGATTCTTGAGAACTCGTAATTGATGCTTCTTGGATTAATGAGCTTGTCATTGTCGGAGACGACTAGGCTATTTTTATTTGGGCTTGTATTGAGCTTTTCGAGAAGGGAGCGAATATGTGGTAACATTGGTAGAGCTCTAGTACTTCCTGCTTTTGGTGTCGTCAAAATTGGTTCGTTTCCTGCAATTGTGTATTGTTTATTTATGCGGATGATTTCTTGATCAAAGTCTATGTCATCCCAGGTAATTGGGATTGCTTCACCTCTACGAAGACCATAGGTAACATATAGAGTAAAAAATAATTCGTACTTATGGCCTTTGATGGCTTTTAGAAAAACATCGCACTCTTCTTTGGTCCAGACAGTGCGTTCTTTTGGTCTATAGGTTTCGAGCTGGACGTTTTTTACTAAGTTTGGCTTAACTAGATTTCTTACCTCAGCCTCTCGTAAGGCTCTAGAAAGTAGGTTTCGGACAATTTGAGTGGTTCTGATTGATCTTCCATCTTTGGTTAACTGGTTGATTAGCTGTTGAATCGTTTGGGTGTCTAAGGTAGAGAGCCTTTTGCTGCCAATGTAAGGAATAATATGCTTTTTGATAACCCCGGTATAGTTGCTTCTGGTTGTCGGCTGGAGCCTCTTTGCTTCTTTGACCCATTTTTGTAGATATGTGGTTACCGTCAAGTTAGATGCGACTAGGGGGTTTCCTAGCAGATTATTTGAGATAGCTAGATCTCTCTTTTCTTTAGCCTCCTGTTTAGTCTTACCATATACGAACTGTCTTTTCTTTCCGAATTCGCTCGTATTTACATAGTACGAAGCTTGAAATAAACCATCTTTTCTTTTTGTAATTTTAGAAACCATATTTGCTTCCTTCGTAGTGATCCATGGTGTCAATAAAATCTTTTAAAACTTGTCTCCTAATAAGGACCCTAGTACCAAGTTTTTGTGCTTGTAGCTTTCCGGAATTGATCAGATCATAAACTTTAGACCTGCTAACTCGTAAGATTTCCACGGTGTCTTTTATAGAATACAGCTTTAAGTTGTCTGAATCATACCGAATTTTCTCTTTTTCGTCCAGTTCATTTATAGTATTTTTCATCTATTGTCTCCTTTTCATTAATTAAGTTATTTTATAGATCTATATCTTTCCTTATAAAGGAATTTAAATCTATATAGGTTATCTATAATAAATATAGGTATCTATATTTATTAGATAATCAATAAATGAAGATAGATTAGTCAAAAGGAATGGATAAGTTGTCCGCGTCAAAGCTGTCTACGTCTTCATCCGTAGGCAGTATATCTTGTCCGTATTCCGCTTGATTCTGGGGGCTTTTTTCTGTTGAGGTGGGTATGATATCATACTCTGCCTCAAAAGGCTCGCTATCCACGTGTGATTGGCCTGTATCGCTATATTTTTTGTAGGCCGAAAGACATGCGTTCCTGATTGCACCATAGAGTCCATTATTTTTCATGTATGGAAACTCCATGACCGGATGATATTTCCCTCTAGAGCAATAGCTTGGCGGGAATACGCTCAGCTTTTCCGGCTGTTCTGCTGAGTTTGATATTGCAAAGCTATTAATGAACACTAAATTGTTTATGTTGATGTTCGCGAAAGCCTTGATAGACGTTTTACCATCGTTTACGGCATAGATTTTTGCGGTAATTTTTAATTTAGGCATTTAGAGCCTCCATAATTTCATTTTTTACTTTATCTAGTTTTTTAAAAAAGGTTGTCTTTTGTAGTTCTAAGCTTTCTGTTTTATTAAGATCAAGAATTAATTGCTTAAGTTCTGCTTTTTCTAAAGTCTGGTAAATCGCTTCTACGGCCTGTTTGAGGTTACTATAAAAGCCAACTGTGGTCCATTGTTTTTCTCCTTTTCTTTTTCTGACGATGTAATTATAGCTATCCGATGTGATTATATAGTCTCTAAATTTGATCATTTAACCTCCTTTTAAATTAATGTTGTTGCAATTGTGCTCTTTTATGAGATGGACTTCAACTGAAGAAAAAGTTCATTTACAGATAAAAAATAAGTCCATAATAAGTTCATCTATGGACTTAGGCGATTTTTGTAAAAATTACTAAATTGATTGCGATATTTTGACGCGATTTTTGTATTCTTCAGCTAGCTTAACAGTAGAATTCTTCATAATGAGAATGTCGTTTTCTAAGCCAAGTTCTTTTTTTAGTCTGTTGTTCATGTTGCGACAAGTATCGTAAATGCTTTGTGTTTTTCTTTCGAGGGTACTGTTAGCAAGTATTTCGTTGCACGTGATTTCTAGGTCTGGGTTTTGGAACAGCTTTTTTAGGCATCTGTATGAAATGGCATCCTTTCGTGGTTTGTAGGTCTTATTTTTGTAGTGAAAGATGTTATTTGTAGGATCCAGTATGATCATCGGTTCCTTTTGATTCTGGAGATAGTCTTGAACATTTTTGATAGTTTTTTGTATATCTAGACCATTTAGGTTGATCGCCAGACGCTTTTCTTCTGGCATGTAACTATATGGTGGATATAATTTTGTTTTCGTAAATAATTGTGCCCAATCTTTTTTGAAATCTAATTTATAGGTATAGTAGCCATCAATCTCGTCATCTAGACTGAGCGGATTTGCGATTTCGTAGTCTATGTCCAGAGTTTTTTTGAGAAAATTAAGTATATTACTGTCGATTAACCTTCTGACTTGTGGTGGTTGGTATTCTGGTAGCAAAAAGATTTCGTCATTTTTACTAATTTTATTGAGATAAGCCAAGAATAGGATAATTTTTTCCATGGTTTTATTTTATCTGAAATAAAAGAGTATTGAAAGCATAGGTTTTATGGCTGTTATTTACTAAGTTAGAAATAACTGATACAATTAAATTGTCTAAAACAATTTAATATCCGTGCTTAGGTTACGAAATCCGCACTTATTTTAGTGTGATGTTCTGATTAAGGTAATATTCAGGGCATCTCGCGAAACAGTTAGGCCTTAATCGCCTAAGTGCGGAAAAACGTTTTAGACACCGTCGAGGTGTCCTGATTTTAAGATAGTTTGAGACATCTTGAGAGGTGTCTTTCTTCGTTGTTCGTGGCGCTAAGGGAAAGAAGGTGCCATAGCAATTTCAAAATTTGCAAATGCTCAGAGGAAGAAAAACGATGAGTTCTATACGCAACTTAATGATATTAATGAGGAGCTAAAACATTACAAAAAACATTTTGAAGGTAAAATAGTCTTTTGCAACTGTGACGATCCGTTTGAAAGCAATTTTTTTAGATATTTTGCCTTAAATTTTAATAAATTAAAACTTAAAAAGTTAATATGCACATGCTATGCTGGTTCTCCAATTTTGCAGACAGAGCTAAAAGTTTTACCCTTATTCGGAAAAAATGGTGAATATGAAAAATTGCCTTATCTTATAGAAATAACAGAGGTGCAGGATTTGAATGGCGATGGTGCAACAGATTTATCCGATATAGAGTTACTCCTAAAAAGTGATAAAAATGTTCTTTCAGCACTTGATGGTGATGGCGATTTTCGGTCCGAAGAGAGTATTGCATTTTTAAAAGAAGCGGACATTGTTGTTACTAATCCACCGTTTTCCTTGTTTAGAGAATATGTTGCTCAGCTTATGGAATATGAGAAGAAGTTTTTGATTTTGAGCAATATAAATGCTATTACATATAAGGAAATATTTCCTTTAATAAAGAATAATAAGATTTGGTCAGGGTATGGATTCAATATGTCAATGATTTATAAGACTCCTTACCCTAATCTTCTTGAGGCTAATCGACAATTTGTGATTGCTCATGGAAAGAATCCGGATGATGGTTTCGTTAAAGTCCCGGCTATATGCTGGTTTACAAATCTTGATATAGAGAAAAGACATGAAAAAGTTGACCTGATAAAGAAATATTCCGAAGAAGATTATCCTAAGTATGATAATTACGATGCGATAGATGTTAGCAAAATAGCGGATATTCCATATGACTATGATGGGTATATGGGCGTACCAATTACCTTCCTGAATAAATATAATCCAGAACAATTTGAAATTATAGGATTATTACAATCAAGTACGGACGAAGAGGCTGGAATACCAAACTTGCGTTATTATAATGATTTCAAAGAAATGCGACAAGATATGACTTACACGGGGGCTTCTGGTGGGAAAGCTAATGGAAACCCCGTAGTGAAAGGAAAATCCGAGAAGGGCAATTTCCTGTTTAATGAAAACACTAATGAGTATGTCCACTCTGTATATGCAAGGATTTTAATTAGGAGGAAGAAAAATGAAAATTGAGTTACATAAAATTACGGTTGGTGAAATTTTTAATGGCTATAAAGATAAAGGGGAAGATGGCGTTGTGGGCTATGGTGGAAAATTAGATATCCGTCCAAAGTTTCAGCGAGAGTTTGTCTATAAAGAAAAACAAAGAAATGCCGTTATCGACACGATTCGTAAGGGCTTCCCATTAAATGTAATGTATTGGGTAAAGAAAAAAGAAAAAGATGGGGAGCTTGAATACGAAATCTTAGATGGGCAGCAACGCACAATTTCTTTCTGTCAATATCTTGCGGGTGATTTTTCGATGGACAATAAATATTTCCATAGTTTAACTACTGACGAAAGAGAACAGATTGAGAGCTATGAGCTCCAAATTTATATTTGCGAGGGGACACCAAGTGAATGTCTGGCATGGTTTGAGATAATTAATATCGCTGGGGTAGAATTAATGCCGCAAGAACTTAAAAACGCTATTTATTCTGGCCCTTGGCTAACCGATGCGAAACATTATTTTTCTAAAACTGCTTGCCCAGCCTATAGGATAGCGGAAAAATACATGAAAGGTAGTGCAATTCGTCAAGACTACTTGGAATCTGTTCTAAAGTGGATTTCTGGTGGAAAGATTGAGGAATATATGTCTGCGCATCAGAATGATGATAATGCGTCTGAGCTTTGGCAATATTTTCAAACGGTAATTTCTTGGGTCCAAACACTTTTTCCAGTTGAAAGAAGTAAAATAATGAAGGGCGTTGAGTGGGGGGAGTTATACAACAAGTATCACGTTAATTCCTATAATGCCCAGAAGTTGGAAGAACAGATTTCTCGCTTAATCATGGATGACGACATCTCTAATAAGAGTGGTATTTATGAGTATCTTTTATCTGGAGAAGAAAAACACTTAAATATTCGTGTTTTTTCTGATAATATGAAAAATGAAGCATATGAACGTCAACAGGGTATTTGCCCAATTTGCAAGAAGCACTATGAGCTTTATGAAATGGAAGCTGATCATATAACGCCGTGGAGTCGGGGAGGAAAGACGAATGCAGAGAATTGTCAAATGCTTTGTAAAGAAGATAACAGGAGAAAAGGTAATAAGTAACTTGCTTGTTAGCAAGAGATGGGATACATAATGGAATATACAACAGACTTCCAAAAAAAGCTACTAAAAGTCCTAGAGGATACTAATCCTAAGGCGTATAAAGCTTTTGTTAGTTTGCCAATGGAAATCGTGCTAGATCAACTCCAAATGTGGGAAGAACAGTACGATACCGTAGAAGATGCTAAGGAAGCCATAGTTGCTTTTGCAAAGATTCTCACAGAATAATACTTTCAAAAGTAGATTACTCTAGTAGGAGATGAAACACGATTAAAACAGGAAGAAAAATGTTAAAAAGGATTTGAAGGAAAGTTTATGAATAGGAAAAATGATAAGCAGGCATGGGTTAGTGTCCCAGACTGGTTTGAGCAGATTAATGATATCGAGATTGAAAGTGCAATTTTTGCTTTACTTTTTAGCTGGAATTTTGATGGCCCAGAGAAAATAGACAATCTTCGTGAATATCTAGAGCAAAGTTTTCCAGATATGACTAAGGATAAAATTGAGAAAGTTGCTAATCTCCTGATTGAACATAAGCTTGTGGTTGCATAGGATCTAGCTTGAAATCAAAAGCTACCTTTCGGGGTGGTTTTTGATTCCAGAACCATGACGTGGCTAAAATATGAGAAACTAACCAAATAAAAGTGGCAATTTCTCTGCGAGTTCTGATTTTGTCTTTGTGGAATCTATTGCATTACAATTGTCAAGCCAAATAATAAAGAGGGTGTCTTGTCCCTTCTAAACCGTGCGATTTAAGGCGATATGAAGCGATTCTAGGGCTTTTTAGGCGTGGGACACTATTCTATCAAACATTTCTATCAGAGGCTTAATATTGTTTTGTTCTCTGCCGATTTGAGAAGCCTTGTCTAATTCGTCTCCGACAACGTCTTTCCAGTTGATGATATATCCTGCGTCTTTGGCTACTCTGCTCCAGAAAACCCTTTGAGTTCTGCCATTGCCCTCTCTAAATGGGTGAATAAAGTTTAGTTGTTCATAAAAGTAGGCAAGTTTATTGACGAATTCTTTTTGATCAAGACCTTTCAGATAGTTTTCTTTTCGTAGTTCTTCAAAAACATATGTTGTGCCAGTGTCGAATTCGGTAAAAGACAAGAAGTACTCTTCACTTCCTTTTCTAATGTCTACAGTCCGTAGCTGTCCTGCCCAGTCATAGATTTTGCCAAATAGGGCCTTGTGAATTGTTTTAAGTTCGGAAAGATTATTGGTACGAGGAATGTTGGCCAGAGCGATTTGAGAGACACTAATGATGTCAGCCTCTGCTCGCTGTAGTTCTTTCCACGTCTTTGCACCAAGGAGATTACGAAGTATTCCTGTTTCTTGATCTATGTAGGGATCAACAAAATCGGACATGCTAGACTCCGTATCTGGAATAGACTTGCTTGGCAGCTTCTTTGGCAGAGACTTTGCCAGCAACGTAGTCATCCATAATTTCACGTGTATGAGAGGATACTTCGAGGCCTTCGAGTCTTTCGTTGGCGATGGCCTCGTCTACTTGTTTTTGTCTTTCTTCGGCTGTCATATTGATTACATTATAGCAGTTTTACATCAATTTTTACATCAATTCTTGTGTGTACTTTAATGCACTATGTTGTTTGTAATATCTGTTATTAATGAATGCTTACCTGAGGCAAGCATGCTTGGAAAGCGTGTGTGCGGGAAACCGTACCGGAGGTTCGAATCCTCTCGCTTCCGCCAGGTCCAGTAGAGCGACAGAAACACGAAGTGTTTCTAGCAGACTGAAGGAAATAAAAATCGAGAGCTTGCTCTCGTATTTTTATTGACTGAAGGATGCGTAGAGACGGAGTCTCTGTCGCTCGTGTTTGATTTGGCGGCTCTAAGCACCGAGGATATTGCAATTATCCTCTCGCTTCCGCCAAGTTTAATAAACTTAAAGAGCGGTAAAAAGAATCTATTGAAAAGCAAGGTATAGCGACTTACGAAAAGCGTAGCACGCACGGCGTGATTAATACGGAATTGATGGATAGAGGTGAAGATGAAGTAGTCGGTGATGAAGTGGAGGATGCGTATAGGAAGCTACATGAAAATAGCTAGATTTTTGAAGAATAGAGCGTGTACATTATTTTCTAGCCAAGTACTATTAGAACGTGTACTGTATGCTAGAATAGCAGTATGAATAAGCTTAAAAAACTTTTTGGAAAAATCAATTTTACGTGGGAAAAAGTTATAATCCTAAGCGTGATTATGGGTGCTTGGACTGCGCTTATGGCGATGATTGCGCCGGAAGGCAGCTCGTTCAAAGATATTACAATATATCCAGAATGGTGGGTACTTCCTGCGATTATTATTATCGTAAATTCGAAAAAGCCGCTAGAGGCAGCCTTAAAAACTTTTGTATTTTTTCTAATATCACAACCTTTGGTCTATCTGATTCAAGTACCGTTTAATTCTATGGGGTGGGGGTTGTTCCAATATTATCCGTGTTGGCTTGTTGCTACGATACTGACTTTTCCGGGTGCGTATCTTGGGTGGTTTATTAAGAAAGATAAATGGTATTCGGCTTGTATCTTATCGGTGATGACTGGATTTTTGGCAGTTTCTGGAGTAATGTACCTAAAAGCGTTCTTCGAGAATCCCCCTGCCCATCTTCTGACGATTATTTACTGTTTTGCAAGCATAATTGTCTACATGTTTTTTATTCTTAAGAGCATAAAAACTCGCGTGATATTAGGAGTAATTACTGTTGGTGCGATGATTGTGGGCATTTTTGTTTCTGCAGGTGGTGAGCCATTTGAAGTGATTAGTAATACGGTGTTTACAGAAAATGACATTGTCTTTGTTGATGAGCCGAAAATAACGAACTGGAGTGGAAATGGCAGTGGCAAGGCTGAGATTTATAAAGCAAATGATTCCTGGGTGCTTAAAATCAGCGGCGTGAATGGAAATCAATATCATTTTACGATTGTAGATGGCGAAAAAGAATATCAGTTCGAATATCAATTCGACAAAGACCAGAATACAGTAGTAGTAAAACTGGTGCAATAATCATTTTAGAAAATTCTAATGGTCTTCTAACTAATAGTTGTCGTGTCTAGAATAAAAAATGCGGTTGTATTCTGATAATCTTTTAGCTGGTAGTTGTTGTGTCTAGAAAAAAGCGTGATTGTTTGTTGAAAAACTTGTCAATAATAATCATAAGCTTTATAATCAATACTAGAATTAGGAGGTTAATATATGAAAATAAACAGAAAAATATTTCGTAGTGTTTTTGGTGCCTTAGCGATAACGCTGTGTCCATTTGTAAATGTCAATGTGTCTGCGATCTCATTTCCGAGTGAGGCAGTAAGTAATGCCACTGTAGACACCAATACTGAAAATATTTTAAACGAAAATATTTTGTCTACTAAAAATTTACTTAGCGTGAATAATATCAATACTACTAGCGAAGAAGATGAAGAGATATGCTCTGGCATTGATCTAAATGGAACAGCTTGTTATGATACGCTTTCTGATGCATTGTCTGCTATCGCTACATGGGATAGAACAGCACAAAACACAATTACACTTATGAGCGACGTTGTGGATGAGACAACAAGTATGTACCAATTCGTGCAAAATGTAACGATAGACCTTAATGGGCATACGCTGACAACAGCTAGATCTTTTTATGTATACGCAACGAATGTTAGTTTTACTGGCAATGGCGTCGTAAATTTTAGTAACACTATGCCAATAAACTTGCTCGGAAGCAAAAATGCGACATCGACAAATTACACAAATCTCACCGTGGATAGTGGGGTAACCATGCGCTCAACCGCGCCTTCTTATAGTTATTTAATTAGTCTAGCAAGTAATAATTATCTCGACTATAAGTACGGAATCACCGTCAATTACAATGGTAAGCTTGAATCCGCAGAAGGTACAAAATGCCTTGCGTTCTTTGTGAATGGTAACTACAAAGATACTTCGCTTGTAATCAATATCGGAAGTACTGCAGTACTAAATGTTTTTTATGGCTTAGTGGCTTCTGGGTGGGCAACCGTTAACTTCTCTGGCGTAATTAACACTACTGGAGCTGGTATCGAAATGAGAGCTGGCGAGTTGAATATTAACGGAGGCGGAATTACCGTGGCGGAAGACGTACAATATGAAGTCCATCCGAATGGTAGTGGAACAACGACCACGGGAGCAGCTGTTGCAATAGCACAACACACAACTCAATTGCCTATCGCTGTGACAATTTCTGGTGGCGAATTTAGAGCACAGGTGCCATTTAGCGAAGCTAATCCACAGGCAAATCCAGATGAAGCAATCGCAAAAACCTCTGCAACAATATCTGGAGGGACATTTGAAAGCTATGGAAATACACCAGTTATAAGCGAAGATTACTCGGGCTTTATTACTGGCGGAAGATTCAACGGAGAAATCAATTCAGAGATGGTAGCTAATGACTATACTCTGTACAATATTGGTGGCTACTATGAAGTTTTGCCAACGATTAAGACCGATACCAAAGATGAAGTGACTGATGACGAAACTAGCGATGCCAATATCGCAGCTTTGTCTGAAATGACTGATGAAGTAATGGCTCTAGTAATCAGTGAATTTGGTGCACTAGAAAACAATGAATATGAATTAAGCGACGGACTTAAAGTCCAAATTGAAGATGCAGCGACTTTTGAGCAGGCAGTGAGAGAAGGAAAAACAATCACGACTGCCTTAACAGCTTCTGAAGAAGATGTTACGGATTCATTGTCTGACGAAGAAAAGGAATTGTTGCATGGGACAATGACAGAAGATGCAACAAAAGTCGGAATTTTTGACTACAGCATCACTATGACAACAAGTGACGGGACAGTCGTAGCGCGTATTGTAGAGATGCCTACGGAGCTTAGCTTATCTTTTGGACTCGCTGACATTGCTCCAGCCGAAGAAAATGTTGACAGGAATTATCATGTAGTACGAAGTCATAAGGGCTCTGCGGATGAATTAAATGTAGCTTTGAGTGAAGATGGAGAAAGACTTCAATTCGGCTCTGATAAGTTTTCAAATTTCCTGGTATTCTACGTGGAAACGGAAGCGGAAGATGAAAACATACTGGCTCCAAATGTACCAGATACTGGTGTCTTTACTGGAATAACGAATTTTGTACGCGACAATTTCTTTACAGCTACACTACTGTTTGCGGTTTTGGCATACCTTTCGTGGCACTATTACCAGATTCATAAGGTGCGCAAAACGCGCAATTCTTAGAACTGTGTTCAAATAAAATAACAGGCTCGTTTATCTGAGCCTGTTATTTTATTTGAACTAACTTTAATCGCTAGCTTCGAGTTTTTCGTGAAGCTCTTTGAACTTCTGAGACTTACTGTCTAGCTCATCAAAGGATTCTTCGGTTGGCTTGTCTTGCTTACCTGATTCGATAAAGTTTCTAAGAACGCCAACTAGAACAAATGGGCGAATGAAAGCGGAATGAATAATACCCCACATTACGACACCGAAGATTCCGGCGCAAATAAGCGTAAGAGTAGAGACATTAGATACCCATTCTGGAACATTAGCGTCAATATTATTACCTTTTTCTATGATTTCTGCACTGAGGCTGGAGAACAAATCTGGAAAAGCTTGCATGACTAGCCAAGCAAGACCGAAGAAAATACCACCGACAACTACAAATGAGAGCAGTCCGATGCCGAAGATACGACCGAGATTTTTAGCGAGGGTTTTGCCATGCTTGAAGAAGATAGCGGCACCTTCTAGTGTAGCTCGGCTAGCCTTTTCATCGCTACGATAGAATACCCAACCAAGACAGCAGTCGCAGAGATAATCAACAATGGTATTGATGACACTGGAAATTGTACCACCTACTGCATTGCCACTATCACCGCCAATGGCCTTGCCTACAGCAGTGATGGCATTACCGATTTGTCTGAAAATGCCTTTGATAATTCCAGTTGCAGCAAAGTATGCAGCGACAGTAGTAAAGCGTTCTTTGACTACTTTCTTACCCGCACCGATGACATCATCTGGCAATTTACCTTTAGAGACGGCTTCGGTCATCATGGCAATTTGACCAGCCTTGCAGGTGTAGCTAACGTAGCGTAAGAGAAAAGAGATAAAAATACCGCCAACGATAGCGCCGATACCGAGTCCGAGCAAACCCATATTAGTGGTTTTGTCCAAGATGATAAACCCTAGTGTTGAGAAAATTACGAAAATTATAATCGCTAAGACATCCCAGCCTAGTTTGCGGATAGAAAATCCAAGCGTCTTTTTGTATATTTCTTTATTGTTCATTAAAGATAGTCCTTCCCTTTCTAGATTAAACTACTACCTGTATTATAACATGTACTCGACAATATTTCATTTTAATTAGACTGGCGCGACAATTGATTTATAGATCGTACTTAATTATAATTAGGTAAAATATTTGCAAGGGAGTAGTAATGATTGAGATTCGTAATGTGGTCAAGAAATACGGCGATAAAATCGCGCTAAAGAATATCTCTTTTGAGGTTTCGGATGGGGAGATTTTTGCGTTTATTGGACATAACGGAGCTGGAAAAACGACTCTGATTAAGGCGATTACTGGAATTCATGATTTTGATGAGGGCGAGATTTTGATTAATGGTAAGTCTATTAAAACTGATGCAATAGCCTGCAAATCTCAAATAGCCTATGTGCCAGATAATCCTGAGCTATATGAAAATATGCGGGCGATAGATTTTATTAATTTTATCTGTGATATGTATGACGTCTCGCAAGAAGTACGCGAGAAAAACATTAAAAAATACGCGAAAATTTTTGAAATCGAAGATAAACTTGCCGATACGATTGACTCGTTTTCTCATGGCATGAAACAAAAAGTAGCACTGATGGCGGCACTTGCACATGAGCCAAAAGTGCTAATTATGGACGAGCCGTTTGTAGGGCTTGACCCGAAAGCGGTGTTCGATATGAAAGAAATCATGCGAGCGATGGCTAAAGATGGAAAGACAATTTTCTTCTCTACTCACATCTTAGATGTAGCAGAAAAACTGTGTACACGAGTTGCCATTATCAAAAAGGGGGAAATCTTAAAAGTCGGTAGTATGAAAGCCGTGAAGGGTGATAAATCGCTAGAAAAAATCTTCTTGGAGTTAGAGAAATAGGCAGCAATAGGAAGTTATGATGGGAAAATTGGTTTCTTTACTTAAAGCATCAATGAGCGAAGGGATGAATCTCTTTGCACTTGGAAATAGAAACAAAAATGGCAAAAAAGCTAGTCCGGCACTTCCGATTGTGTTGGCGTTTTTCATTGCTTTTGCAATTTGGGGTTATGCGAATATGATTCTTGACTCCCTAGTGGAGGCGGGAATGGGCTTTGTGATGTTGACACTAATTGTACTAGTCACAGCAATTCTGACTTTAGTGGAGGGCGTTTACAAATCAGGGAGCTTGCTATTTAACTGTAAAGATGATAATTTGATGTTCTCTTTGCCAATCAAAAAATCTACGGTATTATTCGTTAGAATATTTAAGTTCTACTTGTTTGAGGTGCTCTATAATGCGATCTTCTTAGTACCAGCGATGATTGCTTATGCTATGCGAATAGAGGTGGATTTCACGTTTTATCTCGCCTCGGCTATAGCGATTTTGTTTTTGCCAGTAATACCTGTGGTGATTTCTTGCATTATTGGAGGACTAACATCTTCGGTTTCGTCGCATTTCAAGATGAAAAATTTGGTACAAATTATTGTTACGACGATTGTGCTTTTAGGAGTACTTTTTGTCGTTGGCAACCTTGATACTGCTTTGGCGAAAATTGCAGAGAATGCCACATCTATCAACGAAATAATTACCAAACTATACTATCCGGCTGGTGCTTACATTAGCATGGTGACAGATTTTAACGTTCTAACAATGGTGGTGTTCATATTCGTTAATGTTAGCATTTTCGCGGTGACAGTGTTAATTTTAGGTAAGGTATATTTTAAAATTAATTCACACGCAAAGACCGTGAAAACATCTATACATCATGGAGTGGTAAAAATCCAGAAAAGAAGTGTAGTGGTGGCGATTATAAGAAAAGAGCTTAAGAAGTTTATCGATACACCAGTCTTCGTAATCAATGCAGGGTTTGGACTTGTACTATTCGTAGTAGGAACAATAGTACTAAGCATTAATTTTGAGGGCCTTTCGGGGATGCTGAAAAATTACGGAGTGGAGGAGACGTTTGATCTTTCCGAAATGGTAAAACAATACGCACCAGCAATTTTGTTTGGGTTGCTCTGCATGGCAACACTAATGTCTTCTATTACGAGTTCAGTGATTTCGCTTGAAGGAAGAGCTTATAACATCTTAAAGAGTATCCCAGTAAAGCCCCTTACTATCTTAATGAGTAAGGTTTTGGCGGCGGTAGTAGTGATGATGCCGTTCATCTTGCTCGGCGATATTATCATGTTTCTTAATTTTGAGTTTTCGATTCTTGAGATGGTGATGATTCTGTTCGCCTCAGTAATTTTGTCACTGGTAGCGGAGATGATTGGCATTGCTGTAAATTTGAAATATCCGAAAATGAATGCTAGCTCAGATGCAGAAGTCATAAAACAAAGTTCTTCGGCAATGGTGGCAACGTTTATTGGCATGGGGCTTACTATGGTGTCGGCATATTTACTGATTACTGCAATGTCGAATGGTATGCCGATGGACCTTACGATTTTTGCTGGGGTTTTGGTGTACACGGTGATTTTAGTGATTTTGGCAGCTTATCTTAAAAAGGCTGGAACGAAGAAATTTTTGGAAATTGAAGCGTAAGACTAATCGCGGCCAGTCTGATCTGAGAGAGCACGCTCAACCATCATTTTAACAGATTTATTCATATTAATCGGCTCTAATTCTATTTCTGGATGATGGATGCTAAAAACTCGGAATATTTCGTCAACGAATGCCTGGCCAACTATCTTAATACCTTTGAAATCAAAGATAATTTTCCGATATTTTTCTAGGCCACTTAAAATCCGTTTTGCTTGAGAACGGGAAATCCAAACTTCGCCAGATTGGTAAAGCTTAACTGGTATCATGGTAGTGTCAAAAGAATAAGTTTCACGGTTTAAAGAGTATTTTTCAAAAAGGTGCATAAGAGATTTTTGAGTGGCTAGTTCGATTTCAAATTGGACTTTTGTCCCAAAAATTCTCTCAGATTCGTCTAGTAACTCAATTGCATAATCATCTATGACAGTATCTATAGTCAAACGATAATTAAAACTTGAAAGAGCAAATCTGTCTGCAATCTTTGAAGTCCAGAAGATTCCTTCTCCAGAATGCCATTTAGGTGCGGTGGTAACTTTTCCCTTGACCAACTCACCTATAGCCTCAATTTCGTCTTTGTACCCTTTTTTGCTCATCAGACTTCTAAAAACACCGATACCCTTGTCTTCCACAATAAATTTTACGGTGTCTTTTTCTCTCCAGACTTTGACGTAAGCATAATTAGATTTGGAGTGGTCAATGGCATTATTTAACATCTCTGAGAAAGCAAAAAATAGGATATTTTCGGTATTCTCTGAAATATTGTCTGGCAGAGAAATCTTAATAGCTTTCCAGATTTCTTCATCATGAATGGAGTTGAAGTCGAGGTTTTCTTCGTAATAGATTTCGGTCTCGGAGATTTTGTAAAAAATTTGGCGACCAGATTTTCTCGATTCAAGCTTGTGAGACTTTTGTAGTTCGGACAAGCATTTGCTAATGTAGGTGCGATTCTTGGTAGCGATTTTCTGGACAATATCAGAAACGGAGAGCTCTTTTTTGCTATTTTTTAGCAATATGTATACTTTTTCTCTCGTATTCATGTACACATATTAGCAAATATGTATACATTTGTCAATACATATTGAGCGATATGTATACTTTTTAGTTACTAATCTAATTATAGCCTGCTCCTGGCTGATAATCTCCAGATGAAATATCTTCGGGTTTGACTTTTGGAGCTAGGTCTATATTTCGGAAGATGAGCCGTTCTCAGCTTCCGCTAACATTGCTGCTGCTTCTGCGTCAGAAGAAGCTGACTGATTTTCTAGACCACCGATGCCAGTATCTCCTTCTGAAGAAGGAGTAGACGGAGGAATTGGAGATAGGGGAGTTGGAGTTTCTGGCGCTTCTGACGGCGGAGTAGATGGGGGAGTTGGAGTTTCTGGCCAATATTGCTGACTTTCTGGAGTTTCATTAACTCCTGCAGTATCGACTTCTGGAATTTGTTCTTCACCTGCTTGGACTACTCTTGCTCCATCATTCTCAGCTGATACTTGCTCGAAACTTTTAGTCTCTTCAATCTGGGTAGGATTACGCTCTGCCCAATGGTTAGACATAGTTTTCCCTTTTAATTTATTGGCGCCAGCGACCCTTGGTGCGTCGTCTTTATTAGTGCCAGTGACTATTGCTCTGTCACCATTGAATGCAGGAGCGTTTTTCATGGCCTCTTGCCAGTTAATTCCGCTATCAGAGTTGGCGCTTTCGTGATTATTTTTTAATGTTTCACTCATTTTCCTCCTTTATAGGACTATGCTATCCATAAAAATGGACAACCGTTAGTTAATAGTTGTCTAGACTATATCAGGAATTCATCCCGAATAACGGTTGCCCATTTTTGGGATGAAATAATTCCTGATAACAGTCTAGACGATTTTATTATAGCACACAGACATACTCTAGGACTATGTTTTTATGGTAGAATAGAAAAAAGGAGTAATTATGGCGGAAATAATTGATATACAAAACGACAAAGTTAAAATTGGGCAGGATGATGGCTCGGTGATAACAGTGCCAATTTCAGCGATTAAGTTTGAAAATCCAAAAATTGGGGATAAGGTAAAGGTTTATAAAGACGGAAAGAGCTATATCGTGAATAAAGCTGCTGGGACTTTTTCCTCTGAAGATTTGATTGGCGATCACAAAGTAAACAAACACTTATTTGTCTGGGCATTTACTTTCTTCCTTGGTGGATTTGGCGTAGATAGATTCATTCGTGGGCAGATTGGCTTGGGCGTTTGTAAATTATTATTCTCTTGGGTAACTCTTGGAATTTGGCCACTAGTAGATTTCATTATTGCATTAGTTAAAGCTTACGGATCTGACAACAATAGTGAGATGTTAGAATTCGATGAAAACGGAAACTACATGGAATAATACCGTTTAGTATCTTCGTTGATTAAATATGTGACAGAATTTTGGTAATTTAAGATTGGAGTAATTATGGCATCAGTTTTTTCTAAGATAATCGCGGGAGAGATTCCTTGTTATAAGATTTATGAAGATGACAAGACTTTGGCATTTCTCGATATCGCACCAGAGACTCCTGGACATACTTTAGTAGTGCCAAAGGCGGAAGTTGACAAAGTCTATGAGCTTTCTGATGAGGACTACATAGCTCTATGGGAAACAGTGAAAAAAGTAGCGGCGCACATGGAAAAAGTGCTAGGTGCAAGGACGTTAATGAAAGTGATTGGAACAGATGTGCCACATGCGCATGTACATTTAATGCCTCATGATTCAACTTGGACTCACGGAAGGCAAGTGAAGATGTCTGAAGATGAGATGAAGGCTATGCAAGAGAAGCTGAAGTTTTAGGACGGAAATTTAGCATAGGAGCTGTGCGGGGAAGCTAAAGTTCTAGGATTAGTTTTGTGTGTTATAATAGAGAAAAGGGTAATTGGAGATTTTGATGAAATTTACGACTTCTTATGAGCCAGGGGAATTTGAGCCAGATATTTATGCTGCTTGGGAAGCGGCAGATGAGTTTTTGCCTGGTGGCAAAGTAGGAGGAGATGGTAAATTATTCGATGAAGATCCAGACAATAATCCGAAAACTTATTCTATCGTGATGCCACCACCGAATGCTAATGGCAATCTCCACATTGGACATGGTCTTACTATCGCGATTGAGGATTCCTTGACTAGGTATCATAGACTACGTGGAGAAATGACTTGGTATATACCTGGTGCGGATCATGCAGGATTTGAAACTTGGGTAGTTTACGAGAGGGTGCTCGAGGCTAATAAACATACACGCTTCGAATACTCGCGTGACGAGCTATATGCACAGGTTTGGGACTTCGTGCAAGAGCAGCGTGGAAATATGGAGCTTCAGGTGCGGGCGCTGGGAGCTTCTTGTTCTTGGAAAGATTTGACTTTCACATTAGATGAAAACGTAGTGCGCAGAGTCTATGCGACTTTTGAAAAAATGTGGAATGATGGGATGATCTATAGAGGCGAAAAGCTAGTAAACTACTGCACTAAGCATCAAACCGCATTCGCAGATATCGAAGTAGAGCACAAAGAAGAAAAAGGTAAACTTTGGGATATTGCTTATCCGTATGATGGTGGCGAAATCGTAGTATCTACTACCCGTCCAGAGACGCTTTTTGGCGACGTGGCGGTAGCAGTAAACCCGGAAGATACTCGTTATAAAAAAATGATTGGCAAAACTGTGCGTCTGCCACTAACAGATAGAAATATACCCGTAATCGCAGACGAGCACGCTGATCCTGAATATGGTACTGGCGCAGTAAAAATCACTCCGGCGCACGATAATGATGACTTTGAGGTAGGCGAAAGACATAATTTGCCTCGAATTCAGGTAATTGGCTTCGATGGAAAAATGTTACCGATTTGTGGAGAAGAATATGCCGGACTTGACACTGCCGAATGTCGCAAAAAAGTCTTGCATGACTTAAAAGAGGCAGGACTTCTACGCGGCGAAAAGAAGATCGTGCACGCAGTAGCGCATTGTTATAAATGCGACACAGTAATAGAGCCGATGCTAAAAGAGCAGTGGTTTATTGACGTTAAGAAGCTAGCGAAGATAGCAATAGAACATCTAGAAGCGGGAGAAATTGAGTTCTTCCCTGCTTCCAAGAAGCAAGTACTAATCAACTACTTGAAGGGCTTGAAAGATTGGAATATCTCTAGACAGATTCCTTGGGGGATTGCGATTCCGATGTTTCGCAAAGTAGACAGCGATGAATGGATTTTTGATTCAAGAACGAATCTATCCGAGATTGAGATTGGTGGCGTGAGATATGTGAGAGATGAAGATACTTTTGACACTTGGTTTTCTTCTTCTCATTGGCCAATCGTCTGTACTAACTGGGAGGAGGGCGTAGTCAACCCTTATTATCCGCTAAACGTGATGGAAACAGGTGCGGACATATTGTTTGCTTGGGTGGCACGAATGATTATGATGGGGCTATATGTTACTGGCGAAGTACCGTTCAAGCAAGTGTACCTACATGGCTTAGTGCTAGATGCGCACGGACAGAAAATGAGTAAGTCTAAGGGGAATGTGATTAACCCGATGGATTTAGTGGCCAAATACGGATCCGATGCGTTTAGGTTGGGTATTCTGAGAGGTCGTTCTGCTGGCATGAATCAAGCTTTCTCTGAACAATCGGCAGTAGCTGGTCGTAATTTATGCAATAAATTATGGAATGTGTCAAGGTTTATTCAAGAGATAGTCGATAATGAAGCTTCTGCTCCAGAAGACGCTACAGATGAGCAGACCGTTTCTTCTGGAACGCCTTCGTCCGCGAAAAGTAAAGGGCTGAAGCCCGTTGACTTTTCGCTGGGACTCCGGGATATTGTTCCAGAAGAAAGGTCCGACTCATCCACTTATACTACTGATAATATGGGTGAAGATTGGATATGCAGAGAAATCAACGAAGCTAGGTGGCAAGTTGAAAAGCAGATGAAAAACTATCGTTTTTCCGAAGCGGTGGAGACATTACATAGCTTAATCTGGGATAAATACGCAGACTGGTTCATTGAGAGCCAAAAGCTTTACAAGAAT
Organism: Candidatus Saccharimonadota bacterium; assembly: GCA_017512175.1. Taxonomy (GTDB): domain Bacteria; phylum Patescibacteriota; class Saccharimonadia; order Saccharimonadales; family Saccharimonadaceae; genus Nanosyncoccus. The sequence goes on from JAFWHA010000017.1 coordinate 32,055, forward strand.
ACTGGTCTACTAATGACGACACTTGAGGCAATTTTAAAAATGCTACATCCTTTTGCGCCGTTCGTGACGGAAGCGATTTGGCAGAATCTATCTTGGACTGATGGGCTTTTAATTTCTGCAAATTGGCCGTCTGACTTTAAATTTGACCCTATGAGCGCTGAAGAATTTGAAAAGCTTATGAATATCGTATCCCACACTAGAAGCACCTTACAGGGCCTCTCAGAAGCTTACAAAGGCTTTTCTCGTGCGGATACTACCCTACTTTATGGCGACGATACACTTATTGATGACAATTCCCTTCTAGTGCAATATCTAACCCGCGTGAAATCTGTGATCTCTGCTGAAGGCGAGCCAAGAGGACTAAGACTAGCGGTGGCAAATAGTGAAGTCTACTTAGATGTTTCTTCTGAAGTAGTTTCCGCCTATGCCGATAGTTTGGAGAAAAAGATTCTGAAAGTTGGTGCAGAACTGGATAGCCTAAATATGCGAATGATGAATCCGAATTATGTTGACAAAGCTCCAGCGGAGTTGGTTAAAGAGACTCAAGATTTAATCGCAGAGAAACAAGGGTTAATCGAGCGTTTGAAGGCTGAAAGGGCGGCGATTTAAACTTTGTTTTCAGAGGAAAAAGTCCCCATGTCTGGGGACTTTTTTGGAGGTGATTTTTATGAACTTTTGGAAATAGCTTTTTGGACAGTTGGACTTTTTGGTAACGGACTGGTTCTTTGGACGGTTAGACTTTCCGAAAATGATCCGAGCTATGGTTTTCTGCGTACTGCATATGGATCTGCTCGTTTACTTCAAGGCTCTTTTTGGCGAGATTTTCGTAGTAACGTTCAAGCTCCAGAGCTAGGTCCGAGACTTGAGTGGCGATAATGCGAATAGCTAAAAGCCCAGCGTTCTTAGCGGCATCAATGCCGACCGTAGCAACAGGGACACCTGGTGGCATCTCAGTCATAGAATAGAGAGCCTCTTTGCCACTTAAAGGCGTGCCGCCCAGAGGTAAGCCAATTACTGGAACGACTGTACCACTGGCTATAACACCTGGTAGCGCAGCAGATTTTCCTGCTGCGGCAATAATGACAAGGGTGTGCCCGCTATCGTTGATTTTCTTAACAAAATGCTTTAGTCCATCAGGCGCGCGATGAGCAGAGATACAGTAAACGCCTACCTCGATATTGAACTCCCGTAAAATTTGGATGGCGGGCTCCACTTTCTGTGCGTCTGAAGTGCTACCCATAATTACAACTACCTGTTCCATTTTTATACCCTCCTTAATGTACTAAATCTTTGAGTAAAGCCCCTCTAGAGAATGAAATTACTAATTCCCTGTTGTAAGTTTCAGAGTGGCCTACTCAATTCGACTTCTAGAACTATAGATATTTTAACATCTTTATAGAAAAATTGCAATTAACAGGTACTGGTATGAAAAAACAGGGTGTTGTTCCCTGTCCTGGTGTTTTAAAAATTAGAATTCAAAATATTGTCCCACCTATATTTTCTGTGAAACTACTTGCGCTTTTTTAACTTTTAAAGCATTAGCATTGACATTTGCTAATTTTAAGTATAAACAATAAACGGTCGGATGCCGGATGCTAAAACTTTGCTGGTACAATTATCCTCCAAACTCTAATTCGTCCAATATTATGCATTCATGCTTTGGATAATTGATGCTCTCATTTTAGCATGAGCGGGTTGCCAAGTCAATGGGTTGTAAATATATTGAGAAAAGTTATTTACTAGCGTTTACACATTTTGGGTAAAACTACTCCGGCTTTAAATTTGTTTTATCCGCTTATCACTCTGGTTATCCTATACTGTTGCCAATTTTTCTTCTAATCTGGGCTAATGATATTTGTGCTAAAATGTAGATATGGCGTATATCCGAAAATTCACGACTGGCTCTGGCGCAACTGGGGTGCAAGTATGCTACAAAGAGCATGGGAAGGTGGTGAAAACTGTACATGTGGGCTCGGCCACAACGGAGAAGGGAATTAAAAAATTACTCCGCGAAGCGCAGGGAATTATAGATGAGGGGAAGAATACCTTGTTTAATATAGACAGATTTTCTGACTAGGTGAGTAGCGCTAGCAGATAGAAGAACGTGGACTAATATCTAGTTTATAGGGATCGGTCGGCTTAACACCGCTAGCGATTTCGTAAAAAGCAGCGATTGCTACCATGGCGGCATTGTCGCCGGAGAATTGTGGCTCAGGAAAGAAAACTTTTACACCGTTTTTGGTGGAAAACTTTTGAGATTTCCACCGGAGATGCTGGTTGGCGGATACTCCACCGGCGATGACGATACTTTTCACATCAGCATGGCTATCTAGGGCCAGTTGGAGTTTTTCAAGTAAAATATCTACTGCAGTATCTTGAAATGACGCAGAGAAATCTGCTTTCTGTTGAGGAGAAAGCAACCCTGCTAGCTCGTGAGAAGGGAAAGAAATGGGTTTTCCTAACTCTTTTTGCACAGCGCGCAATACGGCTGTTTTTAGACCGGAAAAAGAAAAATCGAGGTAGTTTACCTTTGGATGAGGAAAACGGTATTTACGCGCGTTTCCGGGCCTTATACGGGCATTTTTTGATTCTGGTTGTGATTTTTCTGAATTTGCTAGTGTATTTTTTGAGCTCACTAACACATTTCCTGAATTTGCTGGTAAAATGCCTTTTGCCGCGTTCGCAATAGATGGGCCGCCAGGGTAGGGAAGACCTAGAATTTTTGCAACTTTGTCAAAACATTCGCCGATAGCATCATCCAGGGTAGTACCGATGATGTCAAAATGATTGTGTTTATCCATGTAGATAATTTGGGTGTGACCTCCAGAGATAACTAGGGCTAGTAGAGGGAATAAAGGTAGTGATGATGGTAATATATTTTCCTTAGCTTCTGTTTCAAAGTCGGCAGAGAAAGATGCACCACTGTTATTTAAATTAGCTCTTTCTTGCAACCATGTGGCGTAGATATGAGATTTTAAGTGGTGAATAGCATAAAGAGGCTTGTCGTGTAAAATAGCTAGAGTCCTAGCAGTAAGGGTACCTATTAAGAGAGAGCCTAGTAGGCCTGGTGTATGAGTAACGGCGATAGCATCAATTTTATCCCAATCATCTCTCTGACCGGACGAAGTTTTCTTAATGTAACCGGCATCTTTCATGGCACGATGGATTACTGGGAGAATAGCTTCGAGATGATTCCTAGCTGCTACTTCTGGAATGACACCGCCATATTCTTTGAAAATATCAATCTGAGAGACAACTACATTCGACAAAAGTTTCGGAGCGAGCAACTCGCCGTTTTCCGCCTTCATGAAAGGATCACCCTCGATAATAGCGGCGGCGGTTTCATCACAAGAAGACTCAATAGCGAGAATATTCATAAAAATATTATACCATAATTTTTAAAAATATAAAAAGGGCTAGCTGAGCTAGCCCTAAAATGGTTAAAATGAGTCAAAAGCGCCGAGTTTTTTCAATGCAGCTTGGTATTTATCGTAAATACGCGCATGCTTCGTGTCAATAATCTCAACACGTTTTTTCCGTAACATTTTTATGCTTATGGCATCAAGAATTTTTTCGTTGTTAAGAAGTTTGTCATATTTGCTTATGACAATGTTGGCTCCTTTTGAACAAGTAAAGTTACAGTTCAATTCGTCATACGCTAGAGAAAAACCGCCTGAGAGTAGTTCAAGCAAAGAATGTTTAACACCATTAATCTTAATGAATTTAATAGCGCTAATAAAAGGAACGAAGAATACAATCAAGGCGCATACTGGCAAAAGGATTACCAAAGGCAAACGGACATACCATTTAAGCATATAGCTCCGTGTAGCAGGATTTAAAAAATACGACCTAGAATCGTAATCGTCACTGTTTGACAATTCATAGGCAATTTTCGTGCCCATAGCAAAAGAGACAAATTCGACTTTCGTATACCTATGGTTTTGGATATGCGACAAAACCTGCGCAGCGATGTATTTTTCGCTGAAAATTGTTGGACATCCGTAATTTACATAATAGACGTTTCCAGGTAGTTTTCTGGCACACGTTTGGAATTCTTCCATCTTTGGCGAGAGAAGTCCCGGCAAAATGTAGGTTGCGAAGTTCCTCCCTCCAGCGGATTTGAGCGAATGTATATCTACTGTGCCGTTCATAGCACAGACATCCCTTATGAATATGCCACAGATAGAGACATAGCAGATAATAGCACACATTGCAATTACTTCAAAAATTGGTTGAGTCATGTTTTCACCCCCTTAGATGACATTTAGTTGACAAAGTTATTTCTGAAAGACTTAATTTAACCATTTTTAAAAGAACTGGCTCTACTGCAAGAGCCTTGTTTATATTATACAATTTTTCTATAAAAATGCAATAATATTTAGTGTGATATAATGGTTCTAAGTAAAAATACAAGTGTGGAGAAATGTATGGGTAAGATATTAGTGGTTTATTATTCTAGGGGTGATGAGAACTACAACGTAGGAACAATAACGGTAGGGAATACTGAGCTTCTGGCGAAGGAAATTGTAGCAAAGACTGGCGCAGATGAGTTTAAGATTGAGCCGAAAGTACCATATCCAGCCAGTTATCAAGAATCAGTAGAGAAAGCAACTGAGGAACTGACTGCTCAAGCTAGACCGGAATATATTGGTGATATAGATATTAGTGAATATGATACTATCTTCTTAGGATATCCAATCTGGTGGGGAGATTTGCCGATGGTGGTGTATAGCTTCTTAGAAAAACACGACTTCACAGGGAAAACAGTTATTCCGTTTAATACTCACGAAGGCTCTGGGAATGCCGGAACATATGAGAAGCTAAAGGAGAAACTGTCAAATGCAAATGTGATTGGCGAAGGATTTAATATGACAGGCGTAAAGTCTAGGAAAGATGAGGGGATACAGGAACTTGATGCTTGGCTTAAAACTCTCAATATTTAGGGGACATTCAATGAGAACTAGAATTATAAAGATACTTTGCGGATTATTGCTGTTAGCGGTGGTAGTCGGTCTCTTTGTATTCTGTGTAAGTAGACTCGTAACGAATAAGAAATCGGCAGGAATTATTGCAACGAATTTTGTAGGATATGATTTTGCACGAGCTGTAACTGGTGATTCTAGTGATGTAACGATGCTGATAAAGCCTGGTGCGGAAGCTCATGATTTTGAGCCATCTCCTGAAGACATCATTAGGATTAAAAATTCTGATTTGTTCATCTACGTAGGGGGTGAATCTGAAAAATGGGTAGAAGAGCTTTTAAAAGATAACGAGATTCCGGAGGAGAAGACTTTACGTTTGATGGACTTCGTTGAGCTAAAAGAGGAGGAAGTTGTGGATGGGATGGAAGACGTAGAAGAACACGAGGCTGATGAGGACAGTGACCACGAGAGTGCTAATCACGGAAAGGATGCTGAGAATGAATATGACGAGCACGTCTGGACTAGTCCAGCCAATGCTATCAAAATCATAAATGGCATTAAGGATAAATTGTCTAAGATTAATCCTGAAAATGCCGAGAGTTATACGGCTAATGCTCAGAAATATGTGGCGGTACTTTCGGAAATTGACCGAGAGTTGCGAGATATCATAGCAGAGAGCAATAAAAAAGAATTACTATTTGGAGATAGGTTTCCGTTTAGGTATTTTGTCGATGAATATGGGTTAGCTTATTCTGCGGCGTTTCCAGGTTGCTCCGAACAGACAGAGGCAAGCAGTAACACTATCGCATTTTTGATTAATAAAGCAAAAGAGGCTGGCATTAAAACTATTTTAAAAATAGAATTAACTTCTGATAAATTAGCGGAGGCTATTGCTGATGAGGTCGGCGGAAAAGTCTTGGTACTAAATGCGGCACATAATATTTCTCAAGAAGATTTTGACAGGGGCGTAACTTATGCAGATATAATGAAGAAAAACATCGAAGTATTAAAAGAAGCGCTGGAGTAAAGATGAAGCGTGATATGACAGAAGATGCAATCAAAGTTCAAGGGCTAACGGTGGCTTATGGCAAGAATGTTGTCATACAATCTGCTAGTTTTGAAATCTCGAAGCATGATTTTGTCTGTATAGTAGGCGCAAACGGATCTGGAAAGAGTACCTTAGTCAGGGCACTTCTAGGCTTAATTCCGATAAACTCTGGCAGAATTAGATTTGGAAAGGGAATTGAAAAAAATACTATTGGGTTTTTGCCACAAGAGACACGAACAGAACAAGATTTTCCGGCAACCGTTTTTGAGATTGTACTATCTGGTACGCTTGGAAGATTAGGAATGAAGGCTTTTTATAGAAAAGAGGATAAGGAGCGCGCGAAACGCGCATTAGAGGAGCTAGGAATCGCCAAATTGAAAGATGAAAGCTATACGAAACTGTCTGGGGGGCAAAGGCAGAAAGTTTTACTGGCTAGGGCGCTAGTAGCGACTTCGGAACTTTTAATTCTGGATGAGCCGTCTAATAATTTAGACCATAAATCTCGCAAGGAATTTTACAAAACTTTGGCTCGCTTGAATGAACGTGGGCTTACAGTACTGATGATAACGCACGACCTTGATGTCGAAGATTTGATTGGCAATAAAGTACTTGCAATTAAAAATGGTGAAATTTCTTGCGAATATACTGATGACTACATAAGGAGCTTTAGATGAACTGGATAGTAGAAATGTTTTCTTATACATTCATGCAAAGAGCGGTCATAGTTGGAGTTTTGATTTCTGCTTGCGCTGCACTACTGGGTGTGTCTTTAGTGCTTCGCAAAAATTCAATGATTGGCGATGGTCTTTCACATACGGCTTTTTCTGCTTTCGCCGTCGCATTAGTGTTAGGGCTCACCCCTATTTATTTTGCGATACCAGTAGTGATAATAGCGTCATTTGTAGTTTTACGCCTAAGCAAGAGTCGGAAGTCTAACGGAGATGCAGCAATTGCTCTACTTTCTGCAAGCAGTCTAGCGATTGGAGTAATGGCGATTTCCGTAGTCAAGGGAGTGAATATTGATCTTAACAGCTATCTTTTCGGGAGTATTCTTTCTGTTGGATGGAGTGATGTTTGGCTAAGCATAGTTATGACAATTTTAGTTGTAGGCCTTTACGTCTTTGCTCATAACCGCATTTTTGCAATTACATTTGATGAGGAGTTTGCAAAATCTACAGGAGTTAGAACTGGTTACTACGATATCATTTTTGCAATTATCTGCTCTGTAGTGATAGTGCTAGGTATGAGATTGCTTGGCGCGTTGCTGATTTCTTCTCTCATTATTTTTCCGACTATTATTTCTATGCAGTTTTCTAAATCGTTTAAGGTTTTGGTAATTTGGTCAGTAGTTATTTCGATAATTAACTTTATGCTTGGGCTAATAATTTCTTATTTGGTTGCGACACCAACAGGAGCGACGGTAGTGATTGTAAATTTGATAGTATTATTAGTCACGAAAATAGTGCGTAAGCTGGTGGCGTGAATTTGGCGGAAGCGAGAGGAAAATTACAATATCCTCTGTGCTTAGAGCCGTCAGATTATCATCAGAGCAAAGAGACTCCATCTCTACGCATCCTTCATCCAATAAAAATATGAGAGCAAGCTCTCATATTTCTTATTTCTTCAATCTGTAGAAAGGCTACGCCTTTCTTTGTTGCTTTCAAAACCTGGCGGAAGCGAGAGGATTCGAACCTCCGAGACGGTCACCCGCCCACACGATTTCGAGTCGTGCGCCTTCAACCACTCGGCCACGCTTCCATCTGTAATTATATCATACCCCTTAAAAAATACGAAGTAATGCGTCAGCTTTCACCCCAAGTATAAATATATCGCTTTACGATTGGCATGAGTGATAGATACTTTTCCCACATACTTTCATAGCCATCGTTTCTGCCATCTGGGACTCCATAGCCTCCGGTCATAGTCTGGTATTCAAAGAGTGGCGTGCAAACATCTCCAGTTGAAACCCATTCAGATTTAAGGCCAGTCGAAGTAATTGTCGCGTTTACTTCTATGCCGCCAACCCAAGCTTTCATATAATCACCATGACCGACTTCGAACATAGAATAACGTAAACTGTCATCCATAGAAGGGAATTGTCTTACTGTGACTTCGCCATACATGTCTGTGTGCATCGTATAATGGTCGAGTTGTTTGCGGAAATTTGGAGCCATATCACCGTCGATATCAATGCTTTCTGGTGGATGCTTAAGTGTAGATAACACTCCAAAATTCAGAATAGGCTCTGCGGATACTTCTTTATAATAGTCTGAGTTCATTTTGTTCTCGGCGATTAATTGCCTGTATTCTTCTTTGGAGTTAAACCTTTTGGCGGTGCCAGCCAAGAAGAAGCTGGTGTTTACTCCTGAAATTTCGTGCAGACCTCTGGCAGAAATTTCGTTTAAAGTTTTCTGAATTTTGAGCGGTAAAGTTAGACTTTCTTCATTTCTACCTACTCCGTACCAGGCTATTTCGCCATTGCCACCGACATAGTCGGCTAAAAGCCTCCACATCCCTTGAGAGTTGCTACGATAATAGCCACGCACCTTGACGGTGTTATTGATTTTGACATAAGCAATTGCAGCTTCGTGGACATCAGCTTTAAAAACTTTTGAGAAAGCAATTTTTACTCCACCAATTTCTATTTCAAAACGAGGCATTAGGCCGACTTCTGCCAGAAGAAATGGTGTTAGCATATAAATCTGTCCGTTTTGAAGCCAACCATCACCAGAAATCTCGCTTTTTTCGAGATAATCTTTGGTCAACCTTTCAGCATCTTGATCGAGTTTCCACTCTTCTGCTTGGCGTTTTAGTTCCTCTATTTGCCTATAATATTCTTCTTTTTTACCATAAATATCTAAGCAAAAATCCCCCATAGCTTTAACGTACTCTTGGTATTTAGCATCTGGATTGCTACGTTTAATTGCTTCTAGAAAATCTTCTTTGGCGGACAGAAAGCTGGCGGGATTAGGGTATTTATCTAGGAAATCCTTGATGGTTTCTGGCTTAATCTGCTCAAAATTATCAAAGCCTAGACCAGCCATGTAAGCTAAAATACGTTTTTCATGATTATCATCAGTAATTTTAGGCAAAACTGCTTCTGAGCCTTCTAATTCGTATGGGCCTTTAATGCTAGCGATTATGTTAGCAAAATCTGATTTACCGATTTGCCCAGTGGAGACCATGCGGTAAAATCTGATGCGTTCGTCTTCTGTAACTTTGATTTCTGGATGACCAAGCACAGCATAGTCGTGTTCAACCAAGGCTTTCACCAGTTTATCCTGTTGACGTGCCGTTATGTCTATTTTTTTCTGCATTTCGTTTTGAGGATGATTCGCACTGTCATTCATGTTTTATGCCCAACCCCAAATCTTGAATAAATCCGTCAAAAAGTGTGGCATAACAGCATTGCCGATAGTGCTCAAAAATTGAGCTGGAAGATCGCTCATGACCGATCCGTAAATAAAATGCCAAAGAAAGATAAACCCAAGAAAGCCAAACATGAAGGCAAGCGTGCGATTAGCGCCTTGTTGATTAGAATATGCTCTTTGAATCAATGATGTAACGGCACCAGTAAGTAGAATCGCACCATTAATAACATCAACTACGCTGGCGCCAAAATAAGATATTAGCATGGAAAGCCCTAACCAAAATAGCGCAGCATAGAAAAGAATAGTCGCAAGACGGCTGAGCCATTTTCCTCCTTGAACATCCAAAACCATGATGCCGCCTACACGCCCGATGAAACCGAGCAAGCCAGCAATTGCCACTAAAATTATAAGTATAACCATGATAGGCTCACCGATTTGGAACACCAAATTAGCATCTAGGGGATTGACGACATAAGCGTTTTGCATGTTTTTATTATAGCACATTATTAAGAGCTTTGCATCAGTGCTGACTGCTAAAAGTCGTCTGGACTAGCATGGGTTAAAGCTAACTTGAATTAATGAAATGGTGGTGGAATGTGCGAAAGAATTGCGCTAAATATGTTATATTGCTTTATTTCTTGAGTGCAGAAAATTTTCTTAGAATTAGCCAGTATATTCCCGCAAAACCTAGCGCGAAAAGTAACCCTGCTACTACATCCGTAACCCAGTGCATATTGGCAAGCACGCGCCCAACAGAAACACCCGCTATTAGCACGAGCATTAGCAAATATATTACGGTGAGAAAGATTTTGTTTTTGACATACTTCGGCAAAATGACTGCAACGCAAAAGAAAATTGTTGCGGTTACCATCGTGTGCGTAGAAGGGAATGACGGCTCGCCAGAGCCGTTTGGTCTAGTGTTGACAACGATTAGCTTGTCAAATACAAAATAAACGATAGCCATGAGCGCAAGTGGGATAGGCATAAAGAGAAGTGGCTTGTCAACTTTCTTTAGAGATTTGCGAGAAATCCATTGGTATAGGCCTAAAATTACGAATATTAGAAGCACTAGAAAAGCGATTACTAAAATGATGTTTGTGATTTTGTTCCAATCCATGTTTTAAATTATATCGCAAAGTACACATATCGCCAAACCACCTCTCATAAGATATAATGTAGATATGTGGTTTTGGCTGTCTTTTCTTCTGCTTGGCATGGTCATCATTCTTACTATCAAGAATGCGAGGGGGTTTGCTTCGATATTTATGACGAAGCTTACGAAAAGGGTTATTACTACGGGTGGTTAGAGTACAGGGGAGAATACATATAAAATATTCCGGAAATAAAAATAGCCCTAAAGGGCATTTTTATTTCTTGTGGTACACCCGACAGGATTCGAACCTACGACCTTTTGCTCCGCAAGCAAACGCTCTATCCAGCTGAGCTACGGGTGCATACCTATTGGTTACATCTCTGGCCTTTAGGGCTAGAGATGACATATGTGGATATAAAGAAGCGCAAGTAAAGCACTCCTTTTTACATCCACCTAGAAAATTAAATGAGCATCACATATAGTGACATCTATATTTTAACACATTTTTAAAAAATGTGCTATACTAAAGTTATTAGAAACGAGTTAATAATAGATTATGGAAAAGAGCAAGAATTCGGGGAATACAAAGAAGACCAAAACTAGAAAAATCAAGGCCAAGTTACTTAGCACTTACTATGGTAATCCTATTAAAGACATGAAACTTGTCTGTGTTACTGGTACTACTGGCAAGATTGAAGTCGCGAACTACGTCCATGAAATTTTGAAGGCTACAGGACAGCCAGTTGCGATTTTGGCGTCAGATGATCAGATCAAGATGGGAGCTTTGCATAAATTTCTTTCAACTGCTTGGAAAGCTGGGGCAAACTATGTGGTTGTAACTGCACCTGCTAAATCTCTTGAGAAAGATGTATTCTTAGATTTGCCAGTGCATGTCGCGGCAATCACTAACTATGTTCCGGCATCACTTAGCGATGAAAAGCCGGCAGACTATGCTATGGCTGAATCTACGCTTTTTAATATGAATCCTGATTATGTCGTGTTAAATCGTGACGATGCAAATTATCCTGATTTTGCAGATTTTGCTGGTAGAGAAGGAACTCTTACCTATGGTTCCGATCGTTTTTCGAATATCCAAATTGTTCGCAGTAAGCTCTACAAGAAGGGAGCTGAAGCTGAGCTTGCAATTGGTAATACTAGTTTTACCGTTGCAACTTTCCTAACTGGTGAGCCAGTAGTATCCTATATGGCTGCTGCGGCTGCAATTGCGGATGCACTCCACATCACTCCAGAAAAAATTGCTGAAGGTATCGGTAATTACGACCCTGAAGGATTGACTACTCCCGAAATCTAACCAAGTTAGATTCAGTGATTCTGAGGCTTTATAGAATTAATCAAAACTTAGTTAGTTTTGTCTTTGAATGAGCTTAAGTAGAGCTGGAAGAGTTTGAAGTTTAGTTGATTTTGTTTTTGATTGCTTTTTGAGCGACTTTGAGGTCTTCGAATGGATGCGGACCGTCATCGCGCAAAATAGTTTTTTCGTGGCCTTTACCTAAAATTAGCACTACATCACCAGCTTTTGCTAAAGAGACGGCTTTAAAGATAGCATCTTCTCGATCTGGAATCATTAAAATTTGGTCTGTGGACATTTTACTGCTAAGACAACCCTCACGGAATTCTTCCATGATATCTAATGGGTTTTCGTCTCTTGAATCATCTTCAGTAATAATACAGACATCACTGTATTTGCCAGCGATTTCGCCACGTTCTTTACGAGTACTTTCGTCACGTCTGCCGGCACCACCAAATAGGGAAATGATGCGGCCAGTTTTTTGAGATGGCTTAATAGACTCAAAGACCTTAAGAAAAGCATCTGGAGTATGAGCATAGTCAACAATTACTTCGAATTTTTGACCGAGCGCTAAACGATTCATGCGACCTTCTACTTCGGTTAAGGCAAAAATTCCTTTAGCTATTTCTGTATTAGTTAAGCCTAGCCTTCGACCAACAGCAAGAGTAGCAAGAGAGTTGTAGACATTGAATTCGCCTGGTAGCTGTGTCTCTATTATTATATCACCACATGAATATTTTACACCAGATGCTTCGAGTTTTATTCTGGAAGCTCGCAGATTCGCTTGAGATTTTATACCGTATGTGATATATTCACGAGGAGAAATTGCCTCAATAAATTGCTTTGCAGATTTATCATCTGCGTTGATAATGCCGTACTTAGCTTTGGAGAAAAGTTTGCATTTGGCAGAAACGTAGTTAGCAAAGGTCTTATGGTAGTCTAAATGTTCGTGAGTGACATTAGTCATCACTGCAATTTCTATAGGGATACCAAGTGTTCTAAACTGCGTAAGTGCATGAGATGTTACTTCTAGTACAAGAAACTCTGCGCCGGAGTCTGCGATTTTTTTCATGCGACGATTTAGCGTAAACGAATCTGCGGTAGTCATGTGTTCTACTTGCCTAACGATACCATCTTCTACACGAAGATCGGAGGTTTTGCCACCAGAGCCTCTCGCGGCATTGTCTTTTGGAATTAATCCCTTATCGCTTATGAGGTCTTTTTTGGTTAGGCCTGGAACTCCCCAACCCACAGTAGTCATGACACCAGCTTTATGGCCAGATTCATTTAGCATCTTATAAATCATGAAACAAGTAGTGGTTTTACCGTTAGTGCCTGTTACACCGATAACTCGCATTTTTTTGCCGGGAAAGCCGTATTTTGCACCTGCAACTGCTGCTTGCACAAAATGGTACGGAAGTACTAGTTTATTATATCCAGGGATGACATCTCTAATATTCATAAGATTATTATAACACTGATGTTATAATAATCTTATGAGAATACGCACAAAAGGAACGGAAATGAAGCCGGCTAATGACGTGAAGAATCGCGTACATCATTCAAGGCAAAAAAGTATAATTATAATACTCAGTTGCCTATTAATGATAGTTGTCATACTAATTATTATATTTTTAGCTGCTTACTCGAACACGAAAAATGAGGGGTCTGCATCTTCTGAAAGCAAAGATAATGTTTCTGAGCAAGAAGATGTTACTCCTGTAGAGCAAAAGGAGGAAACGAATAGTACGCAACCAGAAATAGTAGTGGGAAATGTTCCGGTAGGTGGTAATTGCTCTACGGCGCTGGGAAAATTAATGGTAATAAATGCGAATTATAATGTTGATAATACTTTTATTGCTAACCGCAGAAACCAGTTAGTCGATCTTGCTGCTATGTATGGAATTGAGGAAGCTAATTCTTGGAACGGGATACCAATGCTTGATGCAGAAGCGGCAAAACATTTGCACGAAATGCTTTCGGCCTATACAACAGAAAATCCTGGGCATGTCATGCGCACCATGTCATGTTTCAGAAGTATAGGAACATCTTGTGGCCGTCTATGCGCAGCTACTGGAACTTCTGACCATCATACTGGATATACTTGTGATTTAATCGACACGTCTTATGGTAACACTCTCGACACAGAATATTATAATAGCCATCCTGACTGGCAATGGCTAAAAGCAAATTCTTATAAATACGGATTTATCGATCGTTATCCAGTGGAATGGGCGGGAAGCTCAATGGATGAGCCGCTGAATGTTGACGAGAATGGTACGACTGGATATTACGAAACTTGGCATTATCGATACGTGGGTGTACCAGTGGCTACTGAAATTGCTATGGGAAAATATAATAATGGGGATTATGATTCACTGGAGCATTACTTGAAAGCGATTGGATATCTTGATGACCTTAAAAAAGGGACTTGCAAATTCGAATAGTTTATCGTGGATTAACAAAAAAACTAGGTAGAGTATTTTAGAATTTAATCGCGAGCTAGCAAAAAGTCAGTTACTGGCTAGATAGAATCGTGAAACAGTAGTTCGTGGAACTAATTGACCATTAGTATTGGTTTTGATAAAATTTTCTTTGTACCGAAAGTTGTTCTTTAGAAAGGAGGAAATATGCCAGGAATATTATTGCATGCGTATTTTGCGGATGAAGTCATAAAGGCTGCTCCGAAGAGCCATTTGGTAGCAAATGATAGCTCATACCAGCAAAGATTCATGATGGGAAATCTGATACCGGATCTTGGTAACGATAAGAATCGCACCCACTGTCGGTATCGGTTACCTTATCCCGTTGGAATCCTTCTGCCTGATTTGTATGAGGCGACGCATAGATGGCCGCTCATTACATCACCACAAGATGCAATTAGAGCTGGAGTGCTAGCGCATCTATACCTTGACTACTGGTTTCTGAAGGACTTCGTTATTCCACGTTTTAGCTGGGAGTGGAATACTATTTCTCTTAATAGCGAGCCTCATTATCACAATTGGACACGCAAGGAGTTCTTTGGGAAGACTGGGCTATATCGTTGCTATGGGGAATTAAATTGTATAATTATCCAGAAGCAACTAGTCGACATTTTGGCTCTTAACCGTATTCCGGCGGAATTGCCACTTACTGGTATTTCTGATTTTGACGATCGGAAAGAAAGAAGCTGGCGGGAGGAGTTAAATAGCTATCTTATTAATCCATATTTCGTGGAGAAGCCAATTTTTGACATCGACGATATCTGCACTTTCTTTCAGGAAAAAGCGAGAGATTTTGCAAAGATATTTGAGGCTCCTTCGACACTTTCTCTTTGAGGTTAAAATCCCCTTTTTGTAAGGGGATTTTTTCTTGTGCGATATGTTACCTTAGATAGAGAGACAACGAACTGGGATGCCAGTACTTTTATGCTCATTACTATTTGAATCTACAACGGAAGATGTAAAGTAAATACGCGATGCGTCGAAGTCGCTTACCGCCGTACTGCCCCAATAATAGCCTACAGTAGTTTGTCCAGTAGTGCTTGAGCCATATCTACCTCCTGCTAATACAAGATTAACTGGATCGCCTACCAAGGCTGTCATAGTGGCGTTATATGTATCTGTCAAAACTCGCCAATCACCACTAGCGCCCCCTGCTGGCATTTTCCATCCTTTTGGACATACTGAGCTAGATGTGCTCCCAGAGGTTTTAGCAAAAGTACCTGTTCCAGCAGTTGCTGCATACCAATTATAATATGTACCGTAATTAACGTTGCCAGAATATAATACCATGGATTTATTGACGCAATTGGCGGCAGCATCTTGGCACCAACCGCTCGTAGTAGATGCTGTAAGCGTAAAGTTTGATGAGACATTTGAGTCCGCGCTGGTGAGGGTTTTAGACCCTACAAGTCTCAAATTTTGCACCATCCAACAGTGGCCATCAGCTAGCTTTCTCACTGTGTAGGAATTATTGTCTCTAACGTCATATAATGTAGCCTGCGGGACATTAGTAACGACGTTTCCACCTTCATCCTTAGCTACTGGAGTAGTGGTTTCGCTACATATGCTAGGAGTCATTTGTTGCATCTGGGAAATAGTGGTCATTTTGTTGACATACTCATATGCTAAGCCATTTGGGATAGTGTAAGTCTTATCATACTTAGGAATAACTACTGTAACATCGTAAGACCTAGCAATAGCTGGCTTCTCTGGTAAAGTGCAAGTTACAGCTAATACTTCATCTTCATAGTCTATAATAGGATTAGTGCAAGCGTTAGTATTTGGAGTGTTTTCTGTGCTATTATCTGGCCCGATAGAAACACTAACTTCGCCTGGATCGCCGATAGAGAAGAGGCTAGTAACTACTCTTACCGTATCTCCGCCAGCAAAGTTAGAAGTAGTGCTTGGCGTAATAGTAGCTTCACTAGTAGTATTCGCTTCGGAATAAGCCGTATAAAGTACTCGGCCGATATAAGTACCAGATGGGAGATTAGAATTCGCTAAAACTCCATAGTAAATATCTGCTTTAGAATTTTCTTGATCTTTTTCTGTCTCTGCTTGATTCGTAGATTTAATTAAGACCGGAGAAGTACTTAACGGGATATGAGAATAGCCTGCATTATTACTGCTATCCATGTTATATCCCCAAGAATTGAGCGATAGTCTAGCAGGATTACTTGGGGTACCAGAAGTAGGCTTAATGAAGTACTCCGACGAGGAGTCATCATTTAGGTAGAGAGCATTGCCTGGTCTAGTTTTCCCAGATACTGCAGGATAATCTTCCGCTTGATCTGAGGAAAGATATAGATGATACCCTAACGGAGAGTTAGTTAATACGTTTAGGTTGTTGACTCCTAATCCATAAGCACCATTAGGCGTAGGTGCGATATCTACATCTACTTCGCCATTATTTATTATTCCAAGATAATAGCCTTTTGCGGTAGCTATAGTCTGAAAAGGATTAATTAAATTGACGGAAAAAGAAGAATTATCTGATGTGGCCATAGCTGGTGGATTCCCAAATGATAAAGCCGCTATTGAACAAAAGGCTATGGATAGTAAGATATATAATAGAGGTATAACGCTAGCCCAAAAAACATTATTTTTGGCATGAGTATTAACTATCTTGCCTTTAGTTACATTGTTTAGTTGTTTACTTAGCATTAAACCTCCATTAGATATTCTGGAGCGTCGTTTTTAAATAAATTGCAATTACGCAAAAAGGCGCTACGAGTTGGAATATCTACGAAGTCCCCGAAGGAGACTACCGCAAATGGACTCATAACGCCCAAAATGCACAGTAGTAAAATTCCTTCGAATTTTTGACTTCATAGATATTCCACTATCTATTTTAGCATAAACTTTTATTAAATTCGTGAATTTTATAAAAATATTATTATACTGTCTAAAATTGCAGCCACGCAACCAAATTAGCACTCTCTGCTTGACAGTGCTAATTTAGAGTGCTACAATGGGAATTAACAGGTTGAGTTTACGTAAAAGCATGAATTTTTAGCAAAGCATAAGCTAGACTGCTAAAAATTAGCCCAACCATAAAAGAGAGGAGTAAAATGGCACTAAAACCACTTCGCGACAAAATTGTCGCAATCAAAGAGGAGCCCATCAAAAAGACCAATTCTGGTATTTTGCTAGGGGAAGCTAAGGAATCACCCGCCTATGCTACAGTCGAAGCTGTTGGTCCGGAAGTTAAGACTATCAAAAAAGGCGATAAAATTGTCTTCAAGGAATTTTCCACTACTAATATCAAGGTGGACGATAAAGATTATATCATCGTTGCAGAAGAAGATGTTCTAGCAACATTGTAAATTAATAATAGTTCGTGCATGGTGCGCTAATTGACCAGCGGATATGTACAAGTTATTTACGAAAGGAAAATATGAAAAAGATTTTTTACGAAGAGGATGCAAGAGAGAAAATCTTAAGCGGCGCGAAACAGTTACATGATGCTGTGAAAGTTACTTACGGCCCTAAAGGTAAAAATGTAGTAATTGAAAAAAGTTATGGTGGACCAACAATTACCCATGATGGAGTAACCGTTGCTGAAGCAGTAGATTTAGGCGCTACTGATGATAATCTTGGTGAACAAATTGGTGCAAAGCTTATTAAATCTGCTGCGCAAAAACTTAATAAAGTAGCTGGCGATGGAACGACGACCGTTACCGTACTGACTTATAATATCCTAAAAGAGGCCAATAAGCTGATTGCTGCTGGCGTTAACCCAATGGAGCTAAGGAAGGGAATCGAGAAAGCTGGCGCGGAAATAGTCAAAGGAATTGACAAAACTGCAGAGAAGATTGATGGAAATAGCGAAAAAGTTGCAGAGGTTGCTACTATTTCTGCTGGCGATGCCGAAATCGGCAAATTAATTGCTGATGTAATTAGTAAAATTGGTAAAGATGGTGTTGTTACCGTAGAAGCCGGTCAAGGCCTAGAAATGGAGCAGGAAATTGTCGAAGGCTTTAGTTATGACAAGGGTTACTCGTCTCCATTCTTCGTGACTGACGTCAATCGTCAAGAGGCCGTCTTTGACAAGCCTGTCATTCTCGTTACCGATAAGAAAATTAGTGCAGCAAATGATATTTTGCCGCTGCTAGAGCAATGCGCAAATGCTGGCAAAAAAGATTTGGTTATTATTGCAGAAGAAGTGGAGGGAGAGGCGCTTTCACTACTCGTATTGAATAAACTAAAAGGCGTATTTAATACATTAGTGCTCAAAGCCCCTTCATTCGGTGACCGTCGCAAGGAAATCATGGAAGATATCGCGATTTTGACTGATGCAACTTTGGTTTCTGAAGACAAGGGTATGAAGCTTGAAGAATCTGGGCTAGAAGTATTAGGATCTGCTGGTAAAGTAATCGCAACAAAAGATGAAACTACTGTCATCAAAGGTGCTGGCTCTCCAGCTGAAGTTAAGGCTAGGATTGGACTGATTAACTCTCAGGCTGAACTTGCTACTTCCGATTATGAGCGCGGGGAACTTGAAAAGCGTGCAGCGGCACTTTCTGGAAAAGTCGCGGTGATTAAGGTGGGTGGCGCAACTGAGACTGAGATTGATGAGAAAAAATTCCGCGTAGATGATGCGGTGGCGGCTACTAAGGCAGCCTTGTCTGAAGGAATTGTACCTGGTGGTGGAGTTACTTTGCTCAATCTCGCGGACACTATTAAGTCGGATGATCCGGGTAGCGTGATTGTCAAAAATGCTTTGAAGGCGCCGTTTGTCACTATCATGGAAAATGCTGGACTTAATGCGCAGGCACTACTCGCAGAAGTAGAAAATAGCAAGACAGGACAGGGAATTAATGTGATGGAGCCAGAAAAAGGCTTGATCGATTTGAAGAAATCTGGAATTATTGATCCGGCTCGCGTTACACGTGAAGCAGTCCAAAATGCTATTAGTATCGCTGCTACTACTATTACTATGGGCGCACTGATTGTGGATGTTCCAGAAAAAGAGCCGGCAGCGCCTGCTGGTGGCGATATGGGCGGAATGTATTAATACAGGCGGAACGCGCTAATATGGGCGAAACGCGCTAGCACTGCTATTCCTTCAAAAATCTCCCTTTAACGGGAGATTTTTGTGTGGTAAATCTGTGAGGCAAATTCAATTTTGAACTGTTCTATGGCAGGGCTATTTTAGCGTGTCGATAGCTTTCATCAGTTCAATTAGCGATTCTGCTTTCTTATTTTCGTCGGTAATTTGGGATGCTTGCTTATAAGCTCCAGATACTAGAGCCTTGTCATGCAAAGTTTCCATAGCATCCTTGTAGATTTCGAACTTGGATTCTGGATCGCTCTGGACTTTGTCCATGAGTGGAATCAAATCTTTCAAAACATTCTCTCGAATCTTCGCAATATCGCCGTCTTCACTAAGAATCTGCTCGGCGCTAGGAGTAGATGAGTCTGCAGGGGATTCAACATTGACTGGAATAGTTTGAGATGTAGAAGATTCTTGGGCTGGTGGCATAGCATTGGCGTGGTCTGGAGTGTTTGTAGCGCTGTCAGGCGTATGGGCTTCTGGAGTCTCTGGAGCTTCTGGAGATGGATTTGTCCCTGCAGCTTCAGAGTTTGGAGTAGGGGAAGAAGTAGCATTAGATGTGTCGGTTGGAGTGGCAGCTTCGATATTAGGTACTACATCACCACCGAACGGTGCAGGCATAGGTGGAACTCCGGCGCCATCAGTTGGAGGCATAGGAGGAACGCCTAACTGGTCTTGAATTGATGAAAAACCATTCGCGCCTTCCGCGTTAGATGATTCGGTTTTTGCAGGAGCGTCTGAAGATGCCCCGCCGCCGTTATTCGCTAAATCTATTGCTTTTTGTAAATCGTTGGTTTGACTAAACATGAAGCCACCCTTTTTTCCTGATTATTGCCTTTTTAATATAACACTTATGGTTAGTATATCACAGCTTTTTCACTAATGCAAATAAAATTGTTTAAATTCTGAGCAGGCGAACGATTTTGTCGATAACGTCAAGTTTTACTTCTTCCATTGGAAGTTTGGCGCCAAAAGCATCAACAATTTCTTCGCCTTGTTGTTCTGGGAAATATACCCAGACTCTACCGGAAAAACGTTTTCTAGGAGTAAGGACAATTGCATAGTGTCCACCATCATTAATTACTCCGAAAGATTTATATTCTTCAAAATTGTACGTGCGTTTGTTTTCTTTGAGACCTTTAGAATTCAGAGAATATTTAAGCATTCTAGGTGGACGAACGGAATAAACAATTAGCGCAATGACGGAAACAACGATTAGAGCTGCAAAAGTCCACCACTTAATTAAAACTGTCAAAGCCGTAGCAGCAAGTCCGATAATAATGAGTGCAATATACCATCCGATATTCTTGTCTCTAGAAATGTATTCCTCAGCTTCCCAAGAAATATTGCCGTTTTTATCCATAAACATATTATAGCATACTTTTATTTAGAAATGGGAAGGGAGATTTGCAAGCTCCTTGTATAAGATAAAAAAGTAGAGAGCAAGCTCTCTCTTTTTTATCTTATGGCGGAGGGTGGGAGATTCGAACTCCCGCTCCAGGTTTCCCCAGACTAACGATTTAGCAAACCGTCCCCTTCAGCCACTTGGGTAACCCTCCATTCTTTTTAGTTTAGCATACTTTCCGAGAATATGCCACCCTGGAGATAGAGTGGCATAGATTCATTGGCACGGACTAATCATACTACTTGTAAGAGCGGCTACTGCACCATATCTATTCAAAGTAGCTAGAGCTAGAAGCTGATTATTTTTTAGCTTTTCTAGCGGCAACGCTTTTCTTGGCGGCTTCAGCTTTTTTAGCAAGCCTCTCGGCAGACTCTTTAGCTTTTCTATTCATGGTATTCATAGCTTTCATGACAAGGAACAAAGAGAGTGCGATAACTACGAAATTTACGACGTTTTGGATGAAGTTGCCGTAAGCGATAACTGCTGCAGTGTTGCCACCGAAGAAATTAGGAATAGTAATTTTGAGATCAGTGAAATCTACACCGCCTAAGAGTAGGCCGATTACTGGCATTACAATATCATTTACAACGGAATTGACGATTGCGGAGAATGCAGTACCGATGACCACACCAATGGCCAAGTCCATAATACTGCCTTGACTGATAAACTCTCTAAATTCTTTGATAAAACCATTTTCTTTTTTCTCTGGCTGATTCTTTTCTGTTGCCATATTTTCCCTTCAATTAACTTTTGTCTGCATTTTAACACAAAAGGGCTTTCTTCTCAAGCTTGAACATAATCATGAGATAGTAATCTAAGAATATTTATCTGAGGATGCTATCGAGCTTCAAAATCGTCGAATTGCCCGTGAAGCTGTTCAAGGTTATTCATTGAAGTGGTAAGAATATTCTTTAGGTTGTCCTTATTGGTCTTGCCATAAGTTTCTTGTTCAAGGGAAATCAGCATAGCAATCTGATAGGCAAGCTCCCTTGCATAAACTCTATCTAATATAGCATTGAGGCGGCCGTTTTCTAGTTCAGTGTTCATTTCTGTGCTCCAAGCCACTTCGTCTTCTTCGGTCTTTTCTTTATTAGGCTTGGAATTTTTGACGCCGAAATCTTCCTTAAGTGAAGTACCAATAGCATAATTAGTCTCCGTCAAAACCGCTTTTAGAGAATTGCCCATAGAGCGTAGTTCTGAAGATTTTACTTTTTTGTTATAATCTTGAATGCTCTTGATGATATTGGCAGTGCGAAGATTAATCATGTCAACATAATCTATCTCTTTGTTTTTGTCTCCACTAGAAAGCAATATTCCAAAAATCATGACTACAAAAACCGCGATTATGCCACCTAAGATTAGTTTCTTAGTAGTAGAGGGTAAATTACTGATGGTGCCAAGAATGCCTTTTTTGACAGGTTTGCCAGTACGAGTATCGGCGGCAATCTTTTCGAGGTAGTCTTTATTGTTCATGCTTTTATTATAGCACAGCTTTAGAGGCTAGTTGAATTATATTATTTTAGAGGCTAATTTAACTATGTCATATCTAGCGACGTATAAAAAAACATTAATCTATATTATATATGGTTATTATTTGGGAAAGTTAAGTTGGTTATAATCTTATCTGTTATAATGGAGATATGAATGATGCCAAAGAGGAGATTAAGTCTAGGCTGGCTATTGAGGATGTTGTTGGTGAGTATATCGAACTGAAACGTGCTGGTAGAAATTTTAAAGGACGCAGCCCTTGGGGAGTAGATAAGACCCCAAGTTTTATAGTTTCTCCTGAAAAGGGGATTTGGCATGATTTTTCTGCAGGGAAGGGCGGGGATGTTTTTAGTTTCATTATGGAAGTGGATGGTATAACTTTCCGAGAAGCTTTAGAAAAATTGGCGGCGAAAGCGGGAGTAACTTTGGAAAAATACAAAGGGGGCGATTCTAAAGTTGCAAAGAAGAAGGCTAGGGCGCGGGAGGCGTTGGAGCTTGCTACTAAATACTATCAGCTATGCTTAACTAAGAATAGACCAGTACTAGATTATGTCTTCTATAAACGTAATCTCAACAAAAAAACTGTAAAAAATTTCCGAATTGGTTATTCGCCAAAAGAAGGATACGCATTAAAGAAAGTTCTAAAAAAACGTGGATATACCGAAGATGAGCTGGAGGTAGCAGGGCTGCTTAATCAATACGGTGGAGATCTTTTTCGGGGGAGGATGATGGTGCCGTTTATTAATACTGACGGAACAGTAATTGGCTATACAGCGAGAGTGCTAAATGGTGGTGAGCCGAAGTATTTGAACACTCCAGAAACTTTGCTGTTCAATAAATCACGTTTTATTTTTGGGTTGTACCAAGCAAAGGAAGCGATTCGGAAGACAAATTATGTAGTGATAGTAGAGGGAAATATGGATGTAATTTCTTCCCATCAAGCTGGAGTAAGCCAAGCAGTGGCAACATCTGGTACGGCCATGACTGAGCAGCACTTAAAAATTCTTTCACATTTAACTGAGGATGTGCGACTGGCTTACGACGGAGATGATGCTGGAATTCGAGCGACGGAAAGGGCAATCAATCTGGCAGGAAATTTAGGAATTAATTTATCGGTAATTTCTGATTATCATGGAGCAAAAGACCCTGACGAGCTAATCCAAAAAAGCGCCGACCTTTGGAAAAAAGCAGTTGAAAGTCCTAAACCGGCGGTAGATTGGCTGCTCGATAAATACGAAGAACGACTTAACCTAAACTCTGCTAATGGGAAGAAAGAGTATTCTGACGTAGCAATTAGGTTAATCTCATATTTAAAAGACCCAGTCGTGGTAAAACATTATGAGCAACTAGTAGCAAAACGCCTAGATGTTTCGGTAGAAGATTTAAGAAATAAAAAACTGCCGTCTGGTCCAGCTCATCGTTTGAAGCCAATTTCTAAAAATGGCTATGAGGTCGGACACGCAAAAGTATTAGAGGATAGTTTACTATCTATCATGCTTTTCGGAGGAGATGCTGGAGCAGGTATTGACTTAGAGATTCCAGAAGATGAAACTCGACTCGACGAATTATCTTTGATTTTTGAAACCAAATTTAAGAATTTTAGCAAGAAAGAGCTGAAAGATGCGACAGCTGAAATGCTTAAAAAATATCATAAAGCGCGCAACCAAGAAAAAATCGCTGAGCTTTCAAAAGAAGCAGAAAAATATGAAGATGATGAAGAAAAATTTAACGATATAATGCGAGAAATTGAAAGGTTACAGAAAGGTTGATAACAGTAGGCAATAAAAGAGTGCAAAAAAGAGCGATATTCTGGGGATGAAAGGTTTTGGAAGGGTTGATATTTTAGCAGACCTAAGGTATAATTTTGGGAAATGGAACAAGACAAAGAAGAAACATTAGGTGTGTCCGCCATTGAGCCGGAAGAGCCAGGAACAATGGACCTCGCCGAGGAAGAGGAACTCTCTGATGAGGAGCTAGAAATTACTGTAGATAATGTTGATGCTTTTGCAGACGACTCAGTAAGATTATATCTACGTGAAATTGGCAAAATTCCTTTGCTTTCTCAAGATGAGGAATTGGAGCTCGCTCGAAAAATTGTCAAAGGTGACAAAAAAGCTAAGGATAAAATGGTAGAAGCGAATATGCGCCTGGTAGTTTCGATTGCGAAGCGTTATTCTGGACGTGGGCTTGATCTCCTAGATTTAATCCAGGAAGGAAATACTGGTTTGCTAAGAGCGGTAGAGAAATTCGACCCAGACAAGGGCTTTAAGTTTTCTACTTATGCAACTTGGTGGATTCGTCAAGCAATTACTCGTGCGATTGCCGACCAGGCTCGTACTATCCGTATCCCAGTGCACATGGTAGAAACGATTAATAAAGTCTTGCGAGCGACACGCAAGTTGACTCAAGAATTAAACCGTGAGCCGACAATTGAAGAAATCGCTGAAGAAATGGATATGGAGCCAGAAAAAGTCGAATATGTAATGAAGATTAAGCAAGATATCGCTAGCCTTGATCAAAGCGTGGGGCGTGATGGTGATGATGAAGATTCAGTGCTAGGTGATTTCGTAGAAGACGAGGAGCGAATTTCTCCGGAAGATTCTGCTGCGAATCAGCTTCTAAAGGAGCAGCTCGCGGAAATTATTAGCACTCTTTCTGAGCGTGAACAAAAAATTATTAAACTTAGATTCGGTATTGGTGGAGGAAGGTCGCACACTTTGGAAGAAGTGGGCGCAGAATTTTCTGTAACACGTGAACGTATCCGTCAGATTGAAGCGAAGGCTCTGTCTAAGTTGCGCAAGCATAAAGATACGAAGAAGTTACACGAGTATTTAAGATAGCCTAAAAAGGAGGAGGGATGAAAAAGAAAATATTTAGCGTAGTTATGATATTGACAATGGTGGCTAGTTTCTTAGCACCATTTTTGACTTTAAATAATGCTTTTGCGGTCGACCTTGAATATTATTGTACTGGGACATTGCATGGACATTACCGAGATGGAATTTGTACGGTGCCAGATTCCTACGCACAGAAGTGTGCTGAAGATGGTGGCCAATATAATGGCTCTGGTGGGTGTATTTATAGAT
Organism: Candidatus Saccharimonadota bacterium; assembly: GCA_017512175.1. GTDB lineage: Bacteria > Patescibacteriota > Saccharimonadia > Saccharimonadales > Saccharimonadaceae > Nanosyncoccus. The sequence goes on from JAFWHA010000017.1 coordinate 57,316, forward strand.
TAAGTCCTAGTGAGGATTCTAGCTCGTATAATGATGGCACAGAAGACCATGGCACAAATAGCTCAACTTATGATACCAGCAATGATAGTAGTCAAAATAGTCGTCAGTCTGGCTCTAGTACCTCGGAAAGTTCAAACGCAACGACTGTAGGTGAGTTGTCTACTCCGGAAAATTTATACAATAAAAAACCATGTGGAGAAGGGCAAGTTTATACAAGCATACTCGGAGGCGAAGGCTGTCAAGATGTAGGTGAGCAAGGGGAGGGAATTTTTAAGATTTTGAACATTGTGCTTACTGTACTAACCTACGGCGTAGGTATCGCGGGAACATTAGGAATCGTGATTTCTGGGGTACAGTATCTAACCGCGAGGGATAACGAAGCGCAGTTAGTGAAAGCTAAGAGCAGATTAATTAATATCGTGATTGGTTTGGCAGCTTATGCAGTGATGTGGGGATTCTTGCAGTGGATTATTCCTGGCGGAATTTTGAACGGCAATTAGAAAATGCAAAGATTAATAATCGTTTATAATCCTCATTCTTCCAAACACACCAGGATAGAGCAGGAGGTAGTTGCTCCAGCTAGGGAACTTAAAGGTTTTTCTATCGGTAGATTCGAAGTAAAGAAGGCACCTTTAGATGAGAATGCGAAGAGACTGGCGAGAGTATTACTAGATGGAGATTTAGTAGTAGCGGCTGGAGGAGATGGAACTGGCTCGATGGCGCTAAACGGAATTATTGAATCTGGAAAAGATGTCGTACTGGCAGTACTGGGGTACGGGAATTTTAACGATTTTTCGAGGACGCTGGGATATAAAAAGCTGGAAGAAATCGTAGCTGATTATAAATCATCTCAGGCGAGTGGAAACAAAGTCAAAAATGTATCCTATAGAGATGCTCGCCATGCGAAACCAAGTCCTTCTCATATCCAAGAACTATATCCGTTGGAGGCTCTAGTGGATGGAGAACATTATCGCTACTCGGCTTGTTATTTTACGGTAGGGATGTTTGCCGAGAGTACGGAGATTTTTGACAAGGAAAAATTGCGAAAGACCTTAAAATCCGGAAAAAAGAGTTTGGCATTTTCGATACTACAACTTGCGAAATGGTATTTTAGAAATCGGCACCGAGAGTTTTTGCCTAGACTAATGATGGTTGATGGGAAAAAGATTAAAGAAAATGATACAGCAGAACTTTCGGGTGCGGAGGAGCTGGAATATACAAAATTGAACACTAAGAAGCAGATTTCTGATCTAATTTTTGTGAATGGGAAAACGGTCGCGAAAGTGATACGAGGTGGAGAATGGTGGAAAGACAAACGCGATTTCTGGTTTGCAAGCGGAAGGCTGACGAGTTTTCCGAGACTGATTGCTTTTATGGTAAAGAGCATCTTTCATAGGATGCCAGGAAAAGTTTCTTTTAGCGATGTGACAGCTAAGTTTGATGGGGAACAAGAAATAGAGATTCAGGGGGAGGGGGAATATAGAAAAGTTACAGCCTCGACGTTGACCGTGAGAAAATCAGATAAAGCTGTTAGAGTAATGAAAAAATAAAGTAGTAATAGCTAGTGTGGCAACTAATAAATAAAAGTTATGAATGATAGCAATATGCCTACTGAAATTACTCTACAGATTAAGATTTAGAACAGACTTAGTAGAATCTAACTCTTTACGGTTTTTTAATTTTTTTGTATAATATTTATAAATAACTGCGAGAAATATCAAATGAATAAAATCATTAAAACATCTGTTCAAATTCTGACTGGAGTTGCTGCTATAGCGACACTAACTGCGGGTAGGGCAATGGCTATTTCAGTGCAGCAGGGAGCTGAAGCGGCCAGAGCTGAAGGAATGCCAAGAGAGCTGATTGGACCGAATGGAGTATTTACTCAGATTACTAATACCGTATTATATATAGTGGGTATTATTTCTGTGATTATGTTAATCTATGGCGGTCTTCGTTATGTGATTTCTGGTGGAGATAGTAAGAAAGTAACTGATGCAAAAAATACTATCCTTTATGCGATTATTGGTTTAATCGTGTCTATCTTAGCATTTGCGATTGTCAACTTCGTGATTAACGCTATTACTGGCGAAAGTAATTCTGCGGCGAACGTAAATCCGGAACAGAGTCAGGAAAGTTCTCAAGAACAGCAGAGTCAGTAAATCATCTAGGCGTAAGAATCACAGCTGAGGCGATATTAGTCGCCCCAGCTTTTTTCAGGACAGAAATAGCTGCTTCCATAGATGCACCAGTAGTCCAGACGTCATCAAGAAGAAGATAAGTCGACTGAGGGTGAAGGAGCCATTTTTCTGAGATTTGGTAGGCGGAAGCAGCCTGAAGCTTCCTAGTCTTTTCGTCGGCGCCAACTTGAACGGTGTTTTTGTTTCGTACTAGAGCTTGTTCGACCTTCCATTTCCTAATCAAACTAAGTTCTTTGGCAATGAGGAGCATATGATCAAAACCGCGCTCTCTAATATGCTTTGGGATAGTAGGGAGGGGAATGATGGAAACATCATAGCTGTCTGATTCAGAGGGGAAATCTTCTGGAATGGCTAGGTTTAGCAGCTCTGCTAGAGCGCTAGCAGCAGCCCTTATGGAATGGTACTTATATTCTTCCACTAGGTCTTTCATTAAGCCTTCGCGATAAAATGCAGAATAAACCGGAGTCTTACAGCAGCAACTGGAAATTGGTTTCTTGCATCTAGCACACATTTTTAAAATTGACTTGCTGTTGTATTTTTTACAACGTTCACACATGATATTTCCGAGAGCACCACAACCCCTACAAGAGTGGGGAGCGATTAGGTCTAAAATGCTTATTCTTGTTGTAATTTTTACATCAAAACCCATATTTCTCTTGATTTTACCAAAAAAACGATTTATAATAAAGCATAACAATAACTATGTGGAGGTACAATGGCTCGTAACAACAACGACGACATGCTGATGGAAGACGAATTAGCCGCCGCCTTTTTGGACGACAGCAATCCTGCTGCACCTGCTACGGAAGAACCTGCAGATGTAGTCGAGGAAGCACCATCAGACGATGATGGGTGGGACAACGCCGACGAATTTCCAGGACAGCTCGCTGTAGATGTCTACGAAACCGCCGACAAATTAGTAGTAAAGGCTCGCACGGCTGGCATTTCTAAGTCAGACCTTGATGTGAGCATATCTGATAACATTTTGACCATCTCTGGCGTCTTATCTGGTGGTGAAGATGAACATACCACTCGTTGGCACATCCAAGAGTGTTATTGGGGTGAGTTTTCTCGTACTATTGCATTGCCAGTACAAGTTAGAGAAGACGAGAACAGCGTAAAAGCTGAGCTTAAAGACGGTGTACTTACTATTACTTTTGAGAAGGAAAAGGTAGAAGCACCAAAGAAAATCCAGATTCAATAATCTGGTATTCACCTAGAATTAAATCCCCCTCGAGACTTCGAGGGGGATTTTTGATAACGCGTGAAACTGTGTGCCAGTAATACCTAACCTTATAGGACAGCCTTCGCGCGCCAAAAGTAAAGTCCTAAAGGACGTTGACTTTTGGCTGGCGCTACGGGATATTGTCCTATAAGGTTAGGTATTACTGGCATAGACTAGTACTAAAGGGAAATTACACCTTGCAAAAAGATATCATAGTATAGGCTAGGTGGCTTAATTAAAAGTCCTACTTTGTTCCGCCCCAGATATTGCTTAAGACGAAGTTGACGATAGCGAAAGCGAGAAGCGCGACTACGAGGCCGATAACTCCGTACAAAATGGTGTTTTTGGCTTTTTGAACTTTAGATGCATCGCCATTAGACGTAGTGTAGGTAACACCGCCGATAATAATCATAATAACAGCTACGATGCCTAAGACGGAAAGAGCAACGTTAATAATGATTTGAATCATTGGCATAAGGCCTTTGCCTTGTTCATCCTGCTTAACATTGCATTCTGCGAGTGTATTAGCGGACCCACGAATTGAGCCGGTGGGACATGATACTGCTAGAGTTGGTTGAGCAACTGTAGCTGCCATCATGAAGACGGAGACTAAGCCAGCCGCCACGACTGCAAGTGTCTTTTTTATTTTGTTCATAAAATCTCCTTAAAAAACTTAATTATTCTCATTATACCACATAACGGGGATATTGAAAGAATTTTAGTGAGGCCTTTGTAGGCTGAAGTTTCGCTCTAGCATTCGCACATACAAAAAGCCCACCTCTTAGTATGGTGGGCTTTTAGATTATCTATTCCTATGAAGCGTTGAAGACGTTGGTTAGGATGAAGTTGACGATAGCGAAAGCGAGAAGCGCAATCACAAGACCAACTACACCATACATGATAGTGTTCTTTGCCTTCGTGACCTTGGCAGCATCACCAGAGGAAGTAGTATATTGAATACCACCCATGATGATCATAACAACGGCTACGAAACCAATAACACCGAGAGCGACGTTAATGATAAGGTTAAGAATGGACATAAGATCGCGGTCATCACCAGTAGCTGCCTGCTGTGCGGCAGAGCCTGTATACCTATTTGCTGGAGTTTCTGCGTTTACGGAAGGAGCTACCAAAGCGGATACTGCAAGTGTAGAAACTGCTGCTACTCCCATAGTTGCCATTTTGATTTTTTCTGCAATCTTCATAGAATATTTTTTCCCTTTAGATTATTTTAATCTTATTATACCACAAATTAAACTGCCTACAAGAGTTTTTTAATAATTAATTAGTGCCACCAGAAGAGAATATTCCGCCCAAGACAAAGTTTACGATAGCGAAAGCTAAAACAGCGATAACTAGACCTATCAGAGAATAGATAATCATATTCCTAGCGGCTTGAATCTTGCCAGGATCGCCATTACTGACGATGTATCTCTGGCCAGCTACTACAATCATGCCTATAGCAATAATGCCAACGATTGAAATTACGACATTAATTAAGATTTGGATAACTTCTGGAGCTTGTTTGCTTTGGTTACAACCAAGAGCGGCTTTTTCTTGCTCGTCAGCATTAGCACAGGCTTCTCTGGTTAAGGCGTTTTCTGCAAAAGTGGGTTGGATAGAAAATACGTTTAGGAAGGAGCCAATGAGCAAAGCTGGGACGAACAACATTGCCGTAAATAGTTTTGCGAATTTGTTTACTGTTATCATTTTGTTGCTTCTCCTATTGCTCCAAAGACAAAGTTTACGATAGCGAAAGCTAGAGCGACAATCACTAACCCAATAATAGCATAGGCGATAATCTGGCTGGCTTGTTTAGTTTTGTCAGGCTGGCCTTGAGAAGTAAGATACTTAACAGCACCATAAACTATCACGCCAACTGCAACAATACCGCCAGCGGCGAGTACCCAATTGATAATGTTGGTAAGACCGGTGGAAGTAGTGTCGCCTTTTGGTAATTTGTCTAGGGCGGTAAGTTCGCCGGCTGCAAGTATTTCTAATATTTTCATCCGTCTCCTAACTTATTGATAATACTGACGATATTGTGTTCATAATTACTCCGGCAAGAACGGCAATTAAGAGGCCTACTATCGCAGCGATAAGGGTCTTCTTGCCTTTTTCTGCACGGTCTGGTTGTCCTCTAGAAAACATATAAAGATACCCGCCCCAAGCGACCATAGCTACAGCAACGTAGCCGATTAATACGGAAATATCAAAGAGAATATTTAGGACTATCTTCCAAATCCAAGTGGCAAGTCCACTGCCATCTTCTCCAACATCTGCAGGTTTGAGTTGGCCACCTTCACACATACCATGATACCAAGCTCTGAGGCCGAAGAATGAGCCCTCGCCACAATCATCGGCGTATGCTGCTTGTGGCTTTGCGAGACTTAGGCTAGTAAGTCCGGCAAGCATCGTAATGATTATCAAAAGGTTTGCAAAAAACTTCTTCATACTTCTATGATATCATATTTTAAATTTTTTTGGCTAGCAAAGCTTAGCTTGAACTAAGCCGTTCCGAAGCTGGGCTATGCATGACATATTTTTAAACGTTAGCATAATTTGGACGTTTTGGCAAAAATATAGTTGTTGTTATTGACTATTTTGCTTATGTGTGCTATAATTAGAAGGTGAAGTACTCTTGTACGTGGGTACAAAAACAGGTTAAATCATTATGAGTTTATTTAAGTCGCTAAGAAAACGCTTAAAAACGCCTCTTTTTGGGGTAATTTTGGTAGCTTTCATGGCGATTTTTTCTATATTTTCTACCCCTGTTATGACCGCCAATGTTTATGCTGAGCCAGCAGAAGCCGTGGCAACATCTGACGAAACCTGTTATGATCAAGTCGGAGCAATTGGCTGGTTAATCTGTCCAACTACAGGGGTGCTAGGGAAGGCTATTGACTCGATTTATGGTATTATTGAAGATTTAATTACCGTACAGCCAATGATAAACAACGAATCTTCACCAATTTATCAAGTGTGGCAGATTATGAGAGACGTTACGAACATTGTGTTCGTAATCGTGCTGCTCGTGATTATTTATTCGCAAATTACAGGGATAGGGATTGCTAATTACGGAATCAAAAAGGCTCTGCCGAAGCTGATTATTTCTGCAGTATTAGTAAACTTGTCCTTCGTGATTTGTGCAATAGCAGTAGATGCAAGCAACATTATCGGTGCTAACCTCAGAGGAATTTTTGAGGGGATTGAGACTAACGCGGTAAATAGCGGTGGACTGGGTAGCGCTGCACAAGTGACCTGGACGGATTTGGCTTCGGCCTTAATCGGCGGAGGAACAGTAGCTGGCATCTCAATTGGAGTTGCTGGGGGACTGGGTGCATTCTTGTGGCCAGTGCTTGCAGCGATGATCTGTGGCGTTTTGTCTGTATTGGTAGGCCTCGTAACAATTGGGCTTCGCCAAGCGTTAGTGGCAATGTTAGTAATGATTGCACCACTCGCTTTCGTGGCATACCTTCTACCAAATACTGAACAATATTTCAAGAAGTGGAAGGATGTGCTAACTTCAATGCTGATTTTCTACCCAATGTTTTCACTACTCTTTGGTGCGGCGCAACTGGCAGGTTGGGCGATTATTGCGTCTTCTGGCGGAGCAGGAAATTTAGGACCATTTTTCGTAGTACTAGGTATGGCAGTGCAAGTATTTCCGCTGTTCTTGTCTGTATCTCTACTTAAGATGAGCAGTACTATACTTGGCACAGTCAGCAGCAAGCTTGACAGCCTATTAAACAGGCCCAAGACCGGTATCAGGGGCCTTGCCGATCAACAGAGACAACTTGCCGCTAATCGTAGAATTAACAACTCGCCAATGCCAAGTGCAAGGCTGAGACGTTATCTTGATGGACGTAAGCGCAAGAATGATATTGACCTTGCAAATACTGAAAAAATTAGAAAGGGGAATGCCGAAATCTGGGCTCAACGCAAGATTGCCAGTATGTCTAATTATGACCCTGCTGATTACGAAGAGTATAAAGCTGGTAGAAAAGCACTTAAATCTACCGCTTCTACCAGGGATGCCAAGCTTGCTGGTAATATTGAGATGGATGTTAAAACTGCCCAAGATGATGCCAAACATCTGATTGCTGGAGCTTATAGTGATGTCTATCGCAAGACCAAGGAAAATGAAGCTCTCGCCAAACACGGCGCTAAGAGTTTTATAGAGATGAATCGTGCTGCCTACACGCTTGTTAACGATGATGAGTTTGATTTCAACTATCTAACTGAAGAGTATTTAAAAGCCGCTAATGCTGGGACTGATAGTTATCAATATAAACATTTTATTGGCTCGGCTGGTGGTGGTCTCGGCGTTAAAGGCTCTACATCTGTCCTTGGGCAGCTTATTGCAAAAACAGCTGCCAATGAGTCCCGTCATCGTCATGACTTTAGTATATTAGCTAATAAATTTAACATTGATAAGCGTGCTTTTAGGAATATGGCAACTGCATATTATGTTAATGATGATGGTCTTGCTACCTTTGCTCCAGATAAATATGGCAAGCAAGAATTAGCCTACTATACCGACAAGAGTGGCAAGCACATAACAGAAAAATATCCGGGCGAGTTTCTCACTTATCATCCTGAAGCGCTACATCCGTATGATGTCCGTGATGAACATGGTGCCTATTTTGAGATGAAAGATTTGAAAGGTAAACACATTACTAGGATTTATAGGAATGACACTCCCGCAATGAAAGAAATCATTCAGAATTTTGACACTGTTATACAAGATCCTATTGATGGCCTCTATGGTATACTCGGTGGAATTAATCCTGGCGACTATGGAATATACCATGCCGAAGACGGAAGAACTATTGACCTTTCGGATGTTGGCCTTGGTAAATTCCGTACTACTATTGGTCGCTCAATTCAAGGAGCTAATTTTAAGGATAAAGCCGCCTTTGCTGGGCCAATGTATACCACCGCCGTCGCTCGTGGCTACATCAAGAACTTCGTAGACAATAATATTCACCGCCTAGATGGCATCATCAAGGCTGTCAAATCTGGCAATTTCAATACTCAAGACCAATTCGAGTTAACTCTCCTTGCTGATTTAATGGATCCAAGTATGTTCCTCGGAAATGAAGAGCGCTTTAAATACCTCTTTCCAGAAAACGAGCTGCGCGAAGTCAAAGATGTTAATGGTAAAGCCCTTGAAGGCACTATCTTCAATGATGATGGTGTCAAAGTTGGCACTGTTAAACATGATGAGGCTACGTATGAGCAACTCCTTAACACTGTCAAAGAGAAGTATATCTATCCTGCCGCCAAGGCTATTGCCTATATGCAATCTCGTGCCACTACTCCAAATGTGGTCGATGCTCAGAAATCTGGCGCCGCTGAGGCATGGGGTAAACTTGCTAAATCTATAGATAAGTGGACTCTGCCAGAAATCGCTGAAGCTGCCCATCTACCAAACCCGTATCAACGCGAGAATGATGTCAATAGCCAAGCTCAGAAGATTAAGGATAAAATCCGTGCTAGCTCCGCTCCAGTCAAGGATAAGGATGCTTACAGCGATAACAATCCAGCTTCTTCCGATAATATCATCCGCAACCACGAAACTAGTCCTCAACCTGACGATGAGGATGATGAAATCACGAGAAAAGCTCGTGAATACATGTCTAAAATCGACAGCCTAAGATATACTTATCTCTACGACCCGTGGAATTTTGGACAGATGGTTTTGCAAATGGTCGGCGACGATTCGGAGTTCCAAGATGTCTACTTTGAATTTTCAAATTATATTGACTTCAACCCCGATGCCACCACTGATGACCTTTATGAAGCCATCCGTGAAAGTTTTGCTCGTTTTGATTATTAAATTATTCCTAATGCTTTCCAAGAACTCACTATTTCTGCTTCCCATTACAAGCTTTTTATGGTAATATATATTATATATGGCGCAATATAAGGTCCCACAAGACGTTGAGGCCGACGATAAATTGCTCGGTCCATTTACCTTCCGCCAATTTGTCTATCTGATGATTATGGGTGGATTTGTTGGTCTTGCTTTTGCGCTTTTTCAAATCTTTCCACTGTTAGCACTTTTGGCTGTGCCATTTGTAATATTCTTTGCAGTGCTGGCTTTACCATTACGTAAAGATCAGCCGATGGAGACTTACCTTGCAGCAGTAGTATCTTTTCATTTGAAGCCAAATAAACGTTTTTGGAATCCTGGTCAACGTGAGTCCACCGTAGAAATTACCGCGCCAAAGAAAGTGGAGCAGCCGCGCGCTCGTGATATTTCTGAAGAAGAGGCAGGAAATCGGTTATCGTTCCTGGCGAACGTAATAGATACAGAAGGTTATGCCGTGCGTGGAGATTTGAATAATGCGCCACTGCATGCGCAAATCTTAGAAGAAGCAGATGCTACACCAGACGTACTTGATGCGAGCGCTTCTCCGGTAATTAATCAAATGCTAGCAAAACAGCAAGATACTAGGCACCAAGAACTAGTTAATCAGATGCGCGAAGCAATTAATCGAGTAGAGTCTAGCAATGCTGGTGTGCCGACGAATTATACTGGTGGTGGGCAAGTGATTAATCCGATATCTACTGCACAGGTAGTGAATCCGGCGGCCATGCCAAGTTCTCAGCCCGTAATGCAGGCAAGTCAGCCGATGATGCAGACGGGGACGACAATGCAAGCTGGTAATATGGCGAGTTATGGAATGGGCCCTCAGGCAATGACGTCGCCGAATGTTGCTCCGTCACCAGCAGTAATGGCTGGACTTCAGAATCTAGCAAATAATACTGAATATTCCGTAGAGACTATTAGCAAAGAGGCGGCTCGCATTGAGAAGCAAGGGAATAACGAAGTAACGGTATCGTTACGTTAAGGAGAAAAAGGAGAAACGATGAATCCACAAGCACAACAACCGGCGCAAGCGTATAATCCGTACACTGGAACTGGTCCGCAACCGGGAGTAAATATAGCTGGAGCACCAGCGCCAGCTGCACCGCAGCCTGTTACTCAACCAGCGGCTCAACCTACTGCTCCGGTTACCCCTGCTGCGCCCCAAGCTACTCAGCCGCAACAAGCTATTGGTAGTGCTACTCCCGCACCGAATCCAAATATGCCAAAAAATCCGAGAGATAATGTTACTCCGGATAACCCGTTGTCCACACAATCAACACTTCAGATATCTGAGCTTCGTGATGGGTTAGTAATCATGAAAGATGGTTCTTTTAGGGCGGTGATTGCTTGTCAATCTATTAACTTCGACTTAATGTCTGAAACTGAACGTGAAGCAGTGGAGTATTCTTATCAGAATTTCTTAAACTCTTTGAATTTTACGACACAGATTTTAATTCGCTCACAGCGCGTAGATATTGGACCATATCTTGAGCGTTTGACTGAGATTCGGAAAAATAATGATAATATGTTGCTCGGGGTGTTAATGGATGACTATATTAACTTCATTGATATCTTGTCTCAAGAGGCTAACATTATGGACAAAAGTTTCTTCATTGTGATTCCATATTACGTGTCTGCAGAAGCGGAAAAAGTGATGACCCAAACGCGAAATTTCTTCTCGACTTTTACCAAGTCTAAACAAGTAGAAATTACTAAAATTGATCGTCCAACTTATGACAAGGCAATTACGGAAATTAACAACCGTGTAGAGTCTGTGGTTTCTGGACTTTTCCAGATTGGAATCCATTCCGTACGCCTTAATACGCGCGAGCTAGGTGCGCTTTACTATAACTTTAATAATCCTGATACCGCAGTAAGAGAGCCTCTGGTGGACTTTACTAAACTCGCCACTACCTACGTTAAGAAAGGAGACAAAAATGAGTAGAAAAGATAAGAAAAAGCAGAAAGAGCAGCTTTCTGCCGCACAAATCGCCGCTCAAGCTCAAGCAATGGAAGAAGCAGAAATCCAGAAGGCTTTTGAGCAGGGTATTACTACGCTGCGTGATCTCATCTCTCCTTCTAGTATTGAAATCCATTCAGATTACTTCCGACTAGGGACAAAATATGGGCGCACTCTATATGTGTACGGTTATCCACGTTCACTCTATACTGGTTGGCTTTCGCCGCTGATTAATATCGACGAAGTCCTAGATATTTCTATGTTTATTTACCCAGTGGATACGACCGTAGTCATGAAAAACTTGCAGAAAAAAGTAACCCAACTAGAAGCATCTATTGCGGTAAATTCAGAAAAGGGTAAAATTCGTGATCCTGAGCTAGAAGCGGCTATCGGTGACGCAGAGGAACTTCGTGACCAGCTACAAGTCGGCGCGGAGAAGTTTTTCCGTTTCGGCTTGTACGTTACGCTTTGGGCAGATTCTTTGGATGAATTAGGATTCGTACAAAGAAAGATTGAGACTTTGTTCGGTCAGCAGATGGTGTTTTCTAAAGTGGCCTCTTCACAAATGGAGCAGGGCATGAACAGTTGTATGCCGCAGTGCACTGACCAACTTCTCATCCGTCGAAACATGAATACCGGTGCGATATCGACATCATTTCCATTTACTTCTGCCGATCTTACCCAAGAGAAGGGAATTTTGTATGGAATTAATATGCATAATAATGGTTTGGTGATTTTTGACCGTTTCTCTCTGGAAAACGCTAATATGGTAGTATTCGCAAAGTCTGGCTCTGGTAAATCGTTCACTGTGAAATTGGAAGCTTTGCGCTCGATGATGGTAGGGACAGAAGTCCTGATTATCGACCCAGAAAATGAGTATCAACGTCTGTGTGATGCGGTGGGTGGCTCTTATATTCGCCTTTCGCTCAACTCGGATGTGCGTATTAATCCATTCGATTTGCCAAAAGTGGTCGATGCAGAAGATGCTAATGATGCTTTGCGTGCTAACCTAGTGACACTACATGGACTATTCCGCTTGATGCTTTCTAGTAGCGTAAATAATAAGTCCTCTGCCGGAGCACAACAAGCACCGGCACTAACTCCTAACGAGGAGGCTGACCTAGACCAAGCCCTAATCGACACTTATGCACGTGCTGGAATTACGTCTGACCCGTTAACACACCAGTCGACTCCTCCTACGATCTTTAATCTATACGATACATTACTACACATGGGCGGAACTGGTCCAAACCTTGCACAAAGACTTCGCAAGTACACGACTGGTACTTTTGCGGGTATTTTCTCGCAACAATCTAACATTGACATCAATAATCAGATGGTGGTATTCAACATCCGCGATCTTGAAGATGAACTTAGACCAGTGGCAATGTATATCGTGCTTTCCCACATCTGGAATATCGTGCGTGCGCAGCAAAAACGCCGCATGCTAATCGTAGATGAGGCTTGGCAGTTGATGGAGTATGAAGATTCGGCAAACTTCTTGTTCTCGCTCGCAAAACGTGCTCGTAAATATTATCTTGGGCTTACTACTATTACTCAGGATGTGGAGGACTTTATGTCTTCAAAAATGGGACGTGCTATTGTGGCTAACTCCTCCATGCAGATTCTCTTGAAGCAGTCTAGCTCTGCGGTTGACGTGCTTTCTGACGTATTTAAGCTGACTGAGGAGGAGAAAAAGCGTCTTTCTAATTTCCCGGTAGGACAAGGTTTGTTCTTTGCGGGGCAAAATCACGTGCACATCCAAGTGATTGCCTCGGAGACTGAGGAGAGTTTGATTACCACTAATCCCGTACAGCAACAGGCGCAACAGCAAGCACAGCAGCAAGCGCAACAGAGATAGATACTTTCTATTTAGAAGTTTTTGTGTTATAATATAGGTATTATGGCAGGTCGAGAAAAATATTTTGGCAAGAACAATTTGAGGCCAGGCTTTTTGAAGCCAGAAGCGACAAAGAGCCCTGCTGATCCTACTGCTATCGATACTGCTAAAAATAATCTAAAAAATCTGGAAAAATCTGCTGCGAATAAAAAAACCGATATTACTAGTCCTACTACGCAGCATGGCAAAATAGCTCAGGAGCTAGAGAGGATAAGCGAGCCATCTGGTACGCTTTATACCCATACGGATATAAAGCCTAAAAAACGAAGCAATAAATCTTCCAAGATGTTTCTTAAAATGTCTCCAGCTTTACTTATTCTTTTCGTATTGGGAATAGGGCTATTTTTAATCTTCGGTTCACAATCTTTTTTGGGGCCACATATCGAGGCAATGTTTACTGAAGCTACAGATACAGCTTATACTGGCTATAACCTTCGCGCACAGCATATGGCAGAGGAAATGCTTGAAGGGAAAGTACGTATGACTGACTATATGCGAAATCGCTTGGAGGGCGAGGGAATTACCGTTGCTTCTGCAAATGAGCTACAGTTTAACGGAAAATCCATTACGGCTAGTAATTTCAAGAGCATGTACAATGGAGATGCGTTGTTTAGAGAAGCTTATGACAATGCTATTCAGGGGCGTGGAGCAAATTTCTTAGATAATGCTGCGCAAAATTTTGCAAAGAAACTAGGGCTATCTAGAAACGTTTTTGCTAGTTATCAAACTACTGGGAACAATGTAGCTGATGCCGCAGAATATAATAATCTCTTAACAAATTATTTCAAGGATAGTGCAGATGCAACTTTAGACTCCGCTGAGGAAAGAGAGGAAACTGATGATGAGGGAAATACATTTTGGGATATTTTTCGCGTAGGAGATGAGCCTGTATATTCTAACGAAATGAGTGGAGATTCCGACGAAAAAGCCAAAGAATATCTACGCGGAATTGGAGAAAAGGTCGCAGAGGAGACTGCAGGGTGTACAACACTGAAAATTGGTGATATCGTATCAACAGCCGTTTCCTCCAACCGTTTTTATCAAGCTATACATGAGTTTATGACTAAGATGGAAACCATCAGTAAAGCTAAAGCTGGATATAGTGATAGTACGGCGGTAAATACTGTCTTAAATTGGTTTACGACGCCGGCGACTACGACAGTTTATGATCCTGTCACAGAAGAAGACTATACCATTACTGGCTCACCGCTCGAATCAGAAGGGGCTAGAGTAGTGCTTGGCGGTCTAGCCGCTGACTACTCTAAGACTCCAAAGTACTCACTGGAAAGAAGTTATACCGCAACGGACAAAGTAGCATACCCAATGGGTATTGGCGATACTTGCACGGTAAAACGAGCTGGGGGAGTAGTGCTTAGCATTCTTGCAGCTGGAGTACCGGGAGCTAATCTGATTCATGCGACTGTGGGGGTTTTGCTTAGTACAGCGTTTGAGCTAGGCGTTAAAGTAGCAGCAGAAGCAGTATTAAGTCTGCTCGTGCCAACAATTGCAAAAATAATGTATGAAAATCCTTTCACTAATGCGGTTGGAATTGCTGGTGGAGAAGGATTTACTATGGGGGCGGCGAATGTCAATATGTTGCTAGGGCGACAGACTTCTGGCGCGTCAACCGCTTCTAAAGGACAAGTGTTAAGTTATAACCAAGAGACTGAGGAGCTAATTGCACGAGATGCGGAAGTTGACCGTCTGCATCATAGTCCGTTCGATATTAATTCCAAGAATACTTTTCTAGGCTCGATTGCGAACTCTTTACTGCCACTTTCGAGCTCAACTTCCAGCTTATATTCTACCGTTTCCACCTTATCTTCCGTAACAAACAGTGCTATTTCTAGCCTAGATTCGACTTATGCTGCTTCTGAAAATTCTTCACTCATGACTAGCTTTGGGGATTGCGACAAAACTGAAGAGATAGGCGCGGCTGGGAACTTCTATTGTAGCGCTATTTCTACTATGGATTTATCTATCATAGATACCGCTACGGACGATGAAGAATATCAAGAAGTGATTTCCGAAAGTGTAGAAGTGGGAGAAAATAGAGAAGAGACCGTAATTGATGGCTCACCGCTGGCACATTTTATCGCGTACCACATGGGACGATATTCTGCGCCTGGAATAAGAGATGCCAATATCGCAAAAGCTTGCAAAGAAGAAACTAGGTCGCTTCCACATCTTACAAATATTAAAGACATGGTAAAGGCTTTTGATTCTGAATATTGCGAATCGGTGGCTGATGGCTCTAGATATGTGAACTCACCAGATAATCCTTACTGGGAGACCGAGAAATGGCATCAGCTTTGGGTGCTAACTTGGCGAGTAAAGTGCCATATGGGACTTTGCACAAATGATGGTGGCCCAGTAGTAGCATATCAAGAGAAATATGAGGCTGAGCATCCGTTTGATAATTCGGATTCTGGTATCCTAGCAAGGATTTCTGGGCTCGACAAAGAGGAAGCCGAAACAGTGATTGCAGTGATGAATTATTTAGATAAAGTTGATAATTATTCACCTGAGTTAGCTTATGATTTTATTGGGAATAAAAAACCTGTTGATAATAGTTATAAAATTGAGACCGATGAAGAGCTAGATGTGTCGAGCTACACAATTCTGCCTAGTGAGAGTCAGTATGCCAGAAAAGAGGAAGTATGGGCAATGGCGTAAAAAGATTAGTTACTGGACTGTTAATATTGGTGCTTACACTTGTGCCAGTTGACACCTTTGCAGTGTCTGCAAGTTTCTTAGATTTCATGGCAAGAAATAACATCTTCTACTTTTTACCTTCTGATTATTATGAAAATAACTGTTTACCAGGAGTAGGGAATTATGATGGAATTGCATCCGCGGGACTTTCTGGACAGCGTTCGGCGTTTGTTGATAAGTATCATGATATAGCTGCAGAACTTGGCAGTCAATATGGAATCCCCTGGGAAGCGGTGATGGCACAAGGGATTCTGGAGTCGGTATCTGGGACAAGTCGTTTTGCAGTAGAAAGAAATAACTTCTTTGGAATTGGGGCAGTAGATAGTAACCCAAATAATGCACATACTTTTAGTTCTGCAGCGGAGGGGTGGAAAGGATATTTTGAATTTATTAGCAATAATCCAAGATATAGAAAAAACGGGGCATTTGACCATGCCGGTGATCCGATTGGATATATTGAATCTATTAAGGCAGCCGGTTATGCTACAGATAGTAATTACGTAACCAAGCTCGTACCGATAATTAAAGCCATCCAGAATAGAGCCGAAGAAAAAGGCTGGGCGCTTTCTTCTGACTCAGTCCAAGATGTGTCTTATGCTGGGCTGTCTTCTTATGAAGTTTGCTCTAGTACAACTGGTGGAAATGGAGATTTGAATGCTACAGCATTAGCCTTATCTTGGGCAGATAGAGGACATGGTATAAATGATCCAAACAGTGCCTACCGTGAAGCGTTAGCAGCTGTGGGGCTTAATAGCCATAGTGATAAGTATGTACAAATGGGGGCTAGCTGTGATGCTTTCGTAGCTACGGTTCTAAGATATTCTGGAGTAGATCCTGATGTTCCATGTTGTGGTGCATCTAATATGCTAAATTATTTTGCTTCACACCCAGAAAAATACCAAGAAATTCCTAACATCGGAAACTCTTCAAATATGCAACCTGGTGATATTCGTGCCTCGGCTTCACATGTGGAAATGTATGTGTCTGACGAGAGTGGTGTTGGGCGTATCGCCTCTGCTTCGCATGGCGATCGTACCGCTGATCATTCTAGGGGATATTATGCTAATGATGGTATGAGAATATTTAGGGCAATATAGGAGGAGAAGTGTTTCAGAAAATTAAAAAAATTATCGCTAAATATCCAATCCCAGCTGTGATAATTGTATCGCTGGTTTTTTTCGCACTAGTCTTAATGCTTACAGCGATTGGTATGAATCCGAAAGCGAAAGTGGAAGTTCTAGTCGCACCAGCTTCTGCAAATATAACAATTAATGGAAAATCTTATAAAAACGGAACTTATGATTTACCAAAAGGTGAAGTCTACGTAAAGATAGAAAAAGGCGGTTTTAATACTAAGGAATACAAGTTTAATACAGCGCAAAATGACAAGCTTTATGATTATTTACTACAAAAAGATGGAACATGGAGTTGGTATTTAGAGCATCAAGATGATGCACTGATTTTGAATAGCATCGGAGACCATGAAGCGGAGGAAATGTCTAGTTCTTATTTGGCTAAATACCCAATTTTGGAGAAGTTGCCAATAATTGTGTCTGAGTATAATGATGATGACAATTATGTAGAGTTTAGGATTGATGGTGGAAAAGATGAGAATTGTGATGAAGATTTTTGCCTGATTGTCACTGATTCTACTGGTGATAATCTTGATTATGCCAAAGAAAAGATTAGGGAGATAGGGTTTAATCCTTCAAATTATCAGATAGTCTATACTTATACGCCAATAGCTCCGCTGGAATAAAACGGGCGTGAAGGTCTAGTCAAATACTGGAATAAGCACGAGAATTTTGTTATAATTGTGGTGTATGAGGGTTAGATTTGGGAGAAGTAAGAGAGGCTTAGTTGGTTATTTTTGTATCTTTCTAGCTATATTAATGATTATGCTTCCGGTCTTTCCAGCTAATGCTCTAGATAGCCCAATCGAAAGTCTCAGAAAAGATAGGACTCTTTATACAATTTTTAAAGAGAGCAACACTATGTTTTGGAATCCGTTTGAGAATCTTAATATTCAGCTTTGTCAACCAGTTTACGACTCGGAAAGCTCCGATTCTAACTCTAGTTCTGATGACCCATCTGTAAATATTAGCAGCTCTGGCTATGGTCGTCTAAAATGGGCCGTTGAACAGTATGGAGAGTACGCAATGGAAATGCAGCGCGAATATGGTGTTCCTTGGGAAGTGGTTTTTGCGCAGATGCAGCACGAGTCTAGCATGGGAACTGCCGGCATAGCTAAAAATGCTACAAATAACTGGCTTGGTATAACTAAATCTGGTGATGCCGGTAGTTGGACGTCAAGTAGCGGTCGCCAATGGGCGGTATTTAGTAGCATAGAGGCATCTATTAAGGCCTGGGCTGGTTCTAGAGTTTTAAGGAATGGATATTATGATGATGCGTTCCCATATCTAGATCCAGATAATTATGACTTGAAGGGGTTTCTTACAGAAATGATTCACCATTACGCTCCATCAAGCGACGGTAATGATGAAAGCAATTATGTGTCTACTGTTTTAGGATTAATTGATGGACCTATTGCTGAGGTAAGGGATAGGCTAGGGTGGAAATCTTCCGAAGAGCTAGCCAAATCTGAAAATATCCAACCTGGTGGCAATAATTCGATTGGTGGTAAAATTCCAACTGACTCTACAATAAAAACTACAAACTCTGAAAATAAATCTATTATTTGTAATGATGAAGGTGAAGAAGTAACAAACTATAACGGAAGTTCAATAGCGGAAGTTGGTAAAAGTCTAGCATGGGGCGACGAACAGCATTATGATGAGGTCAATCCCGCCTTTGCGGAGGCGGCTAGAGCGCTTGGATTAAATCCTACACTTGGTTGGTCTCAAGATTGTGGTCATTTCGCTTCTGTTGTTATTAGGTCAACTGGTATAGATTCGTCATTTCCAGTTAGCGGATCTAGTAGTATGAAATCATACCTAGAAAGTTCTTCTAGCTGGACTCAAATAGAAAACTTAGGAAACACATCAAATCTTGAATCTGGCGATGTTTTTGTAGCTAATGGGCATATTATGATTTATACTGGTGGAACTGGAAAGTATAATGCAGTGTCAGCATCTCAAGGTGATTATACTGGTAAAGTATCCTCAATATATTTTACGCACACTAAGAGTGGTCAGCCGTTTTCGATTTTTAGGCATAATGGATAAGGTATGAAAGATTTTTTTACTAAATATATTAAACAAATAATTGTAATCATCATAGCCACATTGATGATACTTATTATCATAATTACAATTCATCTTCTGGTAAATAGTAGCACCATATATGTTTTAGTTGCTCCACAATCTTCCACCGTACATATAGATAATCATTCTGTAAAAAATGGCTATATCAAAGTCACTCCTGGTAAACATACAGTTAAAGCAGAGAAAAATGGATTCGAAACGCAAACTTTGGAGTTAGATACGAAGTCTGGTGAAACTTCCAATGCTTTTATCGTCTTAGATTCAAATTCCGAAGATACCGCTAACTGGTATAGCGAGCATCAAGATGATGCTTTACTCCGCGAAAAAATTTCCGGTGCAGAATATAATGCAACAAGTATAGAATACGAAAAAGATTTTCCTATTATAACTATGCTTCCATATGAAACAATGAATTATACGATTGACTACGGCGAATGTGAATATTCTAATTTTTGTATATTTATTGATGCTCCGGCAGCGGCAAGGGACATAGCGCTAAGAGTTGCTTCACAATTTGATAGTGAGCTAGGGAGATATTATTATATTTTTAGTGATTATACTAATCCATTCTCAAAATATTCTAGTATAAGTGATATCGAAGCGGAAGATATCATACCACAGGATACCGACTTAGTAGTAAAAGATATAGATACTATTTTTAAAAATTCTAAGTATAAAATTAAAAATATACAAGTAGTTGATAATTATATTATTACTGCAGTATCATATATTATCGATGATTATGGTGATACGAATGTTTATAGATTGATTTTTCAAAAGGAGAAAGGAAAGTTTATTCTTTTAAACACGCCGGAATTAATATTAACTTATGAAAAATATCCAAATATACCTCGTGATATTATCAAATCCGCCAATAACCTTTAGACTTCATCAACACTCGTTAAAATCACTTGATGATTGGAAAAATTTGAAGTAAGGCTTTTTTGGCGGGTTTTATCTAACTCGGAAAAAACATCATCAAGCAAGACTACTGGTCGTTTTTGTAATTTTTCTTCTATGATTTTAGCTTCAATAAACTTAAGACTTAAGACTATACTTCTAACTTCTCCACGCGAAGCGCTACCATCAGCATTCTTACCATTAAATAAAAAGATAAAATCATCTTTATGGATGCCGAAATTAGTATGGCCGACTAATGAATCTCTCTCAAAGTCCATATGTAGTAGCCTTAAATAATTACTCTCATCAACATTTTCTGTATAGCTATCATATCGTATCTTGGTAACATCTTGATTCTTTGCAATTTCATCATAAGTGTTAGTAATATCTTTATTAATTAAATTAATTATATCTGAACGATTCTTTCTAATTTCTACACCGTATTTTGCAAGCATAATATCCCAAGAAAAAGTGTCTTCTAATGTAACCGATTCTTGTTTTAATAATTCATTCCTCTGCTTCAAAGCTTTATTATATCTAGCTAGCGCCCTAGAATGGTTATCGTTTATTTGACTAATAATATTATCAAAGTAATCTCGTCTTTTAAGTGGAGAGGTGGCAACTATATGTAGGTCTTCTGGTAGAAAGAGTACTACTGGATATTTAGCTTCTTTTGGTAATCTCGTAGTTTTTTTATCCTTACTTAAGAATTTTTTACCATTATCTTCTTGATATAGTACTATAGTTTTTTCTCCACTACTAAATTCTAGTTCTATTCTATAGAAGTTAGAGTCATGCTTAACAATCTCTTTGTCAGTTGCACGAAAAGATTTACCTTGCATAGCGATATAAATAGCTTCTAGAACGGAAGTTTTTCCGGAACCATTCTTGCCAAGAATTAGGGTTGGGTTATCTTTTAGCCTTAAACTATATTTTTCGTGTGAACGGAAATTATTCAGACTAATTTTCTTAATTACATTGCTATCCATTAATTATCTAGAGGCATAATGATATGCCTATATTTATCATCTTTTTCATTCTTAATAAGGACTGGCGTAGCTTTCTTAGCAAATCCAAAAATTAGATTTTCCTCATCTAGGGCATTAAGTGCTTCTATTAGGAATCTGGAATCCATTCTAATACTAGCATCTTCAGATACCTCAGCATCGATTTCCGACTTATTTTCACCTACTTCATTAGAGATTGACGAAACGATGAATTTGCCGTTTTTGCTATCAGTTGCACAGCAAATAGCACCGTTAGATTCTCTAGCAAAAAGTGAAGCAATCTTAGCATTCCTAATAAGTTCAGCACGATTAAGAGTCACCTGAATTTCACTTTCACCTGGGAATAATCTCCTATAATCTGGGAAAGTTCCGTCGATAAGTTTAGAAGTAATTTCCAATTCACCAATTCTAAATCTAACTTGAGTATCATCAAATAGAAATTCTATAGTGTCAACATCTTCTGGAATAGAACGAAGCACTTCTTGGAGAGATGATGTAGGAACTATAGCGGCAACTTCACTTTTAACTTTATCGATAAATTTCTTTTCCGCTAATCTATAACCATCAGTGGCAGCTAGGTAAAGAGCGCCTTTATCCGTGTTGAAATAGATGCCTGTAAGTGCTGGTCTAGTAGTATCTCCAGATGCAGCGATGACAACCTCGGAAGCACCTGCTTTGAATTCGTCAACACTCATAGAGAAGGCAACAGATTTACTTTCGTCTATTCCTGGAAGTTCTGGAAAATCATCAGCTGGAGCACCATTAATTACAGATGAGTATTTGGATGCAGTGATTTTTACTTTAGTGCCATCATTTACAATTTTTACCTTTTCTCCTTTTGGAAGATTTTGAACGAATTCAGCTAGAAGTCTAGCTGGAACTGTAATAATTCCATCTTTTGCGTTTACAACTGGTACGTAGTCTACTACTGCCATGTCGAGATTAGTTGCCGTGAGTGAAACCTTATTATTATCTGCTTTAATTAATACATTAGATAAAATAGGCAATGTAGATTTTGCGCCTACTGCAACTCTACTTATTACTCCTAGTGCTCTGGCTAGCTTCTCCTGTAAAACTTCTATTTCCATGTTGTACACTCCTTTTCTTGGTTAATATTATATATCACTAAAAATTCTTAGTCTATGAACCTTATTATTAATATTAATTATTAAATTATTTAATAATAGTAATAATAAGCTATGTGGAAAGTGTGGAAAAAGATCGCTTTTAAGAGATGATTTAGTAGAAATGGACGTGGAAAAAATGTTGGAAAAGTTGTGTAAGAAAAAGTGGAAAAGCGGAGTTTTACACAAAAACGTTACGAACGAGTAAAAAATGGTTGGTATGGTGGAAAAGATTCCACTGGATTTCCACGAACTTTTACGCATAGTTTTTCGCAGAGTTTTACACAAGTTAAGCATAAATACTCTCCCGAATTGAAGAAATTTGCTCGCGCAAAGCGAAGTCTAGTTTCAGATCAGCATCAATCTTCTTAATCCCATGCATGACGGTAGTATGGTCTTTTACGCCAACTTCCAGAGCGATCTTAGTGGTGCTCATATTGAGTTCTTTTGATAATAGATACATAGCTACTTGTCTAGCAGTTTTAATATGTGCGACCCTGCTTTTACTACACATTTCAGCGACTTTAAGATTATAGAATTTTGCGACGGTTTCTACGATTTGTTTTGTGCTGATAAGAGAGTGGTTTTTATTGGAGGTTGAATTGGAATAACCATCACTTATTACTTCTAGAGGGGAAATATTTCTAACTTCTGCCCATGTCATGACTGTTCTATATTCCCGCTCTAAATCACGAATGTTAGTTTTAACACTGTTAGCGATATATTCTATAGCTTCATCTTCGATATCGATATTATCAAATTCCGCCTTCGCTTTTAGAATTGCACATTTATCCTCGAAACTCGGCAGTTGTAAATCATATGCTCCAGCCCAAGCCAATCTAGTAGATAAACGTTCATCTAGGGTTTTAATTTCTTCTGGGAGGCGATCTGATGTGACGATGATTTGTTTGTTTTGTTGATAAAGGTCATTAAAGATATTAAAGAAGGCTTCTTGACTAGCGTCTTTACCCATAATCATTTGAAAATCATCAATAATTAGAACATCTGCTTTTTGATATTTTTTAGAGAACTCCTCACCCTTTTGCTTCTTGATTAAGTCGATGAATTCGGAAAAGAAATGATTAGTGGAAGTGTATAAAATATTTAGTTCAGGGTTGTTCTTTAAGAGTTCATTACCTATAGCTTGAACAAGGTGTGTTTTACCAAGACCTGGGCCACCATAAAGGAAGAACGGGTTATATTTCCTGTCACCAGGTTTATTAATTACAGCCTTAGCTACGGCTACGGCGAGATTATTGTTGGATCCAACAATAAAGTTATCCATAGTATATTCTGGACTAAGACCAGTAACAAAGCTTTTCGCAGCTTGTTTTAGGCTTGGTGTAGTCTTTTTTACTGTCTTTTTGTTGATTTCATCAACGGATATTTCTCTTGACCTTGGGCGGATACGAGAGGTATTAGATACAATGTATAAAACATCATTAAAATCTATGTTGTTATGGGTAAAAGCTTTTCGAATGAGGGAATCATATTTTTTTCTAATTTGGGTTTCCTTGAAGACATTTGGGACTTCAATGGTTATAGTACCATTATCTATAGAAATTAACTTTACGTCTGTAAACCAGGTTTGATATTGGTCATGCGGAATAGCTTGTTCTATTTCTGATAAAACATTTTTCCACACATCAAACATAATGGTATTACCTCCTTATGACCCACCGAAATTTTATCTTATAAGTATTATATATTAAAAAGTTAGACTTTTCCACAGCTTTTCGTGAAAATATGAAATGTTTTATAATATTTTTTTGAAAAAACAGGGGTATAGTTTTCCACAGGGAAAAGTCTAAATCTAATAAAATGTGGAAAACTTCTTGGCTTTTGTGTAAAAAAGTGATATACTATAAAAAGATTTTAAAGATATTAAAACTAATAGGAATGATTTTATGCCAAAACGCACATATCAGCCACATAAGCGTCAACGTAAGGTTGAGCATGGTTTCATGAAGAGAAATGCGACTAAGAATGGTCGTAAAGTTTTGAAGCGCCGCCGCATTAAAGGACGCGCAAGATTAACTGCTTAGTACAACTGTAAATACCTCTTAATATGGTATAATAGTGTTAATGCTTAAAGAGCTACACCATTATATTAAGAGGTATTTTAAGATTGCGGAGATAAACCCTTGGCTTTTTGCTCTAAATCTGATTACGGCTATTCTTTACAAGGGGACAATGGTAGCCCGTAAATTTATTGCGGCGTTAATTATTAAGGCTTTGACTGAGCAAAATTCGGAGGAAACATGGTTTTTCGTCTGGATTTATGCCATTATTTACATTGTGCATAAGATTAGTTTGTATTTCAACTACCGAGCGTATAGCTGGAATGTAAGTTATAGTTATCGTGCACTACAGACGAAGGTGTTCAAAAAATTGATTTCAGTCGACAGTGATTTTACAAGAAAAATCGACAAGGGAAGACTGATGAATACTATTAATAATGATATTTTGGAAATTGGGGAGATGAATGATGAGATTTCTGAGTACATTACGACATTTTTTCAAATAGCTGCTATTTATGTAATAGTAGTTATTTATAGTCCATTAGCAGGGCTGATTTTATTCGTATCTTCAATGTGCTACACCTCAATTAGAACTGGTATGGATAGGAGGTTTAATCATTATTGGTGGAAATCGCAAATTCAGAATGATAAGTATAGCAACTTTTTAGGACAAGTTGTGTCTGGTTTACAGGAAGTAAAAACCTTTAATATGTTATCTCCGTTAAAGAAACGACTTAATATAATACAAAATGCGTATGACAAGAGTTATTTTAAGCAGAGACATTATTTAACCATTCGAGACAATGATGTAAAATATAGTTTTTATATTTTTCATGCTTTCTTGTTTGCATTTTTAATTTTTATGATGGCGATTGGCCAGATGGAGATAGATATTTTAGTTCTAATAATCTCGTACCATGAAGCAATTATTGGATATACGAAAGATTTAACTGATGCAACCGTAGATATTCGTTTAACTAGTGCGGCAATGCGACGTGTGGAGAGTATTTTAAACTATAAACCTGGAGAGAAACTTGAGTTCGGAAATTTGAGCCTTGACCGCCTTAGTGGGGCGATTAATTTTAAGAATGTTTCGTTATCACTAAATAAACATCAGATATTACAAAATTTGAATTTTAAAATTAAGCCGCATGAATTTGTAGCGATTGTAGGCTATCCTGGATCGGGGAAGACTAAAATATTTGATTTGATTTTGCGATTAAATAAGCCAACAAAAGGTAAGATTTTACTTGACGGAATAAATATAAATGAGTTTTCTCGCGAAGTGTACACTTCGAATGTTTCTGTAGCTAATCAGGTACCGTTCATATTTAATACGAGTATTAGGAGAAATTTAAATTTTGTCGATAGCGATATTAAGCATCAAATTGAGGCTTGTAAAATTGCTGGAATCCATGATTTTATAGAGACTTTGCCGCAGGGTTATAATACGATTTTGAGAGAAAATGCTACGAATATTTCTGGCGGTCAAAGGCAAATGATATCAATTGCGCGAACTATTTTGACGGATGCAGAAGTACTACTGCTTGATGACGTGACTACGGCGCTTGATCCAGATACAGCAAAGTTAGTACCGAGATTAATTAATAGATTAAAGAGCAATCGCACTATTATTATGATTACTAAAAAACCCGATTTAATGAAATCTGCTGATAGGATTATTGTTCTAGATCATGGCAAAATAGCTGATATTGGTACACACGAGAAGCTAATGGAAAGAAGCAAGCTTTATCGGGCTCTACAGGCTATTAAATCAGAAGAGGGGATTATGGTATGAGGTATTACATTAGATTGCTAAGAAGATTTTTTAGCTTTGGAGCTACTGACAAACGATTGCTGTTTCATTTAATTTTTTCGGCGTGTCTTCGTGAAGCGGCATTTTTAGTACTACCATTTATTACTGCACAAATTATTGACAAAGCAACTGAAGGTGATTACACAATGGCATTGATAGATACCGGGGGATTTTTAGTAGCAGCGTTAGTATATGTTTTGTGCCATCATTATAATTACTGGGCTTATGCTAAAAATTCTTGTTATATTCATGATTCTTTACAGCGTAAGATTTTGGATAAAGCCGTAACGCTCGACCCGGATTATACAAAGAATATTTCACAAGCTACGATTATCAGTACGGCTTTTGAAGATGTGACGGAGAATCAAAGAATTCCAGATTATTTGTTTGATTTTGTGACTAATATTATAAGTATATTTATTAATGTTATTATTTTAGTTTTTGTAGACGTTTTGATTGGGGCAATTGCGCTAGGGCTTACGGTAATCTCAATGATAATTTTTGTGAAACATATGAAAAAGAGAGACGAATATGCATTAGTGCAACGTTCCCATCAAGATGATATTTCGAGTTTATATAGTCAGATTTTGGATGGGAAGAAAGAAGTACATGCTTTCAATATGAAAGATAATCTAGAAGAATATATAGAAAATAGTAAGAAGCTTTGGAAAATATCTTACGCAAAAAAACGGTTACATAATGATTTGGCTGATGTTGGAGTATCTACGATTTTGAGTTCGGGACGAATCTTGGTTTATGTAATTACTGCGGGGTTAATATTGAAGGGTGAATACAATATTGCGACTTTGATTTTGGCGATAGGTTACTATGAAAATATTCTTGATTGTTATAGCTCGTCTACGGATACGATTTATAATCTTTCGAAATGTAATGTTGCAATTAATCGAATTCACAAACTGCTAAACTATAAACCAAAAAGAGAAGTTAAATTTGGAGATGACGATACGGATGATATAAAGGGTAGGATAAAGTTTGAAAAAGTATCATTTACCTATGATAGAAAACCGCTAATGCGAGATGTTTCTTTTATGATTGAGCCACATAGTTTGACTGGAATAGTGGGAAAATCTGGCTCTGGTAAATCGACTATTTTTAGGCTACTACTTAGATTGTATAAACCAACTAAAGGGAAGATCTTCTTGGATGACACGAATATCAATAAATATAGTCAGGAAATTTATGCAAGTAATGTTTCAATAGTAACTCAGAAACCGTTCGTGTTTGAGATGACGATTAGGGAAAATCTTAGCATGGTCGATCCTAATCACGAACGTCAAATTGAGGCTTGTAAACTTGTAGGTGTACATGATGCGATTATGAGGCTAGAAAAAGGATATGATACCCTACTGATTGCTGATGGTCAAAATCTTTCTACTGGACAGAAACAGTTGCTTAGTCTCGCAAGAACCTTACTTTCTCGTTCGGAAGTGTTGCTCTTTGATGAGGTTACTTCGGCACTTGACGCTGATACTACAGAACAGATTGTCAAAGTGTTAAGAGAGCTGAAAAAGACACATACGGTATTAGTAATTACGCATAAACCAGAGGTGATGCGCAAGATGGATGAAATATTAGTGATCGAACAAGGGAAGCTAGTAGGGCGCGGCACGCCAAAGAATCTTCTACATAATAAATATTACAAACTATTACAAAAGTAGATATAATATAGATATGTTATCAAAGAAATACAGATTCCATTCGCGAGGCGGAGTGAAGTATACTTATAAGCACGGAAAGACTATTCGGACGCCAAAGATCTCATTAGTCTATAATGAGAATGCAAGAGGGCATACTAGGTGTGCAGTGGTTGTATCGAAAAAGGTGGAAAAAACTGCGGTAGCGAGAAATCGAATTAGAAGAAGGGTCTACGAAGCGATAAGATTGGAGCTCCCTAATTTTCCAGAAAAACGCGATTATATCTTTGTGATTTATGCTAGTGAAATTATGACGATTGATTTTGATGAGCTAAGAAAGCTCATCCATTCACTTTTTGCACAGTGTATGGTATAATTTAAGAGTATGTTTGAGTTAATTGATTTTGTTATTGTTCGTCCAATTGTAAATATCTTGTTTGTAATTTATAATTTTGTCGGTGATTTTGGACTTGCAATAATTCTGTTTACTATTTTGGTGAAGCTATTGATGTGGCCACTAGTAAAAAGGCAGCTCCATCAAACTAAGTTGATGAGAAAGATTCAACCAGAATTAGCAGAAATTAAGAAAAATTGTAAGGGCAACAGGCAGATGGAATCTCTGCAGACGATGGACCTTTACAAGAGGTATAATGTTAAGCCGTTCAGATCATTTTTGACAATTTTGATTCAACTGCCTATTTTCATTGCGCTTTATACAGCTATTAGAGTGATGGTTATGCCAACACCAACTGATAATGTTGCCTTACGTGCATATGCACCAGTGCATGATTTGCCAAAGATTTCTGAAATCATCAATATGCAAGAGCCGTATATAGATAAATTACAACATCCAGAAAGTGTGCCTGAAGGTGAAGAAAATAAATACGAGTTTAGTCCAAAATTGTTTGGTGTAGTTGATCTTACCGCATCAGCATCAAATATTTTACGAGGACAAATTACTCCTAGTGTTTTAGTGGTTTTGATATTCGCTCTATCTTCTGCTTTCTTGCAGTATTGGTCTTCTCGTCAGCAGCTGCCTTCTAAGAAGTCTGCAAAATCAAAGTCCTTTAGGCAATTACTTAAAGAGGCGGCAGCTGGAGATGGGACTGAGCCAGACCAAGCTGATATTAATGCATTGGCAACGAGACAGATGTCATTGATGATGCCAATTATGATGCTGTTTATTATGTTTTATCTTCCTGGTGCACTAGTATTCTATTACCTACTGTCAAGTGCTATTAACGTAATGCAACAGAAAATAGTTTTAGATAAGGCTGATGAAGAAATGGAAATTTCTGCCGACAAAGCCATACTAAAAGAGTTGCGCAATGTTCAAGAGGGGAAGGTAATTGAGAATAAGAAGACGGGAACAAAGATTACCCGTATTTCCGCTAAAGATGCAAAGGGTGGCAAAAAGAGTTCTAAAGATAAGAAAAGGAGAAAATAATATGGATAGAGATGAATCAGTAAGATTTGCCACAAAATACCTAGAAGATTTGCTAAGCTTTTTTGGTATCAATGTAGCGGTAGATTCTACGTTGGATGATGAAGTAATACAGCTTTCCGTACCTTCTACATCTATGAACTCACTTCTGATTGGAAGGAACGCTGATAACTTGCGGGCATTACAATTCATAGTTTCACAAGCGCTTGCCGCAAGAAGCGCAGAAATTACAAGAGTAAATGTTGACGTGGCTGATTATAAGCGTCAACGAGCCGATCGTATTGCTGAGAAAGCGGAGGGGTGGATTAGAAAAGTTCGTGAAACTGGACAGCCGATGAGGTTAGATCTTTCTCCTGCTGATCGTCGAGTAGTACACAAACTTGCAGAAGATTATTATGGTATTTCTACGCATTCTGAAGGTGAAGGCAGGGAAAGGCAGCTCGTTATTGAAAAGACTGCTGACGTTGATGACGGCGCAGAATAAAATAAGGACTTGTAGATATTAGATAAATACGGAGGGGTATAGTTATCTTGTTGATTTTACTATCTGACAGTGGTAGTTACTCTTATTCTGTGGTGGCAGTTTTGCCGATGATTATTACTATATCGATTCCACTAGTATCAATACCGGCCGGAAGCTCTTCTGCAGAGCGAACAACAGTATCGTATCGATCTGACAAAGCTTCGGCTGTGCCTGGTGTTTTGCCACTGATATGGTAGACGATAAAGTTTTCTCCGTATTCTCCTTCTGGTGCGTCTGCGACTGTAGATACGGTATAGCCGTCGTTTGTTAGCTTAACTTTTTCTTGACTAGCTACGCCTACTTCGCCGGAGCCGTTTAATACGGCGATTGCGGCATCTTCACGGATAGCAGGGTTACTGGAGAACATTTTCTTAACATATTGTTGGATTACGGAGTAGTTGCTAATTCCGGCTGATGGAACTACGTAAGAAATACCATTCATTTCGTCTGTAGTCACATAGTAGATGTTATTATCATAATCTACGAGCGGAACTTGGCGCATTGTTTCCAATGATAAATCTTTAGCGATAGAGAGGACGGTTTTAATTTCATCAATGGAGAAGTTCATTCTTACATTGTCACCAATAGCTTCAATTAGTCCCAGTACTTGGCCAAAATCTAAACCTTGTCCGACGACTTTATCTCTTATGGCTATAAGAATCTTTTGTTGGCTATTGCCACGAGTAAAATCTCCAGCTTCAGTACCATGTCTTGCACGAGCTAAGCCGAGCGCACGTTCGCCGTTTAGCTCTATTGGAACACCTGCTGTAATGAAGGTCTTAGTCCAATCATCAGCGATGCTTTCGTCGAGAGTTACTGTAATACCGCCAATACCATCAACTATCCCGATGAGCGCAGCCCAGTCTAGATGTATCCAGTATTGAATTTCTATTCCCAAAATATCGTTAATGGCGTTGGCGAGTGCAAGGGCGCCGGCTTCTTCATCTGTACCATCCATGTTGGCACACCAGAATACTTCGTTAACTTTTCCGGTGGAAGTGCAAGTTTTCCCAACGTAGAGATCGCGTGGGAGGCTAATCATTGCGGCGTCATTAGTCTCTTGATCGATGGACATTACCATAATGGAGTCTGTGAGCATTGCTCCATCATGTGCGTAATCGCCTTCTGTGCCCTCCATATCATAGCCGGAAGTTCCGAATATAAGGACATTAGTTCTGCCATTTTGATCGGTTTTTAATTTGACATTATTAGATACTGCACCGATGAAGTCAAACAATCCAGAACGGCCACCAGTAAGTTTAGCGATTAGAGTATTTCCCCAGATAGCAAATGCGCCTACGCCTAAGGCTAAGATTACGAAAATGACAATTAGAATTTTAAGTCCAGTGCGTTTCTTCTTCATACCTTTTTTCTTATTCTTCTTAGCGTCCTTTTTATTCAAATCGCGTTTCTTTAAGCTATAATCTGGACGAAGTTCTTTTGAGGATAAATCAAAATCTAAGGTAGAGACAGGAGTTAGAAAATCTTCGTTCGCTTTGAGACGGGCTTTTTCTTTTGCCACTTGACTATCGTCTAGACCGAAATCTTGAGTAGGAGTGGTTTCTGAAGAATTTCTAATAGATGTAGATTTAATGTGAGGTTTTGGAGACACAACATCAATACCGATTGCTCGTTGCCTTCTTTGGGTGGCTTTTTGAGCGTGCATTCCGTCGATAGTTCTCGCAGTTTGATCCTTCACTATTTATCTATTATATCATAAGCATTTCATTTGTGCTATAATTTATTTAATGATTAAATTGACGAAAAAGCAAACTTTGGTATACAACTTTATTGCTGATTTTATAGATGTACATGGATATTCACCGTCCTATAGAGATGTTTGTGCTGGACTAGGGCTCTCTTCCGTTTCGGCAGTAGCAGAACATATAGACAATTTGGTAAAATTAGGAGCATTGAAAAAAGTTTCGGGTAGTGCGAGATCTTTAGAAGTAGTAGATTTTACCTATCCAGAAACAACAGCATTATTTAGAGAAAAAATGCAAACTGCAACAGAGGAAGAACTTGACATTTTACGAAAATCTGCTAGAATATTAGGAATAGATTTGACGGAGAGCTAAATGAGTATTATTGAGCCGCTGATTTCGATTGTAGTTCCGATTCATAACGAGCAGGAAGTGTTGCCGGAGTTTTTGGATCATAATTTATTGCCAGAACTTGAGAAGATTGAAAACTATAAGTTTGAAGTGATATTTGTTGATGATGGCTCTACTGATAAGTCGATTGATATTATTAAGAAATATACTGATAAATCTAATAAATATAAGCTGTTGGCGCTTTCTAGAAACTTTGGTAAAGAAGCGGCGCTTTCGGCTGGGCTTAGGTATGCTAAAGGTAAGGCAGTTTTGACTATTGATGCTGATGGACAACAGCCGCCTAGCTTAATTCCGAAATTTATTGAGAAATGGGAGCAAGGCGCAGAAGTTGTTACGGGAGTGCGTGACCATTTTACTAAGCATGGTTTCATTCAGAGAAAAGGTAGCAAATTATTTTATTGGCTGCTTCGACGAATGGGGAATAAACATACAGTTCCTGGGAGCACAGATTATCGATTAATTGATCGTGCAGTGGTGGATGAGTTTAATCGTTTGTCCGAACACAATCGTATTACTAGAGGGTTGATAGATTGGCTAGGATTTAAGCAGGAATATATTAAATATACTTATGGTGCGAGAATTGCGGGGAAGCCGTCGTATAATTTATCAAAGCTTTTCCATCTCGCCGTAGATAGTTTTATCTCGATGTCTACTACGCCGTTGGTGATTTTTGGATATATTGGTGCAATTATTACAGTGCTTTCGTTTTTGCTAGGTATTTTTGTGATTGTACAACAATATATTTTAGGTGATCCGTTGGGACTATATTGGAATGGTGCAGTACAAATGGCGATTTTTATTACCTTTTTGGTGGGGTTAGTGCTAATTTCTCAAGCAATTTCGGCGCTATATATCTCGCACATTCATGCCGAGACTCAAGGACGCCCACTCTATATAGTTGATAAAAAAGCTTCCCAAAATCTGAAAGTTTAGTTATATAATAGATGGAGAAGGGAGGTCTTAAGTGAAAGATTTTGACTATTTAAAAAAAGATGAAGTATATTTGGACTCTGCTTGTCAGTCGCTTCGTCCTAGACCGGTAATTGAAGCGTTGAATGAATATTACACGAGGCATAATTCTTGTGGTGAACGCGTGAAATATGAATGGGGAGTGATAACTGATGAGAAAGTTGAGAAGACCAGAGAAAAAGTGTTGAAATACACTAAAAAGAGTAGTAGACATTATTTTGTATCTTTTACCTTAAATACTACTTATGGGCTTAATTTGATTCTATCTCAAATTGATGTGAAAAAAAGTGGGATTAAGACAATAGTTACTTCTGATATTGAACACAACTCGCCGTTTTTATCTACGATTTCTTGTGCGAAGAAAAATAAAATACCAAGAAAAGTAGTAAAAAGAAATATTGACGGCTCGATTAATTTGGAAGACATTCCAGAAAAAGCGTTAGTAGTGGTAAACTGTGCTTCTAATATTGACGGTAGATTATTGGTCAATATTAAGGATGTAGTAAAGAGAGTGCATAAGACTGGTGGATATATTATTATTGATGCGGCACAAACTATGGCACATTCAGTGGAAATATTATATGGAGTGGAGCCAGATGCAATTTGTTTTTCTGCACATAAGATGTATGCTCCGTCGTTAGGTGGGATGATCATTAAGAAAGATTTTGCAAAATTAATTGACACTACTTTTATTGGTGGTGGTATGGTTGATGATGTGGATAAAAATACTTATTTACTGTCGAAAGATAATAAAGAGCATCTCTATACTCAGTTTGAGGCTGGACTCCAAGCTTGGGGAGAAATCATAGGGCTTGGAGCAGCAATAGATTGGCTGGAAGGTTTAACACGAAAAGAGCATGAAGCACTTGAAAAAAATGTTGAAAGGCTTTGGCAGATAATAAAAAATAAAGAGAAGCTGCATTTAATAAATGAGCAGCCAGCGACTACGATGTCGTTTTATGTAGATAAAAAAGAAATGGGTATAGATAGTCATGTGCTCGGGGCAGCTTTGGCCGATGCGGGGATAATGGCGCGTACGGGGTACTTTTGCGTACATTATTACCTTGATCATGTTAAACATTATCCACCACTGATTAGATTCTCTCTGGGGTACCATATTACAGATGAAGATATTGACAGAGTAGAGGAAGCGCTTAAGAATTTTTAGATAAAATATGGTATACTAGAGGGTAGGATATGGTCTGTATTGCAGCGTTTATAATTTTGGTTTTGATTGGGGTTTTTGTTGCCTTGATTTCGATATTTAAGAAAGATTTTGGCAAGAAATATCTAAGACTGCTTAAAAAATCTTTTCATTGTTTTTCGAAGAAAGTGCGACTTCAAAAGTGCGATACTAATTTTTCTGATGACGTAAAAACTATATTACTCAAAAAAGTAGTAATAAATAAGCCAAAATTAGTTAAACCACTCAGCATTACGATTGAAGTTGCTAGTATTTTGCTTGTGGTGATTACGGTTTGGTCAATTATTGAGGCAGCAAAAGCGGGACTCTCTCTCTGGGTATTTGGTACATGTAATGTTTCGCAGCCATCAAATTGTGCGCTTGGGGCAGATTCTTGTGGGCTAGATGAGGATAATTTGAACTGGTTTTCTGAATGGGGAGAGATTTTTAATAATATTCCAGATAGATTAAGAAATTGGAAGGTAAATGATTACGATTTTGAGACTTCTTTCGTAACTGGGAATAAAGAGAGCGACAATATCGCGTTGTCAATTATTGATCCGGGTTGCTCAGTATGCTTACAGTCGTATAAGAATGTTCAAAAGGACCAGAAGTTTTTGGATGGTCATCAGATTCGAGTGGTACTTTATCCGATCAAGAACACTAATGGAGAGCTTAGATTTAAGAATTCGGAGATAATTGCAAAGTATATCTTGGCTTCTAATAAACAATTTAAAACAGATGATTATTCTGCAAAAATTATTGATAGAATATTCACGCAGTATGATAAAGATGGGACTATTTACCAAGAAGTGTTTAATAATCAGTTGGATAATGCAGAGGCGGTTACGATGCTTGATTCTTGGATGAAGGAATGGGGAGTTTCGGATGGTGATGTTAAACAGATTGATTTGCTAGCAAAGAGTGATGAAATTGCGGAAATATTGCAGCGAAATGTTTCTATAGTTGAGCAGCAAATTAGACCAAAAGGGATACCAACTTTTGTATATGATGGTGGGAAGCATCTAGGGTTATTTAAACCATGACTAAAATTCCAGTAGAGATTGGTAGAGAGAAACAGACGGAAGTTAAGATTAATTTTGGGGAAAAAGTTGAAGCTAAAATTTCTGTTCCAAAAAAGAAAACAAAGCCTAAACAAAAGAAGAAAGCGAAAAACACGAAAAACACAGATGGCGTTAAACGAGTTTCTGCTAAAAAGAGCAGCATGAAAAAAAGGCAGCAGAAGAAAGAAAAATCCAAATCTGAATTGAAATCTAGAAAGGTAGTTGCTAGTACTAAAAAGAAGTCTTCACCAGAAAAATCTAAATCGAAGAAAAAGAGTAAATGGTTGAAGATTCTGATTATAGGTATTGGGCTTATTATAGTGGTAACAATAGGACTTATGATTTTTTGGAATATAAGGCCTAGTGATACTAGCAAAGTTGTTTTTTCTAAAGAAACAGGTCTTTATAAAGAAGAGATAGAAGTGGAGCTTTCTTTGGATGAGCAGCGACTTCCTTTTACGGAAATAAAGTATACTCTAGATGGCGATAGTCCAATTACAAATGGCAAAGTTTATAATAGTTCTATAAAATTGGAAATGAAAGAGGCGGTGAATGTCTATCCAATCAAGGCGGTGTATTGTTATATAGGCGGCAAATGTAGTAATGTCCAGAGTGCGACTTATATTTTGGCGGAAAATCCAGAAGAAGATATTACGCTTGATCTGATTAGTATCACGTCTGACCATAAAAATTTGTATGATTATGAAACTGGAATTATGGTAGATGGAAAGACTTATGATGACAATATAGCTAAAGGCATGAGTAGGGAAAAGGAATATGTGCCAGGAAATTACAATAATCGTGATGCGAATTGGATAAGAAATGCTGAGATAGTAAGCCTTGACGCTAAAAAGATAAAGAGTGACTTCGACTTAGAAAATGTAGTTGATTGGAACCAAAAAGTTGGAATTCAAATTTCCGGTAATACTTCAGCGGCAAATGACGTTAAGTCTTTGAAATTGGTGGCAAATGAAAAATATGGATATAAGAAGTTGGCCTATAATTTTGATGAATCTGGGAATAGCACGATAGGTCTAGTAATACCAAAAAAATATAATTCGCTTAGATTAAGGGCGGGAGGTCAAGATATCGGTACTGGCAATATCCGTTCCAGTATTGCTAGTAGGCTTGCGGAGCAGAGTGGGTTTGATGGCTATTCTGCCACTAAGAGGGCGGTGGTGTATTTGAACGGGGATTTTTATGGTATTTTTGATGTGCAACAAAATTTTTCTGATTCGTTCTTAAGGAAAAGATTTGGGCTAGAGGATGCGGATGCTATTCAGAAAATTAAAGGTACTGAAAAGGAAGCCTTTTTGGAGGCAGGGCTAATTGGGCTATTCCAAAATGATTTAAATAGTGTTGAAAATCGTG
Source organism: Candidatus Saccharimonadota bacterium (assembly GCA_017512175.1). Taxonomy (GTDB): domain Bacteria; phylum Patescibacteriota; class Saccharimonadia; order Saccharimonadales; family Saccharimonadaceae; genus Nanosyncoccus. The sequence continues at coordinate 93,610 of JAFWHA010000017.1, forward strand.
AAAAACTAGAGCAGCATGTAGATATGGAGAATTTTCTGCTATACTACGCAATAGAGCTACTTTGGAATAACACTGATTGGCCGCAAAATAGCTTTGAGATGTGGAGATATAATGGAGCAGAAATACCAGGGGTAAAGTATAGTGATGGTAGATGGCGTTTCTTAATTTATGATACGGATGTAATTTATTATCAAGAGGATGACGTGTTAAGTTTTGTGGGAGTGGCTGGCGACCAGTTCGAAGCGATAATGGAAAGTAAATGGAGGGCGGAAGATTCTGTTTTTAGGAACGTAATAAGAGCAGATTATTATCGAGAAAAATTTATTGAAATTATGAGAGAACTTCTTGGTGGTGCGTTCGAGCGTGATAATGTCCAAGGGGTAATAAAGAATGAGGCGGAGATAATTAGAGCCGCAGTTAAATTGTACTTCAGTGAAGGTAAATACGAAATATGGGAAGAAATGATAGAGAGATTGGTAAATGCGGCACTTAATCAAGATAAGCAAATTAAAGACGACTTGATGCGTTATTTTGGAATTAGAATTGAATAAAATTATTTAAAAAGCGAATGAACTTTTCGTAAAGGTTTGGTGATTTTCCAGCTGGTACTATTTTCTATAGATTGAATTTTTTGAGTCAGCTCGTTTACTTGTTTTTGCAAATCGTTTACTTTTTCTGCAGAGGAAAGGGCTGATGCGACTTTGCTGAAGTTATCAGGATATTTTACTTTAGGAACTTTGCCATTTTTTAGTTTAAGCTCGAAAATATTTTGGAGGCAGAGGATGGTGCTACCGCATATTCTACCAATGCTTGCGCTATCAATCTTTGTGTTGTCTGCGTATGTTCTGGCGATTAGCTTAGGAAAGATTTTTGTATCGTACCTATCGTTAATATTTGCGATGAAATCATAGAAAGAGTTTTCGGTCCAAAATCGTAAATGAGTAGTATCTAATATTCCATTTGGAGCATAGTTGAATTTCCCATCAATTAAGCCGGCAATTACATCTATATGTGCGAAATTTGGAATACTAACGAGTATTTTCCCGTTAGAATCAAGTTTTTTGGATAGGATTGCGAGTAAATTTCCTGGATCAACAAGATGTTCTATGATGTCGCCACATATTATGCAGTCGTATTTCTTTTTGCTTTTTAAAAATTTTAGATATTCTGGATCGTTGAGATTACCAATTCCTAAATTAAGAACAGTATCGTATTTTTGACTGGCGATATTTGCGGATACTTTGTCTAATTCGATACCGGTGATATGGCATTTCTGTATCTTTTTGATGGCTTCACCAATATAGCCAACACCGCAGCCTACGTCAAGAATTCTTTTAGAGCCTAGCGCGTTTTTTGCTAAAATATTGTGCGAGTGTGCAGGAGAATTGACATCGACGATGTGTTTACCGATAACCTGATATTTATTATTATGCTCTTTTACTGAAAGCATATTTCTTTTTGCGTTGGCAATTGTGAACTGCATATTAATCCTTGTTGTAAAATCGCATTATTTTGTAACCACATTTTTCTGGAACGATACCGAATAGTCGTTCTACTGCATGGGCTGTTGTTTGGTCGATTTGGCCTTGTTCGTCTGGGAAATCGCTGTCAGATAGATTTAACTCGAAGATTTTTTGGATGGCTTTTGTTCTTGCCCAAAACATTGACGAGGCGGGAAATTTGACGGTGTCTTCGTCTCCATTGAAATCAGATAACCCCATTTTTTCTAGTAGGGAGTTGATTTGATCAAGATTTGAGCCAAGTTGCGTGAGTGGATCAATCTTATAAAAAGGAGATGGATACACGAGACCTATATTTTTTTGATTAAAGAGCGCAAATATCTTTTTAAGATGACTAGAGCCTAATAGTTGTGAAAATTGATATTTTCTCCAACTATCACCGAAGTCGTCATAGAGGCTCTTTTTTGAATGAATGTGTCCGATAATGTCATATTTTTTGTAAACTTTTTCCATCTGCTTGAGAAAAGGGAGGATGTCACGGCCTTTATTCTTATAGACTTCTATTTTGATGTGATTAGCTTTGAGATTGTATGGCCCAAGAGCTTTATCCAAGAAACGTTTTTTCTCTATTGAATCCGTTGTAATATATAAGTCGTATTCTAGCGATATTTTATTTAGTGTCGTAAAAATTTCGTCTGCTAAATCTGTATAGAAAATATGGGCTTGTAGCGCGATTTTATAATTAGGATTTTTTGTTGGTGCTGGTAAATCGTTAATAATTACAGTATCTTTGTCGTATGGTAAATTAAAGATGGCACGAGAAAGGGTGTTAATATTGGCATAGCCTAGCTTTTTATCTGGCTCTAAGTAAGTTCCTTCCGCCCATTCATTCCAAGCATTGATGAAGATAAATCTTTGGTCTGGCGGATTTATTGCTCGAGTTTTGTCTATAACAATTTTTAGCCAATAATAAAACCATCTAGGTGAATAATTGTAGAAAGTTGCGAAGTTATTTTTTCTGCGTGATGAGTTATCCCAGCCCATTGCAACTGAGTAATAATAAGGTTTTGTCGAGAAGTGATGCTTATACGTTCCGTAATTATCTAACTGGAGCACAGCTTCTTTATAATCGTAATAGCTGCCATTTTTAGTCTTGGCATCGGAAGGGCATTTATTAATAAAACGAAAACCATTAGGGAAGAAATCGAATTCGGCATCAATATTCTCACTAGCGTATGATTCTCCAAAGGTTATATTTCTAGACCAAATTAAGATTTCACCAATGCCGATTTTTTTGGCTTCTTCTTTCATAAGTTTGAAAGCTTCTTTGGAATTGGGAATTTTATGTGGCTCGTAAATGAGCAAAATTGGCTTTCCATTAACACGAATATATCTTGGATCTAAGAGAAAATCTTTGATATCTCTAATGAATTTTTTAGGATCGTCTTTGGTATATTGCTGACTGATAAGAACATCCTTTTCTTTGCCGTCCCATGTCCTAGTCCAGTTTTCGTTAGCCCAACATAAACAAAATGGAAAATCTAAATCTTTATTTTTTAGCCAAATATTTAGAGGCTTCTCCATTAATCTCTTGCCGGAAAACCAGTAATAATAGAATGCGAATCCATATACACCGTGTTGCTTGGCGAGCTTAATTTGTTTTTGAAAAATATCTTTATCGGTTAGTGTGTAATAGCCAAAATCATCATGTGGAACTCGTGGCTGATTGTGGCCTTTGAAAAGTGGTTTTGCGGCTTTAACATTCGTCCATTCGGTAAAACCTTTGCCCCACCATTTATCATTTTCTGGGAAGGTATGATATTGAGGTAAATAGAATGCTAATGGTTTGATGTCGCTACTATATTTAGAGAAGTCAACGTTATCTTCGTAGCAATTAGTGAGTTCTTTAGCTGTAATTTTTGGCTCTAAATTTTCTAGTTCTGGAGGTGCTACTGGAGGGTATTTTTCGTAAATGTTTTCTGATTTTAGTACTCTTTTTGCTAGATTGTAAGCCCTTTGATGCGGCTTAGACATAATTTCTTTAATTATGCGATTTTTGCGGTCGTCTTCGGCCAAAAGATACTTCTTTTCTAGATCGCAACGCTCAAGCATCTTTAACAGATGGTCACGTTCTTTTTCTAGCTCAAAATCTTTGATTAGAAGTTTTTCATAGTCGCTACGCGTTTTGTTGTATGCATTTTGAAGTTCTTCTATCTTGTGATTCATACCTTATATTATATCAAAATATGATATAATTGAGAAATGAAAGTTAATATCTACGCGGGTAGTCAAAAGAGACACTTGAAGCCGGATAAAAAGATTACGGCTATTATTCCGAATTATAATTATGCTGATTTTATTGTTGAACGTATTGATTCAGTGCTTTTTCAGACTTACCCAATATCAGAATTAATAATTCTGGATGATGCTTCAACTGATAATAGTGTTGAAGTTATCGAAAAGAAAATAGAGGTCGTAAAGAAGAAGTATCCTGAAATTAAGGTTAAATTTTTGGCTAATAAGAAAAATAGCGGAGGCTGCGTTTTCTCTCAGTGGCAAAAAGGAGTGGAGAATGCTACGGGAGAGTATATCTGGATTGCGGAGGCAGATGACAGCTGCGACTGTCGTTTTCTAGAAACGGCGATGCAAAAGTTTGCTATTAATAAAAAAGTAGTACTATTTTATTCGGATTCGTATAGGATTAATCAGGATAATGTGATAAAAAGTAGGACTTGTACTGATTGGATGGACATGTGGAAATCTGGCCGTTATAATGAAGATTTCTATAATGACGGTAAAGATGAAATAATGAATTATCTTTCAGGGACTAATCCAATTATGAATGTGTCTTCTGTGGTATGGAAGAATATAAAGCAGTTAGATGAGATTTTTGAAGAGGCTAAAGAATATAAAGTGGCAGGAGATTGGTATATATATTCTAGAGTCCTAGAATATGGAGATATCGCTTATAGTGCTAAGCCACTTAATTATTATCGTAAGCATGATAAAGGCTCGGCTTCTACGGTAGTAAAACTCAATACGGAATATGGAGAAGTGGTAAAGGTGCAAGAAAGCATTAGCAGCAGGTATAAATTAAGCGAGGATAGACTAAAATGGCAACTAGTAAGGAGACGAGGAATGGGCTTTGTAGAGAATGAGAAAAATAATGGGACTAAGGGTAATATAGCGTGGATTGTGCCATGGTTTTCTGAAGGCTCTGGTGGGCACCGTACAATTTTTACTAATTTGAACCGTCTAGTAAAACATGGCTATAAATGCGATATGTATGTTCAGAGTCTTAAGAAAGAGTATCCTAATGAGATATACGAGCGGATTAAGGAAGGATATGGGGAATTTTATGGAGATGTCTTTTCTGGATATCAACTTGCTAAAAAATACGACATGGTGATTGCTACTGGTTGGGATACAGCAGAAACGGTGGCGAAGGCAGATTGTGATAAGAAAATGTATTTTATCCAGGACTTTGAGCCGTGGTTTTTCCCGATGAGCAGTGAATATTTGATGGCAGAGCAATCATATTCTTATGGGCTAAAAGGTATTACAATCGGAAAATGGCTTTCCTCTAAAATTGGAAGCAATTACCCTACGACTACAGCGTATTTTAATTTCTGTGCTAATCTTGATAAATATCATAAATTGGATAATATTAAAAAAGAAAGAGCGGTTTGTCTAATTTTCCAGCCAGGTAAGCCACGTCGTTGTGACAAATTGGCGCTTAAGGCTTTACAGATTGTCCAAGAAATTGACCCAAGTATTAAGATATATCTATACGGCTCAGCACGTCGTAAAGTCCATAATCTAAACGCTACGCATCTTGGCACTATCTCCGAGAATGAGTGTAACAAGCTTTATAATAAATGCATGGTTGGACTTTGTATGAGCGCATCAAATCCATCCAGGATTCCATTTGAAATGATGGCGGCGGGTCTTCCAGTAGTTGAACTCTATCATGAAAATAATTTATATGACTTGCCGGAGGATGGATGTCTTTTGGCAGAGCCGAATTCTGAAGCTATTGCAACGGCGATACTCAAGATTTTTGCTGATGAAAAACTTCAGCAAAAGATGAGTAAGGCTGGATATAAATATATGCAAGATTATCCGATTGAAAAAGGATACGAGCAGTTCGTAGAGATAATCGACAAATGTTTTGCTGGAAAGAGCGTGCCGAATATGGCAAAAGAGATTAAGAAAAGCTATAATGCTGATGCGGTTAAAGCATCAAAAGAAGCGATTTCTGCAGGTGAAATGATTAAAAAGCCAGTAACGATTAGCGAGCTCCCAGTTGCTTCTGAATACTTAAAAGCGGGATTTTCTAGACGGGCACTTAGAAAAGCTAAACGTTTGGCGAAGAAGACTTATCACTTTATTAGGAGTGCATAGAAAAAGAATGGCTAGACATTCCGAAAAAACAGTTGCAGTAATTTTACCGAATTATAATTATGCGAATTATGTCACGAGCCGAATTAATGAAATCCTAGAGCAAACATATCGTATTGCTGAGATAATTATTTTAGATGATGCATCAACTGATGGTAGTGTTCAAATAATACAGGAAAATGTTACTAAAATTAAAGAAAAGTATCCAGAAATAAAAGTTAAAGTTAAAATTAACAAACAGAATTCTGGCAATGTCTTTTCTCAATGGCAAAAGGGAATTGAACTAGCTGAAGCTGAATATATTTGGATTGCAGAGATGGATGATTCTGCGAATGCGAAGTTTTTGGAAAATGTGATGAGGGGATTTGATGACTTAAGAGTAGTACTTTCATACACTAACTCTAAGCTGACGAAAGATAATGACCAATTAGCTATCAAAGATAGTTTGAGGCAAGTTAAGGACATCTTTCGTAAAAAACATTCGATGTCTGATTATGTAGTGGAAGGTGTGGAAGAGCTTAATAGGAATCTTGCAGTTTTTAATTCGATTCCGAATGTGTCCGCAGCAGTGTTCAGAAATCAGAAAGTTTTAGGTAGTATTTTAGATGAAGCGAAGAAATTTAGATTATGCGGAGATTGGTATTTCTATATTAATATAGCGATGACTGGAAAAATCTTTTATTGTCATAAAAAATTAAATACGCATAGGTTGCATAAGGAAAGCGTAACGAGTGGGGTAAGTTTGGAAGAAAGATTTAAAGAAACTCAAGCGATACATCGTTTCGTGTTGCAGAATGCTAATATTAGCGAAGATACAAAAAAGAGAATTAAAGTTCTTGAGTCTAAACTCGCTCAGAAGTGGCTATGAGCTTTTGAGCCTGGCTGCTTCTATGCGATCTTTGAAAATCGGCTTTTGATCGGGGTAAAGGTTGTCATAGTACTGTTCTATCTCCAGATAATCTTGGTCTTTTAGCTCGGAAGTTTTGTAGTATATTTGTACTGTATAACCTTCTTGGAGAGTAAACTCTCGAGTGTCCTTCTGGTAATGACGGCCTAAGGAGGATGAACTGTCTTGAACTTTTTCGGCAAGATAACGGACGATTTCTTGCGAGCCTTCACGTAGATGAAGCCCAATAGGAGTTGTAGTCACTATAATATCCGCGTCGAAGAAAATGGATGGGAAGCCGTCACGGAGATCAACATCGTGGGTTTTAACTAGCCCGTTTACAGCATTTTCAGACGATGGCCTATCCATAACCATAAGAGTATCGGAATTGAAAACAACGCCGCTGGATAAGACGTAGATTATTTTGCCGTTTGATTTAGAGTTTAAATAATCTTTGAGAGCGTGAAGTTCGGCTGTGTCAAATCTTTTCAGAACGTTGGTATAATGTTTTTCAAAAGCTAAACTAACTGCTGAGAATTTGTTATAGATTCTGTCAGAAATACAAAATAACGATCCGAAAATAAGTAAGACACAACAAAAGATGCTTAGGATTTTTGTCCAAGTTTTTTTAGAAATAGTGAATAAATAGTAAATCCCTATGGATAAGAGAATGAATGTTTGAACTGTGAGAGTGTAGATGTGGTGTCCGTCCATTCTTTGAACTCTGAAGAATAAAAGAGCAATAACCGGAATGGATGCGCCAAAGAAGAAAATCATTTTTAAATGTTCTTTTTTCTTGCAAGATAAGATTATTCCTAGAATAGTAATAATAATTATAACGATGCCGAAATGAATCACGAGACCTAGTATTTTTTCGATGAAAGTGCCATCGTAGGCTGAGTACAGCACAGAATAATCTTCTTTGATAATTCTGAATACAAGTTTTGAGAAGAAGCCTAGTAAGATGATTAATGATGTGCCACCAATTGCAAGAAAGTTAAGGATAGCTTTCTTAATAAGAGGTTTGAGATTTGTTTTTGTGCGATTTTTGAATAAACAGAAAATAGTATACATAAATAATATGATTGCATATCCCATGATGAAGAAAGCGGTATATCGGCGGAATAAGAACATAGTCACTAGCATTAGACCGATCATGATTCCGCGAATAATTTGTTTTTTGTTTAATTCTAGAGGATTATAATCTATGGTTAATGCGAATACGAGATTGATAGGGATTAAGACTGCCACATCTATGTATCCTTGTAAAATTGAAATTAGAGATACGGGAAGACAGATTGCTGCAAATAGTGCAATTTTCCAGATAGAAAATTTAGTGCGAGCTTTAGAGAATAATTTAACCAATATACAGATAGAAATGAATAGAGATGGAACTAAGAAGATGAGATAGTTGATGCTGACGTAGCGAAGGAAGGTGTATCCAAAGATCTTTAGAGGAAAACTAATGATAGTTGGTAATATTAGATTATAATCCGTGTCAGTGATAGAAGTGTAGAGATTTTCTAGCGCTTGGAAAGGCTGTCCATATAGAGTGTTAGTGTGTTTGTAGCTCCAAGTCCAATATCCGCTGCTGTCCCAGCAGTAGATACCTGAGTTCTGAGAAGTAAAATACAAGATTACAACAAGGCCAATTGCGGCTACAATAGAAAAGGTTATCCAAAATTTTTTTTTGAAATGTTTTTTAATGAAGTTTTTCCCAAAGGCTATATGAAAAGTCATTTTGAACAGTAAGAAAAAACCAATAAGGAAAAAGAGGCTGGCTAATAAACCTATGACCATGTTCATACGATAATTATATAACGATAGCTATATTTTAACAATTAAAATAAGCATCAGAATAGTATGAAATACTTGATATTCTAAATGTTTATGATAAAATATTAAGTATGGAACAAAGGCCAAAATGTCGTACGATTGGAAGACGTCGTAATTACGGCAAAATAGTGTTTGCGGTAATTGTTATTTTGGTAATTGTAATTGTAGGATTCTTTTTAATTAAGGGGATGGTTGAAGGCCAAAGTCAACAGACGGATGATATACAATCGTCTAGTAATGAAGAAAAGCAAGAGAGTACGACGAATAATCAGGAAGAGTCGCAGAGAGAAAAAGAAAAGGGCTCGGTTGCTCAGTATGAGGGGCCTGATGTAAATACGTATGAGAATTTGACTGGCTTTATTAATTACGCGGGCGTAGTAGATAGTAATCTTGCTATACGGGCAACTATTTCTCAGCAGGTAACGGGAACTTGTAAAATTACGTTAAAGAGCGCCGTTTCGGGGCAAACTTTAGATTATGAAGCGCAATTAGAAAGTGGGCCGTCGACAAGTTTCTGTGTGCAAGATGTACCACTTGGAGATATTAAGACAAATGGTAAATGGACGATATCTATTGTGGTTGAAGGAAATAACAAATCTGGTATAATCACTGGAGAGACATCAATATGAAAAAAATAAAAAAGTTTGGATTTTTAATATTTACAATGGTATTGCTTTTTGCGTGCTATTTCGTGTTTCAGTCATCAGCTTCGGCAGTGAGCGCAGTGTACCAAGGATTTAATCCTGGTAATATTATTTCTGATGCTACGATGTCGGATTTCTCATCGATGTCGGAAAGTGCAATTTATAATTTCTTGAAGTCTAAGAATCCTTGTAATGATACAAACATCAGTAAAGCTAGTTATTATTCTAACCATACGTATCATATAGAAAATGGGCATTTTGTGTGTATGGCGGATGAATCGTTTGATGGGGAATCAGCGGCGCATATTATTTGGCAAGCGGCGCAAGATTATCATATAAACCCTAAAGTTCTTATAGTTTTGCTTGAAAAAGAGCAAGGTTTAGTGACGGATACTTGGCCGAATTTTGATTTACAATATCGTTCCGCAACTGGGTACGGTTGTCCAGATACGGCAGCTTGTGATTCGCAATACTATGGATTCAGAAATCAGATTAGGAACGCGGCGGAGCTGTTTCGATATATTTTAGATTATGGGTCAAGGTATTATCCGACTGGCGCTAATTATGTACGATATAGTCCAGATGCTTCGTGTGGTGGGGCAACGATCAATATTGAGAATCGTGCGACTTCAGCATTGTATCAATATACACCATATCAACCGAACGGAGCGGTACTGGATGCGTCACCTGGAGTAACGGTAACGTGTGGTGCTTATGGTAATATTAACTTCTATTATTATTTCAAGACATGGTTTGGCGATACGTACGGTGGAGAAATCAATGGTATTTATTTGCCAAATGGTATCTACCAGTTTAGAACAACTGACGATTTGGCACTTTCTTTTGGTGGAGAGAGTAACGGTGCATCTGCAATGATTACAAACGCTAATTATTATGATGAGATGCAGCAATTTGAATTAATACGTGATGGTAAGTACCATCGTTTTCGTAACGTAAAGACTGGGAGAATGCTGGATGTCTATAATGGGGAGACTAGTGATGGCACTAAAGTGGAATTGTGGGATGGTAATGATGGATGCTCTCAAAAATGGCTAGTACAAGAAAGTGGGAATGGCTATCAGTTAGTTTCTGCTTGTTCAAATACATCAAGCATGAAGTCACTAGACATAAACGGAGCGGCTACTGGTGCAGTGGGAACGAAAGTTCAACTTTGGACTACGAATTATTCTAATGCTCAAAGATGGAATTTGATTAATACTTCTTCTGCGGTGGTAGATGATGGCACTTATGAATCTAAATCTACAAGTGGTAGGGTATTAACGCCATCTTCGGAATATCCTACTGATGGAAGTAACATGTTAATATGGGAAGATTCGACGTCGCTTGTTAATCGTATTAATATGTATCGAGCACCGGACGGGTATTATCATTTGAAGAATGTTAAATCGGGACTGTATTTAAGTGCCTATGATGCAAGTGGTGCGGACGGGACGGCGGTGTCTCTTAGTGTAGGTAATTTGAATGTGTGTATGCAAAAATGGCTAGTAGAAAATAATGATAATGGCTATAGAATTATGAATGCTTGTTCAGGTAAGTCTCTTGATATTGATGGGGGAAGAGTGGGAATTAATTTAACAAAAGTGCAATTATGGAGTAGTAATTCTTCAGATGCTCAAAAGTGGTATTTGGATAGTCCAGATACGGAACAGATAATTGAGGATGGGGTTTATGCAATTGATTCTGCGCTCGGAAATGATACAAGACTAGATGTTAATGGTAGCACTGCAGCAGTTGACGGAACGAATGTTGGGATTTGGGGAAGGAATGGGGGAGATAACCAGAAATTTAAAGTGAGTTTTGATGCTAATTCTGGGTATTATATAATAGACAGCACTTTTGCAAATAGAAGCTTAGATGTAACTTCAAATGGTATGACTGGCGCGAATTTGCAAGTGTATGCAAGCAGTAATGGCTGTTATCAGCGATGGATGATTATTCCAGTTGAAGGACAAAATTATATAGTGTCGTCTTGTAATAGGAATGCTATGGACGTGTTCGGTGCAAATGGAAATAATGGAGCCAATGTGGGGGTGTGGTTACTCAACGGTGGAGCTAATCAAAGGTGGATATTTAATTCTGATACTGAAGGCTTGAAGGGGCCAATTGAGGATGGTACATACATTATTCAGTCGAAATTAGATTCGAATTTGGTACTTGATATAGCTGGCGGGATGGCAGCTAACGGAGTAAATGTCGGCACTTGGTCAAAGCATAATGGGGATAACCAGTTGTTTAGGCTAGTTTCGGATCCGTCCACGGGGCTTTACTCGATTACTAACGATTCGACTAATAGGAGTTTAGATGCTACTGGTGCGGTGGCTGCAAATGGTACTAATCTAGAAATATGGTCTAGAAATAATAGTTGCGCGCAGTCATGGAAAATCTCACAAATTGAGGAAGGATATTACCGAATATCTTCAGCGTGTAATACTAATTATTCACTTGACGTATCTGGTGCGGTAAATACGCCAGGTGCGAATGTATTGTTATGGGGGAATCATGGTAATGATAACCAAAAGTGGGTATTTAAGAAAATATGATATAATTTAAGGGCATGAATACTTTCAGAAAATATAGCTCGAAGTTTATTTCTATTCTTTTTGCGATTATGATGGTAGTGGTTTTGTTGTCTGTGATATTTGCAGATGGTGGCTATTTTTCTATGAATAATAGCAACTTGTTCTTAAGTATATGCATTGGAGTAGCATTCGCGTTGGGTGCATTTTTGCTGTATCGTAAGTTATTCAGAAAAACTAGTGAAATTTCTCGAAAATGGGAAATTATTATTGTGGTGAGCGCGATAGCGATATTCTTGATTCTCGGAATTGTCGTTATTTTTACATTAAGAGTTAAACCTGGCTGGGATTTTGGACAAATTTATAATGCTGCACTGAACCTAGCAAATCATGGCGATTTCGGGGAAGCATATACATACATATCTAATTTTCCTTTCCAACTTTTCTTAGTAGGAATGTTTTCTATTGTCATTAAATTGACTTCGGGAATACTTCCAGCTAGTGACGTATTAATATATTTGAATCTACTGTTTATTCTTATGACGATAGGTCTGTTCTACCTAATAATGCGTAAAATGTTTGATGTTAAGAAGGCAATTTTCAGTTTGTTTATGTTCATAGTTTTCTCTCCGATTATTTTGTATACACCTATTTTTTATTCAGACACAATATCTATGTTTTTCGTAATGCTATGTTTTTATTTGGCGTTGTTTTTATGTGATGAAGCAATCACGATCCGAAAAAGAATTATACTGTCACTATTGTTTGGTTTATCACTTCTTTGTGGATTTGAAATTAAAGCGACGGTGTTTATTCTAGCAATTGCGGTGTTGCTGTTTGTGCTATTCATAAAGAAAAAAGTGTCGGTTAAAAATGCAACTATTAGTATTGTCTGTGTTGCAACGGTGTTTTTGCCACTTAGCTATTTAATATCTACTAAGAGCCAGCAGTTAACGAATCGAGATATGGAAATACCTAAAACTCACTGGGTGATGATGGGGCTTAGGAACTATGGTGGTTTTAATGTGGAAGACTATAGTGAAATTACATTTAAGGCTCTAGATGAAGGACGACAGCAAGAGCTAAAGGATATACATATAGAGGAGATTAAAAATCGTTTGGGAAATTATGGCGTGTTCGGATACTTAAATTTTCTGACTAAAAAGCTTTCTTATACTTGGGGAGATGGGACTTATTATGTGTCGGATAAGTTAAGTCGTGAGCCATCAAATCCTGACTCGTGGATTTATAAGTTCGTAGCGAAAGACGGAGAATATTTTCAAATATATAGTACATTTATGAATGGCATGCAGTTTATGTTGCTTCTTGTAATTTGTATTGGAGCTTTGCTAACTGTGAAAGACCGTTCAGAGTTTGCAATTATCAAGCTTGCAATTATGGGGGTAATTATCTTCTTTCTACTATGGGAAGCTCGCTCACGATATTTGATAAATTATCTACCATTATTATTTGTATTGTTTGTTTATAGTTTGGATAATATTTCTATTTGTGTTCAACGATTTTCTCAATCACGTAGCGAGGGCGAGCTTTGCTCTCAGCATAAATCTTTCCAATATACTCGCCGACTAGGCCGAGCGAAGCCATCTGCAGCCCGCCCAAAATCCAAATCGAACAAGTAGTAAATGTCCAACCGCTAACTGCGTTTCCGGTAAGTTTTGTAATTAACGCATAAATTGTGACAATGAGGCTAATTATGAAGATGATGATGCCGAGCCAAAGTACGAAGCGGATCGGCTTAATAGAGAAGGAAGTAATTCCGTCCCAGGCGAATTTGACCATTTTTTTGACTGGATATTTACTTTCTCCAGCAAAACGTTCTGCTCTAGGATATTCTACTTCTGCAGATTTAAGACCAATTAGTGGAACGAGCCCACGTAAGAATAGGTTTACTTCCTTGTATTGAGATAGTTCTTCTAGTGCGCGCTTACTCATTAGACGATAGTCTGCGGAATTGTAAACTACTTCTGCGCCTAGAACATTCATTATTTTATAAAAAGCTAGGGCAGTATTACGTTTAAAGGCGGAATCGGTTTTGCGTTCACTGCGTACACCGTAAACTATTTCGTACCCGTCTTTGTATTTTTCTAACATTTTGTCTATTGCATTAATATCATCTTGAAGATCGGCATCCATAGAGATAACTATGTCGGCGTGGTCTTTAGCATACATGAGACCTGCCAAAAGAGCATTCTGATGACCGCGATTGCGGGAGAGCTTGATGCCAATAACTGGAGATTTTAAGTTTTCTATTTTTGACCAAGTTTGGTCTTTTGAGCCGTCATCTATATATACGATACGACTGTCTTTAGCGATAACCTGAGATGAGATGAGTTGCTTAAGTTTATCTAGGAGACGCTTAGTAGTTTCGTCTAGACAAGCTTCCTCATTGTAACATGGGACAACAATGTAGAGAGTATTTTTCATATTTAATATTATACCATCTTTAGAGAATACTGGTAATATGATATAATTATAGTATAAATATAGGAGTTTTTCATGAAAGGAATTATTTTAGCGGGCGGATCTGGAACTAGGTTATATCCTTTAACTTTGGCTACGTCTAAGCAGATGTTGCCAGTCTATGATAAGCCAATGATTTATTATCCACTTGCAACTTTAATGTTAGCAGGGATTCGTGATATCTTAATTATTTCTACTCCAGCAGATCTTCCAAATTTTGAACGATTACTTGGTGATGGCTCAAAAATGGGCATTAATTTGACGTATAAGGTGCAGCCTTCTCCAGATGGTTTAGCGCAAGCGTTTACTTTAGGGGAAGAATTCATAAATGGTGAGCCATGCGCGATGATTTTGGGTGATAATATTTTTTATGGGCATGGTTTCGTAAGCTCTTTGATACAGTCTGTGAAAAATGCAGAAAATGGTAGAGCGACGGTGTTCGGTTATTATGTTAACGACCCAGAGCGATTTGGAGTGGTAGAATTTGATGAAAATTGGCATGCTATATCTATTGAGGAGAAACCAGAAAATCCAAAGAGTAATTATGCGGTAACAGGGCTGTATTTCTATCCAGCTGGAGTATCGGAAAAGGCAAAGACAATTACTCCATCTGCACGGGGAGAATTAGAAATTACCTCATTGAATGAGATTTATCTAAGAGAGGGAAATCTTGATGTGCAAGTATTAGGGAGAGGATTTGCTTGGCTTGATACTGGTACGATGGACTCTCTAGCTGACGCTTCAGATTATATTAGAGTTATCCAAAAGCGACAGGGAATTGAGATTTCTGCTCCTGAAGAGATTGCATTTAAAAATGGTTGGATTTCTAAAGAAGCTTTACTAGAATCAGCAAAAAAATATGGTAAGTCAAGTTATGGCAAATATTTGGCTACTGCCGCAGAGAGAAAAATCAAAGATTAAAGGAGATGTATGTCTAATTTTACTTTTGAAGAAACTAAAATAGAAGGCGTTTACATAATTACTCCAAAAGTTTTTGGAGATGAACGTGGATATTTCATGGAGACTTATAGCGCAAAAGATTTTAAAGAAGCTGGGCTAGATTATAATTTTGTGCAGGACAATCAATCTAGTTCGAAAAAAGGAGTTCTAAGAGGACTTCACTTCCAGAAAATTCATCCACAAGCAAAATTAGTGAGGGCATTGTCTGGAGAAGTATTCGATGTAGCTGTAGACTTAAGGGAAGGAAGTGATACCTATGGAGAATGGGTTGGTGCAAGATTGTCAGCTGAGAACAAGAAACAGTTGATGATCCCGCGTGGTTTTGCACATGGATTCTTAGTGCTGTCTGATACGGCTGAATTCGCGTATAAGTGCGATGATTTTTATCATCCAGAAGAAGAGGGTGGGATTATGTATAATGACGAAGATGTGAATATTGAATGGCCGGAAATAGATGTGGAGTATATTTTGAGTGAAAAAGATGGTAAGCACCCAACTCTGAAAGAAGCTAATATTACATTCAAAAAGGAGGAAAATGACTAAGAAAACAATCGTAGTAACTGGCGGAGCGGGATTTATTGGCTCAAATTTTGTTTACTATATGTTGAATAAGTACCCTGAATATCGTATTGTCTGCGTAGATTGCTTAACTTATGCAGGAAACATCCACACTTTGAAAAAAGCACAGGAAAACCCTAATTTTCGTTTTGCAAAAGTGAATATCTGTGATAAAGAGGCGATAAGGAAACTATTTACAGAAGAAAAGCCGGATATCGTAGTTAATTTTGCTGCAGAGAGTCATGTGGATAGATCAATTACGGGACCAGAGATATTTGTCAAAACAAATGTGGAAGGGACACAGGCATTAATGGAAATTTGCCGCGAGCTTAATATTCCACGTTATCATCAAGTTTCTACGGACGAGGTGTATGGTGATTTGCCACTGGAGCGTCCGGACTTATTCTTTACGGAGAAAACTCCACTCCATGCAAGTAGTCCTTATAGTGCGTCGAAGGCTGGTGCAGACATGCTAGTAATGGCTTATCATCGAACTTTTAATTTTCCGGCAACGATTTCTCGCTGCTCAAATAATTATGGGCCATATCATTTTCCAGAAAAATTAATACCACTTACTATTATTAATGCATTAAACGACAAGCCTTTGCCAGTGTATGGTGATGGAAAAAACGTACGTGACTGGCTCTATGTTGAGGATCATTGTCATGCGATTGATCTTATTATTCATAATGGTAAAATAGGGCAAGTTTACAATGTGGGTGGACATAATGAGATGGCTAATATTGATATTGTAAAACTAATTTGTAAAGAGTTAGGTAAGCCAGAAAGTCTAATTAAGTTCGTAGAGGACAGAAAAGGACACGACCGTCGTTATGCGATAGACCCAACATTTATTCATAATGAGTTAGGGTGGCTTCCAG
Organism: Candidatus Saccharimonadota bacterium; assembly: GCA_017512175.1. Classification (GTDB taxonomy): domain Bacteria; phylum Patescibacteriota; class Saccharimonadia; order Saccharimonadales; family Saccharimonadaceae; genus Nanosyncoccus. The sequence continues at coordinate 110,254 of JAFWHA010000017.1, forward strand.
AGACTAAATTCGAGGATGGTATCAAGAAAACTATTAAATGGTATGTAGATAACCAAGAGTGGTGGCAAGATATTTTGAATGGTACTTATAGAGAGGAGGCTTAAATGAAAGTTTTGGTAACTGGAACATCTGGACAACTTGGACATGATACGATGTTGGAGCTTAAAAAACGTGATATTGAGTGTTTAGGGGCTGACCGACAGGGAGGGGAGAATTATGAATTCGACACAATTATGCTGGATATTACCGATAAAGATGCTGTTGAATCAGCTATTCTTAAATATAAGCCGGATGCAGTAATCCATTGTGCAGCATGGACGAATGTAGATGCCGCAGAAGCGCCGGAGAATTTAGAGGCAGTTCGTAAAGTCAATGTTGATGGAACTGAGAATTTGGTAAAGGCTTGTAAAAAAGTTGATGCTAAGATGGTCTATATTTCTACGGATTACGTTTTTGATGGACAAGGCACTAAACCTTGGCAGCCAGATGATAAAAATTATGCACCACTAAACGTTTACGGGCAGTCTAAATTGGATGGGGAAAAGGCGGTGACGGCTAATTTGGAAAAATATTTTATTGTACGAATTGCTTGGGTATTTGGAAAAAATGGAAAAAATTTCGTAAAGACTATGCTTGGAGTAGGGAAATCTCACGATGAAGTGCGAGTAGTTGACGACCAGATTGGCACGCCTACTTATACGCCAGACCTATCTAAATTGCTTGTAGATATGATTTTGACAGATAAATATGGATTTTATCATGCTACAAATGAGGGTGGATATATTAGTTGGGCAGATTTTACTAAAGAGATTTTTAGGCAAGCTGGGATTAACTCTAAAGTTGTTCCTGTGACAACGGCAGAATACGGAGAGTCTATTGCAAAAAGACCGTTTAATTCGAGGTTGGATAAATCTAAACTAAAAGAAAATGGTTTTGAGCTTCTTCCAACTTGGCAAGATGCACTGGCTAGATATTTGGCAGAACTTGAAGAGAATTAAAATGGCGGAAGAAACACAAACAAAAATAAATGAGAAAAATTCATTGGTCGCAGAAAAGCGAGTGTCGATTTTAGTGAGGATTGATAGCCTAGACAATGACTTTTCTAGTTGCGTAAAGAGTTTAAGTAACCAAATTTTGGATGATATGGAAATACTATTCCTGGTTACGATTCCTTCAAATGAGGATGCAGAGGGTTTAAGTGAGGAAGCTTTGATTCAGTCGAAAGTGAAAGAAAAACACCGTCAGGAAAAATTGGAGTTTCTCGACGATTATGCAAAAAAGGACTCACGTATTAAGATTGTGCGAACTAAAATTTCTGATTACGGTAAAATTATGAACGCGGCTATTAAATTTTCTAAAGGCGAATATATAGGAATTATTAGGCCGACTGATTATGTCGATCCGGAGATGTACATTGAGCTTTTTGCGCTCGCCAAAAAACATGATGCGGATATCGTAAGGAGCAATTACTATGAACATCAAAACGACTCAGAACGTTTGCACGAATCGTTTTTAGCGGAAGATGCAGATAAAGTAATAAACCCAGTAGACGATACGAGTATTTTTTATCAACCACCAGTTGTGGGATGTGGGTTGTATAAGAAAGAATTTATCATGAGTAGGCATATTTTATTTATCGAAGACTTTGCTGCGGATAATCAAGATGATACTTTTAGTTTTAAAAGTTTAGCTGCCTCAGAAAGACTAGTAGTGACTAATAAAGCCTACCTCCATCATGTTGAGGTTACTGGATTAATTGAAAAAACTAAAAAGAAAAAAGCGAAGAAGAAACGAGATGCTGATGAAGATGGACAAGAAGATAGTAGCCAAGTTTCTGATAGTGCAGCTAATGTGGATATATTTTTAATTAATAAAGAATATGCAGAGGCAGAAAAATATTTGAAGAAGTATAACGGATGGGAAACTTATGGATGTATTTTCCAAGCAGTGAAATTTGCAAGTTATTTTTATACGATGTTACATTTGGATGATAGAGATTTGGAAAAATTTATGTTGAGAGCTCGTGCAGAGTTTCATGATGCAGACGAGAATGATAAAATATCTAAAAGATATTTTCCAAAGGAACATTGGAAAACTTTGCAAGCGATTTTAAACTATCCTCCAAGAATTTTCTTAAGGACTATCAAAAAACAACGAAAAAATGCAGTTTAGCTCCAGAGTTTTAGATATTCTTTGGTAACTTTGCTTGGTTTACCATCACAAGCGACTTTACCGTCCTCTATTAGAATGGCACGATCGCAGAATTTTTCGACATTTTCCATGCTGTGGGTTACTAATACTACGGTCTGATTTCCGTGTAAACTTTGAAAGTAACTGTTGCATTTTTCTTGGAATGCAGCATCACCTACGGCTAAGACTTCGTCTAGCACTAGGATATCTCCACGAGCGCGAATAGCGATTGAGAAGGCTAGACGGACTTGCATGCCGGAAGAGTAATTTTTGAGCTTTTGATTCATGAACTGATCGAGCTCTGCGAATTTTACGATTTCGTCATACATGTCGTCCATCTCGCTGTTGGAGAAACCTAATAAAGCACCATTTAGATAAACGTTTTCTTTACCGGTAAGTTCAGGATTAAACCCTACACCAAGCTCGATGAATGGCACTAAGGTTCCGTTGACTTTGACAGAGCCTCTGTCTGGCAAATATATGCCGGAGAGAATTTTGAGTAGGGTAGATTTACCACTACCATTTCTACCGACGATTCCTAAAAATTCTCCTTTCTTGACATCGAAGTTGATGCCTTTTAATACCTCTTGCTTCTTATAGCCTTTAATGCCTTTGAGGCGGTTGAAAATAGCTTGTTTTAATCCCCATGCTCGTTCGGTAGGCAATTTGAAACTTTTGTATAAATCTTGAACGGAAATCGCGATTTTGTCATTTTCGCTTTGTTTTTCTACTTCTTCTTTCATGTCTTTTAGGTATTTATCAGAAGACCAACTCATTATATCTCCTCCGCAAAGTGTTTAGAACGTTTTCTAAAATACAGTATTGAAATAGCTAATACGATGAATACGATGGCTATGGAAATTAAACCAAACCAAAAGCCGCCAATTTGCCAACTGGTAACTGCTTGAGTAGTAATGAGGTTGTAGCGAATATCTTGAATGACTTGAGCCACAGGGTTGAGCATGATAATTTTGGCTGCGAGTACGGAAGAATTCATTACCATAGATAGTGGATAAATAATCGGAACTGCATAAAACATTGCTTGAGTGATGACTTCCCAGATGTTGCCAATATCGCGATATTTGACGTTGATGGCTCCGAGCAATAGGGAAATACCTAGTGCGAGCAGATATAGTTCAAGCAGTAAAGGAAGAATCATGAGCCAAGATAAAGATGGAGTTACACCGTTGATTAGGGCGAATATAATTACTACGCAGATATTGATGGAAACATTAATTACGGCGGTGCTAGTGGCGCTAACTACTACAATGTATTTAGGAAAGCTGATTTTTCTGATTAAATCACCCCTCTGTTCTATAGAATGGATGCCTTGTTGAGTGCATTCAACAAAGAAGTTCCATATTACAGTGCCGATTAAGAGGTAGACTGGGTAATGAGGAATTTCATCACCGAATCTTAAGATTTTGGCGAATACGACATAGAGGATTGCAAACATTAGGAGAGGTTTGATGACGGCCCAAAGATATCCTAAAACTGAGCCTTGATAACGAAGTTTAAAATCAGTCTTAACTAATTCGCCTAGTAGGACGCGATTTTTCTTACTCAAAATAAAAAATCCCATGGCTATATTATATCATAACAATGTATAATATATAATATGGAAACACCTATAATATCCATCATTGTTCCGGTCTACAATGTTAGAGAGTATTTGAATGATTGTTTAGATTCTCTGATGCGTCAAAATTATCCAAAAATAGAGATTATACTAGTGGATGATGGCTCAACAGATGGGAGTGGAGTGGACTGTGATACTATTGCAAAAAAAGATTCGCGCATAAAAGTTGTTCATCAGCAAAATCAAGGATTGTCTGCAGCTAGAAATAGGGGGATAAAAGAAGCTAGTGGAAACTATATTACCTTCGTAGACTCTGATGATGCTGTATCACCAGATTATGTACAGTATATGTTTTCTCTAATAACTAAGTATCAGGCAAAAATGGCTATTTGTGCTATTCGTGAAATAACTGTCAAAGGGAATGAGATTAATTATGGTGCAGATTATGTGGAAAAAGTGATGAGTACGGAAGAAACGCTTGGGCGCATGTTGAGGGAAGAAGGGTTTAATGTTTCTGCTTATGCTAAATTATATCGTCGAGATTTGTGGGATAATGTTGCTTTTCCGGAAGGTAGTGTACATGAAGATTTGGGAACTACATATAAATTGGTAGAGAAGTGTCCTCGAATTGCTTATGGAGAGCAGCCGAAATATATTTATAAAAAGCGCGAGTTGTCGATTTCTAATAGCGATTTTTCTGACAAAAAATTTGATATTATCGAGCTTACGGATAAGATGTGTGACGATATCGAAAAATTGCACCCGTATCTTAAAAATACAACAGATTTGCGAAGAATGCACGCTAGGTTTAGCGTGCTTAGACAGATGGCTAGTAAGAAATTGACACCAATTCAAGCTGGTAAAGAACAGGAAATAGTAGAGTATTTGAAAACTAACCGAAAATTTGTCACTAAGAATCCAGTAGCAACAAAGCGAGACAAGATTGCGATGCAAATGTTGCTTGCTAATAAGGAGATGTTTAAAATCGGTTGGAAAGCCTATTCTAAATTAAGGCCATAAAAATTAATTCCTAATAACATAGTATTATAGAGTGTCTATATTTTCTAAGAACTTTAGAGTATCTTTCATGGCATCATTGATCGTGAGGGATGTCTTCCAGCCAAGTTCTTTTTCGGCTTTCGTTGGTACAGCGTACATTTCTGCTAGATCGCCAGGTCGTCTAGAAACAATTTTATAAGGAAGCTTTTTGCCGCTGGCTTTTTCGAAGGCGGTAATCATTTCTAATACACTAGTGCCTTTTCCTGAGCCAAGATTGTAGATTCGCACGCCTTTTTCCATGTGGTCTAGGGCGGCAAGGTGCCCTTTGGCAAGATCAACGACGTGGATATAATCTCTGATGCAGGTACCATCTGGGGTGGGATAGTCATCTCCATAAACGGACAGTTCAGAATATTCGCCTTGTGCAACTTTCATGATGATGGGCATAAGATTGTTAGGTCTACCATTAGGATTTTCTCCGAGTTTGCCAGATGGATGAGCGCCAACGGGATTAAAGTAGCGTAAGATTGTAACTTCAAAATCTGGGTTAGAGGCGGAAACGTCTTTTAGGATTTCTTCAATCATGTATTTAGTTTTGCCATAAGGATTAGTAATGCCTTGTCCGCTCGGTAGATCTTCAGTGAAGGCAGTAGTTCCAGGATCCCCATAGACTGTTGCTGAGGACGAGAAAATAATTTTATTCACTTTATAAGTTTGCATTGCTTCAAGAAGATTGAGCGTACCAATTAAATTGTTCTCATAGTACCAAAGAGGACGTTCGACACTTTCTGCTACGGCTTTAAGGCCGGCAAAATGAATTACGGCGTCGAAATTTCCGTCTTTTAATATTGCGAGTACTTTGTCTAGATCCATTAAGTTGACTAAATGCAACTTCGGATAGACTCCAGTAATTTTTTGGATTGCATCGAGCGCGCTTTCTTTAGCATTACTCATATCATCTAGGATCTCGACTTCGTGTCCAGCAGCGATAAGTTCCACTATGGTATGAGATCCAATATATCCTGCTCCACCAGTTACTAAAATCTTCATGTCTTTATTATAACATTAAAAAATGGTATAATTGTAAGTATATGAAAAAAGATCCTGGTTTGGTTTTTAGGATTTGTCTGATATTCGGTGATGTTTTCGCTATTATATCTGCTTTTTTGTTTGCCTATCTTTTCCGTATCCACATTGATCAGAGGCCGTACTACTTTGAGGCGGATACTAGCACTTTCGCGTCTATCATTCTTTTTTCAATACCAGCGTGGGTAGTAATATTGGCGATTGTTGGATTGTACAATAAAAATATTATAATGAATCGTTCGAGATTCCCAGAGCTTTTGCGCCTTTTTGCGAGTTCAATTATAGGGACAATGACACTAATAACGTATGATTTTTTTACTGGCAAAGAGATATTTCCAACAAGGTTGGTCGCAGTTTACTCTTTGATATTGTGTTTTGTGATGTTGGCGTTGATGAGGGGGATAATTCATCTTGTGCGTTCGTATGTCGTACGAAAAAATCATGGCACTTTGCGAGCAATAGTGATAGGGAATAGCCCAAATACTGCTAGACTATTAGATCATTTTGCTGATTTTCCAGAAGACGGCTGGGTATTATCTGCGGTCGTTGCCAATAAGAAATATATTCCAGTAGAGTTCCAGGGCAAACGATTTTCTTCGCTGAAAGAAGCAGTAAAATGGGTAGATGCAGATGTTATTTTTCAGACAGATGAGAATCAAACGGAGTATGTATATAGCCAGTCGATAAAATGCCATGCGTTTTACTATTTTGTACCATCTGAAGCGACGCTTTCTTCCCATGTTGGAGATTTAGAGCTCATTGGAGATACGCCAGCAATTTTCGTGAAAGTAACACCTTTGATTGGTGGTGCAAGATTTGTCAAAAGAGCAGTTGATCTCATAGTGGGAACAATTGCTTTTATTGTCGCGTTGATTCCAATGGCAATTATATGGTTAATTGTTAAACTATCAGACATACATTCACCAGTTTTTTATGGAGAATACCGCCTTTCTCGTTATAATAAGAAAGTTAAAATTTATAAGTTTCGTTCGATGGATCCGGAATATTCTGGCCTTTCGCCTGAGCAAGCTTTTGCTAAGATGGGTAAGCCTGAGCTGATTGAGAAGTATCGTAAGAATGGAGATTTCCTGCCAGATGACCCGCGTATTACGAAAGTTGGGCGAGTGCTAAGAGCAACGTCTTTAGATGAATTGCCGCAATTATTCAATGTGATTAAGGGTGACATTTCTTTGGTTGGGCCACGAGCTTTAGTGCCGGGTGAGTTGAGAGATTATGGCGATAGGTCGCTGCTTCTTTCGGTGAAATCTGGTCTTACGGGCTTGGCGCAAGTATCGGGGAGGAGAGATATATCATTTGAGGAGCGTAGGGCATTGGACTTGTACTATATCCAGAATTGGTCTCTGAAGCTTGACATTAGCATCTTGTTACGTACGATTGGGGTGGTATTTACGAGGAAAGGTGCGAAGTAGATGCCAAAAAAAGATTTAAGGGTGGCGTTGGTTTGTGATTGGTTAACTAATGTAGGCGGAGCGGAGAAAGTACTTTTGGCAATTCATCAGATGTATCCGCAGGCGCCAATTTATACATCAAAATATGACAAAAAGGGAATTGACTGGTTTTTGGATGCGGATGTAAGAACTGGTTGGCTACAAATTTTTCCAAGTTTTTTAAGAAGGTTTTTAAGTCCACTGAGACAGCATTATTTTTCGCACTTGGATTTATCAGATTATGACTTAGTAATTTCGGTAACTGGGGCGGAAGCGAAAGCTGTAAAAACACATAAAGAACAGGGTAAAACCGAACAGAAAACCGTAGATTCCGAACAAACCGAACATCGCTCTGTTCACCTCTGTTATTGCCATGTACCAACTCAGTACTACTGGCAGTTATATGATGATTATCTTAAGAATCCGGGTTTTGGAGTATTAAACCCCTTGGCTAGGATTGCTCTTAAAATCTTTGTGAAGCCGATGCGAAAGAGAGATTACGAGTCTGCGCAGCAGCCTGATTATTTTATTACGATTTCTGATTATGCCAAAGAACAGATTAAGAAGTATTACAATAGGGAAGCAAAGGTGATTTATCCGCCGGTGGATGTGGAAAAGTTTTCCACAGACTTATCCACAAGTATGAAAATAAAAAAGGGAAAAAGTCAAGCGAAAAAACAGCTAAATTATATCATAACTTCTAGGCAAGTCAATTGGAAGCGGATAGACCTTTGTATTAAAGCTTGTCTTAAGGCTAATCAGAAATTGACGGTAGTGGGAGATGGACCAGAACATAAAAAATTGTTGATGATGGCTGGTAATTCTCCGTTGATTACTTTTTTGCCACAAATGTCTCAAGCTGAATTAAAGAAGCAGCTGGAAAAAGCAGATGCTTACCTTTTCCCTAGTTTGGAGCCGTTTGGGATAGCACCGATTGAAGCAATGGCAATGGGGCTTCCGGTGATTGCTTATGGCAAGGGCGGCGCGGTTGATTATGTGAAGCCCGGAGTTAATGGGTTTTTGTTTGAGCACCAAACGACAGATTCTTTGGCAGACGCTATGAAACAATTCAACATTGATGATTATTCTAGAGAAAAGATACAAAAAACAGTACTTAAGTTTGATAAAAAAGTGTTTGTAGAAAAAATGTGGGAGGAGATTAATGAAAAAGTTAAATAAGGTATTGCTCTACTTCTTGCCTGCAGTTTTATTTTTTTCTTATCATCCAGTAATCTCTCTCGGTGCAAATGAATTTATGAATTTTGATCTTTCACTTCCAGAGATATGGCTGGTGTTATTCTTTGTTGCTTCCCTCCCGACAATCCGTAGTTTTTTTAAGTTCTATGGCTTGAAAAGAATTGCTTTGGCGTATGCAATTCCGATGTATTTTTTACTCTCTAGTTTCTGGTCTGGAAATGTGACGAGGACAATACTTACGACGGGAATTTTGGGCCTTGTAATTTTTACAGTGATGCAACTTCTGATGATGCTAAAAGAAGATTCAAAACTTAGGGGCGACTTAATTAAGGTCTTACTATTCTCCGCCGCCTTCTTGTGTGTGGTTTGTTGGGTACAATGCGTGATGGATATTGCAGGAATAAGCAGAGAATATACTCTTCTCTGTCGAGGTTGCACGTACTCATCTTTCGGTTTCCCTCATCCGAATGGGTTTGCGATTGAGCCACAATTCATGGGAAATCTCTTGTTGGTGCCTACCCTGCTGAGCTTTTATCTGTTATTCGCTTCAGCGTATAAAAATAAAAAGCAAAAGATATCTTTAGTGATTTTAACTGGGTTTTTGACGACAACACTTTTTATAACTTTGTCTCGCGGAGCGATATTCTCTTTCGTATTAGGGCTTGTGGTGTTGTTCGTATTTAGTTGTACGAAAAAGTTTCCGTTAATTAAATATAAATCAAAAAAGGCTAGGTTTACTATAGCGATTATGGTTGTTTGTATGATGCTTGCGCTTTTTTCTGAAGGCGTGTTTGCAGCGTTTAGTCCAACTAATGATGATTTTATTACAGGTGTAACCAAATCAATACATCAGATGACTCTTGGAGTAATAGATATTCGCCCAACAACAAATTTGGTGAATGATGCCGACGAATCGACGACGGAGGAGGCGATTTCTGGAGCAGAAGATGGCTCTACAGAGATTAGCTCTAGTTTTTCGGGTTATGTCGCAGAATCTACGGATACACGTTTAAATCTTAATTCTCTGGCAATTGATACATGGGTTTCTTCTCCGAAATATTTCTTGGTCGGAACTGGAATAGGGGCGGCTGGAATTGCTATGCATGAAAAACATCCCATAGAACTTGGTCCAAAAGAAATTGTCCAAAATGAATATGTAAGTTTGTTGCTAGAGACTGGTGTTCTTGGATGCTTGATTATATTGGCGGTATTAATATTTGCGGTAAGATTTATTCCTAAAAATCCGTTGTTTTTAGCTATTCTTGTCAGCTTTGCTTTTTCTCTGCTCTTTTTCTCGGGGCTTCCTAATGCGCTTCATGTCTATATTCTCCCCTTCCTTTTTGCTACCAAATACAATTTTTTCGTAGAAAATAAAGTTCAGCGTCATAGTGACAAGCGTCATTAATACGTAAATTGTAGTAGTTTGTACGAAATTGAATGATGAGAACAATGGTATCCAGCCCACTACAACATAGACGAATTGGTGCACGCCTGTAAAAAGTCCGAAAAAGAACGTGAGAAACGGACGTAAAAAGACTACTACTAGGATGTTCCAAATGAAGAATTTGATGATGCCGTATTTCCCTGGATCTCTGGTTTTCCAAGTAATGTGGCTGTGTAAAAAGTAGGCAACGAAAGTAGATGCAATTCCAGAAATGGTTGCTGATACCCCAGTCATATCGATATTACCTTTAAAAAACAAAAGTACAATGACTTCGTAGATAGCATAGTCTATGGCTGCTGAAGTAAAACCGACACTTGCAAATTTAATGAGTTTTAGGGTGCTGATAGTTTTGTCGGCATTTGTGAGCGACTCTGTTTCGGTATCTAAAGTTGTTTTTTTAGAATTTTTAGGATTCTGTTTTTCCATTAAAAACCTTTCTAAGCCATTTATCGGCAGGACCAGCCGTCATTAATAATATAAGATAATTGTTCTTTTGATAGTCTCGTATTTTTTGAGCAAGTGTGTCATCTGGATTCGCAGGCTCTCCTATTTCGCTATTTGATAAGCTGTCAATAAAATCTTGGGGGTTTAATATTTCAAGAGATGGATCTTCTCGGACTAGGTAAGTAGGTAGCCAATAAAGTTTAGAGATGCCAGCAAAAGCATCTTGATAGCCATCTTTAATTTCGTGTTGGCGGACATTTTGATGAGGCTCATAAATAGCAACAACACCAGATAGGTTTAGTCTTTCTGCCTCTTCTTTTGCCATTTCTATGGTAGCGGCAATTTCTTCTGGGTGATGGCCGTAATCGGAGTAAACGTGATCGGCTATTCTTTCAAATCTTCTACCAACTCCTGGAAAATCGTTCAAGATTTTGATGAGAAGTTCCTCGTTGATTTTTTGGCCAACGTAGGATTTACCGTTCGAAATTAAAGTTTCGTTGGCTACTCTTAAATCTTCTTCCTCTACCATCTCAAAAATAGCTTGTATAGCTAGGTTCGCATCATATCTTCTGGCTTCTCCGGCTAGAGAGAATTTATTTTTTTCGTCAATTATTTCGGAGTTTTGGATTACTGCTGCCCCTTCGAGAGCGTTGCCATGAATAACATTTTCACTTTGCCCTTCAAATTTGGAGAAGGCTCTTAGATAGTCTAACTTTGTAGGATAAATGTCGGGATGGTCGTATGAAACGGTGGTGATGACTGATAGCCATGGAGAAAAATGTAGAAAATTGCGATCATATTCATCCGCTTCGTAAACTAAGAATGAAGAATTTGCATCATATTTTCCTGCCTCGGCAAATGGCAATGTGGTACCAATAAGATAGGATATAGGAAGGCCAAGTGATAACGCTGTCCAAGTAATCATTGCGGTAGTAGTAGTCTTGCCATGCGTGCCGGCGACGGCAACTAGTTTAAGTCCGAGTTTGTCGATTAAATAGGCGATTAGTTCATCACGTTTAGAAACTCTAAGACCTAGTTTTTGAGCAAGAATTAGTTCTGGATGGTTTTCAGGTAGAGCTGAGGTGTAGACAAACCAGTCTACTTTCGATTGGTCGTACATTTCTTGTAAAAATTTTCCATCTTGGGCAGATTCGCCAATTTCTAGAGGGATATTTTTATGTCTTAGCTCATCTGTAACTGCGCCTTCGGATAAATCGGAGCCGCAAACGAAAAGACCAGCATCTTTTGCCATTAAGGCTAAAGGACCAAGCCCAGTTCCAGAGATTCCAGAAATATAGATATTCATTATTGGTATATTATAGCATAATTTTAGGAGTGACTATCTAAATAGTATCTATGATATAATGGATGTAGGATTAGGGTGGAATGAAAAAAATTAATATTAAGAAGTCTCTGAAATCCTTTGGTCGAGTAAAAACTTGGCAATTGCTTTTGATTCTAGTGTTGCTTTTATTCATTTATGCGACGCTACTTAGATTTGACCATATTAAGATGACAGATTTAAGAACGGCCGTTATTACTGCTGATGAGTCTGGTAGCGACGAAGAAATTGCGAATGCATTGACGGAGCTTAAAAATTTTACTTTTTCACATACAGTGATAAATGTGGTGGAGAAGAATGGCAAGTCACTGATTACTTTTGGTACGGGGCCAATCTATTTAGAGCATCAATACGAAAGAAAAGCTGAAGAGGCGTTGAATAAGGCAGAGCAGCAGGCTAGTACTGATGAAAATCCGAATGGTAATGTTTTTGCGAAAGCTATGGAAGTATGCAAGCCATTAGCAATTCAAAATGGTTGGGCTTGGAATAGCCAAGGATATCTAGATTGTATGACTGGAGAAATTGCAAAGTATCCAACTTCTGAGACTATTGAGGATACTTTTATGGCTACGTTACCACCTACGGGCCTTTTTAGATATGATTTCGTATCGCCAATTATTTCCCCTACGTTGTCTGGGCTAGTAGCTATAGTGTGTTTAGTCTTGACTGTTGTAATTTTTATCCGGTTTATTACTTGGTGTGTCCTCCGTTTAGCTTTAATTTTTATAAAAAAATAGCAAAAACCTCTTGACATCTATGACTTGGGGTCATAAGATAAGAAGTACAACAACTAAGGAGGAATTATGGCCTACCAACATACTAACAGTAAAGGCGTTACCTACTACCTACGTCAGTCAGAAGTCACTCTTCGTGGTGGTAAGAAGCAAACTATTTACTTCTTCACTAAGACTGCAGAAGGTGGCAAGGGTACCCCTATTGATCTTCCAGCAGATCGTGTCGTCAACGAAAACCCACGTAATGGTTTCTTGACCCTCAAGAAGAAATAATCTTGAGAAGTTAAACTCAATTCTAATATAAAAATCTAGCCTAGGAATTCTGGGCTAGATTTTTTATGGTATTTAAAATGTTTATGTTATAATGAAGGAAAATAGTCATATATTTTTAAAATACAAAGGAGGCTCTGTGAAATGGGCAAGAAATAAAAATATCAAAAAGTTTTTGATTTTGGGATTCGTTTTCGGATTGATAGCGAGCGGTTTGGTAACGCATAATGTCTTGGCCGTAGATGCAGAAGAAATTACAGTGACCTATCCTTACTATGGGTTTGTAGAAGATCCAGAAAACCCTTGGACGTCGGTTTATGATGCGTTGGATGAAACTGGTGAGATTCAGTATAGTGATGCGTTTTTTGACGACTTGTCCCCTGGTGACCACCCGAAACTTCGGGCTGTGTCTTATGCTTTGGCGCTAGCTGGTTATGAAAATCAAGCAGATGGTTATCCATCTGATGATGGAGAGATTAATCCAAAATTGTACGGGATGTTAGATCAAATGGATTTCTCTGATTATCAGAGTTGGGATATTACATCTGAGGAAGATGGGCATTCTATGGGGACGACGATTGGGCATAAAACACTTGCTAATGGGCAGGAACTTATCGTAGTCGCACCGCGTAATTATAACTATATGACAGAATGGTTATCAAATTTTAATGTAGGAACGTCTGGCGATCATGTTGGTTTTTCGGAGTCGGCGAATTTGATGGTCGAGAGACTTAATGATTACCTTGCGAATCGAGAAATTCCTGATAATTATAAAATTTGGGTAGTAGGATATTCGCGAGGTGGGGCTGTAGTAGATTTGTTCGCAAAAAACATTAATATGAATATAGACAATTATAAAATGTCATCAGATGATTTTTATGTTTATACTTTTGGCGCACCAAAAGCAAGCATGGTAGAAACTAATTATTCTAATATTCATGATGTGAAGGATGGGAATGATTTACTACTTGGGTATGTGTTCCCAGAAGAATGGGGTTTTTATAATACTGGAGCGTATGAAGAAATTCATCCTGCAGATATAGAAATTACGACTGCGGCGGTTGATATTTCGGACTTGGCAGACAGTTCGAAAGCGATGAATCTCTTAGCGTCTAATGTTGGCATGACAAAAGAAATAGGCACAATGAACGGTAGAGATTTTATGGATAGTTGGTTTCAGTTTGTAATTGAGAATGGGCTAACGCGTGAGTATTTTGATTCGACTGTTAAATCTCCACTTTCGGCATTGATGAAAGCCTATCAGTTGAGGACTTTAGATAAGCAAGGGGAGTTTACAGATTTTTTGAAGAGTACTGATAAGGGGCTTGCTGGTATGGTGGCTGGTAATGCTTTTGCGGATTTGACTAGCGGAGCGTACGAGGGTAGTACCATAGAGGAACTTCTTAGCAATTACCCGCCATATCAAGATTTGGTAAAAATTCTAAAAGGTACAGCAGTGGAAGCTGATATTGATGATTTTATATCATATCTGATAGTTTATATTGGAGAGTACTCAGACTATGAAGAAGCTTTTGGTGATTCTTTAGCGGTGACTGAAGAAGAATTTGATATCATCAAGGAGAATATTCCGAAATTAATAAAGGCTTTAGCTCCAATAATAGTCGCAGATGCGAAGTATACTCAGGCAAATTATGGCGATACTTATTCTCTGTTTTATACGTACACGCTTGCTTCTAATGCTGAAAATCTCGTTGTAGGCCATATCCCAGAGAGTATTATGCCTATTTTGAAAAGCTTGATACCTAATGAGGATGATGACGACGATGATGAGGAGGAATCTGAAGAAGAAGCAGCACCGAATATTCCAGATACTGGATATATGACTATGACCGAGACGCAAGAGAAAGGCTCGTCAGCAACATATATGCCGGTAATTGTTGTCGGCGCGGTAGTGGTAGTGATAGCTGTCTCTTGCTATGCCATAAAAAAGACTCGGCTAAAACGCTGAGTCGTATAGAATCTGGTGGGGGCGAATTGTTCAAACATTAACAATCTACAAAGAAGATATTCGAAGACGTTTAGTTGAGAAATGTAGTTTTGATGTTATAATATAAATAATTGAGAATAACAGACAAGCCGACATGGACGAGTATTTAAATATAATTGGTAAAGCGAGAACTTGCACAAAATGTGGCAAGACTAAGCCAGTAGAATTTTTTGGAACTCGAGTCAGGGAGAATGGGAAGGTTCAGCCCCATTCTCAATGCAAAGAATGTCGACGCATTCATCGTATGGAATGGAGAAGGGCTAAAGGTGTAAAACCTAGAGAAAGAAGAACCGAAGACCAAATTCGACGGGGCGTTAAAGTTTGCCTAACGTGTGGAATAGAGAAGCCACTTGAAGAATTCCCTAAAGCATTCATAAAAGATAGACAAAAAATAAAGTATTTTAGCCATTGTCGAGAATGCACGAATGCAAAGAATCGCAAAGGTCCTGCAAGAATTGCAAAAGTTAGCGATGGCAAAAACACATACTTAGTTACCCGTTCAGAGAAAAAAGAAATAGAACTTAGAACTGGTTTAAAGGTTTGTAATAAATGTGGTCAGACGAAGTCGTTAGACGAGTTTTATAAATCAAAAGACTATTACCATCCTGAATGTAAAAAATGCACGAACAAAAGCCAAGCTGAGTCAAGACGAAGACGTGGGCTATACAAAGGTTATTTTGAAAACACTCTAGAAAAAGCTCTAGCTGATGGGCATAAGACCTGTAAACGTTGCAGTAAAACGAAGCCTCTTAATGAATTTAGTTTTAGAAAGGACAGCAACAATTACAATAATACTTGCAAAAAATGCAAGGCTGAAATAGCCCATGCGGATTACCACAATAATACGGAAGCTCGTCTTGAAATGAATAGGAAATATAGATTAAAAAATATTGAGCACATTAGAAAAAATAAGAGACGATACGGCCAAGAGCATAAAGAGGAACGAAAAATATATTTAAAGAAATGGTACGAGGAAAATAAAGACACAGTTGTTAAGGAGTATCGAGATAAAAACCATGATATTTTGATGCAGAAGCATATTAGTTATATGGTAGAGAGAGCAAAAACGGACCCTTTGTTTAGATTTACAAATAGTATTCGAGGGCTCGTAAGGGCTTCCTTCAAACGTAGGGGGTATAAGAAAAACAGTAAAACATACGATATCATAGGATGTGACTTTAAATATTTGTATACGCATTTAATGGTGACTTGGCGTGAAAATTATGGTACTGAATATAATGGTGAAGATTGCAATATCGATCATATATATCCGTTAGCAGACGCTAAGAGCGAGAAAGAAGTTATAAAGCTGTGTCACTATTCAAATTTGCAACTTCTTTCATCGAGCGACAATATTGATAAGAAAGATAAGAAGGATTGGGTACCTCCAAAAACGTCAAAGGCTTATGGTCGTATCGAAATAAAAAACGGCAAGCGCATATTGCTTGCTAATGAAGCCTAATTGTTTAGGGTATTAGCAGACATTTTAATAGGGGTAGAAACTGTATTTTTGACAGTTTTTGCCATAATAATTGCTTCGAAATTGCATACTATTTTTGCAGGGTACTTAACAGAAAATCATTATTAAAAAATCGGCCAAAATGCCGACTTGTATAAAATCTGGTGGGGGCGGTTGGGTTCGAACCAACGACCAAGCGGTTATGAGCCGCCTGCTCTAACCCCTGAGCTACGCCCCCGATTAGGTCGTGCTTAACACTCGTTTCGGTGTTCGGGACTAGACTTATTTTAGCATAAAATGGTATAATAACAAAGCATAAATGGAAAGAATTAAAACTGCTTTTCGTCGATTGAAATATTATTTTAGCCACTGGTTGTCCAGTGAACATGTGATTTTTTTGGTGGGAATTGGTATGTGTTTAGCTTGGACTTGGGGGGCAATTTCTGCAATGAGTAGAAATTGGGAACTTGAACAACGACTCACGGAGCGTAAGAATGAACTTGCGATGTTGGAGCTTGAGATTGAAGCGCTAGAGCTTGAAAATCAGTACTACGCATCGGAAGAGTATCAGGAGTTAGCGGCGCGAGATTTGCGAAATAAAATTGGCGAGGGCGAGTCGCTAGTCTATTTACCAAATAATTCTGATGTTGCTAAGCATAAGCATGAAAATATTATCGTAAAAGAAGAAGCTCCGGAGCCGACTAATTTTGAGCAGTGGATGTCGTTTATTTTTGGCGCGTAGCTTTGAAAATTAAACTTGATTTATTTAATGCTTATGTTTATAATTAAGGCATGGATAAAGAAGGTCAAGATAATCCAAATCTTTCTAATGATTCTGATGATTTGAATGATGTTGATGCTAGCGTTGAAGAGTCTCAAATTGAAACAAACACAAATCAGACGGAACAGCCGAAAATTGATCCGAAAAATGGGGTGGTATTTAAGACTGAGAAAATTGGAGATAAAGCCACGACCGAATATTTTTCTAACGTGAAGGGGGAAGATCAGAAGAAAAATAATGAAGCAATAGAAAGACGTAGAGTAAAGATTACGCGTAAAACTTTGTTCATAATTTTTGGAACGCTTATTGGCATCATTTTAGTTGTGATGCTGATTTTTGTGATTGTGAATTTGATAAATCCACAAGGAAAGAAATATACTGCGGAAGATTTTCCAGATAATATGACAGAATTGGAAAATAAGGCGGTGGAGATTGCGTTTGAGGGAGTGCCAGATGGGCAAAAAGTAAGTTTTCTCACAGCGGCTGATTATATTGACCAAGCTATAGAGAATACTACGGATGAAGATAGAAAATTTGAATTAAAAACACTCCATGCGAGAATGATGATGATGGCTGGATATGGATATGCAGCTACTAAGGAAATTGAAAAATTAGAGCCAGAAGCGAATACTGATCAGAGAAAGTATCAGCTGTATAGACAAGCAGCATTTGTTTATTTCTACTACGGAGATAAATCTTTAGCGGAGCAATATGCAGATAAAGCGGATGCTTTGGATGTTCCAGAAAATCAAGGTGAGTGGATCGGAGATGACGATGGTGAATAGAAGAGCGATAAGTAGGAATGGATTCATAGCAATAGCAGTGCTGTTTTGTGCGGCGCTTTTTGCGATTGTGTTCTCGGAACAGACTTTTGCTTGTACTGTCAATGGGGGTGGTTGTTATGGCTCGGACGGAGCAAGCAGTAGTGGCGGTAATCCAAATGCGGTGCTTTCTACTAGGTCAGTAGGGGTGGTTTCTATATCGGTCGCTGACATAAGAGCTGGACTAGTGCCAAATGCGCATATGAATGCTGACGGTAGCGTTACGTTTAATGGTGTACATACAGCGCATACAAATATCTCGTCTACGACTTATCCGGCAGCAGAAGTCGGTGGTGCATCACATATTATGGTTTATGGTGCGATTGCGCAGCATAGTGGTAATGTGAATGGTGTTCATTATGAAGCTGGGCAGCTTATTACTCCAGTAGGATTTGGTAACTCAAGTGATCCAGCATGGCGTTTGTCAGAGATGCAGGGTTATGCTAGGGAGTCGCCGTATTCATTAGGAGTTAATACTATGAAGCAAGTGTATTATAATTTGATGCAACAGGGTAGAATTTCTCCAGACCAGTACCAAAACTTTATGAGAGGGGGTAATATCAGTATGGTGGCTTATTGGGATGGAATGACGGCGATCGGTGATTCATCGTTGCCGCCGTTCCCTCCGGTGTTCCCTCCGACGTTCCCTCCAGATGAGCCAGAAACGCCAGTAACTATTGTTCCACCTACGCCACCTGAGCCAGGAATGGGACCTGGTTGTCATGATGGACTAAATGCTGGATATACTACTGGTAGTGTGAGAATCAATAACCTTTCTGATGCTTCACAAGGTGGTTGGGTGGAGGGTCAGATTTGGGGACGTCCGGGTGATTCGATTAGGTTTGCGATTGATTATTGTTGGGGTGCGCAAGCAGTGACTGGCGCATCTGGTAGCAGTCAGAGCGGTTGGCCGGATCTTTATGGCGGAGAAAGAGAAAAGAACTATTTCCAAATTGATGCTTCTCCTAGCCAACTATATTGGTTTGGGGATCATAGTATCCAAGCTGGTACTAGATATACATATGCGGGCGGCAGACCAATTTCTAATGCGTACGAGGCATTTCCTGGTGCGGGATACTTTGACAAGACGGGTGATTATCAATTCCAACTATTCTCTCCAAGTAACCGTACTGCGAATGGATATAGCTGTCAGATTTTTGACTTCACACCTTACTTCGTGGCGTTTGGCTTCCAAATACCTGGCGCGACTACACAGTGTCCGGCATCTAGTAGGACCGGAAATGGTAGTGGTTGGCAAGACGTTGGTAGTGAGATAAGCCAGAGGTTGACTTATGATGATATTAGAGCATGGCGTGCATACAGAATGTATAATAACTGGGGAGTATGTGGTGGATGTAGCTGGGAAGAAGGCGGTTGTCGTGGCTCTGCATCCAGAGAGAAAGACATTAGTGAATACAACGCTTTGAACTTACAGAATATTAACTATGGAGCACCACATGGCTCTTATGACGAGGCATATAATGGCGGTACAGATTTTGGCGTAGCTGAACAGTATGGAGATAATGCTTTCCATGAGCATGCTTGTCTTGACCAAGGTTCGTGTGCGCCAGATCCAAATAGCTATAAACAACAATATAAGACTACGTGTACAAGGTCAGTGTTTGCGGGATATGATTTCTTCGGACAGGCAATGTATGATACTGAAGAATATGAGTGCGTGAAGACAAAAAGCTGTAGTCCGTGTGATGATTGTGTGGATGGATATTGTCCATATCCAACAAGCAATTTAGGTAGAGTATATAATTCGCCAACGTATGATTACAACCACCTGAGTGAGAATAAAGGCACTGTCACAAAACAGGCTTCTGTTAAGATTCCGTTTAGTTTCATGACATCTGCTGATTCTGGAATTGTTGGGCATAGTAATGGAGTAGTATATTTAGGAGAGGAAGTATCTTCGCACTTTGATGTAACGATATTGCCACGTTCGCATAGCGATGTGCATCCGGGTGAGGCATATGCGACAATTGTACCAGGGGAAATTAAGGCAGTAGAATTTATCGCTAGAGAAGATACAGGCATGAATGATATGTCTGGTAGTTCTGATGCTGGTGGCAGTGACCCGTGTGCGTTCTATAGTGGATATATGCTTGACCCTAGTGAGTGCTATACGATTTGGAGTGTAGGAAGCCCGCTGAATCCGGATGGTCTATATTCTGGTTATTCTTATGGTACAGTAGTAGATAATCGCAACGTGCCAGATCTTGAAAAATATCCCGTAGGCTCTAAATATTGTGTGGCAGTTGGGGTTTCTACATCTGATAGTCATAGCGATCCAGATAACCCTAGCCCAGTGTCTGGTATGAGTAGCTTATCTGGTTGGCGTATTTCTGGCGCATCTTGCCGTACAATTGCTAAACGACCAAGTTTCCAAGTTTGGAATGGTGGAGTTTATACGAATGGTAGTATTTCTACGATTAATGCCTTTAAGGATGTTGGTGAAGGTCTGGGACATCATAATGATCCTACTAGTATCTTTGGCTCTTGGGCAGAATATTATGTAATTGCTGCTGGCGAAATATCTGGTTATTCTTCTGGTGCGGCTGATGGCTATTATGGATATCAAGGCAATTCTCTAGGTCTGAAAGGTGGCGCAAACATCGACAAAGAGCCTTGTGATATGACTAGAATGACGATTGCAAATGATGAATGCAGTAAAGAAATATTTGGTAAATCTGGCATTCATAATCTTTCACAAGACATAATTCTTGAACGTGTGCGTTCACGCTATACGGATGGCTCAATAGAAGGAACATCAGCGACGGGGAATTTGCTGAGTAATGGTGCTAGATATGTTAAGGTTAAAGGAGATTATAATTTAAGTACCTTTATTACGGCGATTGCAAATTCTAGTGATGCTGCGGAGAGGAATTGTCTATTTACGGCTGGCTCTAATTCTAATTTAGCTTTGAGACGATGCAAGGGGACGATTAATTCTCAATCGCAGCAGACTACGTCGAATTATGCTAGTAATACATTGGTAATTCACGTTTCTGGTACTTTGACGATAGACCGTAATATTTGTAATGGAAATGGTGATTGTAATACAGATAATAATACTATTCGACTTGGTGATAGTAATAATGAATTCTTTAGCAATATCTACAGCTTGCCACAGGTGCTTTTGATTGCGGACGGTGGAGTAAGAATTACTAATAACGTAAATCAAATTGATGCTTGGATTATCACTAATGGAAACGTCAATACTTGTACTGGATTTACGGTTGGTAGTGGCTCGGAGCGTGATTGTAAGAGTACGCTAATCGTTAATGGCCCAGTCTTTGCCCGCTCGATGACACTTAATCGTACTGGTGGTGCGTATCCGAATGTGGGCAATTACGGAACGGATGATGTGCTTAGGAAAGATATTTCTGGCACGAGTGAAATAAACAGATGGGGAGGTGTATCCAGCAAGGGAGATAATCGTAATGGCTCAGTTATCTCGGCAGAAATCTTTAATCTTCGTCCAGATGTATATTATTGGGCATATTCTCAGGCACAGCGTTTCTCTCAAGCTTCGGTAACGTATACTCGCGAATTAGCCCCGAGATATTAGGAGGGGGTGGGAAAGTGAAAAATCCAAATAAAAATCAAAGCAGAAAGGGCTTCACCATGGTGGAAACTTTGCTTGTGCTAGCTATTTCTGCATTGATGCTGATGGGCTTCATGGCGGGAATTGGCGTGAGGATTGGCGCGCAACGTTATTCTGATGCAACTAATGATTTTGCTGATTTTTTGAGACGAGTTTATACGGAGACAATTAATGTAGAGATTGAACGTACTGGACATTTGAGAAATAATCAAGAGAATTACTGTACACTAGCTGGGCAAAAGGCGAATGCGGAGGGTAAGTATACTGGAGGTTCTACTACTACAGCGGAGAAAAATGGTAGTTTTCCAGGTCGTTCGGGATGCGCGGTCTATGGAAAATTGATTAGCTTCGGAGAAGACCCTACAGGAGATACAATATACGTTTATGATGTGATTGGTAGAGCGGTAGATATTAATCATCCACTCACTGCTTCGGATGCTAAGCAAGAATTAATAAATGTACATGCGGATGTCTTGTCTTATAATCAAAATGATAACGGCACATGCTCGCTTACTACTGCTGGTACAGTGGCAACGTATAGACCACAGTGGGCGAGCCGTATAGAAAATACTAATAAAGGAAGTCTGTATCAAGGTGCGGTGCTAATTGTACGTTCTCCAAATTCTGGCTCAGTGAGGACTTTTTCGATGGAAGGGCAGACTATGCCGATTCAGCAATTGATTCAAAATAATCAGAATGGGAATTGTTCATCTACTTTGAATTCTGTAGTAAATAATGTCAATAATGCTAAGGGAAGTTTGATTATGCATCTTAATAACGATAATAATGGCAATAGTAAATTTGAATTAAAGGATGCTAATTTCTGTGTTGCTTCAGAACAAATTTTCTCCGCAATTGGTAGGCGAAATAATATTCGAATTAAGAATGATGGTAGAAATGCAGATTCAGTGGTTTTTGTAGAGACGGATCTTTCTAAAAATCAGGGAGGAAATCAATGCTAAAGAATTTTCGTCAAGTTTTTCGTCGAGGAGATACGATTATAGAAGTGGCATTTGCGATTGCAATATTTTCATTAGTGGCGATTATCTCTATTGCGGTAATGAATGCTGGTCTTCAAACTGCAGAGGCATCAATGGAAGTGACAGTTGCTAGAAATGAAATCGATGCACAAGCAGAAGCTATTCGGTATATTCACAATTCATTTACGTTAGAGCGTGAACTTCCAGTGCAGAATCAGGAATATCGTGATTTGTGGTATAAACTTAGTCGTGATAGTAATGCTACGAGCAACCCTGGTATGGTGAATAGCCCAGAAAACTTACCTGCGCTTGCAGTCAACTCCTGCTCAGAAATATATAATAGAGGCAACCAAGCTAGTATTCTAAATTCTAGTCGAATTAGGGCTTTCATAATGAATACGCGGGTAATTGACCCACAGGACCAAACTTTTATGCCGTCTAGCTCAATTTCTAGGAAAATAGAAGAAATTGTAGTCGCTACAAATAAATATCCGCAGAGGTTTTCGGAAACGTTATTGTATCCGAGAGTGATTTATACGAATAATCGAGCACTTGCAGATAATGGCAACATTGGAAGTAATAATACTGCAGATGAAGTTTATGAAGATGATGACAGCTTTCGTTATGTGGCTAAGGCAGAGGGAATTTGGGTAATTGCAGTGCGTGATAAGACAGATTCTGCAAATAGTAGTGCGAATAAAAATAATGTCATTCCTGAGTTTTATGATTTCCATATTCGTACCTGCTGGACAGCTCCTGGTCGTGCTCGTCCAAGTACGATTGGTACCATTATCCGTCTGTATAACCCTGAATTAGTGGAGCGCATATAATGAAAAAACGAACTGGTTTTACGATTATTGAAACGTCGCTCGCAATGATATTTGTTGCAGTGCTACTTATTACTGTGGCAATGATTATCATGCAGATGACTTCGCTTTACCAAAAGACTATTGCGATTAAAACCGTGAACACTACTGGTCAAGAAATTGTTGATGAAATCTCTCGTACGGCAGGGGAGTCTTCTATTATTAATAGAAAGAATATGTGTAATAATTTGGGTAATCAAGAATATTATAACCAATGTGTAAAAGACAGTGCTTATAATTTTGTCTATCATCAGTTTTATAGCAATGATATTTACATAGGAAATCGACGTACGGATGAGGCGGTGCCGACCAGTGGAGTATTTTGTACTGGAAAGTATTCTTATATTTGGAATACAGGGTATGTGCTAAAAGATAATCGTGCAAGCAATTACAGGGCGAAAGTAACTTATAATGTTCCTGGTAGAGGCTCTACTACTATCTCTGATTTTAGATTGTTGCGCACGATAGACATTGGTGGAAAAGTTTGTGCAAGTAATTTGAATGGCAATACTTATAGTATTACGAAGGCGGCTAATAATGTAACTTATACGCTTAGTACTGCTGAGGCGCCGAGAGAACTTTTGGATGAAGCAGAGAAACAGCTAGCAATTTATGATATGAAAGTTTTCCGTCCGGCTAGACACTCTGCATCTGGACACGCATATTATTCTGGTACATTTACACTCGCTACGTTAACTGGGGATATAGATATTACCGCATCCGGCAACTATTGTACGTCGCCACCGAGCGGGATTGTGAGTGATTTTTCCTATTGTGCAATAAATAAATTTAATTTCGCCGTTCAGGCAACAGGAGAGGAGTAATATGAAAAAACAATCTTTACGTGGTGCGGTGTCAATATATATAGTAGTGTTTTTAACATTAGTGTTTGGCGTGATAACGTTGGGATTTATTCGCATTATTATGAATGATGCGGTAGAAACTACGAATACCGACTTGTATCGTTCGGCGTATGATTCTGCATTGGCTGGAATTGAAGACGGAAGAATTGCCTTGATTAAATATCATGACTGTTTGTCTCAAGGTGCAGTAGGAAAGAGTGGTGCTTCGGCGGGCTCTTGCGCAGATATTATTTACGAAATGGAAAAAGGTGCAAACGAAGATGACTGTGATGTAGTTCAGCGCATGCTTGGGCGTGAACAGGCGGATCAAAATGAGGTAATTGTACAGGAGGTGCAGAGTTCTAATCAGGCCGGAAACGCTACGGAATTAGCACAGGCGTATACGTGCGTAAAGATTACTGAAAATACTGACGACTATTTGACAACGCTGACCTCTACGGACGATAATCGTATTATTCCGTTACGTTCGGACGAGATTAATAGTGTTAAGGCGGTGGAATTTAGTTGGTATGCACTCTCTAATGGCGGGACAAATTATATGGGAGATAAGTTTAAGAGTAATAACGTTTCCGATGCTTATACTCCACCGGTTATAGCGTTAGATTTGTGGCAGACTGACACTAATAGAGATGGAAGATGTGGGGGAGCTGATGCTAACTCACCGTGCTATTCGTTAGGGGAACTAAGTGTTAATAATAGTAATAGCTCTGGTACTGATAGAGCGATGCTTGTATTCCAACCGGTTACTAGTGGGGGTACGAATTTCGTGTCTTCGGGAGAAGTTTTGGATCATGCTGATAAATATGATAATGCACCGATTAAGGTTAACTGTAATCCAAACGGAAGTTTTTACTGCAATGTCGTGATTGAGCTTCCAGACACTTTCCGCCACCAGCAACGTGCAGAGTCTACGACATTCTTGCGTTCGGCACTTTTGTATGAACGTCCGAATACCGATATTTCAGTTACGTTGTGTAAAGGGGTTAGCTCTGGTAGCTGTACTGACAAGACTAGATTTACTGGTGTTCAGGCGGCAATAGATTCTACTGGACGAGCTAATGATTTATTCCGTCGTTTGGAGACTCGTATAGAATTAGTAGATCTTTATTATCCGTATCCGGAATATGAATTGTATCTTTCTGGTGATGGGAATGCGTTGGAAAAACGCTTCTATGTAACTAATAATTGTTGGCAGTCAGATAATGGTAGTGGCTCTGGATGTTCTAATAGTGCTAACGTAAGTGGCGGAATTAGTTACAGCGACGAATAATAGATATTGGCTAATGCTCTCATGAGCTTGACAATTTTGGTGGTTTTTGGTAAACTATGTTTATGTCGCGGGATAGAGCAATTTGGTAGCTCCTCGTTGTGACGGCTCATGAGCCAAACGGGCTCTTGGGTGTTAAAAGTATTATCGCGGGGTAGAGCAGCCTGGTAGCTCGTTTGGCTCATAACCAAAAGGTCGTTGGTTCAAATCCAACCCCCGCCACCAAGTCAAGATTATTTCGTGACCAAAAGTGGCACCATGTATTCCCCCCAATCATGGTGCCACTTTTGTTTAGGCTATTTTTTGGCGGATAAGATTTGCCTGGCAGCTACTTTTATAAGTTCGGTCCAAGAGCCATTTCTATGTGGAGTACTAGCGATTTGGACTAGAGGGAGATTATGCCTCATGACAAGGGATATTTCTTGTAAAACTATTTCTGCATTAGGACAGATTAATGAGCTTCCAACAAGTTTTCCTTGCGAATCGACCAATAATTTGATGAAACCAATTTTAAAATCAGAAGTAATAGAGGCTTGTACAGCGGAAAGCGGAACTATTACTTTCTTGTATTTTTTGGTCTTTTTAGCAAGTTCTTTTTCGGTAATGCCGATAGTAGCAATTTGAGGGTTAGTGTCGACTACTCTCATAAAACCGTCAAAATTAACATACGTTTTGGAGCGCTCAAGTATATTTTGCACGGCGACCTCGGCAGTGTAAATGGCTCTTTCAGTGGAGCTTTCTCCTCCTATTACGTCACCGACTGCCATAATATTTCTTGCGGAAGTTTGCAAAGTTCTGTCTACTACTATGCCGGTTTTATCGAAGCTGACTTTAGCGTTGGCAAGACCAAGATCGGTAGCGGGTGCTGAGCCAGTTGCGAGGACGATAGTTTCTACTCGAATGGTACGTTCTTGTCCATTCCTCATGAATACTACTTTTGGACTAATTTTGTCTTTCTCTAAAGCAATAACACGAGTTTTGGTGAATATCTTGATGCCGAGTTTTTTAGATAGGTATTGTTCTATAACTTGTCCGACCTCAATATCTTCTTTAGGTAGAAGTTGGTCTGCAGATTCCAGCAAAACAACTTTTGCACCTAATTCTGCATAATACTCAGCAATTTCTATGCCTGAGCTTCCTCCACCAACAACTATTACTGCTTTTGGAGGACGTTGTATAGCTAGCGCACTTGTTGGCGTATAGTATGGGACTATTTCTGTTCCAGAAATTCCTTCGGTTGATGTTTCTGCGCCGGTAGCAATGATGAATTTATTAGCGGAAAATTTACCGTCGCCTACAGAAATATCATTAGTACTAATAAAATGAGCCTTACCTTTGAGACAGACTATGCCAGCTGCTTCCAAATCTTTTTTCTTTGGAACGGCTTTCTGGGTCGCTGTATCCCTCCAATGGACAACGGTAGGGTAGTTGTATTTTAGGTTGCTAGAGGTAATTCCGAATTTGTTTCCGGCAATAGCGTCCGCATAGAGATGAGAAAAAGAAAACAATGCTTTTTCTGGAACATCTCTTGAAGCCATGCCGGCTCCTCCCCATTTGTTCTGCTCGATGATAGCTACTTTTCTATTAGCCTTCGCTAGTCGAAGAGCAGCGGTCGTACCAGCTACTCCTCCACCGATTACAATGTATTCAAAGTCAAATCTTTTTCCCATATTGCTCACTTCTTTATAATATTATATATCTAATTCTCAATTTTAGCTAATCATTATAGTCTAGTTAAATTATTTTGCCTTTTTGCTTGTAGATGAACGCAAGATCTTGGTTATATTTTTCTAACTCTTGTGCGACTTTCTTGTTGATATCGGATGTCGTGACTATTCCTCGCGCTCTAACCCACTGGGAGATTCTATCGGACACGTTGTCGGCATATCTAGCAGAGACTTTATCGGAGATTCCTAGTACTTTTGCGTTTCTGATGATGTCTTTTGTTAAGTCGTTTTTAGAAAATTTTAATGGTTGTGGCTTAGATTTTTTCGTTCGTGCTAAGATTCTTTTTGGTTTTGCTTTAATTATTTTAGCTTTTGCTTGTTTTAGATTCGCTTGAGCTTTGTCTTGTGAGCTTGATTGTTTAGTAGACATTTAGGCTGCTCCTATTACTTTGAATGCAAGTAAGAACAAGGCTAGTACAAAAAAGCCGATGCCAGACATTATTCTGAGAAAATTTTTATTCTTTAGACGCCATTTTTGAACATCAACGACCGTTCCACCTTTTCTTATGGCGATTCGCATAATAATCAATGGAATTACGGATATGATTACATATAATGCTACTGATAAGATTTGCAATGATAAGGGTAAATTAATGATACTGTTTGCTACGACGATTATAAGCATAAAAGTAAAAGGAGCTTCTGCGAAACAAGCAAGCATTCCTAGTGAGAATGCCTCAGTCTTACTTTCGGTAATTTTTGCACGGTTGTTAATAAATTTTGCTACGGATTTTGGTAGCCATAGTTCTGTGCTTTTACCCCAACGATAGTAAAATACCCATACAGATATTGCTAGTGCGACAAGAAAGCCTACGATAATGGTAAGCATTGCTGGATTCATTTCTCCTTGAAAAATTACGGATATTAAAAAACAAGTTGCAAGTACTGCTAGTGTAGTTAAAAATGCGTTTCCTAGAATGTAATTTGAGACTAATTCACGAGTCTTTCTTTTGACATGCTTGCCTAAGCTAGCGTGATAGAGTAAAAGTAGTGCTCCAACACCGAGCTGTAAAGTAGCATGAACAATCCCAGCCAGTAAGATGATGAACAGATCAGACCTAACCATAACCACATTATATCATGCTTACGCTTGCATTGCAAAATGCGCTATGCTAACCTCGAAATATGAGCAACTTAAAATTTATTTCCGTAAGAATAGCTGCTTTTATAGTGGCCACAACCCCAATACTTGCTCAACCCCTAGTATTGTTTACAAACCATTTTGGGATTCAACCTACCAATTTGGCTCACAATAATAGTTTTAGTCATAGTAATTTTTCCGAAATGCCGTTACTTTCAAGTCTTTCCGTTGAAGATAATGAAGACTTGTCGACAATCTCGGACTCTGGTGCGGAGGATGAAAGACGAATTGCGATTAACGCAATTAATCCCGGTTATTCCACAGATAGTGGTAAGAACTCGGGAGAGATGATAGAGTTAATTAACCTCACAGATGAAACGGTCTCACTTGATGATATCGCCATTATTTACGCTGCAAAGCCTACAGGCGGGAATGTATATGGAAAATCAACTGTATTATATAGTTTCCCGAAGGGGAGTAAATTTGTGGGAGAGAAGATTTTGATGAGGCTCGATTCTGCTCCAGAAACGACAGAAGGGAATCAAGATGTGGTTTATAGTACTTCGCTTGCGATGACTGGCTCTCTTGCAATCGTGAAATTAGCGAATAACTATGATGCGCTGAATGTTCCAGATAATTCTGATTTTTCCGAATACGGGGAGGTGATTAACTCTGTCTGTTGGCTTGGAGGAGAAGAATGTCTGCCAATTTTTTCTACGACAGTGAAGTCGAGAGCCTATACGACAATTTTGAGAAATGAGGAAACTGGAGAATACGCGCATGCGGCTGAGTATGCACCAGATTATAATGGAAAATTTTCTGGGCTTTATTTGCCGCCTGAAATTGAGGCTGAGTCGATTGAGAAAGATAATTTATTTGACGTGGATAAAGAGTCAGAATGTCAGGGGCTGATCTTTTCTGAAATCTTAAGTTATTATGATAGTGATGCTTCAGAGCAATTTGTTGAGTTTTATAATTCGTCAGCAGAAACGTTAAGATTAGATAATTGCAGAATAAAATATAAAAATAAATACTATGAGCTGGCTAATTCTACAACATTGCTTTCAGCTGCGGAGTACTACGTTTTCAGGCCGGAATTTAGATTGACGAAAAATCCAAATACGGAAAATACTTTAGAACTTTATGATGCAAATGGAACTGTAGTTTCTAAGCTTTCTTACCCACACGGTCAGAAGAAGGCGGCTTCGTATGCGCTGGTTGGCTATGATAGTGATGGGTCGGATAACTGGCAAATAACGTATATGGTTACTCCGGGTGCAGCAAATTATTATCAGGGATATCGTAGTTGTCCGGCGGGAAAGGTTATAAATGAGATTACTGGAAATTGCGTAAAAGTAACAACTATCTCTAATGCTTTAGCTGATTGTCCGGCGGGAAAATATAGGAATCCGGCTACTGGAAGATGTAAATCTATGGCTGGAGATGATGACGGATCTTCAGAATGTAAAGAGGGGTACGAGAGAAACCCCGAAACTAATCGATGCCGCAAAATAAAGAGCAATAATGGTGCTGAATTTCCGATAGTACCTATTACCGGGGAGGTGGAGCAGACTACTTTTATTGCGATTTGGGCAATAGCGGGAGTGGTTTTGTTAGGTGTTTTATATGTTATTTTCCAATTTAGAAAAGAAATTAAATATCTTTTAAGAAAGATTTTTAATAAATTTTGAATCTGACCTCTGTATTAGCACTCTTGACATGAGAGTGCTAATTTGCTACAATAGAGGTATAAATTAGCAGTCGAGTAGTTCGAGTGCTAGAAAGGAAGTAAAAATGAGTAAAATTATCGGTATAGACCTCGGTACAACTAACTCCGCTTTTGCCTATATGGTTGCGGGTAAACCAGAGGTAATTACTAACGCTGAGGGTGATCGTACTACACCTTCTGTGGTTGCTGTAACTAAGAAAGGTGAGCGCCTAGTTGGTAAAGTAGCTCAGCGCCAGAGGGTGACTAATCCAAAGAATACTATTTATGGCATCAAACGTTTGATTGGCCGTAAGTATGATGATAAAGAAGTACAGCGTGATCTTGATATTATGCCTTATAAAATTGTGAAAAAAGGTGGTAGCGTTGCTGTAGAAATGGATGATAAGAAATATACTCCAGAAGAAATATCTGCAATGGTACTTTCTAAGATTAAAGCTGATGCAGAGGCTTTCTTAGGCGAGAAAGTTACGGAGGCTATTATTACGGTACCAGCTTACTTTGACGATTCTCAGCGTCAAGCGACGAAAGATGCTGGTAAAATTGCTGGACTTGAAGTAAAGCGTATTATTAATGAGCCAACTGCAGCTGCGCTTGCTTATGGTCTAGAGAATAAGAAAGATGAGCAAATCGCAGTATTTGATCTCGGTGGCGGTACTTTCGATGTGTCTATTTTGGAACTTGGAGATGGTGTTTTCGAAGTGAAATCTACTAATGGTGACACTCATCTTGGTGGTGAAGATTTTGATAATATCATTGTAAATTATCTTATTGATGAATTTAAGAAAGAGTCTGGAGTTGATATCAGAGATGATGCGGCTGCTATGCAACGTATCAAAGACGAAGCTGAGAAGGCTAAGAAAGAACTTTCTAGCGCTACATCTACGGATATCAACTTGCCATTCTTAACTGCTGATGCGGATGGGCCAAAGCATTTTGAACATACTTTGACACGTGCAAAACTAGAAGAACTAGTGGAGCCGTTGATCGAAAGGCTTGAAGGTCCAGTAGAGAAGGCTTTGAAAGATGCTAAGCTGAAGGCTTCTGATATTGACGAAGTAGTAATGGTCGGTGGTATGACAAGAATGCCAGCTGTCGTAGAGAAAGTGAAGAAGATTTTTGGTAAAGATCCAATGCAGGGTGTTAATCCTGATGAGGTAGTGGCAGTAGGCGCTGCTATTCAGGGTGGTGTGCTTCAGGGCGACGTCAAAGACGTGTTGCTTCTTGATGTGACCCCGCTTTCTCTAGGCATTGAGACTATGGGCGGTGTTTCTACTAAATTAATTGAAAGAAATACCACTATTCCAACTTCTAAATCTGAAGTATTTTCTACTGCAGCAGATAACCAGCCACAGGTGGAAATTCATGTACTTCAAGGTGAGCGTGAATTTGCAAATGATAACAAATCGCTTGGACGTTTCATTCTTGATGGGATTGCTCCTGCTCCACGTGGTGTACCACAGATTGAGGTAACGTTTAATATTGATGCAAATGGTATCCTTAATGTAACTGCTAAAGACAAAGGAACTGGTAAAGAGCAATCTATTACGATTCAGAATTCTGGCAACATGAGCAAGGAAGATATTGAAAAGGCTGCCCATGAAGCTGAGGAACATGCTGAAGAGGATAAGAAAAAACGTGAAGCTATTGATGCTAGAAATCAATTAGAAAATGCAGTCTATCAAGCAGAAAAGATGCCAAAAGATTATAAAGATAAGATTTCTGATGATGATGCAAAGACTATTAAAGAAGCTGTAGTAGAAGCTAAGAAGGTGTTGGACGATAAAGATGCAGATAAGGATGCATTAGAGAAGGCAGCTTCTGAGCTTTCTGAAAAGATTATGCCAATTGGCGCTAAGATGTACAACAGTGCATCGGATGACAAAAAGGCAGAATCTTCAGATTCTAAGGATGATAAAAAGTCTGATAAAGACAATGGCGATGAGCCAGTCGAAGGAGAAGTGGTCGATAAATAATTAGGCCACTCAGTATTAAAAGAAGCTCTGGATATTATTCGGAGCTTCTTTTTATAAAGAAAATTTATTGTGTGGATATTTATTTTTGATTACGCGAAGAGCGTGCTTTAGCTGGAAAGGCTAGGATTG
Organism: Candidatus Saccharimonadota bacterium; assembly: GCA_017512175.1. Lineage (GTDB taxonomy): Bacteria > Patescibacteriota > Saccharimonadia > Saccharimonadales > Saccharimonadaceae > Nanosyncoccus. The sequence goes on from JAFWHA010000017.1 coordinate 142,284, forward strand.
TTCCAATCATGCCACCGATTAGTGCAACGATAATATCCCACATGGTGTCTGCTATGCCAGGCTCGATTAATTGTTGCATGCTTTGTCCAAGTAACTGATCACAAGAAAATTCAAAACATTCCCAAAGTACTGCTGTAAGTGCTACGAAAGAGATGGAAAATAGAGCTTTAAACCACATTTCGTCTGGTCTGCCAGAAGCTTGATCGATAATTTCTCTAGCGCCGAAGGCGACTAGGACTCCAGATGCTCCATGTACGATTTTGTCGAATGGATAGATGATTTTATAGACGTCAAAATCGATACCCATAACCATAGCAGGAATGATAAAAATGAGGTATGCGATTTCAAAACGATTGGATACTTTGATGCCAAAGATGCGGAGGATATCCATGGCAAATGGTAAAGCCATAGTTGCGAGATAGCTCCAAATTTTTGTAAAACCGGTTCCGGGTATGAAGTGGACAATTGCGAGAATTGCGCCAGTTAGTAAAATACCCCATTTTAAAATCCATTTAATAATATTTTGTGCTTTCATGCGATTATTTTACCATAACATTTTATTTTTATCTATTATCAAACGAGAAAAGTCTGACTTGCTTGACGGGAATATTTTGTGAAAGAGTAGCAATTTTATCTTCATCTATGATGCTTTCTGTCGGCAGAATACCATCTTTTAGCCAATCTGAATTCCAGATTTTTAAATGTTCTCCCGCGTAAATTTTTTGACACAACGGAGTTTCATAAATGACATTGCGATTAAGAGTGATAGTTAATCTTTGTAACCAGATATTTAGATAATCAATGTTTGGTACGAGAATGAACTTACGTTTGATTTTTTCAAGTAAGATTAACTTTTCAGATTTTTGCCATTTTTCAGTTATTTTTCCAATTATTGCAATGCCAAGCCCGTACGTTCTAGGGCTGTCCAGCATGATGTCGATAATTAGAGAAATTATTTGATTGATACCATCGGGAGCTTCTTTCATTGGAAAGACACGTTTTTCGTATAGTTCAGCTAAAGCACGTTCGACGCTTCCAGATTGTGGATATTTTTTACCATATTCTCGTATTTCTAATAATTCTTTGATGAGGCTTTGATGGTAAATTTCGTGATGTTCGTTTGGGTACATCATCTCTACACGATTAGTAATTAGGCAGTATTTATCTTCTTTTAATGATCTTTTGATGATATTGGTTGTGATTCTGATTTTCTTGGGGTTTAATCTTAAGCCCATATCCCTCAAAAGGTTGTTTAGAGTAAGCAAAATAGTTTTTGCATCATTTTCGCTTTGTGTGAAAATTCTGTAATCGTCACGGTATCTAATAATATGATAATCTTTGACGATAGGGGGAATTGACGACTCTAATTTATTATCGATATAGAGAAGAATGATTTCTGCGATGAAGTGCATTAATTCTCCACTTTGCGGTAAGCCATTCATTTTTCCACCGACTAACTGTTTTAAAATAGATTCTATTTTTTTGCCTATAGTTTCTGCATATTGAGAATCGATTGAGTTACTGTTTAATAATTGGGAAATATATTCGAACTCGAGATTATCGTAGCAATTAGAAATATCCGCTTCTGCTAAATATTGATATTCTAATGCTAATTTTAGAGTCTCTCGCTCAACTTTATGATGCCAGTTTGTAATCATGATTTCATCTTGTGAGCGTTTTGTTTTTGATGCGATAGGAAAACTCTCACAACTGATATGTGGGTTAGTGAAATGAAATTTTATAGAACGCGTTAATTCTTTCCAGCAACTTTCTTCAGTAATTGTATTTACTAAGAATACATATAATACTGGATGAAGTAATTTGAGCGCTCTCCAAGAATACTTGCTGTCTTTACTGGCGTAAATAGTATAATTGATATTTTTGTAATTATCTGGAAAATCAATTTCGGAATTATGCGTTTTGCAAAGTTCAGCTAAATTAGTACAGTCAGATATTTTAGAATCAATATTCTGGAGTAGTCTTTTGAAATTATAATATTCCGGGAGTCTTCCGCTATAGTAGCTGTCGCTTTTTAAGAAGAAATTTTTCGCTTCATAATTATCGAGTTCTAAAACACTAGACGTTTTCATTTTCCACTTTTTATTTTAATTCGTTTTCAATCATTTCGCGCGTGATTGTTATTGACGAGCCTGTTCCTGCTTGCCCAGATAGTACATATTTGGCGACCATGTTTTCTACGGTTTTTTGTACGATACGTTTCATTGGTCTAGCGCCGAGCTGCGGATCATAACCACGTTCAACGAGGAGTTGTTTAGCTTCTGGCTCGAGGGTTACGGATATTTTTTGAGTGGCAAGAGTTTTGTTAGTGCCTGCAATGATGAGGTCAATGACTTTCATACAATCGGCAGGAGATAGAGGTTTGAATAAACAAATTTCATCGAAACGGTTTAAGAATTCTGGACGAAATTCATTAGTGGATAGTAACCAATTCATGAAGGTGTCCTTTGCGGATGATAAATCTACGCCGCTATTTACATATTCTCTAATTTTTTCGGCGCCAGCATTACTGGTGGCGATAACGATAGTATCCCGAAAAGAAACTTCTCTGTTCTTAACATCTCTTAAAATACCTTCGTCTAGCATCTGCAAGAGTGTGGTTAGTACTTGAGGGTGGGCTTTTTCAATCTCGTCAAGAAGTACGACAGAAAAAGGTTGTTTCATGACTTGTGCGGTGAGGCTTAGCTCGTCTTCGGAAGCATCGGCGATTAGCCTAGAAACATCTTTCGCTTCGACGAATTCATTTAAATCTAGACGAACAATTTTATTTTCGCCATTGAAATATACTTGAGACAATGCTTTGGCAAGTTCAGTTTTACCTACGCCGGTTGGACCAAGAAAGAGGAAAGTGCCAATTGGTCGATTTTCATTTCTGACTCCGGCAGCTGCCCTTCTTAAGGCATCAGAAACAGTCTTAACGGCGGCCTCTTGGTCAATCATTCTTTGGTGAATCAGTTCTTCCATGTTGAGCAATCTACTTTTGTCCGCTTCGTTTTCGGCGAGTTGAACTTTTACTCCGGCGGTTTTTTCAATTGCATTTTGTACACTTTCTGCGGTGATTAATTTATTTTCATCATAGCTACCAGCAATATCAAGTAACGCTACAGCTCTACCCGGCATCTCGAGATCATGGATGTATCTCTCGCTCAGCCTGTAGGCCTCTTTGAGTGCCCAAATAGTATAAGAAACTTTATGTTGGTATTCAAGGAATGGAACTTGATCTTGCATGACCTTCATAGTCTCTTCTTCATTTGCAGGCGAAACCATGATTTTGTTTAATGTGTTAGCGAGAGTGGACTTTTTAGCAGAGATTTCTAGGAATTTTTGTCTGTCTAAGGTCAGGATTATCCTGAGTTTTCCAGCTTCTAAAATCGGCAGAAGGATATTAGTAATATCTACAGAGCCAACTCCCTCCTCGAAGAATAATTGAGCATTTTCCAACCAAATGATAATGTTTTTTGCGGAATAAGCTTCTGACAGGACATGATTTACAAGGCCTTCAATTTGGCCACGTTCTGGTGCGGCGCTGATAAGGGCGGCAGCATCTAATTTAAAAATTTGACGAAACTTCAGACTATTCGGTAGTTTACTATCGGCATCCATTAGCTTTTCGGCGAAGGCAGTGACAATAGTGCTACGACCACTTCCTTCGGTGCCAATTAAAGCTACATTCTGTCTGCCGCCACTAGTAAAAATTTGTATCATTTTTTCTAAAGTTTCTTTGTGTGAGGAGAGTTGTATTTGAGTTTCCATAGCTCCTTCACGAAGCCTTGAGATGTTAGTGCCAAATCTTTGGAGAACTGGTATGTAGCCGAAACTCAGATCTCTTGCAATTCCACCGCGATGACGTTTCTTGCCTACACTTCTGACCAGACCGTTTAAATAATTAAACCAGATTATGCCATCAAGTAAATCTTTCATATCTAGCTTCATGCGTTTTAAGATGAGTTCATTTTTTGGGTGATTAGCAATTATAGCTACTGCCAAAATAGCACCATGAATTTCTTCGGAGTCTGTACCTCTTTGGATTTTTTGGGCGGTTTGGAAAATTCCAGAAGGGTTTTCTGGGAGCTCTCTAGCAATAGCTTCTAATAGATTAGTGCCTATACCGTAGCGTACCGCTAAGAATTTACCGCTAGAAGTCTTACCAACTAAAGTTGCGACATCAGATGTCTTTGGATTTCTTGGCATACTTGCGAGCACATCGTTCGATAAAGCATCGTTTAGCTTGCCGGTGTTTTTAGCTGGTATAATGATAAGTTCTTTTTTAGTCCAGTATATAATCATGATTAGGAAGATAGCGAGGGAAAATAATAACCAGAAAATAGAAATTTTCTGAAGCATAAAAATAATGCCAAATACTATAAGCGAAATAGTTGTTAGCACAAGTAAAATAAGAAGAGCTTTTTTGCCTAAGATTTTTCCGAGTCTAGCTTCTCTTGCTCGGAGAGAATTATAATCAAAAGATTCGAGTATAGTATTGTCGTTCATAAGGTCACCCCCATAACTGTGAGGACTATACCAGCTATTACTCCGATCGGTGCTAGTGGCCATAATACTATAAGTACTGCTCCGAAAATTATTTCAAGAAGCATAACGATGATGCCAAAAATGATGATAAAGAATCTAGTAAAAGCACCAACAATTCTGGAAATGAGTCTGTCAAAGAAAGCACTTAATCTGCTGCCAGATGACTCCGCATCTGCACTTGCGGAAATTTGACGATAAGGCATAAAAAACGTCCTGAAAAGTTGGCCGACGGAAAAGAAATCTGCCGTATCGCTTAGTTTTGATTTTAGGGATTTTACAAAAATACTGAATCCTCGTAAATACCACCACTGGACTAGGTCGACCATAAACATATTGTAATTATATAACTTATGCTAAAAATTATCTAGTAGTTTAGATGGGCGGAGCGAGTTAATTTAATTAATTTTTTGGCGAGTTTTGGTATTGATTCTTCTTTGAAATTTTCTTTTGCTCCCCACCACCAAATTTCTCCGCAGATTGTCCACGATAGAATAGTAAATTTGTAACTAAAATTAGGCGGAGAGATATCTTTCCATGCTTCAGTTAGTTTTGGTTTGATTATTGCCACAGCTAGAAGTAAAGCTGCTATGTTATTGCTATTTATGACTGAGGCGTAGTATTCTTTGTGTTTGAAAATGAAATATAAAAGTTTGGAATATAAGACTTCTAAATTACTTTTCGTCTCTAAGGTTTCAATCATAAGTTCATTAAGGTCGTTTTGCATTTTGCTGTCAAAATGTTGAATGGCTTCATCTAGATTTTGATGATGCTCGTAGAATGTAGAAGTGTAGATATTGGCTTCGCGACTGACTTCGGTAACGCACATTCCGGCAACGTGCCCGCGTCTAATAAATTTTCCAATAACGCGGTCGATGGTTGATTGAACTTTGGTATAACGTTTGTCGAATTGATTTTTAATTTTTCTTCGAGCTTTGCCTTTCATTTTTCAACGTAATAAGATATGCCCTTTCCTACACAAAATAAGTATAACACCAATTTAGCTCTTATGATATAATTTAGGATAAGAGGTTTGTATTTTAGCATAAGCTAATAAAATTTAAGAATAACAATTATAGATTTAAGAATAAATTAGATGAATATAAGCATAAAAGATATAGATAAAGGGCATTGAGTAATAGATTAGTGAAAAGATAAAAGTAGCGGATAAGGAAAAGATAAAAGTAGCGGATAAGGAAAAGATAAAAGTAGCGGGTAAGGAAAAGATAAAAATAACGGGTAAGGAAAGAGATATAAAGCAATGGATGAGAAAGAGATACAAAGTAAACGTCGAGAGAACGAAGAAAAAGCTGCAGCACAGCGTGCTAAGATTTTGGGGCTTCCATATCTAGATACTCGTAATTTCGAGAATGACATCCCACTTGTGAAGGGGTTACTAGACAAGAAGCAGATGCATACGGACTTTATTTTGCCATTGCAAAAGGGTGGAGAAGGTGAACATTTTCAATTCATGGTGACGAGCCAGACTCCGCGCAGTGTTATTGATAAGATTCGCAAGGAGTATTTAGACAAAGGCGAGCGCACAGATTTCTTCTTGATTACAGATTCGGCATATAAAGTTTTTATTTTGCGCTATGACCCGCCACAAGAAACTGATTATGATGACATTACTATTGCGGGCGAGGGTGATTCGGAGACATTAGCGGCAGTTTCCAAAGTATTAAACGAAGTGTCTACGGACAAGGTTTTTGATTATTTGCTTGACCAAGCAGATAAGTTAGGTGCATCCGATATCCATATTGAAAACTTAAGAAACGAAATTCGCATTCGTATGCGTGTAGATGGGCTTTTGCACCCAGTAGCGACGATTAATCGCGATCGCTATCGCATCTTCATGGGCGAGCTTTCTTCACGCGCAGGTGCATCTACAGCGGCTACGACTCCGCAATCTGGGCACATGCAGAAAGATATTTATAGAGATGGCAGCTCGCACCTTTTGAATATTCGTGTGGAGATTATCCCTACGTTGTATGGTCAAGACGCAGTGCTACGTCTCTTTAACTTTGACGAAACTTTGCTTAATCTAGACCTTTTGGGACTTGGTACGGAAGAAAGGGCAGAAATAAATGAGGTTATCTCTCATCCGCGAGGATTAGTGCTGATGGTAGGTCCGACTGGCTCTGGTAAGTCTACTACGCTTTATTCGATTATTAATGCTCTGAATACGACTGACCGTAAGATTATTACACTGGAGGACCCGATTGAGTATGGGATTACGGGTATTTCTCAGATTCCGATTAACACTACTGAAGGTGGCTCGTTCGCAGATGGGTTGCGTTCGGTGCTTCGTCTGGACCCAGATGTGGTGATGGTCGGCGAGATTCGCGATGCGGATACGGCGCGTACGGCTATTCAGGCTTCCATTACCGGGCACTTGGTGTTGTCTTCTTTCCACGCGAACTCTACTTCGGCGGCTTTTTCGCGTATGATTGACATGATTGGTACGAATCCGATTTTCTCTAGTTCAGTACGCTTAGTGATCGCACAGCGTTTAGTAAGAAAACTTGCGGATAACAAAGAGCCATTTAAGCCAGATGAGGCGACGCTTAAATATATTCATAAAGTATTTGAAGGGGTGCCAGAGGCGGCTTTGCAGGAACGTGGAGTGGACTTAAATAATATCACGCTATATAAACCTGTACCATCTGAAGAAATACCGTTCGGCTATAAAGGACGTACGGTAATTATGGAGCAGCTAATCGTGTCGGAAGACATCCAGTCGTTCATTCGGGGAGACGTAAAAGATATTAATACGGATGCGATTGAAAAAACGGCCAAGAAAAATGGAATGTTGACTCTGGAGCAAAAAGGTGTGATTTCTGCTTTGCGTGGAGAAACGACACTAGAGGAAGTTTCTCGCGTAATCTGATTTTTATGGTATAATATAATTAATGATAGCCAAAAAGAAAACGATACTAAAATCGGAAAAAGATTTGCTTGATTTTGGTGAGAGGATAGGGCAGAGGCTAAAAGCTGAACTCCAGAAAAATCCTGAAGCGATTGTAATAGAACTTGTTGGAGATGTGGGAGCTGGAAAAACTACGCTGACTCGTGGGATAGCTAAAGGGCTTGGAATAAATGCAGCGATTACTTCGCCGAGCTTTACTATTTCTAAGCAGTATGCTTTTAAATTGGATGCATCAAAAACACAGGAGAGTCTAGGCACGTTAGTCCACTATGATTTTTATAGATTAGATGAGCCGGGTCTAATGATGGAAGATTTAGCAGAGATGATCCAATATGATAATACTGTCGTTATCGTAGAGTGGGGCGATTCTATAGCGGAAGTTTTGCCGGAAAAACGAACAATATATAATATATATATAAATGATGACGAGTCGCGTTTAGTAGTGGAGAATAAAAATGAAACTCTATCTTGATACTTCTACTCCGGATACTATTTTGAAGTTAGACGAGAAACTTTATGTCGAAACGCTTGGTCGGGATACGGCGGAAAAGATTTTTGCTTTCATATTGGATAAGTTACAGGAGAACGGTAAAGATTGGGAAGATATTTCCGAGATTACTTTCATGTCGGGACCAGGAAGTTTCACAGGGCTAAGAATTGGGGCGGCGGTAGTGAATGCGCTTGCGGATGGACTAAATGTCCCACTCAGAGACCATCATGGCAATTTAGTGCCAATTATTCTTCCAGAATATGGTAGGGAAGCAAATATATCAAAACCAAGAAAATAATGTTGTAAAAAATACAACACTATTTTATTCAAAACATAAAAAGTATGCTATAATCAGAAGTGGAATACCTACAGGACTGTTTGGCATATCTAGCCATCAGCGCAATTTGGACAATTTAACTATACATTGTATGGAGTCTGCTTGATCGAACGTAAAGAGGCGCTACGAGCACCGCGTTGGATCAAGTGATGTTTTTATTGCGGAGTCCCGTAGGTATTCCACTCGTAGTGCCTTTTTAGATCATTACCACATGCGATTTAGAGAGGCACTTCCGAGGAATAATAGGGGTTACAAGATTTGCTAGCCTTAACGGAGGTGTAATGATAAACAAAACAAACTATAGGGAAAAAACAATCAACCACGGTTTAAGTATAAACGGTTATCAAAGGTGGGCCGTTAGCATTATCGTGGTATTTTTAATGGCTTTTACTACTGCTTTTGTGGCTTCCTCCGTTTTTGCGCCACAAAACATTACCAATGCAGATACTTTATACTTTAATTTTACTGGCTCAGACTACACTACCTCCGTCAAGTCTGCCGATAACGTAGTAATTAACATGGAAGCAACACCTTCTGGTAATGTGGCAATTGCACATGATACTGTAACTACTATCACTAATAACCCAGATGGTTACCAACTATACTTTTCTATGGATCAAATAGCAGATTATGATACCACCCATCCTGGTAATGCACTATATAAAGATGGTAATACTACTGTTTCTCAAATGCTGAAGCCGACTACTGCAACAGCCTCTGCTCCAGCAGTACTTGATAATAATACTTGGGGCTTTGCGATTCCAGCTGGACAGACTGGTGTTCCAAGCACTATGGATAACTTTGATGCTGCTTACTCCGAGACTTCTGCTAGTACGAATAAGTTCGCTTTCGCTCCACTACGTTCTTCTGCTGTTAAAGTCCAAGAACGTTCTGGCTCTGCTACTACTACCGAAGGAGATAATCTAGAAGTTTACTACGGTGCGAAGGCTAACTTATTGGTAGATTCCGGTCAATATACTGGTACAGTAAACTATTTTGTAGTGTCTGATACTTCTATCTCTTCCTTTGACACTATCGCAGTTAACCCTACTGTAATTAGTCCGAATGGCGGAGAAGACCTAACTATTGTAACTAGCCTACATACTAACTATGCTTTTACTAGCTCTGATATTAACGTGACTATCACTAGCAAGACTGATAGTTCTAATTCTAAGGCTTGTGCTATTACTGATATTAACTCTGATACTGGAAACGTGAATATCGCTTGTACTACTCCAGCAATGTTTGCAGATGGCGATTACGAAGTGGAAGTGGAAATACCATCTTATGGCAAAGACTGGACTACGGACATTACAGTAGCTTCTCCTACTCCTACTTTCTGGAATATCACTTATATGCAGGAGATGACGACGGCTGTCTGTTCCACCGCTACGACTCCATCTAACACCGCACAAGAAGAAGACACCAACGGCTCCCATGCAGGCTCTTCTGCTTACGTTCCGACCAGAGTGCTTTACGACTGGCGAGGTAAAGATGGCACTGGAAGCATCACGAACAAAGTCGCTCCAAGTAGCTCCAATGCGCAATCATACACTATTAGGAAGATGGCTGATGGTAACTGTTGGATGACAGAAAACCTCAACCTTCCACTCTACAAAAACTACACAACTCCTGGCATGAACAAGAGCTCTAGCTTAACTGCGCAGCCAGTAGAAGTCTCTCAGAATGGCCAAGCGGTAACTACTTCTAGGACGGATGCAGTTTACGGCAATATCACTTCTGATGGCATCTGGACTCCAGTCAAGGCCTCTAACTTGACTAATAACGATAATACTTATGCCCTGAACGGCAATACTGCTTATAACGTTAATAGTGGCACGAGCTATGATAATATCTGGTACTACTCTTGGAGCGCAGCCACGGCCGGCTCTGGTAAGTCAGATATGGTAACATCTAGCGGTGATGCCCAGTACTCCATCTGTCCAATTGGTTGGAAACTTCCGACTAACTACACTAATAATAACTTTGCTAGTGGTGGAGCGCAGAAATCTTGGGGCTCACTACTGAACGCTTACGGTATTAGCCCTGCTAATCACGATACCACTTCCGAATACCAGATACTAGAAGCCTTCCCATTCAATCTTCCCCGCGCCGGCTACTTCATCTCGGGTGCCTTCCGGAATAACGGCGGCGGCGTCTGGTGGTCTTCTACTGCTTATAGTACTGCTACCTACGCTTACAACCTGAGCTTCGGCATGACGGTCGTCAATCCGCAGTTCGGCACCAACAAGTACCACGGGTTTACTGTTCGCTGCGTGTCGGCTGGACTGTAGGAAAATCTTTCCATTTTTATACATCTCATGATATAATTAAGTTATAACGTAAGGACTTTTTAATGGACAATAATATGCAACCTTTTGCTCCGCAGCCGAGCAGCCGTCCAGAACAGGGTGGTAATCAAAATCTTAATCAAAATCAACCGAGTCAGTTCGTCGGTGGGCAGCCACAAGGCCAGCCGAATATGAGCCAAATCGACCCGCAGCTTCCACCGGCGATGGGTAATAATCAGGGGAATTTCCAGCAGGCGCCGACTGGGAACGTGGATGCGAATAATGGTCCGATGATTCACAATACTGGGGTGCAGCTAGAATCGCCTATTCTGGCACCTACGCATTTTGATGGGATTAAGGACCCAGGGATTCAAGGACAAACGATGATTACTTCTGGTACGGCTCAAATGCCGGGAGCAAAGCAGCCGATGGACGAGAAGAAACTATTCAAGACCTTGACTATCGTGTTCGGTGCTTTGGCTTTCGTAGGGATAGTATTAGGTATCTGGAGCTTAGTCTCTAACATCAGTACATCTGGAAAACTTGTTGCAGCGCAGTCTCAGTTAAATGTTGCTAATGCGATTATCGCTAAAGTCGAAGCGGATACGGGAGCGACCATTACCTCTCCGGATACTGTTCCAGCGTATACAGCGATTACTGATACCATCTATATCCCAGAATGGGGAATTAGTTTCAAGATTCCAGATGATTTGGAGAATGTATCTTATACCGTAGACCAAAAATATCGTCCACAGATTTGTTTCACTGCACATAAGACTGGTATTAAGTACTTCCCGGCTTTTGCTGACATAGATCAAAACACTGCCACGCTTGGTTGTGTGACGAGAGTTGCGACCTACGAAGGAGATGCGGATAAGGATACCGGTGCGAGCTTCGGACAGAAGATTTATACCTATGGCGATTACAACTATTTTTATGTAGCACCAACGAATCACTTCTCGACGGATGCTTCGGAGCAAGGCCTAGAAGATACTGCGGTCCAGATTATCAAAAATATGGTGAGTGGTAATATCTCACACTATCAATAATTAGCCGAAACTAAAGTGGTAGTATTTAGCTAAAGTGCTACCACTTTTTGTATCAAAAATTAATAAAATATGCTATAATGTAAGTGGAAAATTATTTAATTTATATTATTTGTTAACCCGTTGATATCAGGAAAATATCAACAAAATTAGAAAGGTATTTATGGAGATAGCCATAGCAATAGTTGCCGCTATTATCGGCATTGGAGCCGGAGCTGGTGGTGTTTTTGCATACAATAAAAAGAACGAGAAAGGTGGTAAGAATAAGGCTGACGATCTCGTAAGAAAGGCAAAGCGCGAAGCTCAAGATATCGTAATGGAAGCTAGGAAAGAGGCTAGCGAGATTGACGAGAAGTCTAAGGTGGAAGAAAATGAGCGCAGAAAAGAATGGAAACGTACAGAAAACCGTCTGGCAGAACGAGAAACTGCCCTAGATAGTAAACTTGACCAGATAGAAAAGAAGACCGAAAATCTGATTAAGCAAGAGAAGGAAATTGAAGCACTGAAAGGTGAGATTCGAGACATTCGCACTAAGCAACATGAGAAACTAGAAAAGATTGCTGGTTTATCCAAAGCTGATGCTAAAGAGAAGCTGATGAAAATGACAGAAAATGATATCAAGCAAGATTTGATGGAACTTGTGGCAAAAGAGCAGAAAGAAATTAAACATGATGTTGATGAAACTGCGCAGTCTATTTTGCTAACAGCGATGGAGAGAATGTCGTCAGAAGTAACAGCGGATCGCACTATTACGGCTTTGAAACTTCCAGATGATGAGATGAAGGGGCGCATTATCGGTAAAGAGGGTAGAAATATCCAAGCTTTGCAGCGAGCTACTGGCGTGGATATCATGGTTGATGACACACCGGGTATGGTGGTACTTTCTAGCTTTGATCCGATTCGCCGTCAGGTGGCAAGGTATGCTTTGGAGAGGTTGATGAAAGATGGACGTATTAATCCTTCATCAATCGAAGAAGCAGTAGCTAAGGCAGAAAAGGAAATCGAAAAAGAAGTTGTACGGGCTGGCGAAGATGCGGTGCGCGAAGTGGGGTTAGTAGGAATTCCGCGTGAGCTGGTACATCTAATCGGTGAGCTTAAATTCCGTACGTCTTATGGACAAAACGTATTGCTCCATTCTATTGAAATGGCACATATTGCTGGCATGATTGCAGAAGAAATTGGTGCGGACAAGCGTGTAGCGAAGACGGCCGCTTTGATGCACGATATGGGTAAGGCTGTCACTCACAAAATTGAAGGAAAACACGCAGATATCGGTGCGGAACTGGCTAAGAAATATGGCATGTCTGACGAGATAGTCCATGCTATTGCGGCACATCATGATGACATAGAGCCGACTACTCCAGAAGCGGTGATTATTAAGATTTGTGATGCGATTTCTGCGGCACGTCCAGGTGCTCGTAATATATCTGCAGAGAATTTTGCAGAACGTATGCGTGATCTTGAAAACATTGCGACCAGTTTTCCTGGAATCGATAAGGCCTATGCGATTTCTGCGGGCAGAGAGATACGCGTTATCGTAGAGCCGAAGCAGATTGATGATCTTACCGCGCTGAAACTTGCTCGTGATATTGCTGATAAAATTGAAGCAACAATGAGCTATCCTGGCGTCATCAAAGTCAACGTCATTCGCGAAACTCGTGCGATTGAATATGCAAAATAAGCACAACTCTTTTCTTGACACTCAAGAAGGTTTACTCTAGAATATAAGTATGAGCAAAACTAATGCATTAAAGAATCATAAAGCGATGACTATCGCTTCGATTATCGCGTTAGTAGCATTCTTGGGCGTGGCAAGTTTTTCTGCTATTTCTGTAACTAGTATCGCTTCTATCGTAGAAGGTAAGGTGCTAGCGAACAAAGACGGCGTGCCTAAGGCTTGGGATACTTATGATACTGCAGAGTCAGTTCAAGCTACTACGGAAACGCAAATTAACGATAGCTATGTAGAATATACTGCATCTATCAAAAACTCTGACAATAACGTAGTAAGCCTTACCCACCTATCTTCTTATGTAGAGGAGGAGGGTACGCGGGGAGGTTTTGTCCCACTTGCAGAAAATACTTTGGAATATACCTATAACCCAGAGGACAAGGATTCGTGGTCTCCAGTTAAGATATCTGCGCCGAGCAATAAGGAAGATGGATACAAATTAGATTCGGCATTATATATAGGAGAGGAAGGTACGAATACGGATACGATTTACTTTAGGTATAGTGTCTCTCCGGCTGAAGATGGAACTGTGAATGACAAGGTAGCTTTCGTGACAGAAGATGCGTCGGGAGATGCTGCAGTGTCTGTAAGTAATTCTTCAGTAGAGTATCAGAAGACACCTGTAGAGACTGCATCTGATACTAATACCGAGACTAACCCTAGCAACACCGAAAATGGAGATTCGTCTTATGCTAAACCTTTAGGGGTTTCGTCTAAAGCGCCAACCACTACGATAGTGAATGCATCTTCGCTTGGTGCGATTTCTATTTCTGAGGAAACGGTTACTCCGAGTATAATCGTCGTATTCGTTGCGTTAGGAATTTTCGCAATGAGCTTAATAGTATATCTAATTATCAGAAATAAAGATACGAAGAAAAAGTCGCATCGACGTTAGGAGCTAAAAGTAAAATACCACGTTTTTTAAGCGTGGTATTTTTAGTTTTAAAATTATATTTAGACTTGATGCTACGCTAAATTTGTATGTACGGCGGTAACGTCATCTAAGTCATCAACTGCATCAAGTAAGTTTTCTGCTTTTTCTAGATCGTCTCCATCGAGTTCAATTTTGTTATTAGCGACATATTTTAGTTCGGCGGAAGTAACATTGAGGCCGGCATCAACTAGAGCTTGACGCACTTTAGCTAGATCTGAAGGGGCGGTGGTGATTTCCGTTCCGTCATCTTCTTCTGAGACATCTTCTGCACCAGCATCTAGGGCTATCATCATAGGATCATCACCTTTATCGGTGATAAAGATAACTCCTTTTCTTTCGAACTGAAACATCACACTACCTGGATCGGCCATTCTACCACCAGCTTTGTTAAGAGCGTTCTTAACCTCTGGCATGGTGCGATTTTTATTATCGGTAGCGACTTCGATGATGATGCCGATTCCGCCTGGACCGTAGGCTTCGTAAGTTTCTTCGATAAGTGCGGCTGAAGATTTGTCAGCGGCTCGAGCAATAGCACGTTCAATGTTTGCTTTTGGCATGTTAGCATGTCTAGCTTTTTCTAAGACCATAGCAAGACTTGGATTCATATTCGGATCTGTACCGGCTCGAGCTGCGATTGCGATTTGGTTTCCTATTTTAGTAAAAAGTGCGCCGCGTTTGGCATCTACTACCGCCTTTTGGCGCTTGGTAGTTTCCCATTTACTGTGTCCTGACATGTTACTCCTATATTTAAAACTTGGTTATATTATACCAGATATGACGGTAGCTTTCAACAATAGCGTTTTAGTCAGTACGTTTCATGACGGCGGCAATAGAACTATCTTCTAGAAAATCATCATGGGGAATATACCCAAGTAAGAAACCGACAAGCATTTTGTAGGTGAGTAAACCAACTACTTGACCAGAATGGTCTATTACGATGAAGAAGAAACAGTTAGTGCGAAGAAATGCCGACATGGCTTGTTCAAGGGTATAATCATTCCTAATGTAGTAGATTTTCTTATCTAGATATTTAGTAGCGCGGTCGGTATTTTTAATTTCTAGGCTATTTAGGGAATCGGTATGAAGCACACCGATGACCTGTTTACCATCAGAAGAAAGGACAGGAAAATGTGATGAGCCGGATTGATAGAGCTTATCTAGCATTAAAGGGCCAAGAAAATCGTGTTCATAGACGAAGGTAATTTCTGAGCGCGGCATCATGATTTCTGATACTTTTCTTTCGGAAAAGCTCATGCTACTTGCGATTGTGGCACGTTGTTTGGCGGTAATTATGTTTTTTGGAGTGCGTTTGATAACTCCGATGAAATCTTCCAAGGTTTCTGGAACATAAGGAGGAATTTCTTCTGGCTCTGCTGGATCGCGAAAACGATCGAGTTTGGGGTCCACCCAACTTACGAAAGATTTCATAAAACTCATAGCGTCACACCAATTTTTGTGATATTATATATAGTATATTATATCATATAAATCATTTTTTTGGAAGTTATAAGGAGGAATAGTGAGAAAGGGAATGTCTAACCTTGCGGCTGCAATTATAGTTGCCGTAATAGGTGTCGCGATGATTGGCGGTATAATTTGGGCGGCAGTATCTAAGAAGGCGAGCGAGCCAGATTTTAGCCAGTATAATGTGAATACGGTTATCGCTGCTAGCGAGGAAAATGGTAATATAGGCGACCACGTAAAAGGTAATCCAGATGCGCCGGTATTGATTTTTGAGTATGCTGATTATCAATGCTCGGCTTGTGCTGTAGCTAACCCAAGAATCAATAAACTAGTAGATGAATATGGTGATAAACTCGGCGTAGTTTATCGTGATTTCTTGCTGTCTTATCATCAGAATGGGACAGCAGCAGCAAGTGCGGCTGAGGCTGCTGGTTTACAAGGCTACTGGAAAGAATATGCTAATAAACTCTTCACGAATCAGTCGGTTTGGGCTAATGCTTCTGGCGACGCTAGAACAGACGTGTTCGTGGAACTTTTCCGTTCTGCAACGAATGGTGAGGGAGATGAAACTAAGTTCGTGCAGGATATGAAGAGCGAAGCAGTGAAGAAGAAAATTAACTTTGATGCGGGTATTTCGAAAAATTTAGACATTCCTGGTACTCCAGCATTCTTTATTGACGGTGAGAGAATTGACTTTTCTAATGCGAAGAACGAAGAAGAATTCTTGAATATCTTCCGCGAGAAAATTGATGCGAAACTAAATAAAATAACTAATTAAATGGTAAATCATAACATCAAAAAACCTCTGGCACCTGTCAGAGGTTTTGCGCGTTTTACCATAGAAACTTGGATTCTTTAGCACGGCAAGTTTTATGCTTGCCACCTCCGGCTAGTCAATTTTCGTTTCTATGAACTCTTGCCATGGGGCAGGAGGAATCTGCGACTTTCTGCGAGAGTAATCTCGCTTGAGTCCGATACGCATATTCTTTAAGTTCGTACTCCTTTTTAATTTATATCGTCCACACGACCAACCCACCAGGTTTGCTGTTTTTCTTCAAGGACGACTTTTTTATGATAGCAAAGGATAATTTTTATTGCAAGCATAAGCATTTTTATGAATAGTGCATGAAATTTGCATTTTGGGACATTAGGTAAAGTTGTGTTTCGGCTATTTTTGTAGTATAATAACAGATTATGAGAATGTTATCACAAGAGCTAGAAAATTATTTAGGAAAAAAGGTTACAGTATCGGGATGGGTTAATAGCAGGCGCGATCATGGTGGGTTGATTTTCATTGATCTTCGTGACCATTCTGGGATTATCCAGCTTGTAGTAACTCCAGATACTAAAGATGCTTTTGAACTCGCAGAGACTCTCCGTGATGAATTCGTAATTACTGCTACTGGCGTGATGCGTGAGCGTGCTCCTGAACTAAAGAATCCGAATATACCTACTGGTGAGATAGAATTAGTAGTAGAAACTTTGGAACTTTTGAATCGTTCAGAGCCGTTGCCGGTCAATACTCATGATGATGGTCCAGAAACTGGAGAAGATTTGCGCCTTAAATATCGCTATCTAGACCTTCGTCGACCGTCTATGCAACATCTGATGTATAGGCGCTCAGAGTATTATCAGGTACTTAGAAAATACATGGTCGAGCACGATTTTATCGAGGTGACTACGCCGATTCTTGCTAACTCTTCGCCAGAAGGTGCACGCGATTTTCTGGTACCATCTAGGTTGCATCAGGGCAAGTTTTATGCATTGCCACAAGCCCCACAGCAGTTCAAACAGCTTTTGATGGTCGGTGGTGTGCCACGTTATTTCCAGATTGCGCCATGTTTTCGAGATGAGGACCCGAGAGCAGACCGTCTATATGGAGATTTTTATCAGTTAGACTGCGAAATGGCTTTTGTGGATGATGGCGAAGATGTAAGGTGCACAGTAGAGCCTCTGATTAAGTCACTAGTCACTAAATTTGCGGGAAAGAAATTAGAAATTCGTTCGACGTATGCAAAATCGTTCATTCCAAAAGATGGGACTGTTCCGCGCATCCCGTATCAGGTTGCTATGGATGTGTATGGTGTGGACAAACCAGATTTGCGCTATGGGATGGAAATGGTAGATTTAACTGAAGCACTCTCTGGAACTGATTTTAAAGTATTCCAGTCGCCATGTGTGAAGGCTCTTTGTGTGAAAAATGGAGCCTCGCTCTCTCGTTCACAAATTGATGGCTTTACGGAGCAGGCTAAGAAGCTTGGCGCTGGTGGACTAGCATATATTATTTATGAAAACGGTGCAGAAAAATCTCCGATTGCAAAGTTTTTGAAAGAGGAAGAACTAGCAAAAATTAAAGAACTAACTGGTGCAGAAGATGGAGATGCGGTATTTTTCGGTGCTGATGAGAAAGAAAAAGTCAATAAAATTTTGGGACAGCTTCGTATTGCTTTTGCGGAGCATTTTGGATTAACCGATAATAAAATCGTTGCACTATGTTGGATTACGGATTTTCCGTTCTATGAATGGAATGATGGAGAGGAAAAGTTAGATTTCGGACATAACCCATTTTCTATGCCAAAAGGTGGGTTGAAGGCTTTGGAAGAAGCTAAAACCGATGCCGAAAAACTTGCGATTGTAGCGGACCAGTACGATATGGTAATGAATGGTCTAGAAATTTGTTCTGGTGCAGTAAGGAATTATAGCCCAGAAATAATGTATAAAGCGTTTGGACTGCTTGGCTATGACGAGAAATATGTCGAAGAGCGCTTTGGTGGAATGTTATCGGCTTTCAAATTTGGTGCACCACCACACGCTGGTTGTGCTTTTGGTATTGATCGTATATTCATGGAACTGATGGATGCGAAAAATATTCGAGATATTATTGCCTTTCCTAAGAATGGCTCGGGTATTGACCTCATGATGGGCTCACCATCTGTGGTTGATGAAGATCAGCTGACTGATGCGCATATTGCAGTAGTCGAAGAAGACGAGTAAATACGCCTTTTAAGCTTTCTTTAAGCTTTTTTAGTATAATGTAATTATGACTAAATTACAACAAGTTTTTAGAAGGACGGAGACGAAATATATTATTTCGGAAAAAGAATTCCAGCAGCTAATGGAGTTAATTGGACCGTATCTAAAAAAAGATAAGTACTTTAAGGGTACTAATTGTAGTGTTTATTATGATGATGATAATCGTTATTTAGCGATTCATTCTTTGGAAAAGCCTTTGTACAAGGAAAAGATTCGCTTGAGGAGCTATGGAATTCCGACTTTAGACGATGTAGTTTTTTTGGAAATTAAAAAGAAGTTTGATGGAGTTGGTAGTAAACGTCGAATTCCAGTGAAACTCAAAGATTTTTATTTGTACGAAAAAACTGGAAAACTCGAAACTGAAAATGCGAATATTAAACAAGAGTTGGATGAATGTTTTAGCCGGTATAGATTGAGGCCAAAAATGTTTTTGGCTTACGACAGAACATCGTATTGCGACAAAGACAACCCTACATTCAGATTAACATTCGATAGAAACGTGAGAAGTCGCAATGAAGATTTAAGACTGGAATTAGGAGACTATGGAGAGAAGTTTTTTGAGAAAGGAGAAATAGTAATGGAAGTAAAAGCTCTTGATAAATATCCATTTTGGTTTGTTCGTGCGTTGTCGAAGTTAAAAATATATCCGGCCTCATTTTCTAAATATGGTCGAGTTACGGAAAAAGTAATATATAATAAAGTAAAGGAGAAATAGTTATGTTTAATAGTATTTTGGGAACAGAACTTACACCGGTGCATTTCTTAATTTGCATTGGAGTGGCATTCGTGCTAGGGCTAATTGTGGCCTTTACGCATCAAAAGACCAGTCGTACATCATCAAATTTTGTGATTACATTAGCAATTTTACCAGTGCTAGTGGCAATGGCGATTATGCTAGTGAATGGAAATCTTGGTGCTGGCGTTGCAACGGTAGGGGTATTCTCGTTAGTTAGATTTCGTTCTATTCCTGGTAACTCTAAGAGTATTCTTTCGGTATTCTTTGCGATGGCAATAGGCCTTGCGGTCGGTACCGGATACGTTGCTTTTGCGGCAATGTTCACAGTGATTGTGTCGGCGCTGATTCTCTTTCTTAAACTTATTAGGTTTGGCGAAGGAAAGACTGATGAGAAGAAATTAATTATCCTAGTACCAGAAGATTTAGATTATACAGAAATATTTGATGACGTGTTTGGTAACTATACGAATGCGCACTATCTAGAAAAATCTAAAACGACTAATATGGGTAGCTTGTTTGAACTTACGTATCGTATCAATTTGAAACGGAATGTTAATGAGAAAGAATTCATTGATAAATTACGTGTGAAAAATGGTAATCTTAAAGTGTCCTTATCGCATCCAATTGCTGACGAGGAATTATAAGGAGGAATTATGGAAAACACTGATAGAAACTCTATAGTTGATAATTCTAATAAAGATAGTAAAAAGAATAATATGGGCCGTAATATAGCAATCATTGTAGGAGCAGTGGTCTTAGTAGGCGGTCTAGCCGCAGGTGGAATTTATCTTGCTACTCATCAAAAACAATCTACGGTAATAGACAGTGGTACATCTGGCAGTATTGCGTTAAAAGATGGTGAAAATAAAATTAAAGCAGGCGGAACTTATACTTTTACGGGTAGTACTGCAAACGGAAAAATTGAAATTGATACGACGGAAGACGTGAAAATTATCCTGAATAATGTAAGTATTACGAATAAGACTGGTGCAGCAATTAAATCTAAGGGAACTTCTGGTAAAGTAGTAATTGAACTTGTGGGAAGCAATACGCTAATTTCTACTGATACGGATACTCAAGATCCAGCCGCGGCGGTGTCTGGTGATGCGACAATAGAATTTACTGGCTCGGGCTCGGTAAAGATTGAGTCTAATGGCAAGGGAATTAAAGCGGATAGTGGCTTGGCGTTAAATAGTGGCAGCTATAATATTACTGCAAAAGATGATAGTCTACATTCTAATGGAAATATTACGATTATTGATGGTACATATATTTTGAATACTGAAGATGATGCAATTCATGCTGATGGGACGTTTAAGACTATTGGTGGAAAAATCGTTATAGAAAAGTCGCATGAGGGGATAGAAGCTAATATTGTCGAGATTGCTGGTGGGGATATTTCCGTTACGGCATCTGATGATGGCATTAATGCGCAGAATTCAGATGGGACTAATCGAGTGGGTGTCACTGGAGATGGTAAGTTGGCCATTTCTGGCGGAAAAGTATATGTTAACTCTGGTGGCGATGGTCTAGATTCTAATGGAGCAATCACTATTTCTGGCGGGGAAGTTTATGTTGATGGTCCAGTGAATGATGGTAATGGAGCTATTGACTGTGATGGGGAGATTAGCATTACTGGCGGGACATTAGTGGCAGTTGGCTCTGTCGGAATGGCACAGAATGCTACTTCTGCAACGCAACCATCAGTACTGATAACTCTAAGTCAGAGCTATAGCGGTAATATAATATTCGGTGGGGTTGCTTATGAGCCTGCTAAGAAGTTCCAGTCTGTGTTGATTTCTTCTGACAAACTGAAAGTCGGAGATACTTATCAGCTGACCATTGCTGGCAATCAAGTTCAGTCTGTAACGATTTCTGAAAACATTACAGGACAGGGGAATGGAATGGGCGGTATGATGCCTGGCGGTACTGGTACTGGTGCTAATGGTATGGCACCAAGTAACGCAGGCAGAAGATTTTAAAAGTAGCACTTATATGTTATAATATAGTGCATGAATGAATATCGTGGGCTGTCTAGCCAAGAAGTTTCTGAGCGTGTGCGTGCAGGGCAAAGTAATGCGCCTGTAGAGGCATCTTTTAAGACTACGTGGCAGATAATAAAAACCAATACATTTACATATTTTAATGCGATATTCGTAGTTTTGGCGATTATCTTGATTGCGGTGGGCTCGTTTAGAGATATAACTTTCTTGCCGGTCATCGTGATAAATTCACTGATTGGAATTATTCAGGAGTTTAGGGCTAAGGCAACGTTAGAAAAATTAACAGTTTTGAATGCACAGCGAGTGACTGTGATTCGTGATTCTGAGAAACAGTCGATTCCTACTACTGAGTTAGTGCTAGATGATGTTGCGATTTTTAAGTCGGGAGACCAGATTTCTGCAGATGCAACGGTGCTTAGTGGAACAGCTTATGTTAATGAGTCATTACTAACTGGCGAGCCTGATGAAGTAGAAAAGGTTTCGGGTAGCGAACTTAAATCTGGCTCGTTTGTGGTGTCTGGTGAATGCGTTGCTCAAATTACTAAGGTCGGAGCTGATTCTTATGCGGCACAGCTTACACTGCAAGCTAAGGCGATTAAGACTGGAGAGCAGTCGGAAATTATTAGGTCGCTCAATAAAATTGTGAAGATGGCGGGGATTGCCGTAATTCCAATCGGTGTATTGTTATTTTCTAGACAGTTTTTCTTAAATGGGACTTCAGTACAAGCATCTGTGCAAGGAATGGCGGCTGCAGTAGTGGGAATGATCCCAGAAGGTTTATTCTTGCTTGCAAGTGTGTCGCTTGCGATTTCTGCTATTAAGATGGCAAGACAAGAAGTTTTAGTACATGAGATGAAATCGGTAGAAACTTTGGCACATGTTGATGTTTTCTGTGTGGATAAGACAGGAACAATCACTAGCCCAGAAATGAACGTGAAAGAGATTGTATCTACGAATCAGGGAAAAGTGTCTGCAGAAATTACAGACATATTGGCAATTTTTGCACACTCAACGATTACATCAAATGCTACGGCAACTGCTATACAGAAGTTTCTGAATAAGCCAAAAAAGAAAGCGTCTAAATTTATAGATTTTTCTTCAAAATATAAATACAGTGCGGCAGAGATTAATAAGAAAAATTATGTGCTTGGTGCGCCAGAATTTGTAATGAAAGATAATTATGGTGAAATAGAGGAAAAGGTAAAGAGCTATTCTAGCTCTGGATATAGGGTGCTAGTATTTGGGGAATACAGTGGTAAACTTACGGGCAAAGAATTGAAAGCTAAATTTGAGCCACTTGCATTTATCGTGCTAGAAAATCCTGTACGCGAAACAGCGCCGGACACTTTTAGGTATTTTGAAGAACAAGGCGTAAGAATAATTGTTATTTCTGGGGATAATCCAGTAACGGTGTCGGAAGTGGCAAAGGCTGCTAGCATTTCTCATGCAGAGAATTACATTGATGCTAGTGAGCTGAAAGAAGATAAAGATTATGCGAATGCAGTGAAAAAATATACAGTTTTTGGTAGGGTACTTCCAGAACAAAAACGTAAAATCGTCCAAGCTTTGCAAGCGCAAAAGCACGTAGTAGCCATGACTG
This sequence comes from Candidatus Saccharimonadota bacterium, assembly GCA_017512175.1. GTDB lineage: Bacteria > Patescibacteriota > Saccharimonadia > Saccharimonadales > Saccharimonadaceae > Nanosyncoccus. The sequence goes on from JAFWHA010000017.1 coordinate 165,424, forward strand.
GAGATGGCGTGAATGATGTACTAGCGCTCAAAGATGCAGATTGCAGTGTAGCAATGTCTTCTGGTGCGGATGCAGCGATACAAGCGGCACAGCTAGTATTACTTGATTCAGATTTTTCGCACATGCCGAGTGTTGTGCGCGAAGGCCGAAGAGTGGTAAATAATTTAGAGCGCTCGGGAAGCCTATTTATCGTGAAAAATATCTTTAGTGCGATTGCTGCAGCACTATCAATTATCATCGGATTTAAGTACCCGCTTCTTCCAGCACAGGTTTCTTTCGTGACAATGTGGGTAATTGGTGTGCCATCATTCTTACTCTCACAGATGCCAAATGAAGATTTGATACACGGCAGGTTTATTGACAACATTATGAAAAAAGCAATTCCGGGCGGTCTTGCGAATGTGATATTAATATTACTGACAGATTTAGTGCTGAACATATTTAATGTTAATGATGAAATCATTCCGACTGCGTGTACGCTAGTATTTGCTACGGTAGGAATAGTTTATCTATTTCGGGTTTGTTGGCCGTTGGACGCATATAGAACAATTGTTTGGGCAGGATGTCTTGCGGGGCTTATTGCTTGCTTTATCTTCTTACCATGGTTTTTCTATCTTAGGACTGATATTCCGATAGGTATTGCTGCGGTGTCAATCGGTATTGGGCTTTTGTCTTTCCCACTGATTTCATTCCTGGAAAGATATGCAGGCTCTTTGATTAAAAAATTTCAGGTAAAACTCAATTAAGTATGAAACTGTACGTTGTTCGACATGGAGAAACGGCATCAAATGTGTCAGGAGTAGTTTCTGGACGTTCAGAAGAAGGTCTAACCGAAAAAGGGATAATGCAGGCAGAAATATTAAACCAGAAAATTGCTGATACTAAATTTGATGCGGTTTTTGTTTCGCCGATGAGGCGAACTTTACAAACAGCGGAGATAATTGTCCCGGAATATGATTATGTGGTTGATGAACGAATTTCTGAACGTGATTTGGGTACGCTGAAGGGATATACAATAGATGAACTTTGGCAAATGCCACTATGGAATTCTTTGACGGAAAAAAGGACTAAAGAAGGTGCGGAAACCTTTGCAGCTGGGATAGAACGAGTGCAAGATTTTCTGAGCGAACTTAAGGCTAATTATGGTGAACGGGCGGTAATTCTGCTAATTACACATAGCTTTATTAGTAGATGCATTTGGAAAATTGCGAATGGTATTCAAGATTCAGCTGATTTTTTTGAATTTTCGCATAAAAACGATGAAATAAAAATATATCATATATAATATAGACATAGATGGAACGTCAAAAGAAAATTATTAAAACTAGTGTTCTTGGAATCGTCATGAATGTTACTCTTGTAGCATTCAAAGCGACGATTGGTTTTCTGTCGAATTCGATCGCGATTATTTTGGACGCATTGAACAACTTAACTGATGCAATTTCTTCAATTGTAACTATTCTTGGTACAAAACTTGCGAATAAGGCTCCAGACAAGAAGCATCCTTATGGTTATGGTAGGATAGAATATTTTAGTTCGATAGTTGTAGCGGGATTAGTGCTTTATGCTGGCGTAGCTGCTGTTACAGAATCTATAGATAAAATTATAAATCCTGGAGAGGTAGATTATTCTTTCGTTTCGCTTGTAATCATTGCAGTAGCAGTGTTAGTAAAGTTTTTCTTCGGACGATATGTAAAATCGGTTGGAAAAAAGTATAATTCTGGCGCACTTGTTGCGTCTGGACAAGATGCGTTCATGGACTCAATTTTGTCATTTTCTACGCTTGTTGCGGCGGTGATAAGTTTTATATGGGGAATACATCTTGAGGGATATTTAGGTGTAATACTGGCGGCATTTATCATAAAAGCTGCGATTGATATGTTAATAGAGCCAATTAATTTGATGATTGGTACGCGTGCCGATAAAAATTTGACCTCTAAGATTAGAAAACTCGCAATGTCTTATCCAGAAGTTGAAGGTGTCTATGATTTGACGATTCATGATTACGGTCCAAACAAGGCCATTGCGACACTTCACATTCAAATTCCCGATAAGACTACTGCGAGAGAAATACATAGACTATCACGTCAAATATCGTATGATATTTTTAACAAGTATGGAATTGTAACGACAGTGGGGGTTTATGCGGCTAATATTTCTGGAAAATATGGTGAGATAAAAACGGACGTAGAAAAAATTGTGAAGAAACGTAAAGAGATTAAACAAGTCCATGGTTTTTATGTAGATAATGACAATAATGTCTATTTTGACCTTGTAATAAATTTTGAAGCGGAAAATCCAGAAGCGATAACTAAAGAAGTTATTTCTGAATTAAAGTTGAAATATCCGAAGTATGATTTTCATATTATTATAGATGCGGATATTTCTGACTAGCATTAAAAATGGTCAGGGTGATGAGACTTGAACTCACGACCTCAGCGTCCCGAACGCTGCGCGCTACCAACTGCGCCACACCCTGACGCGATATTCCCATTTTACCAAAAAACTGGTAAAATATCTATATGGTAAAAACTCTGAAAAAATTAAATAACGGTAGTACTAGAAAAACTATGATTTTAAGTGTTGTGATTCCGTTAATTTCTTGTATAGTTTTTATGATTTTTTGTATGCTGAATTTGAATAGTACGATTTGGTTTGACGAATCATATTCTGCGTATTTAGTGCGAGGGAATTTTGGGGAAATTTGGAACATGACGAGTATGGATGTACACCCTCCGTTTTTCTATTTTTTGTTAAAAATTTGGTCTAACATCTTTGGATATACAGATTTTTCTATGCGGTTTATGTCGGTGTTTTTTGGAGCGATGACTCTGATTTTCTTGTTCCATTTGTTGAAACGTTGGTTTGGAATAAAAATGGCAAGTATAGCGACTATTATAACAGCGTTCTCGCCAATGCTGATACGCTATGGTCAAGAAATGCGGATGTACACGTTAGTAGCATTTATTGTAGTCGCAGCTACTTATGTTTTAGATTTGGCATTATCAACTAAAAAGACTAAGTATTACATCCTTTATGGAATTTTAATATCACTTGGAATGTGGACACATTATTTTACGGCAATCGCTTGGATAGCGCATATTGTGTACTATAAGTTTACGAAGCGTGGAAAGATTTTCGACAAGAAGATGCTAATGGCGTATATTCTCGGGGTCGTATTGTTTATTCCGTGGATGCCTTCATTGTTCAAGCAGGTGGTTGAGGTGCAGAGTGGCTTTTGGATTCCTTCCATAAGTTTAGTAACTCCGGTTGACTATTTGTCACAGTCGTTAATGTATTCTGAAGCGGGATATGCGACTGGTTGGTTAGTACTAATAGCTTTGGCTGCAATTATTCCGACGATTTACTTTGTCTTGAAATTTTATAAAGAACAGAAAAAAGACGGAAAATATGGTTTTTGGTTTTTGATTGCCCTTGTTGCAGTGCCGCCAAGTATTTTGATTATTTTAAGCTTGCCGCCTCTTACATCAATGTTCATAGATAGGTATATTTTGTATAGTGCGATGTTGATTTGGACGGTGATTGGTCTTGCAGTTTTTTATGCTATTAGTTCAATGAAACAGCACAGAAAAGATAATAAACATAAAATAGCGTTGGTGGCTTTAGCTGTTGGGGTAATAGGTTGCGTAGTTACTGGTATTGTTAATGTCACTAATCGAGTCCCAGAGGGATTTGTAAAAGAAACAATTTTGGCAGTGCAAGCGATTTCGGAAGAGAATGAGCCAATTCTCATGAATAACGAATGGAATTATTATGATGCAGTGTTCTATTCTAAGGATAAACATCCAGTATATGGTGTTGATGAATGGATTAACTATCAGTATGGATCGATTTTCCCAATCAGAGAATTCAGATATAATTTGATAGATGATATAAATGCGTTCGTCGATGAACACCAGAAGATTTGGTATGTGACAGATTTGAATGATGCTAGTAAAGAGTCTAAACTTGAACACGAGATTCTTTCTGATAATTATCGCATTGTTACGACTATTGCGGATGATCGCTTAGTGGCGTTTGAACTAGAGAAGAAATAGTTTTCCACTCTTGAAACTCGAGGCTGGACATGCTATAATGATAGAGGAAACGGGGCGTAGCACAGTTGGTAGCGCACGCGGTTTGGGACCGTGAGGTCGCAGGTTCGAGTCCTGTCGCCCCGACCAGTAATTGGCCCAGAAAGGCTATTTTTTATGCTATAATAAGGTAATGGAGCCTAGCGTAGCAAAACAAAAACAGATACAGAAGACATTTAAGCAGCTGTTTTTTAACGTTTTGATTTTTACGCTTCTAATTGGTCTTACTTTCTTTTTTGTGTTCAAAGACCAAGATATAGGCGAAGCGATAGCAGTTTTTAATAATGCTAAGTTTGGCTATGTCATTACGGGTATTTTCTTGATGTTACTATATTTTTCTATGGAAGCGTGGAATATTTATAGCCTTTTGAGAGCTTTTGGCGAAAAACTTTCATTTTTCCAAGCGTTGAAATTTACCTTTATTGGATTTTTCTTTTGTTCTGTTACGCCTGGCGCCAGCGGTGGGCAGCCGCTCGAAATATATTATATGACGAAGGAGAAGATTTCTGGTGCACATGCAACAATGGCGCTTTTGATACAGATTTGTGGAGTGCAAGTGGCGGTGCTCGCATTGGGAATTTTTGGGCTACTTATTAACATTGGGAAACTGGAATCAAGCGTGATAAGTCTGGGAATAATAGGACTAATTATTAATGGCGTAGCGCTAGCTATTCTGCTAATTGGAGTGTTTTCTAAACGTCTTACTAAAAAAATAGTGGAATTTGGTTTGTCTGTAATTAAGTTCTTCGGTTATAAAAAGATAGAACAAAAAAGAGAATCAATTAATAATTCACTTGAACAATATTCAAATAGCGCAAAGTTCATTAAGACGCATAAAAAACAATTTGCTCTATGTATCTTACGCTCGGTATTACAGATGATAATTTATTTCTTGATACCGTTTTTTGTCTATAAAGCATTAGGATTAAAAGGTACTAGTATTTTTGAAATATTCTTTTTGCAAGCAGTACTTTTTATGGCGACATCTGGATTACCACTTCCGGGCGCAGTTGGCGCAAGCGAAGCGGTGTTTTTGAGTATCTATGGTGTGATTTTTGGAGAAGATTTCTTAGGTGGCGCAGTGCTATTAAATCGTAGCATCAGCTTCTATTGGTTCGTGCTAGTATCTATGATGGTGGTATTTATGAATATTATTAGGTTACGAGCTAGTAAAAAAATTGCAAAATAAAATAGGGCCGCAGGTGCGGCCCAAAAGTTTGATGAAAATGTTAAACGGATTTTGTGTCGAAGTTTGAAGTGATAGTGTAGTTATCACTTTTAAACTTAGCACCATCTTTGTAGTTGAAATTGTTTCCAGGAATGATAGCGTTAAGCAAAATACCTACGACCGAAGCAATAGCCAGGCCAGTAATGGTGATTTCTGTATTGCTGGCGGTGAAGGTAATGCCATCTTTGAAGCCAAGTCCGCAAACCAGAATAATACTAAAGATTATTAGGTTACGTTGACTATTAAGAGAATTTTCTTCTGAGCTTCCCACATTTTGCAGATTTTTCATTCCTATTCCTGATATCATTCCGTAGAGAATGAACGATACGCCACCGATGATGGCAGTAGGCATGGTATTGATGACTGCTGACACTTTCGGCAAGCACCCAAGTATCATAGCGATTATTGCTGCCATCCTGATTAAGAATGGATCGTATACTTTGGTAAGTGCAAGTACGCCAGTGTTTTCTCCGTAGGTTGTATTGGGCGGTCCGAATAGAAATGCCGAAAGAACGGTAGCTAGACCATCTCCAAGCAAAGTACGATGCAGACCAGGGTCTTTAATGTAGTCTTCGCCGGTGGTGTCACTTAGCGCCGAAATGTCGCCAATATGCTCCATCTGGGTAGAAAGAGCTATCGGGACCATTGTGATGATGGCTGAAAGTCCAAATTTTGCTAAGTGAATGGGCGGCAAGCCAATGATTTTTGCTTCACTGATAGGAACAAAATCGATAGACATGATTCCGCATGCATTCATGATGAGTGCGGCTATGTATGCCACAAGTACGCCCATCAAGATTGGAGTAATTTGGGCCATTGATAGAAATGCATCTAGATATTTCTGCTTTCTTAAGCCCTCCAAGATTTGCGGTATAGCACAAATTATCATGGTTGCCATTGCTATGAGTGCAAGTGGCCAATTCGTGCTAGCATTAGTGATTGCTGATGGTGCAAGAGTTAGTCCAATGCAAATGATAATTGGACTAGTGACAATTGGCGGTAGGAACTTGAGAACACGTTCGATACCAATTTTCTTGATAATGAGTGCAAGCACTAAATACATTAAGCCGGCAATTACCACTCCGCCATTCGCATAAGCCAATCTTTCAATGTCGTTCATTTCGGCATAGGCAGGGTTTTCGGCAATTGCCGCATAACCGCCAAGAAACGCAAAAGACGAGCCAAGAAAAGCTGGCACTTTGAATTTAGTCAGAATGTGGAAAAGGATAGTTCCTGCACCAGCAAAGAATAATGCTGTTTGCACAGGTAGGCCGGTTAGTATTGGAACGAGCACCGTTGCGCCAAAAAAAGCAAAGACATGCTGAAATGATAGGACTAATATTTGTCCCCAGTTCAGTTGCTCCCTAGCATTGGTAATGGGATCTTCTCCTAATTTAAGCATTTTTCACCCTCCTTATAAATCTACTTTTGAATCGAAGTTGTTAGCGACATAATACTTTTCATCAAACTACGCTTAGTTTAGCATAACTTGCTAAAAATCCAAAACATAAAAATTATCATGGTGTATAATGTATATATGAAGTTCAAAAACTCTATATCTTTTTTAGGTAGAATAGTGGTTTTTAGTGGACTAAGTTTAGGGTTAGTATCAGTTTCTACTACTTCTGTTTTTGCAGATGATGCAATTTTAGACCAGAATCAAGCTGGTGCGATATCACAGAACTGTGCGTCTATTAAGCAATCTTTGCGAGCGCTTCAGCGTACGGATGCTAGAACACGAGCATATTTGGGAGCAGCCTATGAAAAGGCACTTTCGGATTTTATTACGCCAATGGATCTGAGATTGATTAATATTAGTAAGCCGAATGCTAATTTGACTACTATTCATTCAAATATTATTGAAGCGCGCCAGGAATTCGTACACGACTATACTTCATATAGTCAGAAATTGGAAGAACTAATTACGCATGATTGTCAGAATGATCCACAGAATTTTTATCATACACTGTTAGATACTAGAGCAAAACGTGAGAAGTTGCAATATTCGACGGAAAAGATTAGGAAACTACTCTCGGATCATCTTAGTGCAGTCAAAAAATTAGAGCAAAGCATAGGAGGGGAAGATGGCAATAATTAAAAAGCAACAAAAAAAGTCATCAGATTCTTCTTTGGATGTAGAAAAGTCTAACGTAGATAGGGGCAGTAGGAATTTGGTGATTTTAGGTATTGTATCTACTGGGATAGCGGTACTTACTACGGCTGTGAGCTTGATAGTTTATCATAATTCTGGAGATATTTATCTTGATCGTTCACGACCGGGTTTTCTTCCTGACGAATCGGAAATTGAAGCTCAAGTTGAAGCTGAATCTTATGATTTTTCCGTTACTGGGCCGTTGACGAAGGAAGATCTTGATGAATACATTAAGCATTTTGACGAAACATTAAATAGTATTGATGACTTAACGGATCCATTTTCTAATGCTCCGCTTTCTGATGAATCATTAGGGATTCCAGCTAAGGAGCAAAAGCCGACTCAAGAGTCAGAGCCAGAGCCTGAAGAACCAGTATATTATTGGTGGTAATTTTAAGTTTTCTAGTTTACTTTTCTGAAGTTAAGTTCTACAATAGATAGAAATTGGAGGTAATAAATGTCACTTGTGATTCGTGATTCAAGTGGGTGGGCTACGCATAGGGTAGAACGTGCGGCGAATGGGGTAGATTTAGTAGTGAGGAATATCTCGACTGGTCTAGTAGAGGAGCGTGTCGAGAACGGGGCTTTACTGTAGAACACAAAAGGTCACTATGAAGTGGCAAAAAATAACGTTACCATCTTGACATAACAGGGATTTTGTGATAAAATGGTAATAAGCATTATTTAAAATGGAATTGTTTTCTATGTCCAGTAAGGAAAATGAGACATTGCCTGTAATCGGGCCATCTGAATATATTTCTATTGGTAAACGAGCTATTAATGTTCCAGCGAAAATTGATACTGGTGCAGAAGCTTCTGCTATATGGGCTAGTAAAATTAAAATTGATAAGAATGGCGTGCTTAAATTCTCTCTTTTTGGCGAGGGTAGCCCATTCTATAATGGGAAAATCTATAAACGTACAGATTATAAGGTCATTGCTGTTCGTTCTGCTATGGGGCAGGAACAGATTCGCTATCGTGTTTATTTCCCAGTAAAGATTAAAGGTCGTAGAATTCGTGTTCTATTTTCGCTTGCAGATCGTAGTAAAAACAGCTTTCCAGTTTTGATAGGGAAACGTACTTTGCAAGGAAAATTTTTAGTAGATGTTTCTTTGCCAGATATAGAATATGAGATAAAGCCAAAGACTAAATTAGACTTAAAAACATTTAAAGAGAATCCGCATAGATTTCATAAACGATATGTAAAGAAAGGAGAAAAATAACTATGAAAATCGCAATTTTATCAAATGGTAATGCTAATTACTCTACCAAGCGACTTGTTGAAGAAGCTGAAGCGCGTGGGCATAAAGTAAAGGTTATTAAATATAAGAATTGTTATCTTTCTCTCGATGAAAAGCACCCGAATATATACTATAAAGGTAAAAAAGTGGAAGGGTATGATGCGATTATTCCACGTATCTCTAACAACATGACTAGGTATGGTTGTGCGATTGTGCGCCAGTTCGAAATGCAGGGAATTTGGACAGCTTCGAGTTCGATTTCTATTACACGTTCTCGTGATAAGTTGCGTGCGGCACAAATTCTAACTAAGGCTGGTGTAGATACGCCGAAGACTTTGGTTTCTAGAAACAGTGCTGATATTGAAGATTTGATTGATCAAATTGGCTTGCCAGTGATTATCAAACTTGCAACTGGTACTCATGGAAATGGTGTAGTATTGGCTGATACGAAAAAAGCAGCTAAGTCAGCTTTGCAGGCGTTTTACCTATATAATGAAGATGGTACTAATATCTTACTTCAGGAATACATTGAGGAATCAGCTGGTACAGACATTCGTGCGTTCGTGGTAGGCTCTAGAGTGGTTGCTAGTATGAAACGCCAGTCACTTGATGATGATTTTCGTTCAAATCTGCATAAAGGTGGTGAAGGCACAGCAATTAAATTAACAGACGAGGAGAAGAAACTTGCTGTGCGTGCCGCCAAAGCTATGGGATTACATATCGCTGGTGTAGATCTTATGCGATCAGCTCGTGGACCATTAGTGCTAGAAGTAAATGCTTCACCAGGATTCGGTATCGAAAAAATTACTGGTAGGAATGTTGCTGAAAAAATTATTGATTATGTAGAACAGAATGCAACTCGTAGAAATTCTAAAGATAGAATTGGTGCTTAGATAAAATTTAAAGGAGTTTTTATGGAAGATTTTGATGCGATAGACAGTAAAACTATTTCTAACAGTTTTATAAATCTTCGAAGAATTCTGAAAGAGCGAGGGTGGAAAAACGCAAAAGTTATCATCACGAATCAGAGTTATATTAAGGTTACACGTCCAGATGGGAAAGAGATTATGATTGGCGGTGGAACTCCTCCGACTACTAGTTATTTAGCGGCCGCATTGTCTGACGATAAGTATGCGACATATGTAATGCTGAAAAGTTTGCCAGAGCTAAAACAGCCCGAAACGATTTTACTTAGGGCTTCTGATGATATTGAAATAGAGAATGAGAAACTAAAAGCCCTTCTAAAGTCGCATGAAAAAATCGTTCTTAAACCTTTCAATGGCGCACACGGACATGATGTGATGGTTAATATTAACAGTTTGGATGAAGCAATGAAAGCACTTGCGAAAATTAGGGAGCATGGAGCAGATTTAGTAATTGCACAGCAAATGCTAAAATCGGATAAACCAGAAACACGAGTGATTTGCATTGACTATAAATTTGTTGCTGCGTATAGCAGAATACCGGCTGCGGTTACTGGAGATGGCGAGCATACCGTAGAGGAGCTAATAGATATAGAAAATTCGACTATAAGAACAGCACCGTATTTATCCAACTTGGCGTATATTAATAAGGATGCGGCGATTTCCTATCTTCAGGAAGAACATCCTAATACGCTTAAATCTATTCCTGAAAAAGGAAAAAAGGTGCAAGTCTTGGCAGTTTGTAATACTGGTCAAGGTGGCACAATGGAAGATATTTCTGGATCGTTTCCAGAGGAGCTGAAACGATTATCGGAAAAAGTAGCATCTAAGTTGGAACTTCCGCTTGCAGGGATTGATTTCTTTTCTGATTATGTAATTGAGGTGAATAAAGCTCCGGCGCTCTACCATCCAGTTGAAGGTAAAGGTGCTACTTATTGTATAGAGAAATTCGTACAGTATTTGGAAACAATCTAAAAACTGTGTTATAATATACTTATGGTTATTATTGCCACACTGGTTGCACTATTTCTAATATTCTTTTTCGTTCGTCATCATACTGGTCCTGCACATCTTGCGATGATTGCTGGACTATCGGTGTATGAGATGTTTGGGACTCAATTTGCAGATTGGATACATAAGTTACTTACGGGTGTGCCACTCGATTTAATTCAGACGGGAGTGTATGTAGCATTAATTTTGCTATTTCCAGTGTTGCTATATTTGCGGTCTTCTCGCGGTGGAATGTTCGGTATTTTGCGTGTAGTTGAGGCGGCACTTTTTTCGGCGTTGCTTACTTCACTACTTTCTGCAACTATCGCAAAATATGTTACTTTTGATTCGCTGGCTACACAAATTTCAAATTTTATTACTTCGATTGAGGGTACTATTGTACTAGTCGGTATAGGCGCTGCTTATTTTGACATTTTGATGTACCACGAATAGTCGTGGATAAAAATATCGAGCTAATGCTTTATGAGGATTTTATTTTGTGCTAGGCTCGTTTCATGAAATTACATGCATCATGGTTTGTTTTGGCGAATGCAGCCGGAATTATAGTAGGCGACATTTTAGCTTTAATTTTTAAACCGACTTTCATGGGTGGTGTGTTGTGGGTAATAACTAGTATTTTAGTGTTTGTTGTTTCTATGATGATAGCAGCAAAACCTTTGATTGTGCTAGCTTTTGTTTCGGGAATCATGCTAATTTTTTGCCGAGTGACTCCTGATAATATTTCAAAAGAATATATCAATAATATGGTCGGGAAAGATGTAACTGTTGTTGGCAAAATTACAAAAGATCCGGAAGAAAAAGATGCGGGAAAGAAAAATTTAATTCTGGAAGATTTGGAATTTGAGTTTTTTAATGACGACGGAGTACAAAATATCCAGAAATGTGGGGGAAAGATTTTTACGCAAATTACTAATTTAGATGTAGGACGGTCTGATAAAATTGTGCTTTCTGGTGTGATTTCGGAGGGATTTGGAAATTATATAGCGACTGTTTTTCGTCCAGAAGTTAAGGAGATAATTCATCCAGAGCCGGGAGATTTGTTTCTAAAATTTCGGAACTTTTTTGCTGATGGTGTTAAAAAATATTTACCAGAAAAAGAAGCAGGACTAGGACTAGGTTTTTTGTTAGGACAGAAAAGCGGAGTAGATAAGGGTTTTCAAGAATCGCTTCGAGTTGTAGGTTTGACGCATATTATTGTCGCTTCTGGGGCGCATTTGGGAGTTCTTATTAGTATTGCTCGAAAGATTTTCGGTAGATTATCGAGATTCTCTAGCTTGCTTTCTGGCATGGTCTTTATGGCTATATTTATTGGAATTACTGGGGTCTCTGCTAGTATGTTAAGAGCAGGACTTGTGGTAGGAATATCTTTAATTGCATGGTATTATGGCAGAAAAATTCATCCACTAAGATTAATACTTTTGGTTGCGGCTATTACATTGATGATTTCTCCAGAATACCTTACTGATTTAGCGTGGCTACTTTCGTTTGCCTCTTTTTCTGGGATATTGATTATAGCGCCAGTTATTGCAAGAATTTTTTATGGCAAAAGTAAAAAACCTGGATTTATTGCCAATACGTTTATTTCTTCTATATCGGCAAGTTTGCTGTGCACGCCGATATTAATATATTTTTATGGCTCGTTTTCGTTAATATCTACGATTGCGAATATTCTAATTTTGCCAACAGTTTCTATTGCGATGGGACTAACTTTTCTAGTTGGCATATTTGCAATTTTTGTACCACTTATAGCGAGCATAGCTCGCGAGGTGGCTTTGTGGGTGTTAGATTACCAAATAGCAGTAGTGGAATTTTTTGGCGACAAGAAGGAGTTTTTAGTTGCAATTCCAGCAGAGAATCCGCTGATTTTTCTGACTTATATTCCAATAGCTATTAGTCTTGTCGTGATGGTAATTTGGCAAAGAAAAAAGCTAAGGCAGAGATTTTTAGATATAGAGCCTATGCTTGCATAGAAAATCTATTTTTGTTAATCTTAGCTTGGCTTTACTGTCTGAAAAAATTTTATCCGAAGAGTTCAAAATAAGATATAATGGAATAAAGGAGATAATATGGTTAAAAAATCAGAGAATTTAGATGCAGAGAAAAACGGTAAGAGTGAAGCTCTCAATCTTGCAATTGCGCAAATAACGAAACAGTTTGGTGATGGCTCAATCATGAAACTTGGCGAAGCTAAGAAAATTGACGTGGAGCTACTGCCTTCAGGCTCGTTGTCGCTTGATTTGGCGTTGGGTGGTGGTTATCCGAAAGGGCGTATTATTGAGATTTATGGTCCAGAATCTTCTGGTAAAACCACTTTGGCATTACATGCGATTTCCGAGATTCAGAAACAAGGTGGGCAAGCGGCGTTCATTGATGCGGAGCATGCCTTAGACCCGGCCTATGCTAGAAAGATTGGAGTAAATACTGGCGATTTGCTTATTTCTCAGCCAGACAATGGTGAACAAGCATTAGAAATTTGTGAGACTCTAGTGCGTTCTGGGGCAGTAGATTTGATTGTGGTAGATTCTGTAGCGGCATTAGTACCACAAGCAGAAATTGATGGGGATATGGGTGATGCACAGATGGGACTTCAGGCGCGTTTGATGAGTCAAGCGATGAGGAAACTTACTGGCATTATCAGTAAGTCTAAGGCAACGGTCATATTCATTAACCAAATTCGCATGAAGATTGGCGTAATGTTCGGTAACCCTGAAACTACTACTGGTGGTAACGCACTTAAATTCTACGCTTCGGTACGTATTGACATTCGACGTATTGGGCAGATTAAAGATGGAGATAAAATTGCAGGTAATCGCACGAAGATTAAAGTCGTGAAAAACAAAATTGCTGCACCGTTTAGAACTGCAGAATTCGACATTATGTACAACGAAGGAATCAGCAAGACTGGGGATATTTTGGACTTAGCAGTAGAACATGGTGTCATAGAGAAATCTGGTGCATTTTTGAAATATAATGGAGAGACTATTGGACAAGGTAGAGAGGCAGTCAAGAGACTATTCAAAGAAAAGCCAGAGCTAATGGCAGAAATTGAGGGAAAAGTCCGAGAAAAGGTATTCCCGTCTGAAGAAACTGAAAAGAAACCTTCTTCAAGTAAGGTTACAAAATAGAAGTGGAGATATCTCTATGCACCATGACGAGCTATGGCAAGAGTATGATCGAGCTGGTAGGCGGCTGAAGACAAGTTGGCCGTCTATCAAGAATAATCCGAAGATGAATCAAAATGCAGCTTTCGTGTCGACAGTTTGTGTATGGCTATATCGGCATACTGAAGATGGAATAGAAATATTATTCCAGAAACGTTCCCCATATATAGATAGCTACGCGAATCTTTACGACCGTTCCGCTGGAGGGCACGTCAATTTTGGTGAAGATGATATTGATGCGGTAATTCGTGAGACTAGAGAGGAAATAGGTGTAGATTTGTTGCCGGATAATGTGAGTTTTGTGTCCTCACACGTGAGTAATTATAAGAATCTAATAGTCAAAGTTTACGCTTATGATTGTACCGGGTCTGAAATGGAGTTTTCTTTTGATGATAAAGAAGTGTCAGAAGTAAAATGGGTGCGATTGACAGATTTTGATGAATTTGTTGAACAGAACGCTAAGCCACCGCTAAAAGCTGATACTGAAGTTAATATGTTGTTTAAGAAATGGCTAGAGTTTCGTGGAAATTATTAGTCTAAAAGAGCAAGCATCTGATGCTGAAACAGCTGTGCAATCAGATGCGTATGTAGTGACGGCTATTAAGCCGCAAGCAGGCAATAATAATCGCGTTAATGTTTTTGTTAATGACGAATATGATTTTTCTTTGGACATTGCACAGGTTGTTGACTATAAATTAAAAGTTAAAAGATGTTTGACTGAGCTAGAATTATCAGAGTTAAGGAATGCTTCGGAATTTGGGAAATTATATCAACGTGCATTAGAAAAAACGTTGTCACGCCCACATTCTATTAAAGAAATTCGTGACTACTTAGACACTAAGAGAAAAAAACGAATAGCGGAAAATAAAATAGCACATAATAATCGTAAAAAAGACAAAGAATTAGTAAAAAAATATAAATTAAAAGTAAAAGAGCAACCAATTTATTCCGACGAAACGATTAAAAAAATTATTGGGATATTAGTAGAAAAGGGATATTTAGACGATAGAAAATTTGCTGAGTATTATGTAGCAAATCGTAATCAGAAGAAGGGAACGAGTTTAAAGAAATTACGTTTGGAGTTAAATTCTAAAGGGATTAGTGAAGAAATCTGCGAGCAAGTTTTAGCGGAGTCAGGTAGAAATGACGTGGAAGAAATTAAAAAAATAATGAAGAAAAAAGCTAAGCATTATGATATGGAAAAGATGACTAACTATCTGATTCGTCAGGGGTTTGACTATCAACTTGTGCGAGATCTGCTTCAGGAGCAAGCCGAGCTTCTCGGAAAGGATTAACAAAATTAGGTACAAAATCTTCACGCATGCCATTTTTCCTGATTTTGTCTTCTTCATCTTTGACGATAACTTTATCGTCAGTAACTTTGATTACTTCGCTGCGCCCGATTATAAGTTCGGGATCAAGAAATGACTTTATAAGCGGTCTTTGGACGACAAATTGTTGGACCATAAAATCTTTAGTATTGACGGTGAAACTGATGATTTTTCCGATTTTGCTACCTTTTTTAGATTCGACTTTTTTGCCGATTAATTCGAATCTGATATCGAGAATTTTGTCTAGTTTCACAACGTCGCCAGGATTTACGAAATCGTCAATTGAATCTATGACCATGCCCAATTCGGAAAATTCGCGGACTAATTGCGTTTGTAAAATTGTGCCGTTTTCACCGCCAACTTCTGGACCTTCGAGCCTAAAAGCAATTACTTTTAAACTATTAGGGTCGATGATTAATTCAGTTACTTTAGCAATCATTCCATTCACGTGTAAACTGAGTATTGGGTAACCGATAAGTTTGTCTGCGTTAATTAGCATAAGTTTATTATATCTTAAAATAGGTTTTGTGTATAGTGACCATTTTGCCGCCGGGAAGATTAAATTTCTTTTCTGGAGCATAAGTTTTAATAGCGTTAAGAAAATCTAAAATCTGTGGTCTAGTGGCTAGAATGTCATGTCTTGAGAGCTCAAATTTAAGAATTTCTAGAGCAACAGTTTCGTCAATGTCGGTAAACCATTTTCTTTCAAAAACACCGTTTAAAGGAATAATTTCGGCTAGTATTTTTTCTATCTCTAAACGTAACTTTAGTTGTTTTTGATAGAGATTATAAATTGCTAGAAGTTTGGGTTTGGACATCTGAGATACTTTTGGACGAAGCCTGTTTCTAAGGTAATTTTCCTCTGCATTAGTGGGGTCTTGTCTGAACGATAAATTATTATTAGCGGCGAAGATGTCGATTTCTGTTTTAGTCATCGGCTCTACCTCTAAGAAAAAATGATGAACTTTTTCATTACTGAATGGAGTAAGCCCTCTCCAACCAGTGCCACGTAAGATATTGATTGCAACTGACTCTACTAAATCATTAATATGATGTGCTGTCCAAATTTCTCCGCTGACTTTTTTGGAAACTTGGTTTAAGAACTTATAGCGAGCTTCTCGCGCTGTTGCTTCGGAAACGGTATCGCCAAGTTCTGCAGTTCCGAGAAAAAATGGTAATCTGAATTTTTCTGCGGTATTTCTTACAAAATTCGCATCATCTTTCGACGATTCTCTAGTTCCATGGTCAAAATGAGCGACTACCACGTCGGGATCGTTTTTAAGCATGGCTAAAAGAGCCATTGAATCCACCCCTCCAGAAATTGCCAAGACCTTCTTCATATGGTATAATTTTACCACATGAATCAAGATAAAATCAGAAATTTTTGTATAATTGCACATATTGACCATGGAAAATCCACGCTCGCTGACCGTATGATGGAGCTAACTAATACTGTAGAGAAACGCCAGATGAAACAACAGCTTCTAGACAGTATGGAGCTGGAGAGAGAAAAAGGAATTACAATCAAACTTACGCCTGTGCAAATGCACTATAAAGGCTATGAACTAAATCTTATTGATACTCCGGGCCATGTTGATTTTTCTTATGAAGTATCACGTTCGCTTCAGGCTGTAGAGACCGCAATTTTGGTCGTAGATGCAACGCAGGGAATCCAAGCTCAGACTTTGGCGAATGTGTATCTTGCATTGGAACAAGATTTATATATTATTCCGGTGATTAACAAAATTGATCTACCGGCAGCAGATGTGCCAAAAGTAGAGGACCAGTTAATTAATTTGTTAGGTTGTAAGCGCGAAGAAATTATTGGTGTATCTGCAAAAACCGGGTTGAATGTAGAAAAGGTACTCGATGCAATCGTAGAAAAAGCTCCAGGTCCCAGAAAGGATATTCGTGGTTTGGACAAATCAATGACAGAAGAATCTAGCGGTGTTTTACGCGCGCTGATTTTTGATTCGTATTTTGATGATTATCGTGGAGTAGTGTTGTATGTCCGTATTGTAAATGGAAATTTACCTAAAAACTCAGAAATTAAAATGATGGCTGCAAAAACTTCTGGTATTGCCTTAGAAGTTGGAATTTTGAAACCGGAAATGTCTTCGAAAGAGGAACTATCGGAAGGAGAAATTGGATATATCGTGACAAATCTTAAGACTACACGTGAAGCAAAAGTTGGCGATACGGTTACACTTAAAAAAGCAGAGGCAAAAGAGCCTTTGCCTGGATATAAAAATGTTCAGCCTTTTGTATATGCTGGATTTTTCCCGGTTTCTAATGAAGATTATAAGACTTTAAAGGAAGCAATAGAAAAACTTGCACTTTCCGATTCTGCACTACAATTTGAGCCAGAAAACTCGCCAGTTTTGGGATTCGGACTACGTATTGGCTTTTTGGGGCTGCTTCATATGGATATTATTAAAGAGCGCTTAGAAAGAGAATTTGATTTAGACTTAGTGGTAACTAATCCATCTACTAATTACAAAGTTAAAATGAATAATGGTGAAGAAATTGAGATTAAATCGGCGGCGGATTTGCCGGATATGTCAGAGATTTTGGAAATCAAAGAGCCATGGGTGAAGGGCGAAATAATTGTGCCAAAATCTATGATTGGTAATGTACTTAATCTTATAGTAGAAAAACGAGGTAGGCAAACTAATCTCTCCTACATAGAAGACCGAGCGGTAATTGATTTTGAAGCGCCAATGGCGAATCTTTTGACAGATTTTTATGACCAATTAAAATCTACGACTTCAGGTTATGCTAGTTTTAATTATGAACTTGCTGATTATCGTCCAGAAGATTTAGTGCGAGTAGATGTGTTGGTCGCAGGGCAAAAAATGGATGCTCTGTCAATTATGTGCCATCGTTTAGAGGCTGATAGTATCGGCAGAGATATCACGAAGAAGCTGAAACAAGTTATTCCGAGACAGAACTATGAAGTTGCTTTGCAGGCGGCGATTGGCGCGAGAATTATTGCTAGGGAAACAATTGGTGCGTATAGAAAAGATGTTACAGTAAAAATACATACTGGAGATCGTGATCGTAAAGCGAAGCTTCTGGAAAAGCAAAAACGTGGTAAAGCACGCATGAAACGATTTGGGAAAATTGACATTCCATCAGAAGCCTTTACTGTAATGCTGAAGCGTGATGATAATTAGTAGTAAAATATGTGCGATTTTAGAGTGCGGCGCATAGTTGGAATAGGTGCAGGTTCAGGGTGCGACTTGTGGCTTAGAAATTTGGTTTAGTAATAAATGCGTAGAGCTTGTCGATTAATTCTGCAAATACTTCGTCTCTTGACATGTCTGCGCGAACTGGAACGAGGATACCTAGCTGCTGATAGTGTTGCAATACCGGAATAGTTTTTTGATTGAATTCGTCAATGCGTTTCTGAAATACACTACGTCTTCTATCGTCTTCACGTTTTGTGATTTCATCTCCTTCGCGTGTACCAGCTTCTTGAACTGCCTCCCAACGCACCATGACATCGGCTTCGGAAACATTTAAAAGGACTGCGGCTTTGATTGCATGTCCGGCATCTTCGGCTGCTTCCATGACTTGATTCTCCTCGCCTGCCCAACGCCCGACAGAAGAAAGAATTAGCGCTGAATCACGTAAATCTTCTCGTGCAAAGTAGGGAAGTACCCATTCCAAAAATATATCTGTGGGAGCTAACTCGCCACTATCAGTGTAGTGTTTATTTTTTTCGGCTTCCATGGCGCGAATAATCATTCCAGAGGATAAGAATCTTGCTCCGAGTGTTTCTGCTAATCTGATGCCGACGGTGTCTTTACCGCTCATAGGTAACCCAAAAATATCGATAGAGCCACGACCAAGCCATGTTTTAATTGCGTTTATTTTTTCTTCCATATTCATGTATCTAGTATAGCATAAATAAGAGCTGTGTAGTAAATTAGCACTCTTGCTTTTTAAGTGCTAATTATGTATAATGAAGCTATGAGCATTACTAAGCGTCAGAAAGAAATTCTCTTTGCAATTATTGAAGAATATGCGGAAATGGCAGCACCAGTTGGATCGGTGACACTAGCTAAGCTTTTTGATGTGTCTAGTGCTACAATTCGTTCGGAGATGGCAAAGTTAGAGGAGATGGGGTATATTGCGCAGCCGCATACTTCTGCAGGACGTATTCCTACGGATGCTGGGTATCGCTTGTATGTCAATTCTTTGACCGACCAAATTGATAAAGAAGTAGAGGGAGAAGAAAATTCGAATTTTGAAGCTTTGAGAAATGAGTCTTCTCGTCTAGTTCCCGAAAACGTGGAAAAAGATCCGGCTAAATTACTTGCTAATAAAACTTTTGATCGTGGGGTACATGCGCTAGAGCTTAGAGTGTCTTCGCAAACGCGTGCCGACTATGCAATTCGTGGCGCGGTAGATTCTTTAGTAGAATTAACTGGAAATCTTGGGCTTGCGACTATCGGCGATCAGCTTTATCTTGCTGGAATTTCTAGATTGTTTACGCAGCCTGAGTTCTCTGACAATGCACGTGTCCAAAGTGTGGCAAAATTACTAGATAATTTAGAGCCTTGGCTGAAGGAAGCTTCGCCTGGCGAGCCTTTAAATATTTTCATTGGTCAGGAAAATCCGATCGGTAAGACCTCGGGTGTATCATTAATCATCAGTAAGTTTCGTTCGCCGTATTCTGACAATAGTTATATCGGAGTGTTAGGGCCGACGCGTCAAAATTATGGTAGAGTTATGGCGCTTGTTCGCCATGCGGGTAATATGTTGGAGGAGATGTTATGAAAGTAAAAGAAGAGCCAAAAATGAAATTAAAAAAGAATTTGCAAAACGATAAGATAGTGGAGCTGACAGCCGATCTTCAGCGCACTCGTGCTGATTTTGAAAATTATCGTAAGCAAATGGACTTGCAGAAAGCTCAGACTGCAGAGTTTGCGCGTGAAGAAACTATTAAAAAAGTGTTGCCACTGCTAGATGATTTTGAGCGTGCTATTGCAGCTACACCTGGTCTCGAGCCACTCGCTAAGAATCTGGAAAAAACAACTAAAGAATTAGGACTAGAGAAAATTAATTCGAATGTCGATACTGAGTTTAATCCAGATTATCATGACGCTGTAATGATGGAAGGTGGTGACGGTAATAAGGAAGTAATTGCTGAATCACTTCGTTCCGGATATATATATAATGGTGCAGTTATTCGTCCAGCAATGGTAAAAGTTAAGAATATCTAGTTTAGTATTTTAGGATAGCTAGGCTCTCGCGTCTTTCTAGTTTTGCACGATGAGAAAGTAGCCATTCGTCTACGGCTTTGGATACTCCGGGTAGTTCTGGATTGTTATAGTCATGTACTATGACAGTGGCGCCAGCAGAAAGTTTAGGCCAAATTAGCTGAAGGCTAGTAAGGATAGATTTGTATAAATCTCCATCCAAAAATGCAAAAGAGATAGTATCCGGAAAATCTGACGTGGCATCTAATGTATCAAAGAAACCTTTACGAATTCGAGGTATTCGCAAACCGGCTTTCTTGAAACGGAGGACGACATCTCTCTTAGAGACTAATAGTTCTCCTGCACGAAAATTGTCGCCAGCCACAGAATTGTCTTCTGAGGTTTTGGGAGGTAAGCCTTCGAACGAATCGTAGAGCCAGAGGCGTTTATTTTTGAAATTAGTATCAGATTCTAGTAGGCGTTCCATCAAAAGAGAAGTATCTCCTCGATAACAACCTAACTCTACGATATCGCCGAGTGTGTCTGCGCTAGATTTTAGTAGTTCTAAAATAATCTCAGTTTCTTTGTCGGAAACTTGTTTGAGGAAATTGGTATTACTCATTATTTTTTGATTGTAGCGTCATCAAGTTCGGCTTCGGAAACGTTACCATCGCCGTCAGTATCGAGAATTGCACCAGCACGTCTAATCATTTCTTCGAATTCGTCAGTGCGAATTACCCAGACAGGTTTGCTTCCTTCGGCGGCAATATTAGTGTGTCGCTCTGGCATTTCTGCGACGTTCTTCTGCTCGTCAATAGCAAGACCGAGATATGATAATTTTTGAGTAACGGTACGACGAATTTCATCGGAGCGTTCGCCAATAGTAGCGGTGAACACGATGGCATCTACACCGCCAAGAGAGGCTGCCATTTGTCCGATAAGACTTTGAACTTTGTAAACGAACATGGCATGAGCAAAGGTACCACGTTTGTCGCCTTCGTCGCGTAAGCGCAAGATTTCGCGCATATCATCACTTTGTCCGGAGACACCGAGAAGACCAGTTTCTTTGTTGAGATATTTTTCAATAGATTCATCGGCGTCGTATTTGAGGTAATGTTTAAGTCTCAAAGCAGCAGACGGATCGATATTGCCGCATCTTGTTGCCATCATTACGCCCTCAAGAGGGGTGTAGCCCATAGAAGTGTCAAGAGATTTTCCCTCAAAAACTGCGGTGACAGATGAGCCGCTACCAAGATGACAGACGATTAGTTTTTCTGGCAAAATGTCTTGAGACTTCATATAGTTTACAATGGAGCCGACAGAAAGACCATGATAACCAAAGCGTTTGACGTCAGCTTTGTCGGCAAGCTCGGTGTCGAAAGCGTAATATTTCATGAGGTCTGGGCGATCAGCGTGGAAAGAGGAGTCAGAAATAGCAATAACTGGAGTGCCCTTGAAAGATTTGACGAAGTGTTCGATTTCTCCGGCTACGACAGGAACGTGGAGTGGTGCACGTTTGCGACCTTTTTCGAGCATCTTGAGATATTCTTCGTCTACGATGTGGTCCTGCGTAAAGTACTCGCCTGGGCAAGCTACGCGAGCAAGAATAGCATCAAGTTTAGTCATACCACCAAGATAGCCTTCTTCGGTCAAAATACGATTAAGATTGGCAACAGTAGAAGTTAGTTCTTTGAAATCTTGTTTTAGGACTTTTTTGCTACCGTCAGATTTTTTCAGGGTGCAGATAATCTCTTTTCCTTCAAATTCGAAGTGTAAAGAGCAAATTAACTCTTGGCCTTTATAAAGGGCATATTTGCGTGAGCTACTGCCCGGATTAGTAATCAAAATTAATTTGTTTTCCATAAAACTCCTTACTCTTTTACTATTTTAGATGCTTGCGTTTTTCGCTGTGCTTATGGTTGTTATTACGGTTTAGTTTAGCAATTCTTACTTTTTTACTCATGACTTTATTATATCGCATCTTGAGAGAAAAGAGAAGTTCTAGATAAAGAATATTCTAGCACTCTTGACACTCGAGTGCTAGAAGCATATAATAGAAGTATGACGAAACGTGATTATTATGAAGTTCTTGGCGTGTCTAAAAACGCCTCTGATGATGAGATTAAAAAAGCTTATAGAAAGCTTGCAATTAAATATCATCCTGATAAAAATCCGGGTAATAAAGAGGCTGAAGAAAAATTTAAAGAGATATCTGAGGCACATGAAGTACTATCTGATAAACAGAAACGTGCTCGCTACGATCAATTTGGGCATGCTGGAGTGGGTGGTGCATCTGGTAATCCGTTTGGAGGTGGCAATCCTTTTGGTGGACAAGGTGGTCAATCGTTCAATTTCAATGGGCAAGAGTTTCATTTTGACTTTGGTGGAGCGGGTGCTGGTGGACTAGATGATATTTTGGGCAGTTTGTTTGGTTTTGGTGGAGCTTCAGGATTTGGCGGTAGGCGCCGTCCGATGCGTGGTGCAGATTATCGTACGAACGTGACAGTTGATTTTAAGGAAGCGATTTTTGGTACGACTAAATCTGTCACTGTCGAAGGGAAAAGTATTAAATTAAAAATTCCTGCTGGTATTGATGATGGTATGAGTATTAGGTTATCTGGTCGCGGTGGCCCAGCACCACAAGAAGGTGGACAAAAAGGTGATTTATATGTGGTTGTACACGTGAAGCCGGATAAACATTTAACACGTGACGGTATTATTATTCTGTCTGAAGAAAAAATCTCGATGGTAGATGCGGCGCTTGGTACAGAAATAGAAGTTCAAACCGTGGATGGGCCTATTGTTATGAAAGTTCCTGCTGGTACACAATCTGGTACACCGTTTAAACTTTCTGGACATGGAGTACCATTCCGTGCTGATGGAGATCGTGGTCCACATATTGTCACTGTTATTGTAGAAACTCCGAAGAATCTTTCTCGCAAGCAAAAGGAATTACTAGAGCAGTTTAGGGGTGCGAAGAAACGCGGTATTTTCGGATAGACGGAAAATATGGTATAATGTATCTGTAACTTAGAGTAGTCTAGGTTTTTGCCCGCATAGCTCAGTGGATTAGAGCACTTGTCTTCGGAACAAGGTGTCGGGGGTTCGAATCCCTCTGCGGGTACCAGATATATTCGCTAGTGTGATATAATCATTTCATGAATAGAGGAAAAACGATTATTGTTAAGGAAACAAAAATTTCTTTGTTGCCTAAAGACGATGATTATTTTATTTCTATTACTGATATGATTAGAGCTAAGGACGGCGATTTTTTTATTGCAGATTGGCTACGTAATCGTAATACTGTAGAGTTTTTAGGAATTTGGGAAAGTATTAATAATCCAAATTTTAATTATGGCGAATTCGCCATAATTAAAAGCCAAGCTGGACTTAATAACTATAAAATTAGCGTTAAAGAATGGGTGGAAAAAACCAATGCTATTGGCATTAAATCTACTACTGGACGATATGGCGGAACTTATGCGCACCCAGATATTGCTTTTGAATTTGGCATGTGGATTAGCCCAGAATTCAAGATTTATCTAATTAAGGAATTTGCGAGATTAAAGGCGGAAGAACAAGAAAGGTTATCATCTGGTTGGAATTTGCAAAGAACGTTAGCTAAAATTAATTATCGTATTCATACAGATGCGATTAAGGAGCATTTAATTCCGAGTGCCGTAAGTGATAAACAGAAATCTATTACTTACGCTAATGAGGCAGACTTACTGAATGTTGCATTATTTGGCAAGACCGCTGCTGAATTTCACGCTGAGAATCCAGAGGCAAAAGGTAATATTCGAGATGAAGCAACCTTGGAACAGCTTGTGGTCTTGTCTAATTTAGAAAGTATCAATGCTTTGCTGATTCATGATGGACTAACACAAGCCGAAAGACTTGAGAAGTTGAATAAAGTTGCTATTGAGCAGTTAAAATCGCTTTTGACACATAAGTCTATTAAAAAATTGAGTCAAAATAATTAAACGAGAAAAATATGGACGAAGATGATTACGATTTTGATATAGAAGACGACGAGTTTGATTATGGTGATGCTGATGAGTATGATGAAAATGACTCGGAGGAAGATGATTTAGACGAAGAAGATGATACTCTTGAAGAAGATCTATTCGAGGCCAGTATGTGTGGTACGATTGATGCGGAAATGGATGCGCGACTTGGTAATGGTAGATATACTAGTTATGGTATGTCTAAAAGTGAAGATGAAATGACCGAAGCGGAACGCGAAGCTTATAGTCAGGGTTATGAAACTGGGTTTGATGCAGAAGCATATAGAGACGATTAGATGCTGACGCAGCGGACGTTAAAGCCGAAGTACTTGTTGACGTAGACCTGCGGGCCGACGTCTGTCGTGCTGAAGCGCAGGCGGTAAGCGGAGGTAGCAGTACTATGAGCAGTAGTAGACCACCAGTAGCCGTAGCCGTTATTCTGGAAGGCACCCGAGAGGAAGTAGCCGGCGCGCTGAAGGTTGAATGGGAATGTGTCTAGAATTTGATATTCAGTATCAGAATCATGATTATTCGGAGAAATACCATAATCATTTAACAGGTGTCCCCAAGATTTATCAGCTCCTCCACTTGGATAGCTCGTATTAGTATAATTAGTCGGTAATCTCCAATGGGCTGGACAGATAGAGTTTGTAGCATCGCCGTCGTCAGTAGCCATACTTTCTGTTCCGCTTCCAGCAGTTGCAGCGTACCAGTTGTAATACCAAGAATCGTAAGTACTATCATAGGCAGTATTACCATTCATAATACAAGCTGCATTATTACTGCAAGCATTTCCAGTAGAAAACGTAATCGGCTCCCCAGTAGTATTATTAACACCAGTGCGAGTAGTATTAGCATATAATTCATATTTAAGATTAGAACTCATCCAACAATTCCCATCCGCCATCTTTCTAATAACGTACTTTCTCGAGTCCCTAATGTCTGACAATGTGCGTTGTGCGACTATAGAAAATAAGCCCGAATTTGACTCCCACCACGTCTAAACTTATAAAAACTTAATGTCGTAAAATTTTTATTTGCAAAAATGCTTAAACTTGTAGTATAATCATATATTGTAAGATACAATCATTTAATTTAGCAAAACGATTTTTTAAAGGCGTCATGAGTCTTCTAATCGTTTTGCTAATGGTTAGTATCTTACAAACTCGTGGCGCCTTTTTAACTTAAGTTTAGAAAGCGCGCCTTCAAATAATCTAGGAGGCCAATGTCAAAAAGTATAGAGAAAAAACTGTTTATTGCTTCAGCTATTTTTGGTACTCTTGGCGTTATATCAGCTTCTATTAGCAATATTCATTCCGTTTCCGCCACTACCTCCACCGGCCCATCAGAAGTAGCTGTCACCCTTAAAGACATGGTTGCATTACGTATCCTAGATAGTACTGCTAGTACAGAAATAACTAATTTAGTGATTAACGTCACCCCTACCCCTAATGGCTCTTTTGCTAAGAATAGTCTAATGGTGGAAGGCTCCACATCTAATGTAACTGGGTATAAATTATATATGACTAGTATCGGTAAAGACCATGGCACAAGTAGCTCTGAGCCAGCTTATACTACTGCACTAGTTAATACAGATCCCGCTGTAGAGTCTAGTGTTGGTACTATCCCTACATTAGATTTAGCTAGTAGTGGCACTGATATTCCTACTATCACTGAAGCTGACTTTAGGGTTAGGAATTCTCTTTATAGGAATAGGTGGGGATATAGTCTTACTCCTCTTGATGTTACGGATACTACTAGTATTACCTATGCTGGTGTTCCAGAACAAACCGAACAAAGACAAATTGACGAGAAAGAGACTGCCGTAGATAAGGGCTTAACACCAGTTACTATTGGTGTGAATGCTACTTCAGGACTTACTTCTGGCACTTACAAGAATACATTAGAGTTCACTGCTATAGCTAATGACGTTCCGATAGATTATAAGCTAACATTCAACGCTAATCTAGATGGAGCAGGTGGGGAAGAAGGCGCATCTAGTGCAGGACTGGCTGATATGCCAGAAGATCTTACTGCTTCTTCATTAGCATCTACATATACTTTTACTATCCCTAGTGGAATTAGTAATATGCCAATTAAGACTAATATGGTTATAAAAGAATGGAACACTAAACCAGATGGTACAGGAACAGCTTATGCACTA
>JAFWHA010000001.1 GCA_017512175.1 Candidatus Saccharimonadota bacterium
GCAGGATATGACTACTACTGTATGTAATTCTGTCTATACTCCTACTAATGCTACTGAACTTACTACTCCTAAGGCCATTATGATAGATAAACTAGCTGCCCAAGCAGGAAAGTATGAAGTTATATCAGACAATACTAGTCCTAATGTCGCACAAAGCACATTGTCAGACATTAGAGATGGTAAAACTTACACTGTTAGAAAGATGGCTGATGGGAATTGTTGGATGGCAGAAAACCTGAAGTTTGAGTTGCAGGCTAATAAGACTTATACTGGAGTTAATAACACTACTGGAAATACTATTACGTTTAACACTGGAGCCGTATGTGGTAATGGTAATACCAATGCAGCTTGTATTATGAATGGAAATACAGCTTACGGCAGTACTTATGATACTTGGTATTACAATTGGTACGCTGCTACTGCTGGAAGTGGAACATCTAGTATGACTATGGATAGCGGAGATGCAACAAACTCTATCTGTCCTGCACATTGGAGATTACCAACTAACTACACTAACAAACAATATCCGAGTGGTGGAGCACCAAAGTCTTGGGGGTCACTCGTAAAAGCTTATGGGATTTCTCCAGAAAACCACGCTTCGGACTCTGAATGGCAAACATTAGTAGCGCAGCCATTTAGTCTTCCCCGCGCCGGCTACTTCCGCTCGGGTGCCTTCCAGAATAACGGCCGCGGCTACTGGTGGTCTTCTACTGCTTATAGTACTGCTACCTACGCTTACCACCTGGTCTTCTACACGACGCTCGTCTACCCGCAGAGCTACTACGACTACAAGTACGACGGGTTTAATGTCCGTTGCGTCTCCATCTAACCGCAACACTACTTTTTCCCAAACTCGGAAATTCTTACGAAAAAAGATTTTTGATGCTATAAAATTAGCAGATTTGAATGTCGCCACGTATATTCCTGACGAAAAACTACAGAGATTTGAGACAAATCTCTGTGGTTTTTCCAGCGTATGACGTGCCGACATTCAAGTCCTAGCATCAAAAAATTTTTTCGTGAATTTCCGGACTCACGAAAAAACTCAACCCTATGCAAGAATTTTCGAACTTCACAATCTCCTAGTGCCCATGCGACATCACCATATTAGCATAGTGATCATATAAATTCTCATTAACCTTCGGATGTCCAATCTTATTAGCAGCACGTACGATATCTTCTAAATCATCTGTGATTTTAAAAATATGAAGATCCGCCGCTTTAATCATTTTCTCTTTCAAAAACTTATTCCTAAAATATCGCTCTAACGGTCTCCAGTAAGACTTCCCGAATAAGAACACTGGCATGTGTGGCATCTTATCTTCCTGCATTAAACAAAGAATTTCTGAGAGCTCGTCCATAGTGCCGAAACCACCAGGAAAATATACATAAGTTTTACTCGCCATAGAAAGCATTACTTTTCTCGCAAAGAAATACTGGAATTCCATTGTATCCGTAAGATACGGATTCGCAAACTGTTCATGTTCCAAAGTAATGTTTAGTCCGACAGAACGCCCACCATATTCAAAAGCTCCACGATTTGCCGCTTCCATAATACCCGGACCACCACCAGTAATCACCGCATGTCCATTCTGAGCCAACAAACCACCAAGCTCACGAGCTCTATCGTAATATTTATCTCCTTCACGCACTCTAGCAGAGCCAAATACCGTTACTCCTTGTGGAATCGTACGAAGAAGTGTTAAGCCTTCGCCCAAATCTCTCCCGTATGCGAATGCGCGCTCAACATCTTCTGGTGCTAATCTATCCACCATCGCCTTAATTTTGCGACTCAGTTCACGTTTTTGGGAAAGCTCTTCCGCTGTAACCTCATCTCCTACGGCACGCCTAGTGGCTTCCGCCAAATCTTTCACGACCTTACGATCTGCGACCTCACTCATTATTCTACCTCCTGAATTGGCATTTGGTGTAACTCTTCATTCCCAGTTAAAATTCCATTCTTTGCTCCCAACTTAGAAACTACCGAGGTAGAATTAGCCGAAGCAAAAATTAGAGATTGACGGAACGACTTTCCACTAGCAAAATGCGCCAAAAACCCTGAGCCGAAAGCATCGCCCGCTCCAGTCGTATCTTTTACTGGCAAATCTTCGTATATCCCAAAACGATATGTTTTCTCACCATCAGTCGCAATTGCTCCCATATTACCATCAGTGATAATTACTGTTTTTACATAATTGGATAGTCGAGAAACCAACTCGGTTAAGATTGCGCCCGGCACTATTTCCGCTGCCTCACGCTTATTCACTAACAATACATCAACATATTCTAGCAACCTCGAGAGTTCAGATTTCTTCTCAAGCTCCAGTTTACCAGGATTAAACATTATTTTCGCGCCTAAAGCCCTCGCTTTCTTCATGAAACGTTCCAAAGTTTTCATATCTCCTCTTAGAGAAGTAAGGTAGAGCCAGTCTGGCATGATGTTGTCTAAATCATTCTCGTCTAAATTATCAAAAGTAGCCGAAGCTCCACGATGAGTCAGGATAGTGCGCTCTCCAGAGTGTATATCTAGCAAAATCACTGAACACCCAGTTGCTTTTCTCGGAGCAAAAGTAACGTAGGAGCTATCGATTCCCTCCTCATCAAGACAAGAAAGCACTGCTTCGCCAGCCGGATCATGACCTATGTTACCGATAAAAATCGTTTCATGACCATGCCTTGCAAACGATACCGCAGAATTAGTTCCACCTCCCCCTACTTCGTAGGAAATACGGTCAATGTCAACTTTAGTGCCAATCTTCAACTCTCCAAACAACGATTCTGGAGCCGGAGACGTTGCACTGTAAACATTTGTAGCTACGAAGTCGTCTCTATCAAGCAAATAAATATCTTGTAAAGCCGAGCCTAATGATACAATTCTTGCCACTACGATATCCTCTCTGTCTTTATTTCATATTGTACAAAAATACATTTCATAATACTACACCTCTTTTGTCAAGGTCAGAAGTCAAGGCTTCATACATCGCCGACGGATCTTCCGCCGCAGTAAGCGCCGAGCCAACGTTAATCACATCCGCACCAGCTCGCACAATTGCGCGCACTGTTTTGAGATTCGCACCACCATCCCAACCGACTTCTACATTCGGATTGATATCTTTGATTAGCTGAATTTTTTCCGTTTGCAACATATCCGCTACACTTCCCTGCTTGCCAATCTCTCCCGCAAATACCAAAACATGGTCTGCCTTCTCTATGAATTGACGCACGTTACCAGGATAAGTCGGTTTCATCAAAGCCACTCCAGCCTTGATACCAGCATTCTTCAATTGGTCAAAAATCGGCAACAAATCTTCACCTGTTTCCGCATGAAAAATACAAAGTGATGGCTTAAGTTGCAGAATAATCGGCAGATGTTCAGACGGTCTAACCACCATCATATGAAGATCAATTTCCCAACCCTGTGGCCACCAAACATTATTTACTGGTATCGTAATTGCTGGCGCAAAAGTTCCATCCGCAATATCCACCTGTACACGCTTAGCAAAAGGCTGAAATTTCGCCACTAACATCTTATATTGTTCTGGATTATTAGTTAGAATAGTAGGAACTATTACTGCACCGTTCATTAGCTCTCCTTTATTTCGTCTAATCTAGCATTCCGACGTATGTGACGTTCCTCTCCAGAAAACTCTGTTTTAAGGAACGTTTCGACAATCTCATCAACTAGCATTCGTCCATCCGCAGCTTTTTGCTCGCCAGTAAAATCTGCCGAAAGACAGAGCACATTAGCATCATTGTGCAGTCTACCAATCTTAGCCAACTCTGTATCATAAGCCGCAATCGCCCTAATTCCAGTAAATCTATTCGCTTGAATAGCTACTCCGTGAGCCGAGCCACAAATCAGTATTCCTCTCGAGCCCTGATGTTCTCGTACCGCTTCAGCGACCTTAATTGCTGCATCATTATAATCATCATCTTGATCAAGAATAAAAGGCCCAAGATCCGTCACTAGATAATCTTCGCCAGATTCGTTTTTTACATTAATCTGCTCCTCCGAAGGCGCCGCACCAGAAAGCGCCGCTACTAAACGTTTCTTTAGCTCAAAGCCGCGATGGTCTGCTGCGATGAAAATTTCTGGCATTCAACTATTCTCCTTGTGCCCCAGAATCGGCGGCGCCTTCCTCTGTGGCGGCATTCGACTGAACATTTGCTTCCGCTGCCATAGAAGACGTCTCATCATTTCTTGCAAAATCAGCAGTAAGCTCTACTAAGCGATTAGAATATCCCCATTCATTATCATACCAAGCTACTACTTTGACTAAATTCCCGCCAACCACATCCGTAAGTGGCAAATCAACAATCGCAGAATGAGAGTTCCCACGAAAATCAATCGATACTAACTCCTCTTCAGTTACACCTAGAATCCCTTCGTAATATGGCTCCTTAGCTGCCTTCTTGAAAACTTCATTAATTTCTTCAATTGTCGTATCACGTTTAAGTACTGCTGTAATATCTGACAAAGATACTACTGGGGTCGGCACGCGAACTGATAGGCCATTGAATTTACCCTTTAATGACGGGATTGTTAATGCTGCCGCTTTAGAAGCGCCAGTAGTCGTCGGTACGATATTCTCCGCAGCCGCCCGTGCTTCCCTCAAATCTTTAGCAGGAGCATCTTGCAAACGCTGTGATGCCGTATAAGAGTGAACTGTCGTCATCATCGCTTTCTCAATGCCAAAATTATCCTCTAGCACACGCATTACTGGAGCTATACAGTTAGTGGTACAAGATGCATTAGAGAGAATTGCATCTTCTGGAGTAACTACGTCCTCATTTACCCCTAGGACCACCGTCTTTGCGCCTTCGCCCTTAGCCGGAGCCGACAAAACCACCTTCTTAGCGCCAGCATCGATATGCGCATGGGCTTTTGCTGGGTCCGTAAAAAGGCCAGTAGATTCAATCACCACATCAACATTCATGTCACGCCATGGCAAATTAGCAGGATCCTTCTCTGATAGAACACGAATTTTCTTACCCTTAACGATAATATTTTCATCATCATAAGACACCTCATGCGCATAAGTGCCATAAGTAGAATCATGTTTTAAGAGATGAGCTAGAGTCTTAGTGTCTGTAATGTCATTAATCGCAACGACCTCAATGTCTGGGCGTTCAAAAGCAATCTTAAAGGCATTACGTCCAATACGTCCAAAACCGTTAATTGCTAGTATAATCATTTTACCTCCTAAATATACTTATGTTAATTTTAACACAATCTTTGCAATTTTGACAAATAAAATTCTCATACACTCTTAAACCACATAAGCATCCAATAAAATACCGCTCTGATTCCAGACAACATTACCACGTTTCAGATAATATCAACCCGCTTCACTCCGATTCAATGCATTTTTTAACATCATCAAGCGTGTTATGCTAATACTTGATTTTTTAAGCAAAGTGTGCTATAATATAAAACATAGGCCATGAGTTTTGCAATAGGGCAAAAACATAGGTCGCATTACCTAAGGGGGTGTACATTATGAGTACAAATACAAGATACGATGAAGACATGGTAGCAACGGTAGCGGAGATTACTGGACTCTCTGGCGAACAGCTCGAGATGGCCGTCGGGACAGTCTACGCGACAGTTTTCTTGGGGGCTTTTCCGGGAAAAGACGATCTCGCAGCGTACCTGTCATGCACTACGGCGAGGGTGAATGAGCTGTGGAAAAAAATTTCTGAAGAAGCGGCAGAAAGCCGCTCCGCCTACTGGCAATGGATGGGGCCAGAAATGATTCTACCAAGACCGGGTGTTGCAGAATATATATACCCGATCGCTGCGGAATGCATAGCAAGAGGTTTGTTCTTCGGAGTAGGCGAAGAATCTATCGAGAGGCTGATGGCTCGAACTATGTTAGAAGCTTATCTTCCAAGCCAGACTGTTAAATCCAAAGATTTATTTATTGGATATAATATCCTCCTCGAATACCTCTGGCAACATGTGCAGGGCGGTGAAGAAGACATTGATAGATTCATAGAAGTGAGATATCAATACTTCTACCATGCTACAAAGAAGCTGCAAAAGCTCTGCCAGCTGATAGTGGAACTCAACCCACATCAGTTCGACCTTGATTCACTGGAAGAAGATGTCTATCGGCAGGTCAGCACGGCGCTAGCAAAAGCGGCCTGCAATGGCCGCGACAAAGCCATCGCCAATGGCTCAGCAAGGATTGGCAAAGCCAGGTTACAGGTACTCGTCAACCTCGACAGAAGTCTCCTTGATGTTTAACGTCGCATCATATCAAAAAATCCTGAGAATTTTTCTCAGGATTTTTCTTGTGCGAAATAGATTATCAGACTCCAACTGGAAACCCCACACCCCAACGAAGTCTCTACCCTAGCGTAACCTAGACTTTAGGCAAGACCTATGCTCTAGCAAAATGAGCAAAAGCACGGTTAGCTTCAGCCATACGGTGACAATCTTCCTTCTTCTTGAAGGCTGCACCAGTTTCGTTATAAGCATCAACTATTTCCGCTTCAAGACGCTTAGCATAAGGCATCCCAGAGCGAGCTCTAGCAGCTTGCACTAGCCAAGAAAAGGCAAAGTGTTGCTGACGATGGCCAGAAATTGGAAATGGAATCTGATAGTTAGCACCGCCAACACGACGAGATTTCACTTCAAAATCTGGAGAGACGTTAGCAAGGGCTTTCTCAAAAACTTCCACAGGGTCTTCACTTTTTAGCTTTTTAGCAGCACCCTCAAGCGCAGCATAAACTGCACGCTCAGCAGCTTGCTTCTTGCCATCAAGCATAGACTTATTAATCAAACGCTGTACCAAGATAGACTGATATTTTCTATCTGGGCTAACTTTACGAGTAAGAGATGTAGTTACTTTACGTGGCATAATTACTTACCCTCCTTCTTAGCACCGTATTTAGAACGGCCTTGTTTACGTCCATCAACGCCCTGAAGATCTAGAGTACCACGAACGATATGATAACGCACACCTGGAAGATCTGGCACACGACCTCCGCGTACGAGCACTACAGCGTGCTCCTGGAGATTATGACCTTCACCGCCGATATAAGCCCAAACTTCCTGACCATTCGTAAGGCGTACACGAGCAACTTTACGAAGCGCAGAGTTAGGTTTCTTCGGGGTCTTAGTGGTAACCTTGATACAAACACCACGTTTTAGAGGGGCAGGCTGATTATAGTAACGTGTTTTCAAGGTATTGACAATAGATCCAAGAGCTGGCGCTTTGGATTTCTTGGCAGCCTTCTTGCGAGGCTTTCTAATCAACTGATTAATAGTTGGCATTAAAAATTCCTTTGTTAAATAATATTATAACTGGGCTATCAGCACGAAACATCAGTTCACGCTTTTACTACCCATATTTAGTAGCTTTCAGGTTGGTAATTCCCTACTTGGCTACTCTGATTGACTCGATTTTCACAGCAATAAATCAAGCCTGAAACTCTTACCTATTATCTTAGCATAAACGAACAAAAAATGCAACAGGAAAAATAGTAACCAAGTATAACCCATCTTAGTTAGCTCACGTCAAGCCAAAAAATAACTTCCTAATTGGGCCGCACCCAGAACTACAGTTCCAGTTTTAGGCCCATAGGAAGTTACTTTTTAGCTTAGCTCGCTAAATATCGCGAGCTACGCTTACTTACCTATTTCTTGAGCGCTGCTTTCTTGTCATACTTAGCAGAGCCGAAGGCAAGGATTAGCTCGAAAATGAATGGTAGGAAGAAAATACCTACAGCAAAACCACCACCTTTTTTGAAGGCGTGCGCCAAGCGGATAGCGAAAATGATATTTGCTACTAGAGAGATAATACCAGCAGCAACGTAGAAAATTGCACCCACTGGATTCATGGAAGTAACAGTAACCGAGCCATTAATCGACTCAAAAGTCATCTGACCAAAAATACCAGCTAAAAGATAACAGCCAAAAATGGATAAGAACCATCCCCAGAAGTTCATACCAACAATCTTGAAAGCAATATACAGGTTATAAATAGGAATTAAAATTTTCCAACCTGGCTGACCAGCTTTCTTAAAAATTTTCCATCCTGCGATGATGCCGAATACAGCAATAGCTATACTCACGATCATCATGAAAACAGCCATGCTGCCAAAAATCGCACCCGCTGCAGCTGCTTCTTTTGTTGATAAGTTGTTCATAGATTCTCTCCTTTAAGAGTTAATTATACCTTAATTCTAGCTTAAACGTTTTTTGATGTCAAGAAAAAAGTCTTAAAGCCTTGATTTTTTATCAAAAGTGTGCTATAATAAAACAAATGTAGCCTATCATTTAGATTAAGAGGCACAAAATAAGTTAATTGGAGTTAAAAATGATTAAAGATCTAATCAAATTATACGAAAATCATAACCAACTAGTCTTGCTTGAGATTGTATATTTCTCTATCTCAATCATTTCGTTCTCGCTTGCTGGCATAGTTGCATTATTTAATCAATCTTTAGGCGTAAGTATTTTAATTATTCCACTTATTGCCCTTATCGCAGGTGTGATGAATGTAGTCGCTTGGTCACTAATCAAATTGATTATCGACGCTCTTATGAGTCGCAATAAAGCTAAGAAATCTGCAGAAAAATCTGCTAAAAAAGCCTAGTCAATCTATTGCAAATCTCTTAAATACAGGCGCTCTCAAGAGACTAATTTCCACGAATGCAGGTGTTTTAAGAAACTAACTTCCACGAGTGCAGGTGTTTTAAGAAGCTAATTTCTGCGACATTTGACGAGCCAATAAAAATAGAACTTTTTACAGGTCGAGTACGAAACTGAAATTTCGGCGCAGACCTGCCTAGAAAGTTCTATTTTTATTAGCCGCGAGTCAAGAAGAGCAGAAATTAGCTTCTTAAAAACGCCCTCACTGCTTATTTATTAGCATTCACCAAGAACTCTAATGTCTTCTCAATCGTCATGCGATTCTTAATGTCTTGGCGCACTCGAGGATCCTTAAGATTTTTAAGTGCCTCTGGAGATTTCTTATATACATCTCTCAGCTCTGCAATCTTAGCTGACACTTCCTCATCTGGAACTTCAATCTTCTGATCACGAGCTAGAATCTGGAGTACGAGCGAAGCTTTTACTCTTGCTTCCGCCATCTTTCTAGCTTCCTTTTCCCAGTCCTCCTCTTTTTGACCAGTCTGCTTCAAATAGTCATCAAAACTCATGCCCGAAGCGGCTGCATTTCTGGTTATATCATCTTTGATAAAACGTAGCTGATCGGAAATCAAGACCTCTGGCGCAGAAACTGTAGATTTTTTAACTAGTGCACTGACCAAATCATCTTTATATTTTTCTTCAATTCTATGTTCATCTTGAGCCGCTAGATTTTTCTTAATGTCAGCTTTTAACTCCTTCAAGGTCTTGAATGGTCCACATTTTTTAGCTAATTCATCATCAATCTTAGGAGTATTGACCTGATTAATCTGCTTTACAAGTACTTCGAAGACAACCTTCTCTCCCGCCATCTCTTTTGCGTGATAATCTTTAGGGAAAGTGAGCGGAATCTCGAATTTATCGCCCGGCTCGTGACCGACAATTCCCTCTTCAAAACCAGGAATAAACTGGTGTGAGCCAAGTCCAAGTGTGAAATCATGAGCCGCTCCACCCTTGAATGCCTTACCATCTTTCTTACCTGTAAAATCAATAATTACTTCATCGCCCATTTTGGCCTTATCTTTAGTGACTTTCTTCTCAGCATAGGCCTTTGCGATGTTGTTTAGAACGTCATTAATATCTTTTTCTTGAACTTCAACTTTTTCTTTTTTCACACCTAATTTTTTATAATCGCCGATCTTTACCTCCGGCAAAATATCCGCAGTCGCTACAAATTCCGCAGACTCATCTACTGCATATTTCGTAACGCTTACCTCTGGAATTACTAACGGATTTTTCTTATTATCCGTAAACGCCTTAGGTACAGCTGTTCTCACTGCAATATCCAGCGTAGCCTGTGCTACATCATTAGGATTTAGATGCTTCTCCGCCATGTCCGCTGGAGCTTTACCTTTCCTAAAGCCTGGAAGCTTCACTTCCTGAGAAAGCCTTGCTACTGCTTTTTTTCTTGCATCTTTGAGTTCGTCCGAATCCAGAACGACCTTAATTTCCACCTTAGTATCTGATATATTCTTTACTGTAGTCTTCATGAATAATATTATACCACAGGAAAAGAGATAAAACGCCTGAATTATGTATTAATTGCGTTTTCGTAACTAGTTCTAATATGTCGAACAACAGCGTTAGAAGTAGCACCAAGCTTCACCTCTGGGTTGAAGATTTGATTCGGGTCAAATAGCTCTTTTATCTTCTGGTATAATTCCACTTCCTCGTCTAAGAGGTCCGCATTCGTAACTGTAGCTTTCAATCTTCCTTCTGGTGCCCCGCCAGTAATAGCTCCGTCATGTTCCTTAAGCAAGGAGTTAAAAGTCTTCAAAAATTGTAATATGAACTGTCGCCCTTCTACAGTATTAAGTTGTACATCTGGACGAATGTTATAATTATTTGTCGAATACGAGCCAAACACTGGCATTTCTTGCCCTTCGGCCTTCTCTAATTCTCGAAGATCAGTTAAGAAATTCGCCAAATGGTTTGGTGGTACATAAAAATCATCTACAAACGGCACTCTCTCCCCTCTGACATCATCATTCAAATAGCTCAAAATCGCCGATTTTAATCTTTCAAAATCAGTAGTATTATCATCTGTTTCCATAACCGCCGCAGCATTATCAGGAAGTAGTTTCAAACACTTTTGCAGTTTCTTGTTAGTCTTTCTTGGCTTATCATCAAAGGCTGCCCACACCAGATACCCCTTATTAAACTTCGGCGCGAATAGCGCTGGATCCTTACCATTTTCGGCAGCAGTCTTAAAAATTCGCGCATCATAGATATTTAGTTCCTCTGGCACGAGGGGAGAAATATCTTGGATATAGGAAAGCGCCGCATTAATCGACTCAAATGCCGCTACGAAACGGCGAACACGCGGTTGCAACACCTCACAATGCAAAATTACTTCCGTAATAATTCCCAATGTGCCTTGCGCCGCATAGAACAACGGTAGCAAATCAAAGCTTTTCGTTCCATCTCGTACTACTTGTGTAATCATCTGATAACCTGCCGCATTAATCGAGTCTCTACTATCTAGTTCATTAATCAAATCTATATGTGAATCAATCAATTTGTCCACTTCGCGATAAAGCGAGCCCTCGTAAGAAGTAAGCTCCGTCTTTTTACTCAAGCGCTGGCGAAGAATTCTCGTAGTTTGAATAGCATCTCCAGTAGAAACTATCGCCTCCACGCAATCAACATAGTAGTAAATGCCATTATACTTACCCGCTGCTGAATCTGTCGTAAAATTAGAGATTAAAGTTCCAATCGTCTCTCTTTCGTCCGCTAAAATCGGAACTTTCAAGCCATAAAGCGCCAAAGCAGAATTAAGCTGACCGAGTGTCACTCCTGCCTGTACACGCACTAATCTCGCTCTATCATCTATTTCTAAAATTTTGTTTAGTCGTTCGGTCGAAAGTACTATCCCAGAGCCAAGATCAGCACCAGTCTTATCTAGTCCGCTGCCTCTAACAGTGATAGGGATGTGTACGCTTTTTGTAGCTAGCTGCCCAATGAATTTCACGATACGACGGACATCATCAACATTCTCTGGCACAACTACCATTCGTGGCACTACTTTGAGTGG
This sequence comes from Candidatus Saccharimonadota bacterium, assembly GCA_017512175.1. GTDB lineage: Bacteria > Patescibacteriota > Saccharimonadia > Saccharimonadales > Saccharimonadaceae > Nanosyncoccus. The sequence goes on from JAFWHA010000001.1 coordinate 11,694, forward strand.
CGAACGATCAGTAGAATATGCTTCCAAAATTTGCGGAGAATCAAAAACATTGCCAATTAACTGCTGGTTGAGGTACTTCGCAATTTTATTCACATCCACCCTCGCATTTAAACATAATTATTTTTATTTTAGCACTAACTTTTTAAAAAAGCTAGTACATTTTAAATTAAGCTTCTTGATCAGCTCTTGTTATTTCCGCTTTGATATCTTCACTAGATAGGCCGTATAGCTTCGCCAACGCCCTAATAATTCTAACTTTCGCATTAGTGCTATTATCTACTCGTACATAGTAATTAGTATCGAGAATTTGCGAGAATCCTCGCTCATCTGTTCGAGACTTCCTAATGAACGTCCCCAGATATTCATCATTAAGCGCCGATTTAAAAGTCTTTTGACTGTATTCGTATAACGTTTCCGCAATAAAGTCAAGTGCTTCCGCCCAAGAGCCTACCTCTTTATTATCTCCAAAAATCGTTACCGAATTAATCTGGCAGCTCATAAACCTATCTGAGCCCAACAGAGAAACTGACGTATCGCTCACTGTCGGCACAAATCCCGTAGTCGGATATGCCCACATCTTCTGCATAGAACGAAGCAGCCACTTATCCCGGCGTCTGATTTCTTTTTCTCCCCAGCTCGTCTTAAAAGTCCTTGCAATATAACTGTTTAACGCCAAGTCGCTATAAGAAAAACCGACTTTATTTCCTTTTTTGTCAATTAGACCCATTTTACTTCGTTCTGGGCGTTTTTCATCGACATACGGACGATTAGAATACTCTGTATTATACCCAGTTAAAGTCAAATTCCCGATTGTATGAAGATAGGTTTCATGTATTTCTTTCCACTTGTCGCCAAGCATCTCAACCCACTTCGCGCCATTTTCTCTATCTTTCGGATTAATCGTCTGTGGCATAATATGTTCAACACTAAGTTTTAGTTCCCCCTCCGCTATCTGTTTGAATACGTTAGACTCTTTGTTGCGCTCTCTATCGTTCACTTGAGAAAGCACATACATCACATTAGTCAAACGCTGCTCATAGAATTTACTTTCTTCAATCGCCCTTAGAAGCTCTTTGTCATCTGGAAATCTCGTCTGCCCCGTACGGCGCAACATCAAAAACTTCAGAATTTCCACATAATTCGCATCTTCCTCTACTGCGAGAATATCTAGTACGTTCTGATGTAAAGAAGAAAACACCTTATCCAAGCTCGAAGCCGAGATATTGCAGACAATTCTTCGAGAAAAATATGCTTCAATCAAGCCGAAAATCTCGTTCAGCTCTCCCTCTGTTAATTTACCTTTTTCATAATAATCTATTACCGAAAGACCAAACGGCACGTAAAGCCCAGCCCTGATATAACGCATTTTATATGCTACTTCTGGAATTACTGTTTTATTGTAGCCGCTTTCGCCCAGTACTAGAACGCTATAATACTTCAGAAAACGAATAATATCTTTGTAGAAAACGTCAATTTCATTTGACTTCTGGTCAGAAACGTTTTTAGCAAAAAGTTTCTTAAATTCGTTATATACTTCATCTGTCCTAATTACCATTTGCTTCTTAGCCATGAGGTAATTTCGGAAAAAGTCCGTAATTTCATCTTGGTCCGGATCAGTTAGACTGTTCTCGATTTTACTCCAATATTCATTATAAACTCTATCGCTTAGTTGGGCATCATCTAACATCAAGGCGAAATTTCTAATTTTATCACCATCAGTGAGTGGTTTGCCTGTCGAGTTAATACTTTCGAATACACGTTGAGGATTGTCATCTCCCTTTTCCCCTATCCCAATACTAATTACTTTGAATCGCTTCAATACATCAACATATTGCCATATATTTTCAAAATCGTTCTCTAGATTCTTCCTAAAATAGCGGTAGACCTGCCATAGATTGCTACGCTTCTCCTCTGGACGGAGATTAATACCATTTGTATCGAAAATATCCTGCAAAATTCGGCTATCATACGCTACAGTCCTCAGCTTAATCTTCGTAAAAGCACCAGAAGCCAGATAATCTTTCATAATCTGGTCCGCTTGTTTCGTTTTTCCACTCTCTTTTTCAAGATGATAAATTGCCGTCAGCATCAACATAGTAGTCGTAATTCTCTGTTGCCCATCAATAATCATCATCTGACCATTTTCTTCCAACTCTTCATTCTCGTTCAAATCTGGACTATAAAAAATAGTGCCGAAATAGTGAATCTTCTCAGTATCCGCTATTAGCACTCTTATATCCGTCAAATAGTCACCCGCATTTTCTGGAGTCCACGAATATGGTCGCTGGAACTGTGGCACTAGGAACACTTTATTTAAAGCTGCCTGATCTTTTTCCGATTTATTAGAGATAAAATCTGCTATGCTTTCTTGTGTAATTTTCATCTTAAATTATAATCGACTATTTGCTTAATGTCTCAAAGACAATAACCTCTGGACACGTTTACTATATTATACTTTATCTTGCAATGAATTGCAAATCAACAATTTTGAGGCGTTAAAAAGTCCTCGACAACGACAAATTTTTCATGATATAATCAAAGTGTTCTGAATTTCCAATCTACGTACTGGTTCATCTCTGACAAGATGGCTAAATATTCGACCTCCTTGTGGAGCACCTCGCTCCAGTCAGGTCGAAAGCCAGTCTGTAGAAAGTGAAGTTCAGAACACTCCATAGCGGGGTGTTCCACTTGGTTTTTAGGGGAACAAGCTCGCCTCAATATAAACTAAAGCGGATGTTCCGCAGGAGAAATAATATGAGCGAAAAACTCAACAATAGCCCAGAAAACGTTCAAGAAGCTAGTGGCAAAAGTGATTGGGATAACCTCTCTGAAGTTCCATTTAGAGGCGCAGAGCAAATAGACAAAAAACAGGCTGACCGTAAAGAGTATCTTGATATTCTTGTCGAGGTTGGAGATGGTATGCAAGCAGAAAACGTCATAGGCGAAAATGGCGTCAATCTTGTTGCCGAAGAGGTTGATGGGGATAAGGCAAAATATGAAAGCCACTTTGGAGAAATGCAAACAGCTGCAAAAATTATAGATGCAGAAATGATACGGCGCAAATCGGAATCAGCTTATTACGATTTGGCTACAAAACTTGCCAGTTTACCAGAAGATGCTTTGGAAGAGCGAAATGCTATTACTGCGACACGTGATTCTGCAAAAGAACGAATGCAAGCTGCACATAATCTTGCACAAGAGGAGTTACGAAAAGCATATCCAGACCTTAATGACAGAGAAGCTAGCAAAAAGTTCTTCGGCTATGAGTCTTGGGCTATTAACCCACTTGAGCTATCATCTGTTTCTGGTGGAGAAAACGACGGCAAGGTTTATGATACTAATCACAAAGAAGTGTCGTCAGAACGTAAACCAGATAATCAAGAGCGTGTCGAAATGATAAATAAAGCCATAGAAATTCGTTCAAATATGCACGGAGCAGTCTATTCGGATAATATTTCAGACGAAGTAGGCGTCTTTAAGCGTGGTGAAATATAAATAGTTATAGACCTTGAAAAAGCCCCTCTCGCAACCTCTCCGTGGCTCTTGAGGGGCTATTTTGTGGCGATGTGGTAGGTTTTTAGACTATCGGTTATACAAATCCACGGAAATCATATTTTCGTGCAGCCAAATCTCATTACGCATTTTTGCAAAAATTACAATTTTGCGTAATAGGTGCGATTTTAAGATATTAAAAATCTCAACAATGACAAATTTTTCATGATATTATAACATTTCTAGCTCTCAAGACGAAATATTTAAGATGCTATTGAAATACAGTATAGTGTGTGATCATAGCATACCGAACTGGGTCAGCTTTGTTGTATCAGCTCTGTTGTATCATACTTGCATTTTTAGTTAATCTGTGATAGTATTAAATCAGAGGAAATCAGCCCGAAAAGTATCCGTATGGATGCCTGCTCGAAAGAGATAGGGCTGATTTCATTTTATCTCTGGTCAATTCGTTTTATCTTAATAATCTTGTCTTTTATAATACGAATATAAGTCTTCGAATCAGTTTTGTCGTTATTTAGCGAGCGGTTAATTGATCCAGCAATTAAATCAGTAAGCTGGATGAGGTTATCTTCGGTAGAATCTTCAAATTTTATTTGGATTTTCTTAGTTTTGTCACTATTTATTTCGCGCCTAAGATATGTAGCGGTCTGTTTCATATATTGTTTACTTGAGCGTCCATCTATTTCGATTTTTGCATCACTAAGTGGCATCATAGACAATAACTCTTTAATGGTCCAATTATACAGTTTTTCCTTATCTATAATTGGTGCAGTTTGCCTAAAACTTGTCTTGTCGACATAAGTAGCATATATCTGAAAATCATAACTAGAAATAATTTCTAATAATTCTACAATTATATCCTTGCGAATTTTAGCAAACTTAAACTCATAATCATCTCGCCAACCGAGAGACTTACGATAATCTGCTATTCTTTTTGAAATTAAGGTTGCGATTCTTGGCTCAATAAATAATGCGGCCGCCATTACGAAGTGGCTACTAGAGACCTTCTTAAAGCCCGGATCTCCAGAATCGTCTATAAAAATTAGTTGTTTGGACATTACGCCTATTGTATCATGTTTACAGAGAAGGCACAGTATATTTTCAATTATTTGAGTATTAATTTATCTGCTAGGGCTGGGGCACGGGCAACCACAGCAGTAAGCTCGGCAATAAAAAATCGCCCCGCGGGCGAAAAATTTCAGGATTTTGCAGTTTTGGTGCCCGAGACTGGACTCGAACCAGCACGTCCGAAGACATATGCTCCTAAGGCATACGTGTATACCAATTTCACCACTCGGGCTTATATTGCCAATTATAACACAAAAAGAGCAATTTTACACCATATTTTGGCAAAATTGCTCTTTTTATTATTGCTTCGCTATTTAAGCTTCACGCTTAGCAAGTTTTCTAGAAGAGATATAAGCGGCTGCCGTACCAGCAACGAGTGCGACTGGTAATAATTCTTCTGGTCCAGTTTCTGGAACAGTTTCTTTCGCAGTAGCAGTTGTAGACTGCTTCTTTGGCTCAGTTACCTTAGTTACACCTTCGGTCACTGGAGCAGGCTGTTCCTCAACGGTTTTTTCGCGAGAAGTAGCATCCTCAGTTGCTGCAATTTCTGCTGTAGCAGGCACCTCTGGAGAACGACTACCAACAATCGCTATAATCGCCCAAGCTGCAATACCAAGCACGATAATCGCAATCGCAGTTGTAATGATGATAACTCTCTGGCGTTGCTTCTTATCTTCCACACCCTCTAATTCGTATTCCATTCTAAACTCCCAAAAATTATGTTTAATATAACATTGCTCCAATTATATCATGCTTGTTCTAAAAAGTCAATGTTTTTAATTAGAATTTGACAAATCAGCAAAATTTTAATTATATTTTGACAATGATCTTAGTCGTAATTAGTCCCCACAGAATATCGAAATACACGCCTTTGCGTATTTACGCGTAAAACGCAAATTCAGTCTGGGAAATATTCTAGTGACTTTTTCTGCATTAATTTCCGGATGCGACAGAACTATAACTCCACCAGACACAAGCAGTTTATCCGCATTACAAAATTCAGTTACATCAAATTTATCATATGGCGGATCTATCAAAATCAAGTCGAAAAATCGCCCAGTATTAGTAGCACCATCCCTAGCATCTCGAACATCCCTAGCATCTCTGACACCTCTGGCATCTCGAACATCTCTGACATCTCTGACACCTCTGGCATCTCGAGCATTTCTAGCATCTCTAACATCCCCAGTGCCTCCGTCATCTTCGTTTAAAAACCTCTGTACCGTACTCTTTATTACCTCAACCCGCGAATTAACTCCTAGTGCCCTTACATTAGCTTTTATTGCCTCAACCGCCTTCGGATGGCTTTCCACCATCAAAACACTTCTAGCGCCTCGAGAAAGCGCCTCAAGCCCTAATGCTCCGCTCCCAGCATATAGATCTAGCACTTTTGCATCTTGTATCACCCCTGATACAGAGTTAAATAGTGCCAGTTTTTCCCTATCCCCCATCGGATGGGTGGTCTTATTAAGTGGCAAAATAAGTTTTCGACCCCTATATTCTCCAGAAGTAATCCGCATCTTAAGCCTTCTTTCCGTTCTTCGGCAGACTGGAAAGCCACCCAATTGTAATCAATTTTACAATCTCAGGCAGCAAAATTAGCCTAGTCTCTAGCGCCAACTCCGCATTCCAGCCAGATTTTCTAAACCTATCGTACATTTTTAAATTATCAATCTTAGCCAGAGAAGCATAAAACTCCCGTTTCAAATCTAATTCTGAGAATCTTTGAAGATGTGCTAACTCCGCTTCGTTCAGTCTCGGAAAAAGACTAGTATTGCGCATTGATTTTGCCACCACTGCACAACCATATTCAAAAGCAATATGCTTACTCATCACACCTTCTACACCCCAATAAAGCCAGTTGTTTCTCGTTGACTCTGCAAAACTTTTGCCATGCATTATTCCCTTTACTGGCTGACCAAAAATCGTCACATATTCCTTGTCAGACATAAGCTCGGAAACCGCCTCTTGATACGGAAAATGATGAGCTGGAGTAAGTCCATCTGTCAGAGCATGTGCCAGCCATGCCGCTTCAAAAGCTGAACGCGTCCTATCCCCTTTCTTCAATGCTTCGCGCAAATTATGCTGCCTATCCATAATATCTTTAATTAATACACCGTCATCATCATCTGGCAAAATAAAATGTGTCGGCTCATCTACACCCGGACTCTTTCGTTTCAAGCCATCTGGCCCTTTAGCTCCCTCAAAATAAACAATCTCCTTTGCTGATGGGAATAACACCCCTTGAGAGCTCGCAACGGTTTTCTCCGACATTATAATGTCTTTTTTTAGTGCAGCGCCTCTTGCAGGCGGAAAAACCACCTCTTCCGGCGCCATCTTCTGGAAAAACTTAAATGCCGCTCGATCGAGTTTCTGATGCGTGCCAATCAAACGTCCAGAATGCTTTGAATTTTTGAGTAGTCCTACTGTTGAATACATATCTTATCCTCTATCATAATCTTGCTTCATAGCTCGCGATTCATACTTTATAGCTCATAGCTCGCGATTCATGCTTCATAGCTCACGATTCATACTTCATACTTCATACTTTCACGATCTACAAATCTAAAAGTCTTCTATTCCGCATTTCATCCATTAATTCAAGGTTGTTAATTGTTGATAGTGAGAAATACCAGACATTAGCTCTTTATATTTTACCATAGAATCTTCATTTTGCAAAAACTCCTGTGCTAATTTCTTCGCATCACGCGAAGCCTTAGCAATTAACGGGGTGTCAGAGAGCGTAGCAATCCTAAGATCTAGTGCACCATGTTGCAATGCTCCATAAATTTCTCCTGGTCCGCGCAATTTTAAATCTACTTCTGCTAGGTGAAAACCGTCTGTGCTCTTTTCCATTTCTCTAAGTCTTCTCGTAGGCTCGTTTTCCGCATTTGTAATCAGATAACAAAAACTCTGTACATCTCCACGTCCAACGCGACCTCTCAGTTGATGAAGTTGAGCCAAGCCATAATTTTCTGCATCCATTATCACAATCACTGAAGCATTCGGCACATTTACGCCTACCTCCACTACGGTAGTAGACACTAAAATATCAGTTTTACCTCTAGAAAAACGTTCCATTATTTCATCTTTTTCTGCTGGTTTCATCCGCCCATGCAAAAACTCAATCTTTTTTCCTTTAAAAATTTCTTGCAGTTTTTTTGCCTGCCTTTTTACAGAGGTAGTCTCTAACACTGGATTATCGTCAATATTTTTACAAATCCAGTAAACCTGATGTCCATTTTTAATTTCTGTGTTAATTTTCGGGTATAACAATTCTCTCTGGCTAGTTTCTTTTATAATCTCTGTTTTTATCTGTTTTCTACCTTTTGGCAATTCATTTATGACAGATATATCAAGATCGCCAAAAATCGTCAGTTGTAAAGAGCGCGGGATAGGGGTAGCCGTCATCGCCAGAAGATGTGGCGCAAAATCTACATTACTATCGGACTTCTTAGTATTTCTAGCAGTTTTAAGCAGTAATTTTTGGCGTTGCGCCACTCCGAAACGGTGTTGTTCGTCAATAATACAAAGCGCTAACCCCTGAAAAGTTGTATCATCTGTAATAATCGCGTGCGTACCGATTAGAAGATCGATTTTCCCCTCTTTTAGAGCTGTTTTTATCTCAGTTTTATGCTTAGTCGAGCCTGTCAAAAGTGCCAATTTCATGCCTAAAGGCTCTAGCAACGATTTTAAGCCCTCATAATGCTGAGTAGCAAGAATAGCCGTAGGCGCAAGTAAAGCCGTCTGAAAGCCGTTAGAATACGTCTGGTAGGCTGCTATTGCCGCCACTACTGTCTTACCAGAGCCGACATCTCCCTGAAGCAACCTATTCATAGGTGTTGATTTCTCTAAATCTTGCAATATGTCCCAAGTTGCCACTCTCTGAGCATTAGTCAGTTTGAATGGTAACGATTTTACTAGACCTTGAGTCTTTTTTGCATCAAATTTCAAACTTTCAGCTTTCAATTTGACATTTTCTTGCTTAGAAAGCTGCGCGGCCAAAAGCAGCTCAAAAACTTCTTCGTAGGCTAGATATTTCCTAGCTTCTCTTGCTTCTCTATCGTTATCTGGAAAATGAGAATTATAAAGCGCCTCTGCTCTCTTGCCAGATTTAGCAAATTCTGGCGGCAGAAGATCAGGAATATCTGCAAATAACGTCCGCAAATTTGCAAAAAACTTATTAAATTGAGCCGGTTTAATTCCCCCTTTTTGTGAATAAATCGGCCGAAAACTAGCTGTCGGCGCAGAAACAGCCGAATTTGACACTGGTAGCGCCCCGTCCACATCTTCAGCAAGGATCGCCGACGGAGAAGTCAACTGGTACCTACCCGCTCTCAAATCATAATTACCAGTAAAATAATACTCCCTCTGTTCATCAAACTGTTTTGCGCGATACGCTTGGTTAAACCACACCACCCTAATGCTTCCCGTCTCATCAGTAATTTTTCCAGAAGTAATACTCAAATTTCGTTTGCGCGCATGACGTGTACTCAGCCCAGAAATTTTACCCTTTATCATAATCTTACCTGGCTTCAAGTCTTTAATCTTCACTGCTGCTTGGAAATTCTCATAATCTCGTGGCAAAAAATACAATAGGTCGCGCACTGTATAAATTCCTGCTTTATGTAACGCTTCAGCAGTTTTCTCACCAATACCCTTAACCGAAGTTACCTCCGAAAGTAAATTCATAGCCTAATTATACCACGCTCAAAAAAGTCTAAAAAATACCCGGCAGCATCAGCCGCCGGGCTAAGTTGATAGGAGTTCCTAAGTGTTAAAACACTTCAGCTACTCCTGCTTGTAGCCGGACTACAGGTTTTTCAAAATCTATCTCGTCGCTATGATTACTGGAAACCTCTACGACTTCTGGCTCTTTTGGCTCTTGCACCGTAGACGTCAAGTCATGCCCATAAATCATCAATATGATGACGACCCCTAGTATAATGGCCAGCATGAACGCCACCAGTATGCCAAGCTGAATAGATTCTTTTCTCTGTAGTTCCTGGCTCTTGATTTTCTCTGCAATCTTAAGATGGTCGGCATTACTCATGTTCATCGACCTCCTCTCGCTCATTCCGACAGTTTTCAAGATGTGCCATCAGAGCGCCGCTTGCAAGTAAAATCGTTGGTGGGACAATCATTAAAATTGTCTCAATTTCTCTTATAAAGTTCATCATTTTATCACCCCCTTAAAATGAACTATCTTCTAATTGTACCACAGAGCGACAAAAAAGTCAATACTACTTATGCTCTAATTTCTACGCTCGTGCGCCTTGCGCCACTCTGCCACTTTCCTATGATCTCCGGATAACAGAACTTCGGGAACAATTTTCCCTCGGAAATCTTGTGGCTTCGTATACTGTGGTGCTTCAATATTGTTACCAGTTTCGTCAGAAAAACTCTCTATCTCTGCTGAAGTATCACCCCCAAGCACACCTGGAATTAAGCGCACAATGCTATCGATAATGATTAGCGCTGGCAACTCTCCACCAGTAAGCACATATCGGCCCAAACAAATCTTATAGTCTACAATGTCTAAAATTCGCGCATCATACCCTTCATAATGTGGACAAAAAATAATGTAATGTCGAAGCTCTGATTCAGACATAGAATCCGTTTCAGACATGGAATCCGTTTCAGAAATGGAGTTCACTTCAGACATAGAATCTACTTCAGAAACGAAAGCCGCCTCATCTTGAGAAGCTTTAGCGCCTCCAATACTCTTTTCCACCGCAGATACCGAAGTGTCGGGACGGGAAACTCCGGCGAATTGCCTAGCAAGCTCTTGCGTCCAAATCATACCGTCAGGAGTCGGCAAAATCACTTTTGGCTCCGACTCACCGTTTTGCTTCGCTCGCTCTTTAACTTGTTCTATCGCCGCATAAATCGGCTCTGGTCGCATGACCATCCCATCTCCACCCCCATACGGTGTATCATCTACAGATTTATGTGGACCTAAACCAAATTCTCTCAAATTCACAAAATCAAATTCCACTAAACCCTTCTCTGTGGCTTTCCACATCATTGAAGCTTCAAGATATGGCCTAATCGCATCCTCAAACAACGTGATAATCGTGAATTTGACTTTTGGCATATTAGTGTTATTTTAGCATACTTTCATAAAAACACAAATTCCCTCTTGACTTTTTACCATAATCGTCTTAAAATAAGCTTAAGCTGATACGCTTCACAGGGGTTCCACTGATGAGAATTAGTGGAGTGTGGAGACTACATTAAAACAAAAACAGCGGATTAAAACAAAACAATGTGCCCCAGGGTGGGCGCGGATCAGCAGATGAGCCTACAACAAGTAGGCTCATCCTTTTAGGCTCATCCTTTTAGGCTCATCCTTTTTAGGCTCATCTTTTCAGGCTCATCCTTTTAGGCTCATCCTTTTAGGCTCATCCTTTTAGAATATACCTCGAATCGGTTTCACCATCTTTTAGGATTTTTACCAATCTTCTACTAGGGTAAATTCCTTACCCGCAATAGAGATAATCGAGTCATCAGAAGCTCCAAGCGAAGTTAGCTCCGCTCGAATTCCCATTTTCTTCATGATATCTCGCAAGCGATTGACCGATTCATAATTAGATAAATCTGTACGCCTAGCAAATTTTTCAATCTTTTCGCCATGCACAACGAATTTGCCATCATCTTTTTCAATCGTCCAAGTATCTTTTAAAGCTTTTGAAGATAAAGAAATGACCGGCAACACATCCTCTTTGTTCTGTTCAGCATCATAATCACTTCTCTCAGAATCCGTATTCTTATCCATATCGTCACTTCCAGAAGTTGCGATTTCCTTCGCTTTTTTCGCCGATATTACTTTCTCTTTGAGCGCTCTTAGTAACTCTTTTATTCCTATATGGGCGCTAGAAGAAATTGCATAAATCTCAGCTTCTGGATTAACCTTTAAGATGCTAGCCATCTGCATATCGATTATATCTTGACTAAGTCCTTCTATCTTCGTCAAAGCTATAATCTCTGGACGGTCTTTAAGGTCAGAATAGTGTTCAAGTTCCCGTCTGATAATCTGATAGGACTTCCCAGCATCTTCGGCATAGGCATCCACTAGATGTAGTAATACCGCCGTTCTATCTACGTGTCTTAAGAAATCGTGCCCTAGCCCTTTTCCTTCAGATGCACCTTCAATCAATCCAGGAATATCCGCAATTAAAATATCTTTTCCGTCGATAGTAGCCATACCAAGATTAGGAGTGACTGTCGTGAATGGATAATCAGCAATCTCTGGCTTAGCATTAGATACCACCGAAAGAAAAGTAGATTTGCCAGCATTTGGTAGACCTACCAGACCTACGTCTGCGAGCAGTTTTAGCTCTAATTCGGCAATAAATTCCTCTCCCGGCTCGCCAATTTCAGCAATTTTAGGGGTTTGGCGCACCGAACTCTTAAAATGCGCATTACCAAAACCACCATCTCCACCTTTAGCAATCACTGCTTCTTGCCCATCTTTAGTCAAATCTGCAAGTAGCACCCGCTCGTCATTATATACCATTGTGCCAATCGGCACTTCAACGATTAAATCCTTTCCTGAACGCCCTGCTGAGCGTTGTCCAGAGCCATTTTTACCATCTTCTGCCCTGAGAATCGGATTATAACGAAAATCAAGCAATGTGTTTGTATCTTTATCTGCTTTGAATATAATCGAGCCGCCACGTCCACCATCTCCACCGTCTGGACCGCCCTTCGGAATATAGATTTCGTGCCGAAAAGAAACCGCTCCATCACCCCCCTTACCAGCGTGCAATTCTACTTTTGCCGTATCAACAAACATCATCAGTTTTATCTCCCATGAATATAAGTATATTGAGCTGCCTCTGACGCGGAAATCGTCCTCGTGCCGACTCTACCCCAGCCGGCAATACCATTCATGTCGGAAATCGTTACTGAGCCATCTGAGTTCACTCCTACAACTACCCCCACGTGTCCAAGCCAGCTAGCTGCTGTCTGGAAAACCGCGCCATAAGCTGGAGTACGATTAACGTTAAATCCAGCTGCACGCGCCGCACTAGCCCAAGTGTTAGCATTACCCATATTAGAAGGTAAGTTGTAACTTTCTGGCATATTATCGTGTCGCCACTGCCATGCGTACCAAGTACACCAGCCATAGGCATATTTATTGCCAGAAGCATACGAGGCAGTATACTGGTAAGACGAAGCCGCCGAAGCTGTCGCCGAATTATAGGTTACAGGTACAGAATACTCTGGTCGTTCTGTTTCCGGAAGAACACCATTCGGAATCAAAATTACCGAATCTGGCGCCAAATTCTGATCTCTTTCTAGGTCATTAACCGAGATAATCTCTGCGGCAGTAGAATGATATTTTTCAGCAAGCGACTCTACTGTATCACCAGATTTTACCGTATAAGCAATACCCGGCACCGATGGCACCATTAGGCTCTGTCCTTCAGATATGTCCGTAGTTTTTAAGTTATTCGACCAGCGTAGCTGATCTGGAGTTAAGCCATTTCGCGCTGCGATTTGTTCTAACGATTCGCCATTTTTAACAGTATATTGCACCACCCCACGTGATACCCCTGTCAAATTCACATGAATCGGCTTTGCCAGTTTCCCGGAATCATCCGGATTCTGAGAGTTCTGTTGCAACAGAGAAATCGTATCATAGTTAGTTTCAGCAAGGTTGGCTGATGCTAGACTCATACTGTTAGCCATCTCCGCAACAATGTAAAATTGGCTAACCTGATCAGTAGAAATTTGCGATGCTCCATAAACGATAGAGTTCATGCTCATATCATCATCAGAAGTCGCGGTTTTATCCATGGAGCCGACGAAAGCAATTCCAAAAATCGCAATGAACGACAAAATATACACCCAATTCCTACGTATAAAATCAAACTTCTTAGTTTTTTTCGTTGCCATAATTAACTTTCCCCCATCTTGTCCAAGAAGCGCTCTAGGTTAAGTAGTAGCTACAACTGGACATTACAGAGGTTTTGACAGTGATCAATAATATTCTGGTTATGTTCAGCCTCTGTGTAACTATAATACATCACACCATCGTCTCCTGTCAAGAAGTAAAGATAAGAAGTATCTGTCGGCTCCGCCACAGCTAGCAACGCTGATATGCCCGGATTACAGATAGGACCAGGGGTAAGGCCTAAGTGCTTACGTGTATTATACGGCGAATCTATCTCTATTACGAGGCTATTATCTGTATAAATCTTGCGCGTCGGATCCAAAAGATCAGCCGCATATTTTGCGGTTACATCTGAGCCAAGCGCAATATTCTGATTCATACGAGAATAAAACACCTGTGCTACAGTACGCTGGCTTTCATAAGAATTAGCCTCTTTCTGAATAATTGAAGCGAGCGTGATTCCCTGATATAATGTTAATCCCCTTTCCGAATAACGCGACACTAGGTTATTACTATTTACCACTTCCCACATCGCCGCCAAAGCAGTTTGAATAATTTTCTCTACACTATCAGACTTATAAAACTCGTACGTATCTCCGAATAGAAATCCCTCAAGGTATTCCGCGCCTTCGGTAGTGCTCTCTGGCAACCCCTGAAGTACAGGACTATCATAGCGTTTAGCAAAAGCTGCCTCTATCTCTGCACTACTATACCCTTTCTGCAATAAATCAGCCTTAATGTCTTTTATGGTAGAGCCCGGTAAAATCGTAAAAGAAAAGACGTTGCTGTCTTTTACCCCCTCTACCAGTTGTTTACCAATCTGTTCCACATCCATAGTCCTCTGGAAGCGATACTCGCCAGTTTTTATTCGGTCAGCCATATTATGTGCACGCATATAAATTTGGAACGCGAGAGAATTCTTAATGATACCAGCCGCCGCTAGATTATCAGATATTATCGGCATTGTCTCCCCATCTAGCACCGAAAATTCAATGAAATCGCACCTTGAATCACCCTCTAGTTGGCTACAGTCTGCCACTTGGTAGACTGGTCCGAGTGATGAATTATACCAAGCAAATGCAATTCCAGCTCCTAAGCCACCCGCTAGTAAAATTACAAGTAATACTACTACAAACTTCTTCAACATGGAATTTCCTTCCTTTTTCTCATTCACAGGTGTACCAAGTTCTCTTGCGTCAACAAAATTACTTTCCTTGCTTGTTCCGCCTTTTGATACTACCGACAGGTGCTCGATACAATCTTGCAAGATGATAGCTGCAGCTTCAGCATCTATTTCTTCTTTCGCATAGGCTTTTTTGCGAGATTTTAGACGATTTTCCGCCTCGACAGAGGTAAGACTCTCGTCCTGAAAGCGAATTTTAGCCCCTGGAATAGCACTAGCAAGGTTTTTAGCAAATTCCCTCACATAAGCCGACTGAGCAGTCTCCGTGCCGCTATTATTGCGTGGGAGGCCTAAAACAAACCATTTTGTATTATTTTGCTGCGCAATTCGCGCTATTTCTGCAAATTCTGCACCATTTTTAGCGTTGATAGTCGTTGTGGGTACAGCAATACGGATACTGGAATCAGCTATCGCTACTCCAATACGCTTTGTTCCCACGTCTAAGCCTATTAGCTTCACTGATTATTCCTCCACTTTAAGTTCTATTGTAATTTTATTTGGATCGTCTGGAACGAAACTTACCCACGGGAACGAAGTCTTGACATTAACAGAGCTGACACCATTAATAGACTTCAAGATAGATTGAACTTCTCCGACTTTTTTGCCCTTAGATTTTTCGAGGATGTCTTCTTCGTTTACTTTCGGACCGCTCTTAGTCGAACATTTAAGCTTAGCGGTATAGGTATCATTATTTTTCGTAAAGTTTTCAAAGAATGGCGAATCTATCGCGTAAATCTTCTGATCAGAAGCAAGCTTTTCCTCCGTTTTCTTCTTAACAAATTCTTCTACTTTACCTTTCTCTACAGCAAACATTTTATAAGTAGTAGTAGCCTGAATCTTCGGAGTCACTCCAGAGCCTACTTCTTGATCTACACCAGGCGTGGCGGTAGGAGTACCAGTACTAACTTCCAAGCTAGAAGCAATTACTAGCATATCACCACCAAACTTCTTTTCTAATTCACTTTTGCCGTCTTCCTTACCCTCGTTTTCGAGCTTCGATTTAGCATTGTCGAAATCAGATTGTGACACCACCGTTACGATTTTAGTCGTACCACCAGAAAACGCAGAACTGTTAAAGGCATTGACTTTGCTATCCGGACTAGACCAACCACTTTCGTGTGCACCGATATTTCCACCTTCACCAGAATTCGTTGCGGTTACAGATACAGTTTTAGCATCTATACAACCGCCGCTATTATATTGATTTTTAGTACACGTATCTGGATTAGAGAAGCTAACCGCGCTATCAGTAGTATAAGAATTAGAGCCGTAAGAGAACGTTGAGCCAGCCGCAAGTGAGAAGCCATCCTCATCTGAACTAGAAAAGATGCCCTGAAGGTTAAGCGTACCCTTGGCCTTTTCCCCTATGTCTTTTTGGCCAGTAGCTGTAAATTCTACACTATTTGTCTTTTCTACAGTTTGTTGTTCTAATAGGAATACACCTTCCTCCGGCTTATCTGTACCAGTTTTGGTGACAAAAGAAACATTTTCTGAAAAATTATTAGAGGTAGTACGAATCGCTACAGATATATTCGCTGCCGGTGCAAACACGAATGCCCAAACCAAAAACACGACTAATACCACGAAGGTGACCGCACCGATAATAATCCATTTGCGATATTTTTCTAGAGTAGGGATGTTGCCTTTTTTGTCTTTCTTGTCTTTTTTGCCTTTTTTATCTTTTTCTTCGTCTTTTTCGATGTCGTCAGAAGTAATGTCTTGATCTGCTGATTTAGATTTTCTGCTAGGCTGCTCAGATTTAGCCGATACACCAGAGTCAGATTTATTAGCAGTTGCTATCGCCGCTTCAGCATCTGCTTCTTCGTCAAAATCCGCCTCATCAATCACTTGTTCTCCTAGTTCACGCTCCTTCTCGATAATTTCCGAAGGGAGTTTAGGCCTAGATTGTAAGTTCTTCGCTACAGGAATCTGCGCGGCGGCAGCAAGTTTAATCAATGAAGAATCAGTAGTAACAATCACCACTACTTTTTCAGCCTGTTTTGCGGCTTTTGCCACTAATTTAGTGTTAACGGCGCTACGCAAAACCCCAATCTTCTTAGGTGGGACTAGCGCTACGAGTTTCTGCTTAGCAGATTTAATTCGAGAGATAATATCTGTAATATCATCTTCTGGCTCGATATAAACGACATCCTTATTCATGTATCTATAATAACACATTTTATGGCGCTTGTGTTAAAAATGTGCTAAAATGAAATAGATGGGCATTTTCCAGAAAAAAACCGCCGGAGTTCCCTCAGATTTGTCACGGGACCAAGCAATTCTGGCCGAAAAAGTATTAAACACTATCAATGATGGTGTGATTATTATTGACCAAAATGGGCTGATTAAGCTCATTAATCCTGCTGCTGCCAGAATGACCGGCAATAATTCTCCGTCCGACGTTATTGGACTTTCCTATCTTTCCGTAATACGTCTAGAGAACGGTGAAGGCATGGCTATCGTCGATAATCAAAATCCTCTTGCTATAGCGGTGGCTAATAATGAAGCTTTTTCTTCGCGTGATTTTTATTTGGTCACTTTACAAGAAGCTAAAATTCCTATCGCTATTAGTCTAACCCCTTCAGGCGGAAGAAATGCCGACCGAATCATCACTATTCGGGATATCGCTCAAGAATTAGCAAAAGAAGGCGAGCAAACTGAATTTATCTCTACTGCTTCGCACGAAATGCGCACCCCAGTAGCGTCTATCGAAGGCTATCTAGGACTAGCACTCAACCCCCAAACCGCTACTATCGACGAACGTGCCAGGCAATATCTCACCGAAGCGCACAATGCTTCTCAGCATCTTGGCAAATTGTTCCAAGACCTTCTAGACGTTACTAAGCTTGACGACAAGCGCATCAAACTCCACCTCGTTCCGACTGACATGGTAGAAGCTGTCAGAGAAATCGCTAATCGTCAAATGTCCGCTATCAATAACAAAGGTATCAAATACTCTTTTGGCTCTGGTAATGCTAGCGAAAAAACGCAAATTGAACAATCCGTTTATGCTATGGTTGATATTGACTTTTTACAAGAAATATTGAATAATTTAATAGAAAATGCTGTTAAATACACTGATGCCGGTGGCTCAGTTTGGGTTAGTGTACGTGCCGACGGAGACAATGTTTTAATTAATGTTACTGACACCGGAATGGGTATTTCTCCAGATAATCTTACTCACGTCTTTCAAAAATTCTACCGCGTAGATAACTCTCAGACTCGCACTATCGGCGGAACTGGACTCGGACTCTATATTGTCAAAGAGCGTACCGAGGCTATGGGCGGCAAGGTCTGGGCGGAAAGTGCTTTCTCTGAAGGCTCGACTTTCTATGTTTCTCTGCCACGCATCAGTCCAGAAGAATATGACAGGCAATTGATGATTATTAGAAATACTCAGATGATGACTCCTGCCGCACCAGCGCCTACTGGCATGGGCGCCGCTACGATTGCCGCTACGTCCGTGCCCACTACTCCAGCTATGCCGACTGCACCGACTGCATCAACGGCTCCGGCTGTGCCGACTACGCCAGTTGCGCCGACTACACCAGTTACACCGACTACATCGGCCACGCCAACGGCTCCGGCTGCACCAACTACATCGACTACTCCAGCCACGCCAACACCAAATCCCGATTCAGCGCCAAATCCTACTAGTCAAAATACCACAAGTGTTATACAATAAGAACAAATCAGGAGGAACAAATGACTAAAATCATGCTAGTTGAAGACGACAAAAGTCTGCGAGAAATCTATAGTATTCGCTTAGTAGCGGAAGGATACGAAGTCGTCTCTGCTGGTGACGGCGAAGAAGCATTAGCTCTAGCCGTACAACAAAGACCAGATTTAATCGTATCAGATGTCATGATGCCAAAAATCTCAGGATTTGATATGCTTGACATTCTACGTTCTACCCCAGAAACTAAAGATATCAAGGTCATCATGATGACTGCGCTTTCCTCCGAAGACCAGAGGCAACGTGGCGAAAGCCTTGGCGCCGACAAATATTTAGTCAAATCTCAAGTCGGAATCGAAGATGTAGTCAACGCTGTTCACGAAGTGCTAGGAGATAAAGCAGCCTCCAATACTGCCAGCGCAACAAATGCGACTACTAGCCCAAGCGCTTCTGCTCCTACCGTTCCATCTCAGCCAATGGGCGCTCAGCCATCTATTCCAAAAGCAGCCACCACAGAGGCACCTGCGCCAGAAGCAGCCACTCAGGTAGCTGCACCTACAGAAGCATCTGCTGCTCCAGAAACACCAGCAGTAGAGACTCAAGCAGCTGCACCGGAAACTACTCCTGCAGAAGCGATACCAGCACCTGCACCAGAAGCCGCGCCTGCAAACTCTACTAGCGCCGCAATGGACGAGTTACTAAATAACACACCTGATACTAATCATGCAACCTGGCCAGGAAATACGTCTCAATAAATTCTTAGCTGAAAGATTAGGCATTTCTCGCCGCGAAGCCGATAACTATATCGCCGCAGGCAAAATTCTTATCGAAAAATCATCCGAGAAAAAACGCCCCGCCATACTCGGCGAGCGTATTGACAACACTACGAAAATATATTATAATAATAAACTCATCCCTATTAAGCTTCAGTTTACTTATCTAGCCATGAACAAACCGGTAGGCTATGTCTGTTCCAAAAAAAGACAAGGAGATTCCCCTACTATCTATGAGCTACTGCCAAAAAAATACCAGCACTTAAAAACCGTCGGTCGACTCGACAAAGATTCCTCAGGCCTAATCCTTCTGACTAACGATGGAGACTTTGCTTTTTCTATGACTCACCCAAAATTCTACAAAGAAAAACGCTATCTCGTTGAACTGGATAGAGATTTAGAGCCTCTGCATCAACAGCTAATCTCAGATTTCGGAATTGACTTACCAGACGGAAAGTCCAAACTCGGACTGGTTAATCGCTCCGACTTATCCAACGATTCACAGGATAAAAGCAACCACCCTACTACCCGTACTCATTGGGAAGTAATAATGAGCGAAGGCAGAAATCGCCAAATTAGGCGTACTTTCGCCGCTGTCGGCTACAGAGTAAAGAAACTTCACCGCATCCAATTCGGAAAATATATCCTAAACGACTTAAGACCTGGTAAATTTTTAGAAATATCAAAATTATAATTATAAAGTCGCTTTACTTGGTGCTTAGCGCTACATCCTCTGCCAAGCTATAATAGTTCCGCCATATACACTGGCAAATAGGTAATTTTCGCATCTGAATCCACTTCCAAATCGCCATCATGTAAAATATATGCCATTCCCACTTGCTGACTAAACTTGCTGGTAAATTTATTTAGAGAATTAGCAAGATATTTTTTGCCCGACTTTACCTCAATAGGCAAAATGTTATGTCTAGAAGTAATTTGGCTCTTTACGGTCAAGAAATCAATTTCCATACGGTCCTCTGTCTCCGCATAATAGAAAAGTTTATGTCCCGCACTTGCTAACATCTGAGCAACG
The DNA here is from genome assembly GCA_017512175.1 of Candidatus Saccharimonadota bacterium. Taxonomy (GTDB): domain Bacteria; phylum Patescibacteriota; class Saccharimonadia; order Saccharimonadales; family Saccharimonadaceae; genus Nanosyncoccus. Next base: position 31,842 of record JAFWHA010000001.1, read on the forward strand.
ACATTCTCCATAATCATACCATTATTAAACTCAAGTTTGTTAAAGAGTAATTTTTTGTAAATTTCATCTCGAGAAAGCGCCCGTTCGTCAAAAGTCTGAGAAATCAATAGTCCAGTATCTGCTTGGTAACATTTAAAAGCAGCTATGTCTTTCCTGGCGGACAGGCCAGCTGTAGGCTCTGTTGTATTAAAACAGAGATTAACAATTTTTGCTTCAGAAAGCCATAACAAAGCTTCCTCAAAGTCTCGAAACCGAGCAGTACTAGATAGTGCAGAAAACATAAATCGTTTATTGGCGTTAGAAAGTTGAGCAGGAATTTCATTATAAATTTGCTCGATTCGAAGCGCATTCTTCCCACCATGTTTATAAATATCATCTCGATAGAGTTTCAGAATATCCCGCTTAATGCTGTCAACTTTTTTTAAGTTTCTAGTTTCCGCATATTCAACTACCGCTTGTGGCATTCCACCAACAATAATGTACTGCCTAAAAAGCGTCATCATCTTACGATGCATAGCTTGACCGAGTGGTTTTTTATGTTCATAAGCGTATTTTATCGCTTCGTACGATTTTTCTTCATTAATTGCCCAGAGAAATTCTTCAAAATCGAGCGGCGTCATAGAAATCTCATGCTCCTCCGACGGGATGACTATGTCCTTAGTATTTTCTTTGATCGACATTAGCGAGCCAGTTTCTATGTAGTCATATCTACCGTCTGCAACGAAGTGCTTTACTAGTTCTCTCGCACGAGGAAAACTTTGAACTTCGTCAAAAATAATCACACTTTCCTTCGGATGTAATTCTACATCAAAATATCCTTGCAGCATCACAAAAAACGAATCAATATCCTGCAATGGATCATCAAAAAGGTCTCTTACTGCTTTACCAACTTTACTAAAATCTATCAGAATATAAGATTTATAGTTAGTTTTGGCAAATTCTTCCACTGCATAGCTCTTTCCGACACGTCGCATGCCGATTATTAAAGCAGCAGTTCTACCTAGCGAGTCTTTTTTCCATTCTTTAAGTTTCTTAATAATTTTACGGCGCATTTTTCTCCTTTTTAAGAATAAGCGGCTTCACCTCTGATTCTTTCACACTTTGCAAGGTTTTTCAACCCTATTTTCTCACACTTTGTAAGAATCTATACCCCCATCTTCTCACACTTTGCAAGGTTTTTCAACCCTATTTTCTCACACTTTGTAAGAATCTATACCCCCATTTTCTCACACTTTGCAAAAATCGACATCCGACCAAGATTCATACTCCTATAGAAAAATCGAGTAGCACACTTCGCTAATTCTGCACATTCCACTAGTTCTGTACATTCCATTAATTCTGCACATTCCACTAATTCTGTACACTTCGCTAATTCTGTACACTCCGCTAATTCTGCAGAACTTTAGCGATACGGTCACGGATGCGATGCCCATCTGGCGAGCCAGCCAGCGTGTCAAGTGACACTCTCAAAAGTCCTAACGCCGTAATAAACGAATGGTCGAGTTCAATGTCGGTTTCATTATTAATTCCCGGAATGTCTTCAGAATCAACCAAATGGATAATCGGACGACGACTAAACGGCAAATCTTGGTACCAGTCCGAAGTTGCGAGTGTCTCCTGCAACTCTACTAGCCCAGCACCACCTCCACAAAGTAGCACCTGTTGCGGCAAAACCTCCAATAACTTAAAATCTTCCAGTGCAAGCTGTGCGCCACTTAGCCAAACGGCCAAATTCTTTTCTATGGCTTCGTTCATTTTTTCTCTTGCTTGCTCTGGCAAGTCTTTCGAATCTGGGTTTAACTTAAAGTATTCAGCGGTTTCATAATCAACGCCAATTGCTTCTGCAATCTGATGCGTAAAGCTACGTCCGCCGATGCCAAACATTTTCGTTCCATCTACGCCACCGTCATCCACAATCGCGATATCCGTAGTACCACCACCAATATCCATCACAATAGCGGAAAGATTACTATCCGGGTCATCTCCTAAACAAGCCCGACAAACTGCAAATGGCTCTACCGCCACTGCCAAAAGGTCTAGGGATAGCTCCGCACAAACTTTTTCAATTGCAGAAATATGCACGAGTGGTGCAAAAGCAGTATAAAACTGAATAGTCAAATCTGAGCCCTTAAAACCGATTGGGTTTGAAACTTTATAACCATCAATCACTAAACTCACAATAGCAGAATTAATCAAGCGCACCTCGATATCAGGATTATTAGTTTCAAGCGCCACTTCTCTCCTGGCAAGCTCACCAGCCTTATCTTGAACTCGTTTAATAATCAAAGACATTTCTTGCTCAGAAAGAGGCTTGTTGCCATTTTTCCTACGATAGTGAACGGTAGTAGTGTTCCCCTTGACTAGCTCTCCAGCAATTCCCACCGAAACTAACTTGCAAGTAACTCCAGCCTGTTTCTCTGCATCAGAAAGTGCACGTTCACAGGTGGAAACTACTGCTCCAATGTCCGCAATCGCTCCGGCATGCATATTAGATGCATCTTGATGCGTTCTGCCAACACCTATAATATCAAGACTTCCGTCTTTATTCTCTCTAGCAATCACCGCCTTTACGAACTCCGTACCAATATCAAGCGAAAGTAGTACATCATCTGGCGGAGGAGTCGGTTTCTGCAATTTCTTCTTAGCCTTGATAATGCTCATACTTACATTATAGCATATCTATTACAAAGGATGAAAAATAATTCTATAATATAGTTGTGGAAATGAGGTATCTGGTTGGGGAACAGATCCGCCTTCCAGACCATTTCTGTGAGGAAAGAGGCATCCTTGAACTTTTATATTCGAGGTATCAGACAGTTTACATCGCACACACGCGTCGATGTATCTTTTAAATTGTCTCTTTTGGAACTGGATACTTATTGTTGTACTCTGCGATAACCTTGTGCACTAGTTGTGTGACCTCGGGTTGGCCTTGCGTTGCAGTACTAGGCAGGAATATTAAACTGTTAGAGTATGTAGTATCCAAAGGCCCGAGTGGCCCGTTGCCGAAGTTATTCTAGGCGATAGCTCAAGAGTTGCGGTATGTTTGCCCGTCCATACTGTTAGAGTAGTAGGTAGTGAGTATCCCGCGCCGGCTACTTCAACTCGGGTGCCTTCCAGAATAACGGCAACGGCAACTGGTGGTCTTCTACTGCTTATAGTACTGCTACCAACGCTTACAACCTGAACTTCAACACGACGAACGTCAACCCGCAGAACAACAACAACAAGTACAACGGGTTTAATGTCCGCTGCGTGTCAGTCTAGCCGTTCCCAGTTCCCCTACATATTCCTCACATCAAAATAATTTCCACGATGACGGGCACCAAAAACCAGAATAAAGAAATCAGCATCACGATTAGTGCCAGAATCTACTGCTTCGGGTAATCCCAGCCCACTGATTCGAATACTTTTTGACACAATTTTTCTCCGCGCAGTTTACTACAATACCCTAAATACGAAGCGATAGATTCGGTCGAGCCGGATACTCCAGATTCGAATTTACGCGCCGCCTGATAGAAATTATCTTTGAATCTTCTTCCCGGCACTCGGAAAAACGGATATACCACCGCCCCTAAGAACGGTACGCCTTTCTTCACCTCTTGGACATGAGTCTTTTTCGGATGCATTTTAAGTCCTATGTTCTGCAAATATCTCTCTATTACTTTGACGTCATTTAGAGCAATGTCTTTCTTCTCTGCCGGCACTACTAGATAAAAATCATCTACATATCTTCCGTAGTGTTTATATCCGAGATCCATCGTTACAAAACGGTCGAGCTGCGAAAGATAAATATTCGAAAGCAGTTGTGAAGAAAGATTTCCAATCACGATACCCTTCCCCTTAGGCTGATAAAATAGGCTTTTACTATCTGGCAATAAGTCCCAAAGCCTCACTGGCGGACGAATCTTCACTCCTTTTACCGGATCGTCCATAATTATCTCCCGCCAGAGATATTTTAGCAGTCTATAATGCACGCCTCTTTTTGGAAACTGCCTTTTTAGTCCCCAACAGATGATACAATATAGCCTCTCTCGCGGTAAACTCATAAAATATCCCTGTATATCCATCTTAATTATATAGGTTTCTTTCCGATAATTATTAGAAACCGAGCGGATGTCATGCTCTAATCGGTCTATCCCAAAATGTGTGCCCTTTCCTTTACGGCAAGAGGAGGAATTATAAATAAATCTCTTGTCCCACCAGTTCGCACACATATTATGTAAGAAATGGTGCACTACCCTATCTCGAAATGGCGCCGCAAAAATTTCTCTCACAACTGGTCGCGTTACGATAAACGCAATTCCGCGGCTAGGTTTGTAGCGTCTATACATGATGTCATCCGCCAAAAGTTCAATGTTTTCGATGTATCGCACTTCAAAAGCATTTTCGTCAGCAGTTTTTAGCTTCCCCTTCCTTGCCTCGAAAAATGCCCTTGTCAACGCTCTGATTAGCCAAGCCCTATCCACCCTGAAATATGGCTGTTCCAGCGCCTCCAACTCGTCGGAATCATTAAATGACCATTCTGTATCTGCTTCCACCATCATTCTGTATCTGCTTCCACCATCATTCTGTATCTGCTTCCACCATATACATTTACCTATGCTTCTAGCGCATATTATTTCTGAGTCTTTGCCATTTCCTTTAAAAACTCCATCGGAATTTGTTTGGATTCCCGGCTTTTCTCCGCAATCTGGCGCGGAGTCTGTTTATCGTTTTCATCATAGGTTGGTACAATTTCATCATCTTCACCAGTTATCACGCTTCGCCGCTTTGGCATTCTTGATGTTCCATTAGCTTTCCTAATCTCTTTCCTGCGCTCAGTGCTAATTAACTTTTTTATCACGTTGCAGATATCTGCCGCTTCGTGTGCCTTAGACGGACGCGTACATTGTAAGTTTACAATCGAAATCAAGTCCGCCATTATCTGATAGTTCACTTCGTCCAGTTTCTCCAGACATTCCATCGGCGTAATCATTCCATTAAGTCCCAAAATCAAAATCTGGTTTAACTCCATCACCGAGCTCAACAGACCATTTCCTACGACTATTTTGAGATCGGTCGGAAAATTCTTCGTAATAGTCCTAATAATGCGTTGTAATTCCCGAATTCTATTACTCAGTTCCGGCCAAAGTACTTTCGGAATCAGCATGTTAATCACCGTGTCCCAGTCTGCTTGCTCGGCTCTAGAAATCTTAGAAAAGACTTCGTCCGTCACTCTATTGTTGAGACAAATTGCCACGAGCTCATCAGTACTATCTGGAGATAGTGCCATTCCCAAACGCTTAGCGCCCATAGTTACAGCTTTGACATCACGAATAAAAATCACGCCGGTCTTAGATATGTATTCGTAATCATCATCTTCTCTGATGTTTACGGTTTTCTTCAGGCGCGGCGCGAACAAGTATTTGTAATAGAGGACTGATTTTCCAATTATTTTCCACCAATCCCCATCCGAATGAAAGAGAAAAATCCTAGTGAAATTATCTTTCTCAAGTCCTGTAACGAGCTCCTTGCGCCTTAGATACTCTGTCTTTTCCTTGAGATGAATTGAGTCGCGTCTTATTTCTCCGGCTTTAGTCATTTATCCTCCATTCTATTGCATAATTTTATACTACATTTCACAGGATATTTTTATACTATACTTTACAGGATAATTTTATCCTACGTTTCATAGTATATTTTTACACTACGTTTTGTAGGATAATTTTATGCTACGTTTTGTAGCATATTTTTATACTACATTTCATAGTATATTTTTTATCCTATGTTTTGTAGTATATTTTTTATCCTACATTCTATAGGATAAAGTTATGCAACATTTCGTTGCATAAACCCTGTGCCTGCAAGCAGGCACAGGGTATGGCGAAAGCCTTCTGCTGGAAGTCTTTCGCCGCTTCTTTTTCACTTTGTCAACGTTTCATCTTCATGGTTTACTTTAACTTATCCTACACATTGTAGTATTTTTTCTCCGTGGAGAGGAATATGTAGGGGAACTGGGAACGGCTAGACTGACACGCAGCGGACATTAAACCCGTTGTACTTGCCGCTGCGGCCCTGCGGGGAGACGAGCGTCGTGCCGAAGTCCAGGTGGTAAGCGTAGGTAGCAGTACTATAAGCAGTAGAAGACCACCAGTAGCCGCGGCCGTTATTCTGGAAGGCACCCGAGAGGAAGTAGCCGGCGCGGGGAAGATTGAATGGGAAGGCTTCTAGTATCTGGTATTCGGAAGTAGTGGAATGGTTAGCAGGATTGATACCGTAAGTGTTTAGCAGGGAGCCCCAAGATTTCTGCGCGGAAGTAGATACGCTATTAGTGTAGTTAGTTGGGAGTTTCCAGCCGATTGGGCAGATGGAGTATCCAGCATCACCGCTAGATGTTACCATATCTGACTTACCAGAGCCGGCCGTAGCTGCAGACCAAGAGTAGTACCAAATGTTATTCCAGGCCGCCGCATCGCCAGTATTACCAATATTGTAGGCAGTATTACCGTTCAGAGCGTAAGTATTGTCATTATTAGTTAGGTTAGAGGCCTTGACCGGAGTCCAGATGCCAGCAGAAGTGATATTACCGTAAACTGCATCCGTTCTGGAAGTAGTTACTGCTTTACCGTTCTGAGATACTTCCACTGGCTGTGCAGTCAAGCTAGAGCTCTTGTTCATGCCAGGAGTTGTGTAGTTCTTATAGAGCGGAAGATTAAGGTTTTCTGTCATCCAGCAGTTCCCATCAGCTAGTTTCCTGATAGTATAGGTCTGGGCATTAGAGCTACTTGGAGCGACTTTGTTCGTGATGCTTCCAGTACCATCTTTACCACGCCAGTCGTAAAGCACTCTGGTCGGAACGTAAGCAGAAGAGCCTGCATGAGAGCCGTTAGTGTCTTCCTCTTGTGCGGTGTTAGATGGAGTCGTAGCGGTGGAACAGACAGCCGTCGTCATCTCTTGCATATAAGTGATGTTCCAGAAAGTAGGAGTAGGAGAAACATAAGTCACTTCGTTCTCGTAAGACTTATCATATAGCGGGATAGAAGTGTTGACCGTATAGGTCCCTTCGATTAGCGCCGGAGAAGTACAACGAATCGTTACGTTACCAGTGTCCGTAGTGATGCTATTCACTGTACAAGTGCCAGTCTTTGTCGTATCATCTTTCTTCGTTAGAGTAACCGTAACATCAGAGTTGGAGAAAGCATAGTTCGTATGCAAACTAGTGACGATAGTTACATCCTGTCCACCAATCGGACTGAGTGAAGTCGGATAAACGCTCGCTTTATCAAAAGTAGACACCGAAGAATCTGGCACAGCGAAATAATTAACCACCCCGACATACTGACCAGAATCCATAGCTAGATTCGCTTTTGCACCATAGTAAACGTTGAAGGTATCGCCAGTTGCAGGAGTAGCCGACTCGGAACTCTTAACCTTAATCGCAGAGGAGCGAAGCGGCGCCTGAGCGAATTTATTCGTACTAATCAGTGCTTTACCAGATTCTCCAGTACTCGATTCGCCATTACTATCGACGTAAATTTCGTCGAAGTTTGCAAAAGTATCTGGAATACCAGCTTCGCGACTATTTCCGCCTAGTACTGCAAATCCCCAAGTATTGTCCGCAAGAGCCGTAGGAGCAGCCGTCGTACCAGTAGTTGGCGAAAGGAAATTGCTTTCCGTACTAATACCATCTTTGTAGAGCGCGTTACCCGGATGTGTCGTATCATAATCATTTAGCTGATCCATCGAGAAATAGAGGTCATAGCCGTCTGGATTATCCGTAACAATTTTGACTGCATCATGTGCCACTGCGAGAGCACCATCTGGTGTAGCAGAAATATCCATAACGATATTATCTGCAGACGAAACTGACGTAGAATAATCAGTTCCCTCTATATTGAAGAAAAGCGTGTCGGCATTGGTAATACTTTGTGGCGCAAAAACGGAGGAAGCCACAAATGCAGAAACGAATGCCATTAGGAACACAACCACGACACTCACCACCCACCGCTGATTACCTTTTAGCGATAAGCCGTTCCCGTGCGCCTTGCTACCCCTATTCATCCAAGATTTTCTACCGATAATCTTGTTTTTACCCGAAAAGCTGCTCCCCGATATTCCTTCTTGAGCGCTTCCCTTGTATTTTAGTTTGTTTGACATATTACCTCCGTTTTTTACACACACGCGGCGGCAACAATATCAACAATATTACCATTACCACATGCGAATTTGAATCTATTATAGCACATGCGGTTTGCAAAACGCAAGTGTTTTTATGCAATTTTTTGGACTTTGCTTAGGCTCAAGTAATAACCCGAAATATCATTGCGCAAAAAAGAGGGCGGTGTCCCGCATATTACACTGCAGGTCCTGCCCTCATTAGCCCTAATTATGCTCCTATTGTTTTTCAAAATCAAGAATTTTACCGCTTTTCGTGATGATTTTGAGTCGTTTTAGGTTTTTCTTGCTTGCAAATTGTTTTCCTAGTTCTCTCAGACACTTAGTTTGATGCCGCTTTGTGTGACGAAGATCGATGATGATATTCCGTGATTGCTTCAGTGCTCTCTGGATGATATTTTCCATCAACTGGTTGCCTTCGCCAAGCGGAGCTTTCATCTCCCACTCAAGTCCGTTCATCTTAATATCAGGAGTGTGCACTCCCGGAGTGTTACTCGTAGGGATGAGGTCAACGTCAAAACCTTGTTCTGTCAGAAAAACCACAGTTGCATTCTCGTTAGTCTTCAAGACTACACCGTTCGGAGTGATTTTACCTCGTTTTCTCATCATCTCATTATATTACCTTTCGTCCACCATTACTTATTCACGAAAAAGAGGGCGGTGTCCCGCATATTACACTGCAGGTCCTGCCCTCACTAATCTCAATTATACTCCTATTACTTCTCAAAATCAAGAGTTTTACTCACATCATTACAAAGTTGCATTTTTACATAATGCGTGCTATAATGAATATATACCTAATTGACCGGCCCGGAAGGGTCGGCGTTTTAAATTTAAGAAAGGATAAAAATGGATGGATTAGATCTGAAGCAAATGGCTGCTATGGTTAAAGTCATTGCCGAAGAAAAAGAGCTTCCAGAAGAAACCGTTATCGACGTCATCGAGACCGCTATCGCTGCCGCTTGGCGCCGAGAAAATGGCGATAAGGATATGAATGTCCGAGCGGAGCTTAACCTTAAAACTGGCGAAGCTAAAGTTTATGTAACTCGCGAAGTTATCGAAGACGGTCTAGCCTATAACCCTGCCACGGAAATTCCCGAAGGTGAAGCTAAAGGCAAAAAAGTCGGCGATAGCGTAGAGGAAGAATACGAGGTCAAGAGCTTTGGCCGCGTAGCTTCTCAAACTGCTAAACAAGTCGTGATTCAACGTTTGCGCGAAGCAGAACGTGATGCTGTCCTAGAAAGCTTCGAAGACAAAATCGGCACCGTAGTCAACGGTATCGTTACTCGTGTTGAGCCGAAGCTCATACGCCTAGAAGTCGGCCGCGCCTCCGGTATTATGCCAAAGTCCGAGCAAATTGATGGCGAATTTTATACCGTAGGCTCTCGCATCAAAGTTCTAATTAAAGAAATTGAACGTGGCGAGCGTGGCGCACAGCTAATTCTCTCTCGTGGCTCTGCCGAATTTATTGAATATCTGTTCCGTCAGGAAGTTCCAGAGCTTGATAACGGCACCGTAGAAATCAAAGCTATCGCTAGAGAAGCTGGCAAACGCACCAAAATCGCTGTTGCCTCCTCTGTTCCGGGAGTGGACCCTGTCGGCACTTTCGTTGGTGGACGTGGTGTTCGTGTCCAAGCTGTCATGAATGAAATCGGCGAGCATGAGAAAATCGACATCGTTAACTGGAGTGATAATATCTCTGAATTCGTTCGCGAAGCTCTCTCCCCTGCCGAAATCTCCAAGGTTGAAGCTGATGATAAGGCTAAAAAAGCTAAGGTATTCGTCACTGAAGATCAGCAGTCTATCGCTATCGGCAAACAAGGACAAAACGTCCGCCTAGCTTCTAAACTTACTGGCTATGAGTTAGACATTGAACTTGCCAAAGCTCCAGAAAAGAAGAAAAAGAAAAATGTCGAGGATAGTCTCCTCTCTGCCCTAGAGGAAACTTCCGAAGAATAGGCAATTTCCTATAAAAAAGAGGCATGAAAAAGCCTCTTTTTTTATATTCATATTAAAAGACGCTACTATAATTGAAGTACAGTGTCAGTAGACACAAAAACGGCTCTTTCAATGGTGTAATAGTGTCATGAAAAAGATGTCGAATACGGCCTTAAACAAAATTGGAGATATCGTTCGTCAAGGCAAGGACTCACCTATCCAAATTACTTCCTTAATCTCAGATACTTTAATGATTCAATAAAGTATCTACTTGAAAAAACCATAAAAAGGGATAAAATAGTACTAATGAATATGAAAGAAATCAAAAAAATCATTTCTGAAGCTTTTGAACGCGAAGAGAAAGCTAAAGTAAATTCAGCGCATACGGCTAATCGCTGATTAATATCTTTTTTACTTTTTTCAGTACGATATCTCACTAACTTTCAATTTAAAATTTTAGAAATCAAGCTATTTTATTTTTCCTCAATATAAAAAGAGACCTTCTCGGTCTCTTTCTATATAATTTGGCACCTTGCTAGTTTCCCGCTAATGCAGTATAATCGCCGCTACTGGGCTTGACTTCTGTGTTCGGAATGGGAACAGGTATTTCCCCAGCGCTATGGGCACCAAACTACACGCCCGAAAAGGCGGGCTATTGATGTCCATTTTAACAAGGATGAAATTGTAAACTTACTCTCGGTACTTCCGTTTGAAAGTTCAAAACTTTTACGGAGATTCAAGCACCGATTGCTAATTAAGTCAATTCTACCAAATCATTTCCGCCAATGCAAGCATGAGCATAAACATAAATTTATGTCAAAACTTGGCGTCAATGACTTGGTCATAAAAAGGCAATGAGTCTATTAGTATGCTTCGGCTCCACAGATTACTCTGCTTCCACCTTGCACCTATCAACCAGATCATCTTTCTGGGACTTCATAGGGAATTCTTATCTTGGAGTGGGCTTCGCGCTTAATATGCTTTCAGCGCTTATCTCTTCCGAACATAGCTACTCGGCAATGCAGTAGGTGACCACAACCGATACACTAGAGGTTCGTTCATCTCGGTCCTCTCGTACTAGAGACAAATCTCCTCAAAATTCCTAACGATCATGCCGGATATAAACCGAACTGTCTCACGACGTTCTGAA
>JAFWHA010000002.1 GCA_017512175.1 Candidatus Saccharimonadota bacterium
GATTGGCAGGCAATTAATCGCTTTGCTGGATCCGATGTGGAATTTTTTAAAAATTTTGAGAAATATTTCAGCGAAGATGTAAATAGATTGTTCATACCATCTAATTATCGTAGTGGCAAACAGATTGTAAAAAATGCAAACTATTTTATGTCGTGCGCATTGAAAGATTTTAAAGGATGCAAAACTGGCAATAGGAAGCTACGCGCTAAAATTTATCTTGCCGACGTTAATGCTCTAGTTCCTCGCAGACAGGTCTCAACAAAAATACCATTACTTTTGCTAAGTTATATTAAAATTCTCCGTAAGATTATTGTTGAAAATAAAGGAAAAACTATTAAAATTTTGCATCGCAATAATGATTTGAGTTTTAGAGGGTATTCACTTGATTCTTTCTGCAAAAACTTAGTTGACAGACTTCTAAACGAAAAAATGATTAGCAAAAATGAATGGGAGCTAATTTCTTGGACTACCATTCATAAATCTAAAGGACTGGAGGCGGATGTTGTAATTTTACTTGAGGTTGATGCCAAAAAATTTCCGAGCAAAGATAAAACTAATGGTCTTTACGAGATATTTGGAGAAGATGAAAAAGCTCATTTCGAAGATGAAGCTAGGCTCTTTTATGTAGCACTTACTCGCCCAAAAGAAAAATTATACATTCTATCGAAAACGACACGCTATATAGAAAAAGATAAAAAGATGAATTTTTTAAGTTATTTAAATGACGATTGGATTAGAAGAATTGTCTAAATCCACTTTTCTAGACGTTTTCTTTCTGGTGAATTTTCTGGATATGACTCTAGAATATCGTCAATGTAGGTATTACCATTAGAAATATTAAGAGTTTCAACATGTGGCATAGAGGCAAGCATGCGGACTACAGCCTCGTCAGTGTCGATATTGTTCATAGATTTCTGTTTGTCTGAAGAGAAAGAATTAACTCTAAATTGCTTATAGACAAACCTCGTAATTCCAGCCTGTAAACAATATTTAAGACAATTTTCACAAGATGCCATCTTATTATAGAGAGTACAGCCTGTAACGTCTCGGTGCGCAAACAGCAGCGCGTTCATTTCAGAATGAATAGAAAAATAATATTTCATTGGCCTTTCGGTAAGAGTCATTTTGCTTTCGTCGGCACCTTGTAGCATACCGTTGTATCCGAAAGAAACTGGTCGATGTTTCGAGTCGACAATAACGCAACCGTTTTTTGATGATGGGTCTTTACTGCGCGATGCCACAACATCTGCAATCGACATAAAATATTCATCCCAACTTAGCTGTTTCGATTTCTCTGGCATATCGTTCTCCATTTTTCTTTATTATACTATTGCTCCAAGGTTTACGCTAAAATTTATGTTGTATTTTTTACAACATTTATAGGTTAGTCTTTAGTAAAACATCAAGCTAATGCTTGCGTAGGTTTTAGAGCTTAATTATATTGAGACTTACACTTTAAAAGGAGGATATCATGACGAAAAAAGTTTTCACCTTTATAGTCGCCAGTGCTGTAGCCTTCACTGTCGCCTGTCTCCCCTTAGCTGCGCCTACTTCTGCTAGTAGTTGCGATGATGTAAAATTCGTCTTCGCCAGAGGAACAAATCAAGCTCTTAATGCTAGTGAGGCCACCACTTTTGAAACTAGCATTAGAAGCGCGTTGAATCATACCGGACTTTCAATGCTCAAAACAAGTTTCTACGAATTAGGCTCTGGTAGCTATAATGGTGCTAGTTATCCTGCTGCAGGGGTAGATTTATTACAAATGCTTGGAGAGCACGTGTCCGCTAGCAACACTTCTGCTTTTTATGATAGCGTTTCACAAGGAGAGCAAGAGCTAAAGAGCTATCTTTCAGCAGTTAATAAACTATGTCCAGAAACAAAATTTGTACTCGGGGGATACTCACAAGGTGCGATGGTTATAACAAATTCGATACCTGAGCTTAATCCAGATAAAATCATCTTTGTAGCGACTTTTGGGGACCCTCTGCTGTATCTCCCCGAAGGAGAAGGGATAATGCCTGCAGCTTGTAGAGGAGAAAAATTTTCTAGTTATCGTATCTTTGCCCCAGAATGCCATACCGCAGCAGGGATACTCGGCGCTAAAAAACCTTATGAGCCGATAGGTTGGTCCGAAAAAATCGGATTATGGTGTAGCCAATATGACTTCATCTGCGGAGCAGGACTAAAAACATCTGCCAAACTTAGCTCGGAAAATATCATCAATCAACTAACAGAAAATGCATTCAGTGCTGGACATAATAACTATGTTTCCGATGGGCATTTTTATACCGCCAGCAAAATTATTGCTAAAAAGATTGGGCAAGATTTTCACTCCTCTACTTTTGGTATCTCCGAATATAGCGGTAATCGTGATGTAGTGTTTCTAATAGATAGAACTGCTTCAATGCAGAGTCATATTGAACTCTATCAAGACGAAGCGAGGAAACTCGCAAAGGAGGTAATAGATGATGGTGGTAGGATTGCATTATACACCTATGGAGATTTAGATGACAAGCCTTTTGCTAAGTGGACGAGCGAAGATGTAGTATCTCCCAAAAAGTTACTCGGACTTAGTGATGATTTTGATAGCTTTTCTATAATGCTAAATAATATCGAGACTTTTGGAGGCGGAGAGGATGATGAAGAATCTGTGCTTTCTGCACTTAAAATTATAATGAGTCTCGAACAGTGGAAGCCAAAGGCTGCTAAATCTATTGTACTTCTGACAGATGCGGGGTATTTATCGCCAGATAGGGATGGTACAACATTAGAGCAAGTCATAAAGCTATCGCTAGAAATAGACCCTGTGAATATTTATGTCATTAACCAAACTGAAACCATATCGAGTTATCGTAACCTTACAGATTCAACCAATGGGGAAATATTCAGAAATATTAATTCTTCCAGCACAGATTATGTTTACGGCAGACCTATAATAAATTTGGCACTTCCAGAATATCATGCAGCGATCAACGAGGAAATAATTTTCATGGCGCAGGCCTCCATAAGTCCGACTCGTTACGAATGGGATCTTGACCTAGATGGAGTCTTTGAAACTATCACGGATGGGCCTGTTGTGACCAAAAGCTATACGTCACCGATAGATGGCTATATCCAAGTGCGAATTATTGATTCTGAAGGACGGAAAAGTAATGCTTCAGCTAAAGTTAGCATATCGGACTCCTCGCCGACTCAACCAAAAATAAATAATATACACCTAAGCAGGGGAGACAATGAATCATTCTATTTAGATTACGCTTTTGAAGAAAAGGCCGTAGCTGCATTGATATCTATAAACGGTAATCCATTGGGCGTCTCAACGAGAAACCACTTAGTACTTGAAAATTGTTCTGATGAGCTAGAAGTCTCCATTACGCCTATCGCTGATGACGGAAGAACAGGAATTCCGATTTTAATTCATAGTGCCTTTTCTAGTGGTGACGAGTCAAACGCTTACGAAATGGTCAGAGAAACAAAGTCAACCGAAGTCGAAGACACATTGAAAATACACACTGAACAAGGCAATGCATATCCAGATAAAATTTTAGCGCCGAATGCAGGGAAAAGGTATTAAGAAGAAGATAAATGCCAATGGTCACCAAACTCGCATTTGTATACCGAGAGTTTAATATTGCCGTGATCATGCTCAGCCACTCTTGCAGCTACTTCTGCCTCATCACGAGTACTATAGCAAATTTTATGGGTATCGCCAACCCAGCACCTTTCGGGTTGATATTCTTGATTTTTATAATTCATTTTTCTAGACATAGTTTCTTATACTATTATACAATATATTTTAGTATCTGCAAACTTGAAACTAGTTTTTCTACACGTAGCACTTGTCTTTCTTAATGTCTTTTTTTGTCGTTGTAAAAAATACAACAAAAAATAAGCATATTAGCTATTGACACGCTATATATAGTGTCTTAAAATAGACTCAGACACTAAATATAGAGTCAAGTAATCAATCAAAACAAAAAATTATTGAGCAGAGAATATTCAAGGAGGTAGATTTTTATGTTCAAAAAGATTAAAAAACGCGATGGGAAAATCGTCAATTTCAATCCGGAAAAAATAACCGATGCAATCGCAGCGGCAGGCTCAGCGACTGAGGAATTTAAGTATGATAGAGCAAAACAACTAACTGATAAGGTGCTAAAACGTGCCGAAGCAGAAATTACAGTTCGCACTCCGTCAGTTGAACAAATTCAAGATATCGTCGAACAGGTATTGATGGACTCTTCTTTCAAACGTACTGCTAAGGCCTATATTACCTATAGACAAGAGCGAAATCGAACTCGTGAAGCTAAATCTAATCTCATGAATATCTACAAGACTATCTCTATTGCAGATGCTTCAGAAGATTCAGATGTTAAACGTTCTAATGCTAACGTAGATGGTAATTCCGCTATGGGGAAGATGCTCCAGTTTGGTGCTGAAGGCTCTAAAGTCTTCGCTAAATCACTTCTGATGAAACCAGAATTCGCTTTTGCTCATGACAATGGCGATATCCATATTCATGATCTTGACTTCTACGCTACCGGCACATTAACTTGTTGCCAGACTGATCCACTGAACTTATTTGCTAATGGTGGATTTAATACTGGACATGGACATCTTCGCACTCCGAATTCTATTGGCTCCTACGCTGCGCTGGCTGCTATTATCCTGCAGGCAAACCAGAACGAACAACATGGTGGGCAAAGCATTCCTAATTTCGATTATGCAATGGCACCCGGAGTCGATAAATCTTTCAAGAAAGCCCTTAAGCGTAATCTTGAAAAATACAATAAATATTCCGGCAAGAAACTTGATATTACTATCCCAGATGATATTAAATATGGTGACGAAAAAGCATTAAAGAAACTTAAGGTTCCAGAAGTTGTAGTCGAAACCTCCAATGAGGATGTAGAAAAACAGACCTTCCAAGCGATGGAAGGTTTCATCCACAATCTTAATACCATGCATTCTCGCGCTGGTGCACAGGTACCATTTACATCTATCAATTTCGGTACTGATACTACTCCTTCCGGCCGACTTGTCTCTAAGTATTTGCTAGAGGCTACTATGAACGGTCTTGGCAAAGGCGAGACTCCTATTTTCCCGATTTCAATCTTTAAAGTCAAAGAAGGAATTAATTATAACCCAGAAGACCCGAATTATGATTTGTTCAAACGTAGTATGGAAGTCTCGGCGAAACGTCTGTTTCCTAACTTCTGCTTCATTGACGCACCTTTCAACTTACAATACTATAAACCTGGCGATTATCGTACGGAAATTGCAACAATGGGTTGCCGCACACGTGTATTCGGCTCAGTATTCCCAGAATCTGACGGAATTGTCACTGGGCGTGGCAACTGTTCATTCACTACCATTAATCTAGTTAGGCTCGGTATTAAACACGGTATTTGTTTAGGGGAAAGGAAAGAAGCGGACTGGTCTGGATTTTATAAGAATCTTGATGAAATGATGGACCTCTGTCGCGATCAGCTCTTGGAGCGTTTTGAGTTTCAGGCGAATCAGCATGTCAGAAATTTCCCATTCTTGATGGGACAGGGAAACTGGTTTGGCTCTGAGAAATTAGGCTGGAATGATAAATTGCGAGATGTAATCAAACATGGAACTCTGTCTATCGGCTTCATTGGCTTAGCAGAATGTTTAGTAGCAATGACTGGAAAACATCACGGTGAAGATGAAGACTCGAGAGAACTAGGTCTTGATATTATTACTCATATGCGCGAGAAATGTGATGAGTATTCTAAAAAATATAAGCTCAATTTCTCCTTGCTCGCAACTCCAGCCGAAGGCCTTGCAGGCAGATTTACAAAGATAGACCGAAAAGAATATGGCACAATTAAGGGTGTTACTGATAGAGACTTCTATACAAATTCGTTCCATGTACCAGTATATTATCCAATTTCAGCCTTTGACAAGATTGAAATTGAGGCACCTTATCACGAGCTTTGTAATGCTGGACACATTAGCTATATCGAGTTAGATGGCGATCCATCTGATAACATTGAAGCTTTTGAAGCAGTTATTCGCAAAATGCATGATTGTGGCATTGGTTATGGCTCAGTTAATCACCCAGTAGATCGCGATCCGGTCTGTGGTTTTGCTGGTATTATTAAAGGCGATCGTTGTCCATCTTGTGGGCGGTTAGAAGATGACGTACTGTTCGAAAGATTACGCCGTATTACTGGCTATCTCGTTGGCTCGCTTGAGCGCTGGAATGATGGCAAGAAAGCTGAAGAAGCGGCCCGCGTAAAGCATAATGTCTCTACAGAAGATGTGGAGAACGAAAAAATTGCTCAAAAAAATCATAAAAATGGTGTATACTCTAAGAAAGAGAAAGCAGCACGCGAGGCTAAGAAGGCTACAACAAAAGCTGCCTTAGGAAAAAAATAGAATGAAAATACGTTTAAGCGGACCATTAGAACACGATAATATCGTTAATGGCTATGGTTTGCGTGCGGTACTTTGGACACAAGGCTGTTTCAGACATTGTCCGGGATGTCAAAATCCTGAAACTTGGGATTTTGATGCAGGATTTGAAGTAGAAGTGGAAGAAATTAAAGATCGACTACGCAAATTTAAAGGACAATCCGGAATTACATTCTGCGGAGGTGAGCCTTTTGAGCAGCCTATAGCCTGCAAGGAAATTGCAGATTGGTGTAAGAAAGAACTTGGTTGGAACGTGTGGAGCTTCTCTGGATACACCTACGAACAGCTAAAAGCAATCGGCGGAGACAAATGGGAATTTGTCAAATCGCTTGATGCGCTAATTGATGGGCCGTTTATACTGGCCGAAAGAGATTTAACCCTCAAGTTTCGTGGCTCGAGAAATCAAAGACTGCTGCATTTGAAAAATGGGGAAATAACTAAAGAAGAATAATTTTTCCGTTCGTTTCCGCTAGAGACCTAAACACTACCAATTTTATTTTATAATAATCTAAACTATAATAAGGAGAATAATGATCTATCTTGATTATTCAGCAACATCTCCTTTGCTTCCGTGTGCCAAAAAAGCAATGATTACCGCTATGGATTTAGTAGGGAATCCTTCTGCTCTCCATACGCCCGGACATCTAGCCATGAATAAGATAGAGGAAGCAAGAGAAGAAATTGCAAAGCTAATCGGAGCTAAGCCGGAAGAAATCCTTTTTACTTCTGGTGGCTCAGAGTCAAACAATACAGTCACTAACATTTTTGCTGGGGAAAAAGTTGCAGTATCTGCAATCGAGCATCCGTCATTATTAGAAAGTGCTAGACTGCGCTGTGAAACTACTATTTTACCAGTAGATGACACTGGAATGGTGCACACTATTTTTTCTAGCGACCTCCGCAACAACAACAACAGACAGAGTGAGACACGTCCTTCGCTCGTGTCTATTATGCTGGCAAATAATGAAATCGGCACTATAAATGATATCAAGAAGCTTGCCGCTGAGGCTCATGCGGCTGGTGCGTTATTCCATACTGATGCCACACAGGCGCTAGGGAAAATTGCAATCGACGTGAAAGAACTCGATGTTGATTACATGACTCTTAGTTCGCATAAAATTGGCGGGCCAGTAGGAATCGGCGCACTTTATATTAAACAGGGCGCAAAGTTCAAGCCGTTTATTGTGGGTGGGCATCAAGAGAGAAGTCGGCGTGCTGGCACGTATCAAACTGTTAATATCGCTGGGTTTGGAGCGGCAGCAAGGTATACTAGAAAACAAAATTTACCAAATATTTATCTGAAAAAAATCATGCCACTACGTAATCAGCTAGCGGCAGAGATCTTAAAAAAAGTTCCGTATTCCTCTGTCAACACGCCACTAAAAAAGAATGGCGCGTCTTTACTAGCTTTACCAAATATACTTAATTGCTCATTTGAAGCCGCCGAAGGAGAATCGATTCAGCTCTATTTAGATGCAGAGGGTGATATCATCACTAGTACTGGCTCCGCCTGCGCATCGGGTGATGGCAAACCTTCCCATGTCATAATGGCAACTAAAAATGATGCAGAAGTCGCACATTCGTCAGTACGTTTTTCATTCGGACCGGAAAGCAGTAAAGAAGATATCGATGCCGTCATGAACTATCTGCCGAATATCGTAAAAAGACTACAGGGAATCAGCACTTTAACTGCTGGCAAAATCAGAAAGGAGGACAGTTACTATGGCAAATAATAAAAAAACAGCCGCTAATGGATTTCTGGCGGGGACAGATTGGGTTTACACTGACCTCGTCAAAGAACATTTTTTAAATCCACGCAACTTTTTAATGGGTGACGAAACAAAATACCCACATGATGCAGAGGGGATTGTAGGTAACCCGATTTGTGGCGATCAAATGCTTATGATGATACGAGTCGGCAAGGACGGAGAAAAACAAGAAGTTATTACTGATGTAAAATGGAAGACTTATGGTTGCGCTTCAGCTATTGCCAGCACTTCAGCTCTGTCAGAATTAGCCAAAGGTCGCACATTAGACGAGGCTCTTAATATCTCCGCTGAAGAAATAGAAGAATATCTAGGCGGACTTCCTAAACATAAGTTCCACTGTTCAGTCTTAGGACACGAGGCGCTAGCTTCTGCAATTTCTGATTATAGAAAGAAGCATGCGACAAAATAATCTATTTAATAAGCGTGCAAAAGATTTTTATTTGTGCGTGTTATCGTTATACTAGAACTGTGCGATTACGAAGCTCATCATAGACAATTTCGCTCTCTTTGATCGCTTGCTCATTTGCAGCGATTACTTCTGTTTCTTCATAATAATAGTCATCTGTGGTATTTGTCGGTAACGGACCAAGGTCGGACGGATCATATTTAGCTAGAAATTCAGAATAGTTAATTAAATCTAGTACTGCAATTACGTGTTCCTTGCTCATCCCAGAATATCTAGCAATAATACCTTCATAGGAATTATCCAAGGGATTCTCGTCGTAATATTTAGCTACGGCCTTAGAAGTCTCGGTCTGTCTAATTTTTCCAATAGCTTCCATCCATTCCAAAATCTCCGTATAAGCCTGATACCAACGCATCTCTTCCCAAAAATAAGGCTCGTCCTCGAAAGTCGGATCTTTGAATACGTCTTCTTTTCCACTATAAACATTATATATATTATCATCACCGGTGCCAGCCTCAGCGCTTTCCGCAGTCCTCATAGTATATGAAGTACCGCCAATCCAACGAGACATAAACCGACTTGAGGCCGTAGCATCCTCCCCCGACCATTCTAGCTTTTCGTAGATACTGTCACTTCCTTCTTGGGCGCTGTCTTGATCAGGATGAAGAACATTATCGTTATCGGCGCCGACTTTGTCTGGATGTAGTCTTCCTTTAGTGAAATCTACTTCGGTCAAGCGTTTCAAGTTATTGTCATCTGTGGATCCCCAGTCACTTCCACGTTGGCCAGAAAGAATCATATAGGTCATTAGGGCACCATTCATATTGATTACTGGCTGCATATCAGTCCTATTAACTTTCATATCGAGAATACACTGGCCGGGAGCTTCGTCATTAACCGCTTTTTCGATGCCAGTTCCGCCAGTACTAGTTCTATTGTGCCAGCCACTTTGATAGCCTTCATACTCAAAATTAGTAGAGCGACCATAAGCCCATTCAATTGGATAGTCGAAGAAATAGTATTCGTACGGATCAGTTTTCGTTATAGGATTTCTGTATCTCGTTTCATGAGCCCAATCTGTCTCGCAACCATTTGGAGTTCCTTCACCTTCTTTATGGGCGGCTTTCGCCGGCCAATGATGCCCAGCGGAATTTTCAGCTGTGTTTAGAGGGTCTATGCCGTAATCAGGGTCGCTAGCATTCTTTTTGCAGTAGGTAGTACTCTGATAAATTGATGGAGAAAAAGTTCCATTTCTAAGGCAGTTTCCCATACCATACGCATATCCCATCTTATCTTCCCTGAGAAATGCAACTTCATCAAAAACTTCTACTGCTTTAGTCCCGCTCATGCTAAGATCACTAACATAATACTGATTACAATAACCATCCGATACGGCAAGTAGGGAATTCGCTAAAACACAGTCTCCTCTATTAAAAGTAAAACTTGTTTCTGAAACAGCACTAGAAGTCGGCAAGAGGTTAGTAACAGCACTAGAAAATAGACTACCAATTCCGCCTAGGGTAGAGGTAATGGATAGCGACTGAGAAGATGTCGCTAATGGTATTAAACTATAAGCGATACTACCTAAGAAAGTGTGCTCGGAAGTGACGTCAAACGGACTTTTGTTTCTTCTATCATATTCTGCTTGTTCGGCAATGACTTCTTGCTGCTCGCGATAAAATGCTATTACAGAAGAGTTGTCACCAGTCGTCTGGCCGGCGGTCTTAGCTTTCTCGCCCATGATACGTTCGGCAGAATTTACCATTGCCTCTCCGATTACTTGAGTATCATTATCACCATTAAAGAAAGTCTGGGTTTTCATACGATTGTATTTAGCGATAGTAGGATTTAGAACAGCTGTTGCCACGCCTGCGGTAGCGCCGCTGCCCTTAGAAAAGATGTTTATGATTCCTTTGGCCCAATTTAAGATTTTCTTGAACATCGAGCCGATTTTAGCAATCGCTCCACCCATTAGTCCATCTTCTTTATTATTGGTGTTACCTTCATACATACACTGTCTATAGATTTCCTCGTCAGCAGCACCAATATTAGCTGAGCCGTTACCGCCGATATTCGCTTGGGCGCTAGATAGCAGTAAATTATCATCTTTTTGGTTTAGCTCTCCACTACCGAATAAATGGTGAATACCCTCAGTGTCTGCGCCGCCACTTCGAACGATGATATTATTGGAGACAGAGAGCGGAGCTTCGCTACCTTCTCCTGCCATGGTCTTATCTATAGCCTCTAGCCATAGTGAGCCAGCGCTGACTTGTCTGGCGGTCTGATCGGCAGTGATTACCCCTTGTATGTCATTCGCAGCGGAGATTGCACCACAATTTGCTTCTTCAGATTCCCCTGCAACTTTTTTCACTCTCTCTTCAAAGGAGACATCTCCGATACTACTTTCTGCTGAAGCGGAGGGGAGTTTCTTAGCAATTTCAACAAAATTGTCCTCGTCGGTGTCGTTATTACCAGTTAGCTTAAAATCTTTGTAATTGTTTCTAGATATGCCAAGTCTCGCCATTACGGTTTCCGTCATTTCAGAAAACCAACCAGAGATATCGCCACGCCAAGATCTAGTACCGGTCATATATTTTTCTTTGATGTTGAAGTTTTTCATGGCTTCAGTAAATCCCAACACGCTAGCAGCGCTAGCATTGTCTGCTATTCCTAGATGATCAATTATTTCTTGTTTGCGTTGTTCTAAATCTTGCTCCGTTAAATTACCAGCATCTACTATAGTACCATCGTCAAAAGCGATACTTTCGCCATCTACTGCGCCCACAGATTTATCCGAAACTACTACTGGAGTGGAGCCATCTGCTAAATGAAACCTTAGTGCTTTTTCTCCACCGTCTGCTAGATAATCAATGCCAGCATCATTCAAACTCTGCACCTGTTCTTCGGTAAAGCCCATATCTTCAAATATTACACCAGAAAAAGCCTCAGAAGAGCCAGAATCACCGAGCTGAGTATTATTAGTGAGAGCGTCAGTTCTAGTAGTAGTAGAAACTTTAGTCGAATTCCAGTCTTCAACCTCTCTTGCCTTGAATCCAAAAGGAAACAGCCACTGACCAACAAAAGATACCGTGAGATATAGCCCGACTAATATTAATACTAGCGCTACTACGGGCATAGCTTTTTTGAGCATTGCCTTGCCATCTGCACCACTGCTGGTATTACTACCCGAGCTACTACCGCCTTGAAACATTCCGCCCTCTGCGCTTTTCGCTAGATTAATTGCGTCTCCACCAGCAGCACCTAGTGCTCCAGTTGCAACACCTCCAGCTCCGCCAGCTGCTTTTAAGGCTGTGCCACCTACTCCGCCAGTAGCAGCATTGAGTCCTACTTCTATAGCTTTATTCGTGGCGGCATTCTCTGCAGTCTTTAAGGTATCTTTGGCGGCATTAGATTTGTTAGACTGTTTATATTCTTCATCGTCATAAAAATCAGGGCGAATATCGGATCGCTCCATGTTCTCATACACGCCTAAAGACTTGCCCTGACCTTCGTCTTCATCCATACTGCTTATAATTATAGCACATCGAAACATTAGCAGTATATATTGATTTTTACGTATTATATGATATAATAAGAGTGAGGGGTTACTATTGCACATTAAAAAGGAGGGAAATATCTATGTTAAAAAGGCAAATAGCAGTTTTTTTCTGTATCATATTAACACTATTGGCTGGTTGTAGTACTAATGATAGTTCTTCGCAAATTGACGCCTCGACCAATGATTCTGTGATGGTAAATGACAACTATTTTGAAGACGTCCAGGCTGAGCCAATAGAGAGTCCTGAAGTCGAGTCATTTACTGAGGATATTCAGGTCCCGGAAGGAGTAGACTTTGCATTGGATAAATTTGCTTATGATCTTGGGTATAAGTTCACTGATGATAAGGGTGACGGTTGGGAAGATTTGGTGTTGGACAAAAAAGACGGTACACATTATTTTTTTAATGTATACCATGACAGTATAAATCTTTTTTTCTGTCAAGGTGACGTATCCTATGTTTTAAGTGTTATTGATTCAAAGCAATTGCCCAAAGATAAGGTTATGTCCTACAGGGGAAATCAGTACAGTGTGTCAGAGTCGTGGACACAAGAAGTATCAAGGCTGCTTCAATATCTCGCTAAAACTAGTTCCGCTGACATAGACTTATCTACTCTGCATTTAGCTATTCCCAATTCGTATACGCTTTATCATGGACAAATATTGTTTAACCCTGATGGTAGTGTAGATATTGATAGTACCATCAAGCTAGATGTTGAGCTTATATGGAACGAGAAATAACCCCTCCCACCGCCCTCAAACGAGGGCGGTTTTTCATGCTAATAAAATCTTGCCAAAATTATTATACTTATGCTATACTAGGGGTAATAATTAGGAGGCATATGCAAGGTAATAACATGCCAGAATTTGGCGGTGGTAATTCAGGTCGATCATCAAGTTTTAGCGGTAGTAACATGCCGGAATTCGGTGGCGGGAATAAGGATAGTCAGATTGTTACAACCACTTTCGATGGAAGTTCCCAGATTAATAATGGGCCCGAAACGGAATCGCTAGAAGAGGCTTTTGGCTTTAGTACAATTAATTCGAATCAGTCTTCTAACTTTTCTCAAACGCAAGCGCAGCAAATGCCACTACAAGCACACCAAGAAGAATCACAGCGGCAGATGCAGGCAAATTCGAATTTTCAGGCACCTACAGCACATACTCCTACGCCGAAAATGCCTTCACACTCTTCCAAGAACAACATAAACACTAACCTTGTGATTCTTTCGGTTTCACTAGGTGTCATCGCACTAGTTGCTATAGTAGTTTCTGTGTGGCTTCTAGTTAATCAAAGCACTAGCACAAAAGTGGAAACCCCTACAAAAGTCGCAACTACCGTTGCTAATGATCCAGTTTCGGCCGAAACTTTTGGCTTTTATCCTAAGAAGATTACCAATCCTACTTCTGATGTGATTTATCGCTTAGGTGTACATCGTTCTACGGCAGACGGGAACGGAGTATTTGGTGCATATATTAATACCTCTAATTCTGCGGTAGATTTGTATATTTACTGGTCGTATATTGCTAATTACTACGGCGTCACTACAGAAAACGCAGAGCGCGAACTTGCAACTATTACTTTTGATCAGCCAGTTGCCGATATCGTAATTGGCGAAACTGGTCAGTCTGTAGGTGGAGATGTACTACTTTTCTTGTTGGCTGATGGAACTGTAGAATATATGCCAGTTGTAAAAGCTCTACAAAATCGCGACTTCAGAAGTTACGGTCAGCTCGCTGGCGTTTCTGACGTCGTAAAATTCTATCATGTAGATGCAGTATCTGATACTGGAGATTGGTCTGGTTATGTTACCACTCTGGCCCAGCGAGAAGATGGCTCTATCATCGATTTGCAAAGCTTTATGCTAGCCGTACTAAATAATGCTTAAGAGTAGTTAAGACTTCGAGCTAATTACAATAAGAAACTTTTTTGCCATAGATGGTTTGTGGCATAGCCCAATCTACTAGAAAATCTTCCTGTCCTAGATGAATGTATGGTAGGCTTTTTGCGGTTGCAGTTTCAATATCGACACAATATTCATCATTTTTGGTCGTCTTGATATCTTCCAGGATTGGAGTAATCCTAGAGACATAAGTAAAAGCAAAATATCCGCGAATTACTGTAACTACCGTCATCAAAATTAGCAGTACGCTTGCCATTATCAAAGATTTGCGCGCTGTGTTTTTGCTTTTTCTTTGAGCGAAGAATACGTTCCATATTGTGCAAATGAATACTGGTACTGCCACAAGGTAGGCGGGCAACATTAATCTGGTCGGATAAATAATTTGAGACATCGCAAAGACGTGCATGAAAACAAACATAGCTATAGCTACTAAGTATTTTTTATTCTTCTTGATGAATGAAAAATTTGGTTTAACATGGCAAGCGAGCGAATAAATGACGATAGGAATAAAGGCTACAATGAATGGTAGTAGAAATCTACCAAAATTATAAATATTGTGCCAGATAATCCTAATAAAACTATTGCCCGGATTCTTAAAAATCTCCGCAAGCGGAACATAATCACAGACTGTTAAATATGCAGGATTCGTGTCATAGTCACCCAAACCATTTCCGACAAAGAACATCAGCCAAAGGGAAACTAAAATACCAATTACTCCTGCAAATCGCCAAGATAAAAAGAAAGATTTAACATCTTCTTTAAATTGCGGAAGCTGGCTCTTTCTCATACATAGATATCGATAGGCTAGGTAGCAAAGCAGCGCCAACAAAAAAACTATTGCGGTAACATTTGATGCAAAACCGAATACGAAACCTAATACTAACATAAATATTCTAAACCAAAAAGATTTGGAAATTTTATGTCCCCATAAGTCTTTAATATATACGATTAGGAATGCAAGTGAGAAAAATGAGATGAAAAGATAGTTATGAATTTTAGAAAAGCCAGCATAAAGTGTCAGGCCATTCGAGGTCAAAAACACCGCTAGAAAAATCAGCGCAAAAACAGCAGCATCAAATATCTTTAATTTTGGCAGACGTTTAAGTGCGATATAAGTCGACATGTAAAAAATTGAAAATGCTACAATAACGTCCAGTAATCTGAAAACTATATCTGGTCCAAAAGAAAAATTATAGTCAAAGAAATTTATTACTGACCATGCAAACATGTCCGCAAGTCTAACTGAGTGATTGAATGCGGCTATCGCATCGCCGATGATATCGACTTGAGATTTTGCGCCTTGCCAGATATCTTCACCCGAAGTGATAATGACAAAATAACAAATTACAAAAAATAATATTGGCACAGAGTAAAGCAGTAGTGCTACTATTTTTTCAAGCTTCGAAGAAATATTAGCCTTTTCTTTCATGATAATATTATAACATGATGCTATAATTATATTTATGAGAAAGAAAATTTCTGTCGTTGTACCAATTTATAATGAGTCTAGTAGTATCAGTCAGTTTTTGGACGAACAGCTCTGTCCAGAATTAAAAACACTTTCTAATTATAATACTGAAATAATTTTAGTTGATGACGGCTCCACTGATGCTACGATTGATAGTATTAAAAATAGCAATATTTCTGCTAGCAAAACCACGTCCGAAATAAAGATTATTAGTTTTTCGCATAATTTTGGGAAAGAGGCGGCACTTTCTGCTGGTATTAAATACGCTGAAGGCGATGCTGTTATACTGATTGATGCTGATGGACAACATCCAGTAGAAACGATTCCGGAAATGGTATCAAGATGGGAAAATGGAGCAAAAGTAGTTACTGCTGTCCGCACGAAGAATAACACTAAACATAAAATCGGCTCCAGCCTTTTCTACAAAGCGATGCATCTGCTGGGAAATTCTTCTTTTGTAGAAGGGGCGATGGATTTTCGTCTGATTGATCGAGAAGTTGCTAATGCTTATAACTTATTTACCGAGCATAATCGTATCGCAAGAGGGCTGATAGATTGGCTGGGTTTCCCACAAGAATATATCAAGGTGAATTTGCATGGACGTATGAGCGGTAAAGGTACCTATGGATTTAAAAAATTAGCCGCATTAGCTGTAGATAGTTTCGTATCGATGTCGAGAACTCCACTTACCTTTTTTGGGTATCTTGGACTATTCATCACTTTTTTCTCATTAATACTTGGGTTGTTCATTCTAATTGAACAATATATACTTGGTGATCCGCTTAACCTAGACTGGAGTGGGGCCGTAGCAATGTGTGTGTTCATTTCGTTCTTAATTGGTATCGTCCTAATTTCGCAAGGAATTACGGCTCTATATATTTCTCAAATTCATACTGAGGTTAAAAATCGTCCGCTTTTCGTTATTAATAATGAGAAATCTATGGGGATAATTAAACCAAATATTACCACTTCTAGCTCCATTAAGTCCACATCCGCAAGTACCAGCAAGCCGTCTCGCCGTCCAAAATCAAATACGGAAAAAAGGCGATGAAGAAGCAAGTATTACTAAGTTTTGATATCGAGGAATTTGATTTTCCAAGAGAAAAAGGTCAGCAATTTAGCGTGGAAGAAGGAGTCAAAGTTTCGAAAGTTGGAGCGGAAAAGATTTTAAAACTGCTTGAAAAAGAACATATCAAAGCGACATTTTTCGTGACTGGAAATTTTGCAAAATTAGCTCCCCAAATTATAAAGAAAATGATAAAAGATGGGCATGAGGTGGCTGCTCATGGAGTGGATCATTTTTCTCCTGAAAAAAATGATATAAAACAAGCAAAATTAATCTTAAAATCAATTACTAAAAAAGAAGTTCTCGGATGGAGGCAGCCTCGCATGCAGAAAATAGATTACGAAGAGCTTTCTCGGCATGGGTATTTATATGACTCTAGCGTTAATCCAGCATTCATTCCTGGAAGATATAACAATGCTAATGTCAGCAGAATACCGTACCGAACTAATCAGAACTCTAATAGTATTATAGAAATA
This sequence comes from Candidatus Saccharimonadota bacterium, assembly GCA_017512175.1. GTDB lineage: Bacteria > Patescibacteriota > Saccharimonadia > Saccharimonadales > Saccharimonadaceae > Nanosyncoccus. Next base: position 17,092 of record JAFWHA010000002.1, read on the forward strand.
CCTGCATCTGTTGTAACTTTTATGCGAATACCACTTTTTTGGCTAGCGTTTCATAATTTTCCATTTTGGTTTTATTTTACTTTGGCTAAAATGTCAATGAAAAAAACTGGACTCTTGGTAACATATTTCCATCCGTGGGAGTTCACAAATTTAACGAAGTATGACGTAGTACCATGGTATATAAAAAGAAACTCTAATGATAAATTAGTGAAGCGATTAGGCAAACTCATTAGAAAGCTGAAAACAGAAAATTGCGATTTTGTAACTTTTAGTGAATATGCGTCGACTATAGAGAAATAATTCTGACCACTTTAAGTTTCTAGAAAACTGTGCTAGA
>JAFWHA010000003.1 GCA_017512175.1 Candidatus Saccharimonadota bacterium
CGCTCGTACGATCGTCAGCATCCGTTGACGTGCCGGCAACTTGTCCAATGTATGGATCTATCTCGGTAGTCTCGGCGATATAGTTAGGCTCAGCAAAAACTACAGCACTATCATCCCGCAAAGCCTCCATAATCTCACGAGTAGTCATATCATCTCGACGGATTACTTCGATGCTAATGGCTTTATCCGAGCTCTCATGGCTGGATAATTCAAGAGAGTCTTCTGATACGGTAGCGATTTCATCCCCTGTGTCTGATAATTCTTGCCCACCAAATAACCTCATAAAAGTTAAAGATTTCTTACTGTTATCTATACCTACAACAACCTCGCCTTCTATGTAATCACCCTTTAAAAGCTCATCTATATGCTCTCCCCAGCGATATTCCTGCGAGGACGCCTCACTTGTTGCCATGGCGTCAACCGGAATATTTGCACCAACCAGCCCAGCAATCGCTAGCATAATTAGGAATTTACGAAAAAACGATTTCATATGACACTCCTTACTCTGTTTATTTAAATATATCATTCCGACCCGCCTTTGTCAAAGAAATTTGAGCTGGTTTTAAACCAAATAGCACTATCAATTTTACTATACCTATGAGCTTCCAGTTTCGTTTTTTAGACCCGTCGCTCTCAACCATAGTCCTACAGAATTATTAGTATTTCCTTAGTGGATAGTAAATCGCAAAGCTAGCTGCAAAGACTACTAGGTTTACCAAGACGAAACCTTGCGATAATATAATTGATGAGAAAGATTTATCGCTGAAAATACGCGAAGCTATTTCGGACACAACGCCCGTATCTGGTGCATAGGACACTGCACCTAGAGGATCCAAATATCCCCATTCAACATCATCAGCAATTGTAGCATCGCCCATATCGACCATCTGATAAATATCTACTGGCTGTGGAACTATTGGCTCCGGTTGAGGTTGCGGCTCCGGTTGTGGCTCTGGCTGAGGTTGTGGCTCTGGCTCTGGAGTAGGCGTGTCTGGGACTTCTGGCTCGCTAGGCTCATCTGGCACAACAGGTGTGTCTGGATTATCTGGTGTGTCTGGGTTATCTGGAGTGTCTGGAGTGTCCGGGACTTCTGGCTCACTAGGCGTGTCTGGATTATCTGGATTATCTGGATTGTCTGGATTGTCTGGTGTGTCCGGGTTATCCGGTGTGTCTGGTGCGTCCGGATTATCTGGTGCGTCCGGATTATCCGGGCTATCCGGGTTATCTGGCGTATCCGGCACGTCAGGCTGCTCAGGCTCTACAGGCTCCTCTATCGGGGTAATTGGTGTCAAATCTTGATATTCGACAGTCGCAATATCATAAGATATCCCGACATCTCCATAACCATTTTCGGTAAGATAAGCGATCTTATTAGATACAATTCCCTTTTGACTATTAGGCAAAATATTATATCTAAAATAAACTGTGTCGGTACTTGACCCAGCAATTCCAAGTTCAATCGGACTAGCCAGCAAGAAATCATTTGACGTTGCACCAGGAGCGGTAATCTCAAGTGGGATCCAAGAGTTATCGTCATCTGGAGTGTAGGTGTAAGAGACAATCTTACTGTTAAGTGGCACAAAACCAGCGGTCCCATCACTTTCGGTAATATATGAAGACAAATGGGTTAGATACAATTTGTTTTCCGTATCAATATTCTTTAAATTACTTGCGTAAGTTATCAATTTATTATCGACCAATTCACCCTCAAGCGTTGCATCTGCTGCAATCGGCCAGTTCATATTAGTAATAGTGATTTTAGTGTTGGATTCAGACGTGCTACGTTCAGCGTAGAAAAACTCCAGATTGTATACACGATTTTTTTGCAAATTAGCATCAATTAGTTTCGTTTCTACCTCTTCAACACTTGATGAAATTGTTCCGTCAGCATTAATCGTGAAGCTTCCAGCTTTTGCGGTATGAAGTCCACCAATATCCATCACTAAAGTATTGTTAAGATACACCCAAACGTCATCATCCCCAGAGAAACTAAATGTCTCATGACCATTCATCTCTACCTTTATAGGTACCGACATATGAGCTGTAAAAGAAAAATTATGTGTCAGTCTGCCATATCGATCTTTGACATTGCTATCGCTTTTGCTTACGCTATTCGAATTAAAAGTAATATCGTCCAGCGGGAATATACCATTTCCACCATAAACATATGTATTAGTGTTACCTTGTCTAGCAAAAGTAATCTCGCGATCATAACGCTTAGATAGGCCGTTAACTTCATGATACCAACGATAGAAATTGTCGTTGCTAGACACAGGATCGCTTCCAGTTACCCATTGGCTAGCTCTATTAACACCGGCTGCTTTGGCTGCGGCCTGTGTCGTATAACTCGGCACTGGAAGTCCATCAGCGCCTAATTTATCTTTCACAATCCCCTGTTGGAATGTCCCCACGCACTGCCCAGAACATCCACACCATTCAAATTGGCGAATTGAGGCGGAACAAGGGTCCATCTTCTGATCAAAATAAGTCATTGGAATAGTAATGGTCTCTGGATTGCCAACTGACGCTACTTGCCAAGAAGAAGGAATTCCATTTTTATTGGCGATATTTTCTAGCGTTAGTGCTCTCGCAAAACCAGTGAGACCAATAATTACTAAAGATATAAAAGATAAAACTAAAATTGCGCGAGCAATACAGGAGACTTTATGCAAGCGAAGCTTTTGGAGTGCCTTTTTTGTAAGGCGCTTCTGTGTCTTAATCGCATTATAATTTTTCGATTCCGCCACAGTTTTCTTTCGTACAGAATCACGGCTAGCTTGCTTACTAGCCTCTTTTTTGGCAACACCATTCGCTGTTGACCTTTTGTTCATACAATTGACCTCCTGCTTAAAATAATTTTAAGGCTAATGTTTTTTTAAGTCAAGTCATTTTGAATATGCTTTTTTAACCTTGTTTTTATTGAGCGCTTATGCTATTATTTTGAGTAAATGGAGGTTGTTGTAATATGGAACTAATTGCAATCTTAGTGATTATAGTTTCTGTGCTAACGTTATTATCTGGGTTGACTGTTTTTCTTGGCGCAGAAAAATACGAACGTAGAAGATCATTGATGTTCTTTTTATCCACCATAGCAGCTGCCGTTTGGTCATTTTCCATCATTGTCTTTTTAACTTTGCCAGATAAGTCTACTTCTACGGCGGAAGGGCTTATCTTTTCATTATATATATCTCCACTCGTCATGGTTTTGATGCAAGTATTTTATACCGGATGGCACGTCAGATATGGCAAGATAGTGGGGATAATTTTCACTTTACTTACTGTCTTTATGTCAGTATTGCTCATCATTAACCCAGGCTGGCTTTACGGTGGGATTACGCTCTCTAGCAGCGGCAATACAATTGGACTACGCTTAGAGTGGTATTATGTTTGCTACTCCATTTTGATTGCGCTTATGTTAGCCACATTCATTAAATTTTCTCTAATGAATGCTAAAACAGCTGGCAATAAGACTTTGAGGATGGGTAATCTCGTATATGTAGGTGCACTCGTTATTTCTGGAGCTATGGCGTTAATATGCAGCTTAATTTTACCGGGATTTGGCTATTTTCGTGCAATTTGGATAGGCCCGCTTATGCTATCTATTGCAGTAATTGTACACTTCTATGCTATTCTTAGATATCGGCTATTATTTCTATCTAACGTTTGGCTAAGAATTGGCTCGTATATCATCTTAATATCTGTCGCTGCTATGGTCTACATGATTATATTTTTCATGGTGTTCTCATTATTGTTTAAGGTAGAAAAAATTGATACTGAAATTGTACTAATGAATTTTGTAATGATTGTGATTATGCTCCTAATTATGCCAGTATTTAACGAAGCGACAGGATTGATGCGTTCGCTGATTTCTGCACAGAATATTAATATGACTTACATTGTGAAAAAACTCAACATGATGGCTACGCAGAATGTTTCGTTAAACGATCTAGCTCTATTTTTGGCAGATAATTTACACTTTAAATATATCGGCCTAATAGTAGATAAGAAAGTTTATGGCTCCAATAAAATTAAATTCTCGAAAGAAGAAGTTGCAAAAATTACCATGCTAAGTGCTAGAGAAAAAAGTGTTTGGCAAGAGATGAGCGGTGACGCTAAAAAGATACTAGAAGAAAAAGAAATCGTTGCAATTGCGGAATTAAGAAATGCTAAAGGTAGACCGTTTGGGCAAATTTTAGTCGGAAAGCCTTCCGGAAAGCTTAACTCCGAGAAAAAAGATTTAGAGCAGTTAGAAAGTCTAATAAACCTAGTCGCTTCAATTATTGATTCGGAAAAGAGGCTAAAGGCATAAAATGGCTGCTGCAATGTTAAAACAAACTAGGATGACGATTCTTCTCTCGCTTAATGCGGTGGCAATTTTGATTGCTGGCATTATTATTGCTAGCGCGATTGGCTTGAACTCTAGTAGTGGTTTCAAAGTCGTTGACGAGAGGAGTGATGAAGTTGATGATACGGTTGAAGAAGTAGCATTAATCGACCCAGTAGAAGATGTCTTTGAGGCAATTTCTCAGAATACTGGTGGATATGGTGGACAAGAAATCAACTACGCAGCTAGTGCCATGTCTGCCTCATCTTTTGATACGGGTCCCGTGCCTAGCGGTCAGCTCTGGAATGCCGATTCGGTCACAATCTATCAAACAGCTAATATTGATATTTGTGTTAATGATACTGTAGGCAATCTTGGAGATATGTATTGGCAGACAAGTAATCCTGCAGTTATTGCTGGATTCTATAGTAGTGCAAGGGAGCGCTTAGGATATTCGACTTCTAGATGCCGATATCCGAAAATTGTCGGTACAGGCACCACCACTATTACTGCTGGTACTTATGATGGTGCGAGACGAGATACTTTAACCGTCACGGTCGTTGCTCCACCAATTGAACAGTGGAAGCGCGAGGTGCTTAATCTGGTTAATGCTGAACGTGCTAAGGTAGGGCTCGGCGCGCTTTCTTGGGGTAGTACCTGCGAAACTGGTGCGCAAATTAGGGCACAGGAGATTATGTCTAGATACGAACATGCTCGTCCGGATGGAAGCTCGTGGGATAGCGTTTGTAAGCCTATGAATGGTGGAGCTGCCGGCGAAAACTTAGCAGCTGGCAACACTACGGTCTCTCCAGAAACCGTAGTGCAAACTTGGATGAATTCTCCGACTCACCGTGCGAACATTCTTTCGGACAAATTCGATCGAATGGCCGTAGGCTTCGTTTTCGACCCGAATTCACAATACAAAACTTATTGGTCGCAGTTCTTCAGTAATTATTAGAACTACTTATTTTCCTCTTGGACTAGCTTCAATTAATCGATTCAAAAATTGTTTAGCTTCGCTGACACTCATAATCTGAGGTTGGTAAGTGCTTCCATACATTGTGGGGGTAATACGAGTTTGAAGTAATTTACCATCTTTGAAATAATGAGTGAGAATCAAACTTCTTTCAGTTCCAGGCCAGTATACTTGATCGAAGAACAGATTTCCGAGTCCATAATAAATAGGCTTATCTTTGTATAATTCATATGTTTGCGGCTGATGAGCTTGTGTCCCGACTACCATATCGGCACCTTCGTCAATTAATCCCCTGAAAAATGACTCTTGTCCAGAAATTGGATAATCGCATTCTGGCATTTCTTGACCTTCGTCCGGATAGCTATAGCATTCAGAAAATTGCACATCCACTATCACAAAATCACCATTCGACTTGGCTTCCTCGATCTGTTTTTCAGTGAGCTCGGCATCATAAATATTAGCGCCGGGTCCATTCATGGTAGCTCCCTGCCCGTTTGCCTTAGAAGAGGTCGAGTGGTTGATGCCGATTAATGTGAGATTACTCCCTTTCTCAGAAATATTTAGAGGAATGCTCGCATCATCCTCATTTTCTCCGCCGCCAAAAGTTTTTATATTGTTATCATCATACATTTTTATTGTGCTTAGATTGGCATTTTGTCCCCAGTCGTTGTTATGGTTACCAGTTAATTCCACGATATCAGTGCCGATAGCTGTAATTGCAGAAAACATTCGAGGGTCAGAACAAAGCGTCATATCCTTAATACTACAATCGTTCGCGAAGGAGACCTCATTGCTGATATGAGTTAGGTCTGAACTGCTTAGAAAATCTTTAACATATTTAGCGAAGTATGCGCCATCACCTACTTGGTTTAGGGTGTTTAACATTCTTCTAGTCAAAGCAGTTACTCCAGTTTGAGTAACAGACAAAATATCTTCTTTGCTAAGTCTAGGATTGCGGCTAGTGGATAGTAAGTCAGTTAGGTTGCTTTGACTATCGGAACTAAAATGCAGCACTCTGTATAAAGCACCATTTTGATAATCATCAAAATAATAATTACCATCTATGCTTAGCAGCTTTTGAGCTGGACTAAGTTCGCTAGCAGAGATTAGAGTATATTCTTCCACTTCGTTTGCCGATATGTCAGAAGTAGCATCGTAAAAATTTGTAACTGGAAGCAGTGTATCGTATATTATATAATTACTCGACTTGTTCGCTAAAAAACTTGCTGGCTCAGTAGTCGCAGAAATGGTAATATCTTCCGGTGCACGATAATCTGCCAATTTCTCTTTTAGAAAAGACTTCTCACTTTCGGTCAGTGAATCATCATAGCTAATCGTACCGGGAACGATGATGATTTTCTTTGATACAATTTGCACTAATAAGAAAATTACAATTCCTACAGTAAGAAGGAATATAAGCGTGATAATAATTATATTTTTTCGCTGACCATTTCCCCGCGAACGAGATGATGGTCTAGCAGATGGTGTTTGATAAGTAGTTCTCATTAACGTGATTATATCATATATTCTATGCATATGGTATAATAAGCTTATGTTTAAGTTTTTACGCTTCATTTTTGGGCGAAAGAAACCACTTCTTTCTTATGATGGAAATATTTCTTCTCCAGACGGTAGAATCATCTGCAATGTTAGGTTAGAGGATGGCCAAGTATACTATTCAGTATATAAAGATAATAAGATAATTATTAGAAAATCTCGTCTCGGCCTAGATCTTAGAGGTGATTCCCCACTTTTAAATGATCTAATGCTAGTGCGTTCTCTTAATAAATCTTTTGACGATACTTGGGAGACGTATTGGGGAGAGGAGCGTTTTATCAGAAACAATTACAATGAGACGGCGTTTTATCTTGCAGAGAGAAGCGGCAAAAAACGTCTTTTCACATTAAGATTTAGAATTTTTGATAATGGCATATCATTTCGCTATGAAATTCCTCCTCAACCAGAGTTCCAAAGGCTAGTAGTAGCTGACGAGCTTACAGAATTTAACGTAGATTTGAACGGCTATGCATGGCATATTCCAGCTTATCAACCAGATCGATATGAATATAATTACAGCAGAAGCCCTATTTACGAGCTGACAAATTCTGTACATACTCCGCTAACTATTGAAACACCTGTCGGCTACGCTCTTTCTATCCACGAAGCGGCACTTTATAATTATGGCTCGATGACGATTCGTCTGAATCGTAATAATATTTTATCTTCGGACATTACTCCACTTTCGGATGGTGCCAAAGCCTATGTCGAGTTGCCTTTCAATACTCCATGGCGGGTAGTTATGATTGCAGATAATGCCTTAGATTTAACTACTAACCACATGATACTGAATCTTAATGAGCCGCCAAAAGAAAGTTTCGACTGGGTCAAACCACTTAAGTTCATGGGTATTTGGTGGGCCATGTTTGTGGGCGAGTGGACATGGGCAGAAGGAGAGCGTCACGGTGCCACTACGGAACACGCTAAAGACTATATCGATGCTTGTAAACGGCTTGGTATACAGGGCTTGCTGGTCGAAGGTTGGAATAACGGCTGGAATGGAGACTGGCTACAAAACGGCCCTACTAATGACTTTCTGCATCCAGTCAAAGGTTTTGATTTACCAGCTGTTGCCAAATATGCAAAAGAAAATGGAGTTGAGATAGTTGGACATCACGAAACTGTAGGTTATGTCGATAATTACGAAAACCAAATCGAAGAAGCTTACAGATACTATGCTAATGAAGGCATTCACTATGTCAAGCCTGGCTATGCAGGTGCCTGGATGACAATTCAAGGACGACGTGAATACCATCATTCGCAACTTGGAGTACGACATTACCAAATGGCAGTTGAGCTTGCCGCGAAATATCATATCATGCTGGATGTTCACGAGCCAATTAAAGGTACTGGCATCGAGCGCACTTGGCCTAACCTACTAACTCGTGAAGGCGCGCGTGGCCAAGAATATGAAGGTGGAGCGCTCAGTCCATCTCACACTACGATATTGCCATTCACTAGGTTGTTATCTGGCGGCATGGATTATACGTCCGGTATTTTTGATCTTACTAATGGCACTAAAAGAATTGCTACTACTCTAGCTCGTCAATTAGCTTATTATGTAACGATTTTTTCTGGAATGCAGATGGCGGCAGATCGACCAAAGTTTTACGAGGAAATTCAGAAAGATGCCTTTAAATTCATCAGAGATGTACCAGTTTCTTGGGAGAGGACCGTACCAATTTTAGGCCAAATCGGACAATATTACATCGTAGCAAGAAAAGATCGTAATTCTGATGATTGGTATGTGGGCGGTGTTACAAATGAAGAACGTCATCGCGTGAGACTGAACTTAGATTTTCTCGACAGCGGTACTTACGAAGCGCAGATTTATCGCGACGGAGAAGATGCTCACTATCGTGAAAATCAGCTTTCAATCATTATCGAAACTCGCAGAGTCGGCAAAATGGATAATCTGGACATCATGATGGCTCCGGGCGGTGGATTCGCCGTACGCCTGAAAAAGCTATAGTCTGATACTGTAATATTGAAATTTACCTAAGCAGCTTCAGCTGTAATAATCAAACGGTGCGTATAATCATTAGTGTTGCCTATTTCTTCGCCAGAACAAGTCATTAGTACAATTGTATCAATATCTTCAGCCTGCAGGACTTTTTTCATGGAAATATCCTCCTTGGCTTTTTCTTCAATAGCTGTCACTATGTATGGCTTGCCGTCGTAGGTAATCAATTGTGCTAAATCTATTTCCTTTAAATTCTTAAAGACTGTAGAGGAATGCCCAAGCAGTAAAGTTTTATTAGCATGAGCACTATATGAGCCAGCTATCTGATCTGGAACTTCTAAATCATTTCCATTCAACTTTACGGCAACTGTCGGCGTATCTAAATCTATACCAGAGATAATGAGCCTTCCATCAGAAACAGCAGATTCTCTAGCGTAGACTTCCTCGGATGAAACTGGCTGAAGGCCAAAGTACAAGAACGCTGCACCAGCAATAAGATACACTGCAAAAATCCAAAAATAGATTAAATGCTTCCTAGAAAAATTGTACCTCGCTTTCAACCTTCCCATTTATGTTTATTATAGCACAAGTGGAATTAAAATGGGAACTTAAAATTCATAAAGTGAAAGATTATTTTTCGTAGCAAACTTTCGGCGCTAAAGAATGAATTCCATCACTAAAGAATTAAAGAGATGCAGTGATAATTATACGTCTTGAGTTATTTGGACCATCACAAGTCATTAAGTTAATTGTGGTATTGGAATTTTTGGTTACAGAATACATATTAATTTCGCTCACTAATGGGTTGCTAGTAGCCGTTACGGTATATACCTGTCCGTTATAAACAATTGTATCGCCAACGGAGATTTTATCTAAATTCCTAAATATGCCAGCGCGATGACCTACTAGCAATGCAAAATGTCTACCGTGTGCTTCGTTTAAAACGCCTACGCCGTAACTAGGCACGATAATATTATTGTTGCCATCTACATAAGTCTGAGAGACATTAGTGTAAAGGCCAATTTTAGAAATTTGCAACGAGAAAGAAGAATTTGTAGGAGTGCTATAAGACGCGGTAGTATTAACGTACCCGCCTCTATTTGCTAAGTCGTCTAACTCAACCCTTTCAATTTGAGATTTTTTCTGGTAAGAGACATCATCAGAACGCATTTCAACAGACGGCTCAAAGCCCTCAACAGCTATCGTTTCTCGCACTGGGTTGAAAATCATGCCAACAGCAAGACCTAGTACAAACGATAATATACCGATTGCAGCGGGGCGCAATAGTCTCGAACTGTTTACGAAAGAAAAAACCTTAGAATAAGAATTTTGGTATGATTTTGCAAGATTTTGATGCTTTTTAGCAAAATCCTGGTGCTTTTTTGCAAGATTTTGATGCTTTTTAGCAAAAAGAGAACGATATTTAGAAAAATTAGCAGAAAAACCATGCCTAAAATTAGATTTTAGTGTGCTTATCGGAGATTTCTTCCCTGTTTTCATAATAACCTTCCCAATTACTATATGACCTTATTATAGCACGGATTAGTCAAAAAGTCAATGCTTATATCATATCCCTAGAATGTAATGTGCCGTAACCTACCCCTGTAAAACCGCTTCTACTAGACTCCAGGAGTAAATTGTTTAAGCTTTTTACGATGTTCTTTGTATCTTTTATCATGGCGACCTACCTCCAGCCAGAATGACTCGGAATGATCCATGTGGTTTAGGTGCGCTAACTCGTGCAAAATCACATAATCTCGAAGCTGCTCTGGTACTTGCATCAAACCGATGTTTAAGGAAATAGTTCGGTTAGATGAACAGCTTCCCCACCTCGTATTGGCATGAGAAAGCCGTACTTTATCATAGGAGTAGCCGTATAATTTTGCGTAGTATTCTAGCCGGTAAGGAAGGTATTCTTTGGCTTTTTTCATGAGTATTTTTTTCTTGGCATCACGTGCTCTCTGTGATGCAGGATCTTTGACCGGCAATTTTTCGCGAATATCTTTACGGCTCGCGTTAAGGAAGCGTTTAATCAAAAAATTACCAGCATACTTCGGCACAGTCATCTGTAAGCGTCCAGAAGTAGACACAGAAAACCTAGCTCCCTGCACCAAGGGATTTTTGCGCACAACAATCTCTCCAAATTCTGGATCTTCAATAATCATAAGCAAAAACCTCTTTATCTAATTATGGTTTAAGCAAGTTGAGATAGAGTATGTGACAGCTGTGTCTCAAAAGTATGTTTGCCAGAAAGTACAATTGGATTCTCATCATCCGACGGGGCTTCTAGTTCTGAAATTTTAGTGTCATATTCTTCCTTAGCCTTAGCTACAGATTTAAGACGCTGTTTTAATCTAGCCTTGATAGTGTTAACGTCGGTCTGAATCCATACGAGAGATGGATTGTATCCCTCCGCTTCTAGTAGGCGTTTTATTTCCTCACGGTCAGCTTCCGTATTTAATTCCCCTTCAATAATGAGGTTCTGACCAGTGCGTGCGATAAGTCCTAAAATTAGGAGGACTTTATCTCTAGAGAAGCCATTCTGCTCCCCGATTTCTGTTAGATTGTAGTACGGAGCTCTAAATTGTTGCGAAAATTTCTCGCAGAATGTTGTTTTGCCACTAGCCGGTGCTCCGAAGACCAAGATAGCCCTAGGCAGCGACAATGTAGTTGATTTTTTACCTTCCATAATACTACAATTCTATCACAAAGCGACAGCATTTGGCAAATTTATTTCGGAAGTTAATATCGGTTTTTAACTTCGAGATTTTTTCGTTGAAGAATTGGCAAGTAATACCTGGGATGGTAGATAGAAAAACCAAGCAAAGTAATCTGCAATCGGGCCGATAAATATTGGCAGTACGGAAGTGCTAGAAAGAAAAGACATTGCTACGAGGATATCACAACATAAGAACAGCGAGAAGCCAGAAAACGCACATTTAGCGGGTCTTGTGTGTTTTTTTATAAACCAATTTCTAGATAATAATAGGTTAGTAAGGAGCGTCAGCCCATAAATAATAGCAAGTGGAAAATGCGCATCAATTTTCAGAACGATGGATGCGGCAAAAACGAACGTTGTACCTGTGTAGAATATAATTGGTGCATAACGTGGCATTTTCTTCAGTCTCATTAGATGCGAAAATTGTGCCAAACAGAATACGAATACTCCGACAATGGAGGCATTATTAATTGCTAAAAATATATCTGCTAAAAAGGTAAATGAAAAAGCTATTATCAAGAATAAATCTTTTCTAGAAAAAATGATTACGTATATCAAACACAGCATAATACCTAGAAGTTTTAGCAATGTGACAATCAATGCATTCTGAAAAAAAATTCCCAACACTAGGAATAGTACATAGATAGTTAAAAATAAATATAGAAAATAACGCTTAGTCATCAGTATAATCAAGTTCTGAATTTTAATGGCAGGGATGGCAAGACTCGAACTCGCGACACCTGGTTTTGGAGACCAGTGCTCTACCAACTGAGCTACATCCCTAAACAATCTCAAGGTCTTAAACCTAAACAAAACAAACAAATGTTCTGTCATTAATTTTAACACAAAAAAATGAAAAATCCTAGATACATTTAGCATAAGTGTGTTATAATGGTATATGATGAAAATACTAATGCTTGGTTGGGAGCTGCCACCGCATAACTCTGGAGGTCTAGGGGTGGCGTGTTTGAATCTTTCAAAGGCCCTCGCTCGCGACGGTGCAAAGATTGATTTTGTTGTTCCCTACGAAGCTAAGCATGAAGAAATCAAATTTATGCACGTAGTATCCGCCATGAAGCTAGATCCGCTGTTCAGATATGGTGTAGGAGCCTATGATTCTAAGTTCGTGGATGAGGCCTTGATTCCAGATGCCCCGAGAGAACGCATGATTTCTATTCGTGAAGTACAACATAATTACTGCAAGTTTATCAATGAATATTTAATGGAGTATAAGCCAGATGTAGTGCATGCGCATGATTGGCTTACTTTTGAAGCTGGAGTTCTTGCTAAGAAGAATTACGGTGTGCCACTAATTGCTCATGTCCATGCTACAGAATATGACAGAAGTGGTATGCATGGAGGTAATCCATTAGTCCATGCAATCGAACGTGAAGGGTTGATGTTCGCCGATAAAATTATTGCCGTCTCTCAAGCCACTAAGGATATCATAGTTGAAAAATATCATATCCCAGCCGACAAAATAGATGTCGTATACAATTCCCTAGACGAAGAATTCCTAAAATCTGCCTACACTTATGACTCTGACGATTATAAATATCTAGAGGCTATGAAATCTTTCGGCTATACGATAGTGTCCACCGTCGGCAGATTTACCATCCAAAAAGGTCTTTCTAATTTGATGCGAGCAGCTGCCAAAGCTCTGACTAAAGAAAAGAAGTTAATTTTCGTGTTTGCCGGTGACGGCGAACAGAAAGAAGAACTTCTCGAGATGAGTGCGAAATTAGGTATATCTAGAAACGTAGTTTTCACTGGATTCGTACGAGGCAAGCAGCTAAGGGACGTTTACCAGGTTTCAGATATTTTCGTGATGAGCTCCATCTCTGAGCCATTCGGTTTAACAGCACTAGAAGCTGCTCATCATGGTGATGTTTTAATTCTGACTAAACAATCTGGCGTTTCAGAGGTTATCCGTTCGGCAATGGAATATGATTTCTGGGACGAGGACAAATTAGCCGATGAAATCGTCGCGATTGCTAAAAGTGCTGCTCTAAAAAACACCCTGAAAGATGGAATCGAAAAGGAGTATTGCAAAATTTCCTGGAATGATGTTGCGAAAAAAGTCGAATCAATATATAATGAAGTAGATAAGCATAAGGAGTTTTGTTGATGCGGGCAATATGTTTATACCTACATATCCATCAACCTTGGAGGTACCGAAGGTATAGCATTTTTGATGTCGCTCATAATCATAACTATTGGTACGAGAAAGATTATTACGACAAACAAAATAACGAACGTATTTTTAGAAAAGTTGCTAAGAAATCTTACTATCCGATGCTGAATCTCCTAGAGCAAAATTTGCGTAGTTTTCCTGGTTTTAAAGTATCGTTGTCTATTACCGGTGTATGGCTAGAACAAGCAGCGGAGTGGGAGCCAGAACTAATTAATCAGATTAGAAGATTAGTTAATACCGGTAGAGTGGAGATCGTCGGAGAAACTTATTATCACTCTTTAGCGTTTTTCTACGATCGAGACGAATTCCAAGCGCAAGTCAAAATGCACTCCGACGCAATTGCTAGACTCTTTGGTGTTAGGCCCATAGTTTTTAGAAATACTGAATTCGCTTATAACGATGAGCTCGGTCGCTGGGCGGACAAATTAGGGTATAAAGCAGTCTTAGCCGAAGGTTGGGACAAAGTTTTAGGTTGGCGCAGTCCTAATCACGTTTACAAAGTAGCTGGCGCAGAAAGAACGAGATTACTTCTCAAGAATTATCGTTTGTCAGATGATATCGCTTTTAGATTTTCTGATAGAAACTGGAAGGAATGGCCACTTACTGTTCCGAAATATCAGAATTGGCTAAACATGGATGCGATAAATGGCAATCTGATTAACCTCTTCATGGACTTTGAGACTTTCGGCGAAAATATTTGGGAAGATACTGGCATCTTCAACTTCATGAACGAGCTTATTCCGAGCTGGCTTTCTGAATTTGATAATAAGTTCGTAACCGTTTCTGAGGCGGCCGACATTGAACAGCCAGCTGATGCCATTTCTATGCCAGAGACTGTAACTTGGGCGGATACGGAAAGAGATCTTTCTGCTTGGCTCGGTAACGAAATGCAACATGAGGCGGAGACTAGTCTCTATTCCATGCGCCAAGAGATTATGGCTAGCGGTGATATTGATTTGATTGACGATTGGCGAAGACTTTCCACTTCCGACCATCCGTACTATATGTGCACTAAATATTGGAATGATGGAGATGTCCATGCTTACTTTTCTCCGTTTGATTCCCCGTATGATGCATTCATGTATTATATGAATGTGATACGCGATTTTGAATGGCGCATAGAAAACTTGAAGATGCAGAAACTCAAAACAAAATAAAGCAAAAACTCGCTTTAATCTTTATTTAAAGCGAGTTTTTTGTTACGATAGGCTATCGCTCTATTTTGCCTTAGCGCTTCTTCTCTTTAACTTCGTTTCTGCCCAAGTTCTTCTTAGTTTCGGTAAAGACAACGTGCTTTCTAAGAACTGGATCATATTTTTTAAGAGAAAGCTTATCTGGGGTATTCATGGTATTTTTCTTAGTGTAATACGCACGAATTCCAGATTCTTCAGAAACTAGACCAACGAGTTTGCGCTTAGTATTATTCTTTTTTGCCATATTACCACCTATTTTATCACAAAGAAGTAAATTTGTCTACATCTCTTTATATATTTTACAGAATATATCATTCAGAGAACTAGAATCAAGAAAATTTAGGAACTCAAAAACTCTCGGCGAAATTCGTCAAAAGCATCATTTCTAATTGCTTCGCGCATCTTCTCAGTGAGTCTGATTAAAAAGCGAATATTATGAATTGACAGTAAAGTTTTACCGAAAGCTTCGTCACATTTTACTAGATGATGGATGTATGCTTTAGTGTAAGTTTTGCAGGTATAGCAGTCGCAATCTTCTTCGATTGGTGTAAAATCTTCAGTAAAACGTGCATTTTTAAGGTTAATTCGCTTTTCTTTGGCGCCAGATTTTTTAGCATTTTTAGGGTAATTAACTCCCCAAACCAACGCATTGCCGTGCCTAGCTAATCTGGTAGGAGAAACACAGTCAAAAATATCTATTCCGCGTGCTACGCATTCTACTAAATCTACCGGCTCGCCTACTCCCATAAGGTAACGCAGTTTATCTTCTGGAAGATAAGGCACGGAGTATTCGACGGCTTGATACATAGCTTCTTTTTCTTCATCATCATTAGCGACTCCTCCGACAGCGTACCCATCAAAACCAAGTTTCACAGTCTCCTCTGCCGACCATTTGCGTAAATCTCGGTGTGGACCTCCTTGTACGATTCCGAATAAACATTGATTCGGATTCTGATGAACTTTTTTACCGCGTTCAGCCCAACGTAAGGTACGCTCAATACTATTTTTAAGATAAGTTCTATCGGCGGTAGCGGGAGGGCATTCATCGAAGCTCATCGCAATATCCGAATCTAGCATGTTTTGAATCTTAATCGATTCTTCTGGGGTAAGGAAAAGCTTTCTGCCGTCAAGCTCACTCTTAAAATGTACGCCTTCTTCGGTGATATCTTTTTTCTTGTTATGTGCTAGAGAGAATACTTGATAACCACCAGAATCAGTCAGGATCGGACCATGCCAATTCATGAAACCATGTAGACCTCCAGCCTTTTCTATGATTTCTGGAGTAGGACGTAGCCAAAGATGATAGGTGTTAGCTAAAATAATTCCAGCATGAGTTTCTGCAACTTGCTCTGGGCTTAAAGTTTTTACGGTAGCTTGAGTACCAACCGGCATAAACATCGGCGTTTCGTAAGTTTTATCTCCATAATGAATTAATCCCAGTCTTGCACCAGTAGTCTTGTCTTTTTTGATTAATTCGTATTCTATTTTCATTGATGACTCTTTTTATCTAAATTATTACCTTAGGTTTATTAACTCTTTCACTTAAATTATTTAGGCCTAACTGAAAATTTCTAAATAATTAACATAGCATCTCCAAACGAGAAGAAACGATATTTCTCTTTCACTGCATGTTCATAGGCGCTTTTTATTAAATCTTGGTTAGCAAATGCTGACACTAGCATTAACAAGGTAGATTTTGGCAAATGGAAATTAGTAATTAGTGCATCTATAGCTTTAAATTGATATCCCGGATAAATAAAAATATCGGTTTCTCCTTTTTCGGCAACGAATTTTCCGTGTTTTTTCATTACCGTTTCTAGTGTACGTACTGAAGTTGTACCTACGGCAACAATTTTACCGCCACTAGCTTTTATCTCATTTAAAGTATCAGCTGCATCTTTTGATATTGCATAACTTTCAGTATGCATCTTGTGATCTTTAATATTCTCAACCTGTACTGGCCGGAAAGTGCCAAGCCCAACATGCAGTGTGATTTTGACGATTTTTACGCCTTTTTGTGCAGCTTTTTCAAGGAGTTCTGGAGTGAAATGCAGCCCAGCAGTAGGCGCAGCGGCGGAGCCGAGATTTTTAGCGTAAACTGTCTGGTATCGACTTTGTTCTTTTAATTTTTCATGAATGTACGGTGGCAAAGGCATTGTTCCGATAATATCAAGATTTTTCAGTAATTCCCTATTGTCGCAAGTGAAGGTAAGATGCGTGATTCCGTCATCAAGTATTTTTTTGACATGTGCACCGAAAAGCGGCGTGTTGTCGTTTTCATCCTTGAAAAAATAAAGTGAGCGATTAGAGTCTGCCTTCAAGCGTTTTTGCGGTCGAGTCAGACACTCCCAAGTGTTATTTCCTAAATCTTTTAAGAGTAGAACTTCTATCTTCCCTCCAGTATCAGCACGATAGCCGAAAAACCTAGCTGGCAAAACTTTAGTTTCGTTTAGTACAAGTGCGTCACCAGAATGCAAGTAGTCTACAATATCAGTAAAATGTCTATCTTCGTAGTTATTAGCTTCTTTATCTACTACAAGCAACTTAGAGCTAGAACGATCTTTTAGAGGAGTTTGCGCGATTAGCTCTTCTGGTAAATTGTAATCAAAATCAGATGTATTCATTCTACATATTATAACACATTTACTTAGAATCCTCTAGCTTACCATTATACTGTCTAGTCGCGATGTTATAGAAAACACACAGTTAGTATACTCCACCGACAAAAAAATGGAGCCGCGAACCGGGTTTGAACCGGTGACCTCATCCTTACCATGGATGCGCTCTACCAACTGAGCTATCGCGGCTTAATGAAACCATTATAGCATACTACACTTATATTTTGAAGAAATTCTCACTTTTTATCTTTGTCGTATAGTATTTCTTTAAACTTCCTTTCTCTAATCTTCTTTGCCAAATTCATTGTTTTAGCGGCAATCAACAAATTTGAAGTGCCCGTATAGAGGAATATTATCCCCCATACCATCATAGATATATCTGGAAATATAAGTAGAATTATTCCAAGAATAAGCGAAATTACATTGGCAATTATAAATAAAATTGAAGATTTAGTAGTTTTGTCTACTATATTTTTAAGGGGGTTGATAAGTTTTTCTGCTTGTTGTTCTAATCCATCATTGATATTTTTGTCAACATCTTTGAACTTCTCATTCCGACTTTTCTCTGCTTTTATTTTCTTACGATTAGTAAATTTGCTAATTCTCATTTTAACAAACTGGGTAAATTTCGATAGTCTATTTAAATTCAAAGTGCTAGCTAGATCAGTCATACTGTCGTATATGATAAATAGCGATAGTATCAGTTGGATATACGCCGCAATAATATCTGGGTATATGTAGAAAAATGCTCCCACTGCTAGAATGACTAACGATATTACAATCGTTTTAACGTCTTTTGTCTTTGAGACGAGATTCGTGATAAATATAGAAAAAGCGGCAAAAAGCACGAGAATAATGATATTCTTTGCCATCTCTCCTAGTGTACTATTTGGGTTAAGGATGAATGTTATGCCGTCAACCATCAGAAGAATAGCGATAACTAATCTGTTGCGCACGATTATATCAACTTTATTCGAGATGTCTTCAACTGCTTTCGCCGTATTATCTAGATTAGATTTTTTTGACACGTTATTTCTCCGCATCACATCCTCCAACTTTATACTTAGTATAGCACGCTAGACTTTTCACTTAAACTAAATAATAACATCCGTATCTTCAACATCTTTAACAATGCTTCGTTTAAGCCTAATAATTGGTCGACGGATAACAAGACCGAGAATGAGCGGGATAATAGTATGGCAAAGCAAGAGGAGGATAAACCCTATATAGGACGCGCCATAAAAGCCACCGACGGTTTCACGAACGGCACCCATGGATGGATAAAACGGCATAAACGGCTGTAATTTCTGGAAGAAATCTGGCAAGAGTTCAATTGGGAAAGTGCCGCCACTACCCGCTACTTGCGCAACCATCATAACTACCGCAATAGCTTCGCCAACTTTGCCGAATGATATTGCCAGCGAGTAGATAATCAGCATAAAGACCAAACTAGACAGCATGATAGCAAATAAGAACAATGGGGCATTCAAGACTTGAACACCTAGTACTATATCACCCAGTCCAATCACTAGTCCTTGACAAACAGCAATAGCTCCAAACAACATAAATCTACCAAAGAAGGCTTGATGAGGTTTAACTTTCTTCTCGTCAGCTTCAATATCTGTTTTTAGAATGGCTACTAGTAATGTACAACCAACCCATGCTGCCAAGATGGTATAGAATGGCGCCATTTTCGAGCCGTAATGATCAATTTTGTATAGTTCTGTTTTTCTAGTAGCTATTGGCTCTGAGATAAAGTCTGCAATTTCTTCTGGTGAATTTTGGAGTAGATTTAGAATTTTAAGGTATAGGTCGCTATTTTTAGCTCCACTTATCGATGCTGCTACCTTATCGAGACCTTGTTCCAGATTAGAGAGCATAACATCGATATTGGCATTCATAGTGCCAACACTGTTTAGTGCAGTAATCGTATCGCCAAGAGCGGCATTGCTTTTTACGAAAGAACTATTGATGAATGATAGCGAGCCGATGGCATCAGAAATCGCAGATGACGTGTCACTTATTATCCTTTCGATACTCGGTTTGATATTATCTTGATAATTTGAATTAGCATTATTTACATTATTATTCAGCTCGTGAGCTTTAGTCTTGACCTGGTTAATGATAGACGTATTACCATCCGCAACAGATTGCATTATGACTTTTAGCTCGTTATTTTTTTGTATAGCAACAGTAATCTGTGAATTTAAATCATCCAACCTAGATGAGCCAGTAAGGCTTTGGATGGCTGAAATGACTCTTTGCTCTTCTTCTAAGATTCTATTGAGTGCATCTACTAAGGAGATGGCTTGACTTGCTTGTATCTGATAAATAGGATTGTTCGGGTCAATCGAGTTAGCTGCCACATCGATAGAGCTACTGACTCTGGTAGCTACGTTAAAAATTGCACCGATATTATCATCAATTTTTGAATTCACAATGTTGAGGTCGGCGGCACTTCTCTGAATAGCGCTCAAATCACCGACGGCAGTGTTTGCGAGAGAGTCGATTTTGGATGGTAGCAAAGTTTTTACTGCAGAGAGAGCACTAGCGGTAGAGCTAGTTGCCGATGAAATAATATTTAGTGTGGAACGAATATTACCTATCCCATCCTTGGTCTCTTTTATTTTCGTAAGGGCTGAAGAAATTGTTGTAGTAGCGACGTCTTCGAGATTTACGTCTTCTGCTTTCTCGAACGTCTTCAATGTGATTGCTGCGACGAAAGCTTGATCAAGCGTAGTTTCTAGTGTCGAAACAGCCTTATTTGCAATGATTGGCGCAATTGGGTTTTTCTTGTCATTTACAATAAAATCAAAAGTGGGTTTATTAATTTCGGTGCCATCAAACAGGGTAGTAATTTTGCTGCTAAAGTCATTCGGTAGAAATATTGCGCCATAGTAATCGCCACTTTCGACTTTACTCCTAGCATCTTGCTCGTCTGTGAAAACCCATTTCATAGCGGTGTTTGTTTTAAGTTTTTCGACAAGAGAATCGCCGATGTTGACATTTTCCTTAAGAATGCCTACGCCCTGGTCTTGATTTACAATAGCAATTGGAATATTGCCAGTATTATCATACGGATCCCAGTTAGAATCGATATTAAGCCACGCATAGATGCCAGGAATAAAAATCATGCCAATCAAAATAATGATTGCCATCTTACTTTTGGCAATTTTTCTCAAATCGTATTTGAACAGCTCTATGACTTTCTGCATTAAAATTATTATAACAAAAATAGTATCTCTTGTCACTAGCACGCGGAGCATTATACGAGCTTACACTCTTAGTCGTTGTTCTAATGATTTTTAGTTTACAACTGTTATTGTTACGTAAAAAACAAGCCAAAAAACAAAGGCTACCGAAAATGGTAGCCTTTCGCTAAAACTATGTTGATTCCAGTTGACGCTCAGTATTAGAATCGATAAATTCAATCATGATTTTTGCAAATTTCGGATCAAATTGTGTTCCGATACCTTTTTCAAATTCACTTCTAATTTTTTCTTTCGGAAGAACGTCTCGATAGCTTCTTTTGGAAGTCATTGCATCATATGTGTCTGCGACTGCAATGATGCGAGCAATTTCGGGAATTTCTTCTCCAAATAGTCCCTCAGGATAGCCCTTACCATCATATCTTTCATGGTGGTAGTGTGCTCCAATAGCAAGTTCCGGAGAAGCACTAATTTTGCTAAGAATATCATTGCCAATTAACGGATGCTTTTTAATAACTAAATATTCTTCGTTTGTAAGTCTCCCGTTTTTGTTGATGATTGCATTAGGAACGCCTATTTTCCCAACGTCATGAAGTAGTGCAATTAGATAAAGTTCTTCAAGCTCTTTTTTGCTCTTACCAATCCGTTTTCCTATCATAACTGAGTATTCTGCTACTCTCCTAGAATGGCCATTCGTGTAGCTATCTTTAGCATCTATCGCTTCTACTAATGCAAAAGCAGTCTGCTTTATTAGCTCCACTTCTTTTTGATGAGCTATTTTCATCAAATCATTTGCATCTAAAATAGAAAAGCAATATAAGATAGCTACCATTCCAACGACAGTAATGTTAGTAAGTGAAATTTCGTGCGAGAGGAATCTCATTACAGAAGTGATAATTGGTGTAACCATAAAAAGGATAAAAGGTATAAATAGTCTTTTTCTAAGATTATGGCGATACCAAACGGTGGTTATTAACAATAATAATGTCGCCACCATCGGAAAAACGTAGGATATGGCGTAGCCCACTGATCGCTGATATGTGTTGTTTTGATCGTAGTAATAGTATAATCCAGTAGGCTGGGAAATAATCAATACTATTCCTCCAACAGATAATAAATATTCAGCGAATTTTAGAGCGAATTTTAGACTATTAGGCGTTTTCTCCATCTTTCCTTCAACCAGTAGCAAATCTTTTAGATATTGACAAAAAATAAAAACTATAAGAATATTTGTGCCATAAACTAAAAATTTACACACCCTAGTAAAACAGATTCCGATATTGCTTGTCTGACCATTATAATAGTCGGCTAAACTATCAGAAATCGCTTGCACCATCACGACTATAGTCATATAGAAAAGCAGTCGTTTTCTCTTTAGTGATAATGAATCTGTAGTGAAAGTGAAAACTAGCATAATTAGACAAGCGCCAATTGACATAGGCATTATGTATTCTTGCATATTCTTTCCCCCTTTAGTTTTAGCTGTTAATGTGCGACTACTGATATTCTAACATAAATTTTCACTTTAGTCAATGTATTAAAGTCCGCTCCCTTCATCGTTTTCTCTTAGCTAAATCTATAATTTCCATGCTGTGCGCTAGAATTAAAATCAAAATAAGACTCCTTCAGAGTCTATTCTAATTTTGGTGCTGGAGGTAGGACTCGAACCTACGAAGCGCGAAGCGCGAGAGATTTACAGTCTCTTGTCATTGCCACTAGACGACTCCAGCAACTATTCAACATTATACCAAAGATTTTTTGTTTCGTAAAGTTTCAAAATCTGGATAATGACATATTAGAAAGAACATTGCAGCGCAAGCAAATTAAAGCATGATATAATATGTACCATGAAGCTGAGATTATTGCAAAAACCATCGTACGGGATTGTAATTACTCCTATAGTCTTTGCTTTTTCTCAGGTCGTCATCTTAGGATACTATTGGATTTTTGAAAATTATGCCGGAAATTTAGCGCTGACAATTTCTGAATACGTAGGATTAGAATTATGGTCGTCTGTGTTTTTCGCGATTTGCAATATATTTATTATATTACTGATGTTTCGCTATTATTTATCTATGCGAAAGAGAATGTCGACTGCCTGGTTTATTCTATCTATCATTCAAGTAGTCGGATTTATTGGGCTCTCGATTTGCCCTCACAATGCCTTTCTGAGCGGAGAAGCTCGTGAGATAGTTAGCCAAATTCATATTCTAATGGCTAAAATAATGTTTCTTGCAATGTTTGGCATGATGTTTGAAAGATTGCGTATCTCTAAATTCAAAAATACTGCAGTTACAAGGGTGTGTCTAGCCTTTTTAGCGTATGGTATAGCATACATTATCTGCTATGCAAGCAACTGGAACATTTTTTGGAACTCAGTTTTGATTTGGGAGAGTGGCTACATCTATGCCTTTATTGGAGCTCTTATCCTGACAAGACCTCACTAAAATGCCATTTACTTATTTTAAAAAGTTTGCTAAAATATAAAGAGTTTAAGCCGTGATAGCTCAGTTGGTAGAGCAGCCGCTATGATTAGCGGCAGGTCGTCGGTTCAAGTCCGACTCGCGGAGAGAGTTTAAGCCGTGATAGCTCAGTTGGTAGAGCAGCCGCCTTGTAAGCGGCAGGTCGTCGGTTCAAGTCCGACTCGCGGCTCCATTTTTTTATTGAATTTTGCGTTTTGTGCTTGGTTTTACTGTTGGCCTAACTCGAGCAGGAGCTTTCCGAATGCCATTAGAAACCTTTTTTACATGAGCAACACGCGACATAGTAGGTGGAACAACCTTTCTAGTCACGCGAGTAGACGCGCCTTTTCTAGCATATAACATACGTCGTGGACGAACATTCCTCACGGCTTTTTTCTTAGCATCTTCGGCAATTTGAGCTTCAATTCTTGCAGTAGTCGCAGCAATAGCTTCGGCATCATCAGCCGCTTCGTGGATTGCTAAAATCTGACGCAGAGTACTAAGGCTATGATCCAGTTCGTATGCAGACTCTAGGGCAGATAAAGCATTCTTGCGATTCCCCACCTTTTCCTCAGCTTTTGCCAATGCAATAAACCTAGCTGGAACATCTCCTTCTAACTCAAGCGCCTGCTTAAAAGCCATAATCGCTTTCTCAAATTCACCAGTTTCAAGATAAATTAGACCAACGTTGTGCAGTGAAGACGCATTGTTGTCTAGCGACTGTGCAATCTCAAAACACTCAATTGCCTCATTGAATTTTTGTCCTTTAGCATAAAGAATGCCCAAACGGTTGTACGCAGCCGCATTCTTTTCGTCCATTTTCAAGATTGCTAATAGTGCTTTCTCTGCGCGAATGGGTTTTCTTTCGCGCATTGAAGCCTGTGCAATATTCCAAAGTTTCTTTACTTTGATAGCGGTTTTTTCATCAGGTTTTTCTTTCTCCGAACTTTTCTTGAACAAAGGGAAAACAAAGACCATATAAAGTCCGATTAAAAGAATAGCAAAAATGCCTAACATAAGGTCTATTTTAGCATAAATCAGCTACAAGGTGAAGTTTAATGTTGCCATTTTGCTTAAGATTATCATAAAGCTTCAAAAAAGCTGGCAGCTTCATTACGAAATTCGGATTCTGAGTACTGAAGTATGACTTGTATAATATTTCTATTGCGGCTCCAGTAATTTCCATTACGAATTTTCTAGATTTTTCAGATTTTTTAAATTCTTTTTCTGCAGCAATTTCTTTCACTATTTTTGATAAATCTTTTGACTTTGCAGAGATTAATAGCTTAGCATATTTTTTAATGGTTTCGTCATAGTTAGGAGCTTGACTTAGAATATTTTTCTCCTTCAAGATGTATAATTCGCCTCTCGAAAGTATTGTCCCTAACAGTGATGACGGTGTACTGGTAATAAGTATAAAATGATAATTAGGCAGCGGCTCCTCTAGTAATTTTAAAAACGCATTTTGCGCTTGCTCGTTCATAGTGTCTGCTGGGCTAACAACAATAAACTGTTGCTGAGCTCTTTTTAGTTTACAAAAATCAATTACTTCCCTGACTGAATCAATAGTGATTTTGCCGTGGCTATTTGGAGATACTATTAATGAATTTCTGCCAAATTTTGCCGTATCTATGTTAACGTTGCTACTTGATAAACAAAAAATAGAAAAATCGGTTTTCTTAGCGATTTCGTATATGTCTTCAAGATTTTCGAAAAACATTATTTCATTTCCTCGCTAAAAATCAAAGGTACGGGCGAAGTGAAAGTACTACGCTTTCCACCGTTTGCTCCGGGTATAGTAATCTCCAACGAGCCAGCATGAAGAAATAATCTTGCTGCCACATGCTCTTTGTTATAAATTCTGTCTCCCAAGATTGGACAGCCAATATATTTTAGGTGTACACGAAGTTGGTGTGTACGCCCAGTTATGGGCTTAAGTTCTATGAGCGCTAGATTTTTTTCAGAATTTTCCTTTAGTACCTTATAATAAGTTTCTGCCGGTTTCCCTTTCGGATCCACCATGAAAGTAGTTGGATGATTCAAATTTCGAGCAATTGGCAGGTCAATTTTTGCCTCCTTAATCTTAGGAATCCCAGTCGTAATAGCATAGTAGGTTTTATGTGTTTTTCTCTCCTGAAATTGATTCCGTAAATATTTTTGAGTAGCCTCGTTTTTTGCTAGAATTACAACTCCTGAAGTGTCGCGATCGAGACGGTGGACTAATAACCCGAAGTCTTCCAATGTCGGCTCGTCCGTCCACTCTCCCTTCGCCATCGACAAAAGTCCAGCAGGCTTGTTAATCACCAGCACATTGTCATCTTCATATATGATGCTTTCTTTATCGAGATTGACTTTCTTTTTCTGAGGAACTTTCAAACTGATCTTTGGGTTTACCTCCGTCCTCTGTCCATTTTCTAATGTGCTAACAATAATTTCGGCATTGGGCTTTTTAATGATACTTCCGTCCACAGTCACATACCCAGATTTAATAAAATTCTGCAAAGTACTACGGTTATATTCTGGGTATTTCTCTACTAATAGCAAATCGAGTCGAACACGCTCTTCTTTGCGTTCTTGCTTCAAAATTATATCTCCGTTTTTGACACGAGACATCTCCGGTTTACTAAATTTCTTACCAGTAATAATCATCTTTTCAAATCTCCGGTAAAGCACATCTGTGGTAAGGCGAAGGTCCTACCACTTGAGCTTAAGTAGTACATGATATTATTGTAGCATTATTTGACTAATTACGTCAAGTGTGGCATAATTAGTCAATGGGGTGATGTACTTTTCAAGGAGGTGATAAAATGCTGAACGTGATGGAATTCACCACGGGTAGTCTTTGTAAACAGTTGTCTAGATATTATGGAAGTGGAGCAAAACCAAAAATAAGTGGCGAGTTCACGCTTTTGTCTCCCAGGCCTTTTGGCAACTCCATTGGTAATTTTGTCAGGATTTCACAGAGAGCAAAAGCCTATCCATCGAATCGTGACTTATTGGTAACGCCAGAAGAAATCTTATCAATGCCAGAAAAGCACGGCATTAACCTGTCGGATGTCGTCATTAAACGCAGAGCTCTGCCAGAATTTCAGATTTCTATTTGGGGAGAGCCAGACAAAATGGTTATTCCGCTCAGGAAGTATGAGTATCTGCAACTAGCTATAGTAGTTAGAGTCTATGATTCTCGTTTTGAACAGGTAATCCTTATTTTAGCCGAAAAACAATCCGCGATTTATAGAATTAGCAGTACTGTCATATGATTATCACCCATAAGGGAGGCTTATAGCCTCCCTTTTTATTAGAACGATTTACTTCTCAGTTAATTAAGCGTTTAATATTGCAATCGAAATGTTGAGATACGCAGCGAATGTAGTCCAAAGTAGATAAGGCAACAAACAGAACATGGCTGCTTTGCTGATTTTTGCAGAATTAATCATGAGAACGATAATTAGAGCCCACATTACGATTAACACACCGAACGCTACATAGAATAATCCAAAGTTAAAGAAGATAATTGTCCAGCAGAAATTGAGTACGAGCTGTAAACCATAATCTCTAGATTTTATTAAAATGATAGAAACTCTTTTGGTGCAAAAAAAGACCTCAAGCGGTCTCGTCTAATCTCAAAAAAATGGTGGAGCATAGGAGATTCGAACTCCTCACCTCTTCCATGCCATGGAAGCGCTCTAATGTTGCCGTTTAAGGTAAAACTTTAGAGCATCCTATACAGATACTCACTAATATGAAACTTTGTCGGTTTCGGTTTAGTTTGTAATCTGCGTGATGGTGAGTCAAAATCTTCTACACTCCACATTTAGGTTTAATCCCCTAATGTTTCGTTTTCAATGTTCCCATCGAATACTTTTATTTTATCAAATTTTTGCAAAAAGTCAATGCTAAGACGGTTACCCTTAGGCTACCCCATGTAGCCGTAACAAAGAATTTTGCCGCATGGGGCAGCAATTATTTAGCATTTGTACATGTCAAATAGGTTCGCTAACTGACCATCCAAGCTATGCAGATATTTTTGTGTCGTGGCGATATTTGAATGTCCCATCATTTCTTTAATCACGAAAATATCAGCTCCTTGTCTTTGAATATCGGAACCAAAACTATGACGCAAAGCGTGGGGATAAAAATCCTCATGTCCGCAGCGAACAAATGCTTCTCGCATTATTCTGCGAATGGTATCTACGCTCATAGGATAACCCCATTCATTCATCCAAATGTGATCCTCGATTTCAGGATGATTGTCAATATACTCCGAGAGCTTTTCGTAAGCCAATGGCGTTAGGTATACCTCCCTCTCTTTAGTGCCTTTTCCGATGAAGTTAATTCTTCTCCCATTGATTTGCGAAAGACTCAGATTTCGAAGCTCATTGATGCGCATTCCGGTATCAAAGGCAATCTTAATAAATAGCCATTGCATATCAGAGCTGCAATTATCGAGAACTTCTTCGATTTCTTGCCTCGTATAGCAAGCCCTTCTCGGCGGTTGCTCCTTTAGCTTAACGATTAGAGGAATTTTGATAGGGATCTTCATTTCAAGCTCCCTCCAATACTTAACGAACGCAACAATATGTGCTGTTTTTGTATTGATTGTTCTGCAAGACACTTTTCTGTCCAGCTCGCTCTGGACAAATCTATCATAGTCGGCATTCGTAAGCTCCTGGAGATCCTTACATTTACTTTCAACAATAAGATTTCTCAGCGCTGACTGTTTGCTTCGAATTGTCATAGGAGACATTTGTCTCGTTACGGAGCAATACTTTAGATATTGATTAGCCTGGTCGTAAATAGGAGCGTTCCCACGATGCTCGATATATGAATAATCAGGATGATAGTCGTTCTTGAATTTCGAATAGTGGTTCATTGTAACCTTTCTTCAAATCGTAGTAGTCTACTATTAGTTTTATTTAGTTTTGTATGGGTGCTGATTTATGTGACACCATACTCTATTAGTCGGTGCTGAATTTTGTGACAGCGGAGTGGGTTTTCCCACAGACTTTTCCACCAAAATTTTGGTAGTTTTCCACAGGCAAATTGTCACAAAAAACAGAGGTAGTTTAATTGTTGCTACCTCTGTTAAGCTCGCTATACTATCTTATATCTCGGCTTGATATTTTGGTTATGACCTGAGATGCAATCAATCAATCCAGCATTGATGGCATCTTTCCGAATATAGTGGAGCTTATTTCTGCTCCAACCAAGACCTCGGGTAAAGAAATTAGCATCAAAACAGAAGTAGCCATTTTTATCCTTTCGGATTTTGCGACCAACAAATTTGAGATATGCATAAAACACGGCAACATCAACACCGTATCTCGCCATTAGCTCAATATCAATTTTCAGGAATTTTACTTCCACGAAAATAGTACCTCCGTTATTTGCTGTATAGCGAGGTAACAAGCAAAAAACCTCAGGGCGAACGACATCGCCATTGAGGCTTATTTCCCAACATATTTGCTAACCTAATTATATCAAAGATAGCCATTTTAGTCAATCTGGCGAATTGATAATTATGCTAATGGTGATATAATTATAACTAATTAATTAAGGATCTTTTATGGCTAAAAAGAATAATTCGAACAAAACACTAATTATTTCTATAGTCTCGGCAGTCGTTGGCATTGGCTTACTAATTGGAAGTTACTTTATCGGGTATAATGTTGCCAAAAATGAACTTCATCCGGTAGCTTCTGAAGACTCTTATGTGCAGAATGCCAAAATCGTAGGTGTCTATAAGCGTTCTTACTACAACAATTACAATAAAAGCGTAGACTCATATGCTATTTTTAGAGAAGATGGCACTTGTAAATACATCGAAGCCATAAAAACCGAGCTTTCAACTACGGTCGATTTTAACGACAGAAGCCAAGACTGTACTTATACTTATGACGAGAGTAATAAGAGTGGTAAGTTCAGTATTAACTATCCTTATACGGAAAATGGAGTCAAGAAAGACAATATTACAGACTATAACTTCACTTTCAATTATGGATCACTTATGATTGGTGGCGCATCGTACGGAAAAATACAGTAATCGTACCGAAACACGCCTATATCATATAAGGCATAAACATGATATAATATAAATAAGTCAATAGCGCCTAGAGCAATGCTCTTGGCGTTTTTTGATGTCAGTAAAACTAAACGGAAGAATTGATATGCAGGAAGACATATCTATAAATGAGTTTGAAGCCATGATGACGACACGAGTTCATTGTGAGCTTCTTAAAAACAAAGGCATCGCAAAAGAATCATACAATCGCAACGAGATTGCACTCAAATATGCCATTGCCTCAAACAAGATTTTTGAAGACTTTGGCTTCAGGGATTTAAAAGCAATCTTTCGCAGCACAAGATCCTATATCATCTTTAAGCCTACAGGAAGAATAGCTTGCGAAATCTGCATAGATGGAGACTATCGTGGCGATAAAGTTCGTAGATCGAAAGGAATCTTGATGTCTCGCTGTGGTTACGCAAGGAGTAAAACTCTTCGTGATCTTATCGACTACACAGCAAGTCGTGGCAAAACAAAATACTCTAATCTATCGAAAGGAGAAATCAATGCCAAACGCAAAGAATATCATCAAAGCAAATGAAAAAGATAACAAAGTAACTGTCACATTGTATGGTCAAGAACATGACATTAC
>JAFWHA010000004.1 GCA_017512175.1 Candidatus Saccharimonadota bacterium
CGTGTTGCTAGTTATACTAGATGACCAAGACCGTGTGTTCTTAGTCTGTTCATACAGTTTACCTGAATACCAATAATAACTACCAGAATATACATACGACAATGGATAAGATCTTGCACCAAGGCTACCAGTGGAGAAGTAATACCTGGCGACACAACGCAGGGCGTACCCGAAGCGCTTATTAGTGGCGTCCGCCTTAACCAGACGCGAGCTATACACATCCAGGTTGTAACTAGCGGAACTATTATAAATAGTAGATGACCAGTAGCGGCCAATCAACGTCTGGTGGTAAAGCCGACCAGTACCCCAGTAGTAGCTACCTGAATAGACATATGACAACGGGTAGCGTCTAGCATTCCTACTCCCACTCTCATTATCCCCATACCCATAGGTAGTGAATAAGTAGGACCAGGATACCGCACCAATGCTACCGCACGGGATAATTTAATGACTGGCGCATCGCTTGGGTATGATGGGTACTATAATGGCACTTCATTGCGCGAAGTCGGTATAGGTGTACGTTGGTGGGCATCTACTATCAGGGATACCGAGAATTCATATAATTTAAATCTAAACAGTAGCGGCCATATATATCCTCAAGGTGGCAATGCCAGATATGTTGGCCGTGCTGTGCGCTGCATCTAGAATTATAATATGCCACTTTGAAACGCAACGCAGAGCGACCCCGCGGCGCTTACTAAGGGTGCTTGCCTTAATCAGGCGTGAGCCATACATACTCAGGTCGTAACTAGTGGAACTACTAGAAATAGTAGACGACCAGTAGCTGCCATACAACGACTGGTTGTAAAGCCGACCAGTAGCCCAGGAGTAGTCGCCTGAAAAGACATATGATAATGGATAGCTTCTAGCATTCTTATTCCCACTCTCATTATCCCCATACCCATAGGTAGTGAATAAGTAGGACCAGGATTTGGAAGACAGTGCACGGCCAAACCGTCATATTTATTACTGCTGTTCTGAGGAGTAATGGCATCGGTATAGTAATGCGTATTCAAACGATAGCCAGTAGAAGTACTATTAACGGTACTAGACCACCAGTTTCCAGTTAGTCCAACATTGTACAGTAATAGATCTGCATAGTTCCCACTATACCCAAGCGATGCACCAGTCATTAAATTATCCCGTGCGGTAGCATTGGTGCGGTTGGTGCTGGCAAAGAAATAATGTGGTGCCCTTCCCTTTTACGTATTATAACATATTTTGCACCAAAAATCATAAGCGTATTTCCCTACTTTTTGTGGCTTCGCCATTAGTTCTTCTCTATTTGCTAATGTTTATAAAATGTGTAATCATATTGCTTAATTCCCTGTTATTTTCTCAAAAATCGCCAAAAAATTAAAGCACAAAAAGTTTCACAGACATTTCATTGTTCTATGTAGACAAATAAACCATTACTATTGACAAATGACCAAAAACGTTACGCAATACGACTTAACCTAAACTACCAACCTAGCTATGAAGCCCACATCATACTAAGTTAATAATTCCATACTAGCATAAGCGAGATAGAATTACAAGGGTCTTTAGGGAGATTTTTTCCAAAAATGTTAAAAATAACCACAAACAGGGAAAAATCATGGCAAAAACAGGGAATAAAATACTCCAGACGTGCTACAATATTTCTATGTCGTTTATCCGTCAATTCAAGACTAAATCGGGCGCTACTGGCGTCCAAGTTTGTACTAAATGCCATGGGACTATCATTAGAACTGTCCACGTTGGTTCTGCTAAATCTAATGGGGAACTGCGTCTGCTAATCAAGCAAGCGGAAGAAATTATCAAAAAAGAAAAAACGCCCTTGTTCAACCTAGATGATTATTTGACAGAAGTGCCACTAGCTGATAATCTGGATGAGGTCGTGGAGAGCGAGAACCGCAAAAAGCGAAAGAAGCAGAAAAAGAAAAACTCATAAAATATTAAACTACTTGCGGAAGATTTTGCGTAGAGAACGATTGGCCTTGCGAGCTAGCTCATAAAGGCGATATTTTTTCTGGTTTAGGATAATGTCATAGGTGCCACAATATTCCACCTCATATCCGCCGAAGGATTTTTTAAACTTAGTGAATCCAGCCCAGGGGTGATTCGCTGGTGCATTATCAGGGGCGATACCCCAGAAATCCAGGTGCTTCATTCCGGCAGCTTTCGCATCAAAGATTGCCGTGGTGAGAATTGCGACAGAAGCAGGTAAACGGCGATAATCGTAATCGGAAGCAGATTGCATATAATACCTAGTGTCGCCATAATCAAAGAACAGGGAAGCAGCAATTACTTTCTCCTGATCTAATTCTGCTACCCAATCTGGCAAAATCTCCATTTTCTTTGCATCAAAGTTTGCGAGATATAGAGTAGCGAAATCTTGTGCTAATTCTGTCTTGAGATAATCGTCAGAGAATGTGCCGATATTTTTCTCGTGGGCAAGCTTATGTTGCAGGCCTGTTAGATAATGAATATCATCAGGATTTTTGGAGGTAGAGATAGTGATGCCTTTCTTTGGGAATTGGTTATAACAGGTGCGAGTACCTTGTGTGAAATTAGAAATCATCGCTTCCTTGGATTGGTCTAGGTCTAAGATCCAGGTTTCTCGGGGGTTTAAATCTTTAGTTTTTTTGGCATTTGGCAGTTTTGCCCAGTAGGAAGCCGTCTCGCGCACTTGAGGCTCAACCCTGATAAAGATAGCATTCTCACGCTTCGCGAGGGCCTGGAGGGCTTCTAGGGCCTTAGAAGCGGCATTTTTCGTATTAGCATAAGGGCCATAAGGCAGATAAAGGTAAGTGCCAAATTTGGTAGATTTTTTGATGGCGAGATATGTATAATCTGATGTTTCTTCAAAAAAAGTGGTTTCTCCCAATTTTTCCTGTAATTTTTGCCACTCCCTAGTCTGCTGAAGAGGTATATTCATAAGAGTATTATACCACAATTATTGTATCTCTGAGCGAGGCATGATGTTAAGTGTATAGGGGTCAGTTGGCGGGACGCCAGAGGCGATTTCATAAAAAGCGGCTACACTGACCATAGCGGCATTATCACCGGCGAATTTCAGGGCAGGGAAGAATACCTGGAATGGTGAACTTTCTGAGACTGAGCCATTGAATCTGGCAACTGCGGCATCGCGCAAATCTTGATTAGCACTGACTCCTCCAGCGATGACAATAGATTTTGTATCTGAGTAATCAGAAAGAGCTTGCCCCAGCTTATTCAAGAGAATTTTGGTGGCTGTTGCCTGGAAAGATGCTGCAAAATCGGCTTTTTGTTGTGCAGAAAGGAGACTGGATAGCTCGTGCGATGGGTAGCTGATAGGGACACCTACCTCTTTTTGGACAGCCCTCAGCACGGCAGTTTTTAGCCCAGAAAAGGAGAAATCATAGCCTTTGATTTGGGGGATGGGGAGTTGGTATTTCTTTGGGTTACCAGGCTCCACCTCTGTTATAGAGCCGTCTTTATCTATAATTTTGCCATTAGCTGCCTTCGCAATAGATGGACCACCAGGGTAGGGAAGGCCTAAGATTTTAGCAATTTTATCGTAGCATTCACCCACCGCATCGTCCATAGTAGCACCGATAATCTCGAAATGATTGTGTTGATTCATGCGAATAATCTGAGTATGCCCACCAGATACAACCAGAGATAATAGAGGGAATTGTGGCAAATCATCAGATTGGAGCCAGTTAGCATAAATATGGGATTTGAGGTGGTGCACAGCATAAAGTGGCTTATGATGCAGAATGGCTAGAGTGCGCGCAGTGAGCGTACCGATTAGCAGAGAGCCTAGCAGTCCAGGCGTGTGAGTGACGGCGATAGCATCAATCTGACTCCAATCATCCATTGGTTCACTATTCTCACCGTTGGCCATCTTGATTAGCCCAGCTTCGATAAATGCCTGGTGTATTACCGGCAGGATAGCTTCTAGATGAGACCTGGCTGCTACCTCTGGAATTACGCCACCGTAGGTCTTGAAAATATCTATCTGAGAAACCACGACATTAGAAAGTAACTCTGGAGCCGTGTCAGGAGATTTGGGATCACCAGAGATAATTGCTGCCGCTGTCTCGTCGCAAGAACTTTCTATAGCAAGGATGTTCATCTGTTATATTATAACATATTTTTTGACAAAGAAAAAAGACCGCGCTAAGCGGTCTTTTAGGGGGGGGGTTATTTAGCTGTTTTTTCTGGGGCGCCACTTTGCATGGCAGTCAGAATTTCTTCTGTGATTTTGTAATCCTCTTCGAATTCTCCATCTTCCTCAGCTTTGTTGTGAGCGTCGCAGTATTCCTTTTGGATGCCTTTTCGCCAAGCTAGATAGTCAACAGCTTCAGCTTCTTTTTTACTTGCTAGCTCCAATGCTGCTAAGTGTTTCAATTGAGTCTCAATAAATTTTTCATCAAATTCTTGATGACATGGGCCATTAAACCAGATTTCTCCTGCTTCACCTTTTGCGATTGTAATTTCATGACGGACAATTTCACTTAAAAAGATTTCCCTTAACTCTTCGTCTTTAGAACTGGCATAGCAGCTAAACATTGCCAGCTCATCAGTCGGCGTATGAAACTCCGGATAGAACAGACCGCATGCTGCCTGTTCTGCAAAGGATCGCAACATAGCATCCTTAATTTCCGCGGCGATATTCCTCGGAAAATCGGAGCAGTTACATATAGCAACGAGACTCTGTGCTGTTGCAACCCAGTTAAAATTAACCAAGCTGTCCTTTAAGATGCGGTTATGAAGTTGCCTTGCCGAGATGAACATCACTGTGCCGTCCCTCTGAATTAACGGAAATAATTTTGGAGATTCCTCCTCTGGAAAAAAGTTTAGTCCAAACATAATGCCCTCCTCTATCAAAGTACATGGTTACACTAGCCAACAACACATATTATATCATACATTATGAAAAAGTAAAGGAATCACTTGATAGTTGCTTGCTCGAACTTTTTTCGCACCCAGCCCCATTTGGTATCTAGGAAATTAAATAATTTGAGTAGTAGTGGCGAAGTTAGTCCAATAACAGCAGGAATGAGAATGATTTTGTAAGACGGATTTTGGGCAAGTTCAAAGAGCCAGTAGAGAATAGTGAAACAGAGCACTAATCCACCCAAACATCCGCCCCAGACAACACGACGATATAGATTGAATGGTTGGCACACTGTGTAGAGATAGACCATACCAACAATAGAGAAAGCTAAGGTGCAGGCGGTGAAAATTTGGTCGTTTGGCGCGCCGAAGATTTTGCAGGCTAGATAAGTTGACAATACCACTACTACGTTAGTGAGGCCACCAGGGATGGCTTTCTTTAGGATATTGGTGATAAAGTGGCCTTTGATTAGGTCTTCATTTGGCATTTGCGAGAGGAAGAAAGATGGAACACCGATGATCCAGAGCGTTACCATTTGCATCTGAGATGGCAAAAGCGGAAAACGGAAACCAAGGATGATGGCGAATAGTGCTGCAGTGAAAGAAAATATGTTTTTCACAATAAAGAGTGAGCCAGAGCGTTCCAGATTGTTTACTACGCGGCGACCTTCTTTGACTACATTTGGCATTTTAGAAAAGTCAGATTCCAAGAGTACCAGTTGAGCGGCAGAAACCGCAGCATCAGAGCCAGAAGCCATAGCGATGGAACAATCCGCATCTTTTAGTGCTAGGACATCATTTACGCCATCGCCGGTCATCGCTACGGTGTGATTCTGGGATTGGAGAGCTTTGACGAGCTTGCGTTTTTGTTCTGGTAGGACACGGCCGAAAACGGCGTATTTTTCTACGGCTTCTTGGTAATCCCTCTCTGTTTTTAGATTCCTAGCGTCTATGAATTTGCCAGCATTTGCTATTCCGGCTTGGCGAGCTACCTCTGATACGGTTAGTGGGCTATCGCCAGAGATAACCATGATTTTTACACCTTGCTCAGCGAAGTAACGGAAAGTTCCTGGGGCATTTTTACGCACTGGGTTCATCAATGTGATAATTGCTAGAGGCGTGGCAGGTTTTGTCAAATTTTTACCATCCAACTTACCACTATATTTAGCAAAAACCAGTACACGAAAGCCTCGCTTAGTGTATTTTTCTATTTGTTTACGGTATTGATTGAAATCGTCTCTCAGGACAAACTCTGGTGCTCCTAGGACGTAATTCTTGCCGGAGATTTTGGCAGCACTATATTTGAACTCAGAGGAGAAACCAAAAGTCTGGTCTGCTTTTTCCTTCGCGCGTGGGAAGTGATTTTTTAAGGCTTTCATAGTAGTAGTGTCGGCAGAGAGAGAAGAAACAAATATAGACATCATTGGCTCCACCTCTGATTTTTTAGCAAGATATTCCACTTCAGTTACAGACATATCTGGGCTAGTAACGGTGCCAGTTTTATCTACGCAGAGTACATCCACGCGAGCGAGAGTTTCTATACATTTCATTTCGTGGACGAGAACTTTATTCTTGGCTAGGCGCATCGCAGAAATAGCGAGCGCGACAGAGGCGAGCAAGAATAACCCTTCTGGGATCATACCAATTACCGCGGCAGCCGCACCCTGGACGGAGGGAAGCAGGTCATTATGATTAATGAAGAATTGCCTTGAGAAAAGTAGTAGCCCTACAGGGATAATTGCGATGCCAGCGACTTTGACAAGTTTATTCAAACTCTTAATAATTTCTGACTGTTCGCCAGATTTGATAGTTTTGGCCTGTAATGTCAGCTGGGAAGCATAAGAATCTTTACTAACCTTAGTGAGTTTGGTGACACATTCTCCAGAAACAATAAAGGAGCCAGACATCAGCTTTGCACCTTTTTTCTTTTGCACCTCATCAGCTTCACCGGTAATTAAAGATTCATTGACGGACACAATGCCATCTATGATTTCTGCATCGGCAGGAATTTCGTTCCCTGCGCGAAAGATTACAATGTCATCCAGGACCAGCTCGTGGACAGGGATTTTTTGTTCCTTGCCATTACGGATGGCGGTAGCATCACGCGCAGAGGTGATAGTCAGTTTTTCTAGCGTTTTCTTTGAACGTAGCTCCTGAATTACACCGATTAAGGTATTAGCTAGAATAACAGGGATGAACGTCAGACTCCGAAAGTCTCCCACAGAGAGTAATACTACTGCTAGTCCGGCAAAGACAGCATTAAAATAGGTGAATGCATTATCAAAGATAATCTGACCGGTGGTCTTGAAAGGAGCTTTGATAGAGATATTTGCCTGCCCAGCTTTCATTCGACGGGTAACTTCTTCGGATGAAAGACCAGTGTAGTTAGTGATTGACATATTGAGATTATAGCATAAGACTTGCATTTTAAGTGATAGCATGGTATTCTGAAAGTAGGAAAGTAAGAAATTAGGAAAATTGTTATGGTAATCACAGTAAGGGCAAAATCACAAATAACTCTACCAAAAGACACCGTCAAAAATTTCAAGATCGCAGAAGGCGACGAATACGAAGTAGTAGAGAGAAAAGACGGTAGCATTTTGTTGGTGCCAGTAGTTACTTATCCTAAGGCTTATGTTAAGAAGTTGGAAGCAGAAATTGCAGAAGCAGAGAAAAAAATCAAGGCAGGGAAACAGCCTGTATATAAAACTGTAGACGAAATGCTCAATGCATTGGAGACGGAATAGTGGGCTATCAGCTCACCTTTACACCTAAATTTAAGAAACACTATAAACAATTCCCCTTAAGCTTGCAAAAGAAGGTAAACAGCAAACTGAAATATCTTTCAGAAAATCCTGCACATCCATCCCTTAGAACTAAACGAATAAAAGGATCGAAAGGTCTTTGGGAGAGTAGTGTCAATATGGATGTGAGAATAATTTGGAAATACGAAGGAAGCTCCATTATTCTTACTGTTGATATTGGACACCATGTGGTTTTGGAGAAGTACTAGACAGGAGGGAGATTGCAATATCCCTCTCCTTTTGTTTGTGTGCTATAATTAAAGTGTCGATTCTATAACATATGGTGATTTTTATACCGAAGAACGGGCACTTAGCTCGAAAGCATTGGTATAAAAACCATATGTTGGAATCGACACCTAGAGTTAGGTGTCCGTTTTTGTTTTGGATCCTAACTACCAAATTAAAGGAGGTATATGGAAAATAAAGGCGAATCCTACTCGCAGCCAACTGAAGTTAATGATAATGGCATGCAATCTCTCTCAGAGATGCCATCATGGGATGAACATGTTGAATCTCTTAATACTGCAAAAAATAGCAATGATATTCCGTCGCCATCGGAAACAGACCTAATTAACATTTCTAAATCTCCCTACGAGAAAATGACCGAGGAAGAACGAATAGAAAAGCTGAAAACAGAAATGGAGATTTTGGATGTAGATGTGAAAAAAGAGCTGGACAATGTCAAAAGCATCCTTAACGGAAGAGCAGGTGCAGAATCTATTATGAATGGTATTCAGCTTGATATCATGTTGGGAAAATATCGAGATGCAAGGATAAATATCGTCGATGGTAGCATTAAAACTAGTGACGAGGCAGAAAAAGAAAGACAATATGAATTATCACGATATGACGAAGATTTCTTTCCGCATTTAAGAAAGAGTAATAATAGATTTGAATATGCGGATTATTGCAAGAACGAACGGGAGAAAGGTTTTAAAAATGCCGAACATATTGGGAGAAAAATCGTAGATGAGATAAGTGTAACAACTAGCATGTTTAATAGCGCAACATATGCATATGGTGATGCAAATTACCAAAGTGGAGTAGATGGAAGGAATGAAGTCGCTATAGATTTGGGGAATAGAATAAGCAGAAACCTTGAGAAAGGTTATTATAATGATGCAAAAATAACTGATAAAGAGATCAAGGTTGGTATATTTTGGCCAGAAGAACAAGCTGAAGCGCATAGAAAGAGGGCTGTAGTGGAGCATATGGAAGCCAGCAAGAATACAGAAAGTTCAGAAAGATTTTCAAAATTTGAGGAGAATTATGACAAATTAAAAGAAACCAATCCTGAAGTATTTGATGCACTAGTGAAACTAAGCGAAAGAATCATGACAGTAGCTGGAAATGATGTAGAGGGTTATCAAGCTATCGATATACTACAGGGTTGTATTGCTGACGGAATGTATGAAGATGCCTATGTAGATAATGAAGGATTTATTGTTAAAAATAATCCAGAAGAAATACTTAATCGTTATGAAGATGACGAGCTATCTAATTCAAAAGAAGAGATTATGAATGCTTACAATAAAAAGTCGTCAGAACTAACAATTGACGAGGCTAAAACTATAATTACATCGCCTCTTGGGTTTAGATACTTCCGTAAAAACGGGAATAATAAAAATGATACATTAGATCTAGTCTTACAAGACAAAGATTTTATTATAGAAAATCACTCCGATTTGTTACCAATTTGGGGAGGAGAAGAAGATTACGCCAAAATTAATGAGATATTTAATGAAGAATTTGGCAATTAGAATCCTTAGTCGGCGGAAGCACCTGTACGAAGCCTATACTCATCTCTTGAAATAATCTCTAAAATATATTATAATTAATATAGTAACTACTAGTTATTCTAGTGCTATGTATTTTAAATATCTGCCTTAGCGGAGGGGGCATGCTATGAAAAAGAAATACGAAGTTTGTGAAAGTGATACCATTGAACTTATTGATCAGCTCAAGATAGCTCACAAATTGTATCGCATTAGAGCGCTGTACGACTTTAGTCATGTCGAGGCTGGCGAATTTGGAGGCTATAATGAATCAGAGGACAACTTATCCGTAGATGGCAATTGCTGGGTTTTTGATAATGCAAAGGTTTATGGCAAAGCTGAGGTTTCTGGCGAAGCGACGATTCATGACATAGCTGAGATTTATGGTGAAGCATCGGTTTACGGCGAAGCAAAAATCTACGGCAATGCAAAGGTCTATGACGAAGCAGAAGCCTGTGGCAAAGTTAAGATTTATGGCAGAGCAGAAGTCTGTGGTGGAACTTGGGTTTTTGATGAAGCTGAAGTCTATGACAATGCAAAGGTCTGTGAAAGAGCTTGGGTTTATGGCCATGCCAAAGTTTATGGAAACGCAAAGGTCTGTGATGTTGCTGGGGTATATGGTCATGCTAAAGTTTATGGCAAAGCCATACTTCAGGACGAGGTTGAGGTTTCTGACGAAGCAAAGATCTACGGCAAAGCAAAAATCTATGGCAGAGCTTTGGTTTTTGACAAAGCTGAAGTCTATGACAATGCAAAGGTCTGTGAAAGAGCTTGGGTTTATGGTCATGCC
>JAFWHA010000005.1 GCA_017512175.1 Candidatus Saccharimonadota bacterium
TAGTGCATAAGCTGTTCCTGTACCATCTGGTTTAGTGTTCCATTCTTTTATAACCATATTAGTCTTAATTGGCATATTACTAATTCCACTAGGGATAGTAAAAGTATATGTAGATGCTAATGAAGAAGCAGTAAGATCTTCCGGCATATCAGCTAGTCCTGCACTAGATGCGCCTTCTTCCCCACCTGCTCCATCTAGATTAGCGTTGAACGTTAGCTTATAATCTATCGGCACGTCATTAGCTATAGCCGTGAACTCTAATGTATTCTTGTAAGTGCCAGAAGTAAGTCCTGAAGTAGCATTCACACCAATAGTAACTGGTGTTAAGCCCTTATCTACAGCAGTCTCTTTCTCGTCAATTTGTCTTTGTTCAGTTTGTTCTGGAACACCAGCATAGGTAATACTAGTAGTATCCGTAACATCAAGAGGAGTAAGACTATATCCCCACCTATTCCTATAAAGAGAATTCCTAACCCTAAAGTCAGCTTCAGTGATAGTAGGAATGTCAGTGCCGCTACTAGCTAAATCTAATGTAGGGATAGTACCAACACTAGACTCTACGGCAGGATCTGTGTTAACTAGTGCAGTAGTATAAGCTGGCTCAGAGCTACCTGTGCCATGGTCTTTACCAATACTAGTCATATATAATTTATACCCAGTTACATTAGACGTGGAGCCTTCCACCATTAGACTATTCTTAGCAAAAGAGCCATTAGGAGTAGGGGTAACATTAATCACTAGGTTAGTTATTTCTGTGCTAGCAGTACTATCTAAGATGCGTAATGCAACCATGTCTTTAAGGGTAACAGCTACTTCTGATGGGCCGGTGGAGGTAGCGGCGGAAACAGAAGTAATGTCACTGATAGATATAGCCATGAAAGAAAAGACACCGATTAAGAATACTATTACTGCAATCGGTTTTTTGTACTTGCTTTTATTTTGCCTTATTGACATATACCTCCTTATGTCGCATTAGGCGCTTC
Organism: Candidatus Saccharimonadota bacterium; assembly: GCA_017512175.1. Lineage (GTDB taxonomy): Bacteria > Patescibacteriota > Saccharimonadia > Saccharimonadales > Saccharimonadaceae > Nanosyncoccus. Next base: position 984 of record JAFWHA010000005.1, read on the forward strand.
CCTACCCTTGATAAGTCTTAAACTAACTCCCAAAGAAAAATGCGACCATTTACTAGTCGCTAGACAATCAGTTCTTACTCACTCAAGTGAAAACTGCGTAAATGGCCGCATTCAACACTTGAACGAGTAAGATACTATTCCAAAAAACGAACTGATTATTGTCTAGCACTCTTATTATAGCATGCCACTATTCAAAGTGCTAGACCTTTTTGTTATTTTTTTACAGCTTTTTCCACTGGAGTTTCTTCTTCAGTTTCCTCTTCTGGAAGGACAATGCCGATAGAGGCTACGGTGTCACCCTCGCTCATGCGCATGATGCGCACGCCCTGAGTAGCACGTCCGAGAGTCGGAATCTCTTTCATGGATACACGGATAGCTTGGCCTTTAGTGGACATCATGATTACTTCTTTGGCAGCAGGGTCGAGCGTATGTACCGCAACGATTGGGCCAGTTTTAGTGGTAACAGAGGCAACTTTAATACCTACACCACCACGTTTGTGTACTGGGAAGTTGGAAACTGCGGTAGCTTTACCGTAACCATTAGCAGAGATAGCTAAGAGTTTCTGAGATGGATCAGTGACAACGTCCATACCTACGATTTCATCTTTCGGACGAAGCCTCATACCTCTTACACCTCTAGCAGAACGTCCCATAGCGCGTACCTGATCTTCATTAAATCTAACCGCTTGACCAGCAGAAGTAGAGATAATGATATCATTAGAGCCGGTAGTACCTTTAACCCATTTCAATTCATCGCCTTCATCTAGCTTGATGGTGATAAGTCCGTTAGTACGGATATTCTCGTAGTCTTTGATAGAAGTCTTCTTGATAGTTCCCTTCTTAGTAGCCATGAATAAGAATCCATCTGGGCCAAGTTCATCTCCTTGCTTAATGATAGCGGTAATCTTTTCATCTGGATGCATGTTTAGCATATTAACGGCGGCAGTACCCTTTGCGGCAAGAGAAGCTTGTGGTACTTCGTAGGCTTTCAAACGGAAGACTCTACCTTGAGAAGTAAAGAATAATAAGAAATCGTGAGAATTGGCTGTGATAATCTGGGAAATGACGTCTTCTTCCTTAGTGGTCATACCACGTTTGCCTTTGCCTCCCCTGTTCTGCTTATGGAAATCGCTTTGAGATACGCGCTTCATGTAGTTCTCAGCAGTAAGCAAGATAACGCTTTCTTCTTCTGGGATTAGTTCTTCCTCAGAGAATTTACCGACTTCGTGGTTAATAATCTTCGAACGACGCTCATCGCCATATTTTTCTTTCATAGCGAGGAGCTCTTCTTTAATAACACGCAAGATTTCTTTCTCGTCTGCCAAGATTGCTTCGAGTTTAGCGATTAGCTCGTGGAGCTCTTTTAGTTCTTGCTCAATTTTGTCGCGCTCCAAACCTTGAAGACGTCTTAGTTGCATTGCAAGGATTGCGGCTGCTTGGATTTCTGAAAGCCCAAACTTGCTCATCAATCTCTTGTCGGCATCATCATAGCTTTCGCGAATAGTCTGAATAACTTCATCAATATTATCTAAGGCAATTTTTAAGCCTTCCAAGATATGCGCGCGCTCTTTAGCTTTACGAAGGTCATACTCTGTTCTACGGCGTACGACTACTTGACGGTGTTTGATAAATTCGCCAAGAATCTCTTTAAGCCCTAAGATACGCGGCTGGATACCATCTACTAACGCCAGCATGTTGTAGTGGAAAGTAGTCTGGAGGCTAGTCATCTTATAGAGCTGGTTTAAGATTTTCTTAGGAAAAGCATCCTTCTTGAGCTCTACTACTACCCGAACTTTGCCTCGAGCAGACTCATTTCTAGCGTCAGCGATGTGATCAAGTTTTTTGTTCATTGCAAGTTCGCGAACTTTATCAATAAACGCTTCTTTACTCACCCCATAAGGCATCTCTGTAATAACGATATTGTAGCGTCCGTTTTTACGTTCCTCGATATTGGTGACCGCTCTGATAGTAACCGAGCCTTTACCGGTAGCGTAAGCCTGTTTCATAGGAGTACCGCCATAGACTTCTGCACCAGTTGGGAAATCTGGGCCTTTGACATATTTCATGAGCTCATCTAGGGTAATCTCTGGATTATCAATCTGGGCTACGGTAGCATCGACAAGTTCAGAAAGATTGTGTGGCGGAATATTAGTAGCCATACCCACAGCAATACCCATCTGACCATTCAAAAGAATATTCGGCAGGGCTGCTGGAAGTACTACTGGCTCTTGCTCGGAGCCATCAAAGTTGTCTCTAAAATCAACAGTTTCTTTTTCAATATCAGAGAGCAGTTCTGCCCCAACTTTGTCCATTCTAGCCTCAGTATAACGTGAAGCAGCTGGCTCATCACCATCGGCCGAGCCGAAGTTACCTTGCCCTTCTACGAGGGTGTATCTCATCTTCCAAGGTTGAGCCAAATTGACCATAGCATCATAAATAGAAGAATCGCCATGCGGATGGTATTTACCCATAACTTCACCAACGATACGTGCAGACTTGACCGTAGCGTGCGGAGCTTTCCAACCGTTTTTGTTCATAGCATAAAGGATACGGCGGTTGACAGGTTTAAGTCCATCTCTTACGTCTGGGAGCGCACGATCGATAATTACCGACATGGAGTACTTGAGGAAGTACTCTTCCATAGTATTTTCTACTTGTCGTTTCTCAATACCATTTATAATTTCTCCTGTTACAACTTCTGGCTCATCAACATCTGGAACGTTCTCAGTATCTGCAGTTTTTGCGCTTTCGTCACCTGATATTTTCATGTTTTTAATATCTTCTGGTAAGTTATTTTCATCTTTACTCATATTTCCTATCTCCTTTCGCAGATATTAGAAGTCGAGATCATCAAGTTTAACACTTGCTGCTCCGGCTTGGATAAAGTTCTTACGAAGGTCGACCTGGTCACCCATTAACTTCGTAAATACAGCATCAGCTTTTTCTGCATCATCAATATGGACTTGGACTAGGACGCGGTTTGCTGGGTCCATAGTAGTTTCCCAAAGCTGTTTAGCATCCATTTCGCCAAGACCTTTAAACCTCTGTTGTGCGGTATAACCAGCCTGCTTGAAACGTTCTTGAGTTTCATCAACTTTCACGCCAAATTTCTTACGCTCTTCAATCTTCTCTGTGAGCTTCTTCTCTAGTGCTACTTCATCATAGAGATAGTCAATCTTACGGGTGTTGCCAGTTCCTTTGATGAGACCGAATAGTGGTGGTTTAGCTAGATAGACATGTCCCGTCTCAATGACCTGTGGCATATAACGGAAGAAGAAAGTCATAAGAAGTGTTGCAATATGTAGCCCATCGACATCGGCATCAGTCATGAATACAATCTTGTCGTATCTGAGTCCGTCGAGATTAAATTGTTCTCCAATGCCCACTCCTAGACCTTTAATAAGAGAGACCAACTCTTGGTTAGCAAGCATCTTATCTAGTCTTGCCCTCTCGGTATTAAGTACTTTACCACGAAGCGGTAAAATTGCTTGAATCTGAGGGTTTCTACCTTCCTTAGCGGAGCCGGCTGCCGAGTTACCCTCTACAATGAAGAGCTCACATTCTTCACGAGATTTAGAGCTACAATCTGCTAACTTAGATGGAAGATTCAACCCTTCAAAGGCACCTTTCCTGATGACATTATCACGAGCAGCGCGAGCAGCTTTTCTAGCTCTAGCGGCCAAAGTGGCTTTAGAGACAATTTTCTTCGCAATTTGCGGATTTTCTTCTAGATAGTATCCGAAGTACTCGCTCATCACTTTGTCAACATAACCTCTCACCTCTGGGTTACCGAGTTTGTTCTTAGTCTGACCTTCAAACTGTGGATCTGGGAGTTTGACAAGAATTACCGCGGTAAGACCTTCCTTAATGTCATCGCCTGTAAGATTATCTTCTTTCTCCTTCAAAAGACCGTTTTTGCGGGCGTAGTCGTTGATAGTACGGTTGAGTGCAGTACGAAAACCGACAACGTGCATACCACCATCAGGAGTAAGGACGTTGTTAGCAAATGGCTTCATGGTTTCAGCAAAGGTATCATTGTACTGTACGGCAATTTCTACTTCAGAATCTTCTATCTGTTTCTCTACATAGAATATATCATCAGATAGAACTTCCTTGCCGTTATTGAGGCGCTTAACATAAGATTTGATGCCACCTTCAAAATAGAAGGATTCCTTTTCACCTGTGCGTTCGTCGTTAACAGAGATAAGAATACCTTTAGTCAAATAGGCTTGGTGTCTGGCATAGCTTGCCACCCACTTGTAATCAAAAGTTGTGGTTTCTTTGAAGATTGTAGGATCAGGATAGAAGATGATAGAGGTGCCCTGTTTGTCGGTCTTGCCTACGACCTCTAGTGGCTTGACGGTTTTGCCAAGATCAAATTCGATGTGGTTAATCTTGCCATCTCTAAAAACTTCTGCGGTCATATGAGTAGAAAGTGCGTTCACTACTGATGAGCCAACACCGTGAAGACCAGATGACACCTTATAGCCACCGTCACCGAACTTGCCACCCGCGTGGAGCACTGTAAGTACTGTTTCCAGAGTGGAAAGATGTGTCTTCGGATGTAAATCTACTGGGATACCACGTCCGTTATCTTCTACTTTTACGCCACCATCCGCCAAAATGGTAATCACTATCTTAGTAGCATATCCTGCAATTGCCTCGTCGATAGAATTATCGGCAATCTCCTTGATAAGATGATGTAATCCGTCATATCCGGTAGAGCCGATATACATGCCAGGTCGTTTACGCACTGGCTCTAGCCCTTCTAGAACTTGAATCTGAGAGCTATCATAACTATTAGCTTTGTCAGCCATCCTTTACCTCAACTTTAATTAATACTTATAATTATCATACACCTTGAGCGACTTTTTTTCAAGGGATGTGGATTTGGTTTTTACCCCTGTTATTCTAACTTTTAGTGAATTTTCTTTTTTATAATAAGCACTTTTAAGCCATTCTCGTGCGTTTCTAGGCGGATTTAATTTAAAAACGTAACGGAATGCATGTTTATGCAATAAACCGCCTCATTGAGCCTGCTAGTGCGTAAAAATCGTATAAATTTTTTAAGCATAAGCGTATTATTGAACTTGTTGATACTAAGTATCATCTGACCTTAAACACTTCCCCTTCGGAAGCGTTATCCTGGTCTGGCATTGCCATCTGTTCGGCTTTTTTGCCGCCTTTTTGTTCGACATCCTCATCTGGTACTACGTTCTGAAATACTGGATTGGCGTCGATAGTAGGAGTTGGAATCTCTTTTGGCATGTCTTTGTCCAAGTTCTGAGATGTTGCACTAGGAGAAACGCCGGTTTCCGTTGTCCTCTTTTTCATCCATTTATCGAGGAACGCCTCTGGTTTATCAGTGCTTAAATCTTCCTCTTTTTCCGTATCAGTATCTTTGCTAGAGGTTGCATTACCACTTCCTAATCGCTCATTAATCTCGGCATCTACCTCTGCGCGAGTTCTACCATATTTAGTAGCAGAATATAGCTTCATAGAGTCTAATACACTTGGATTACCTTCAGAAAGTGGTGGAATTAGACTCATTGTAAATGGTTTTGATGGCATATCGAACATCATCACTGTAGAAATTGCGTGAAAATTCGGCTGGTTATGAAGATCCTCTGCATTAAAAGTTGGAGTGAACACTTTTTCCATGATTTCCGCATCAGTTACACCAATGCGCCCACAGATCACTGTACCAACGTTGCCGAGTAAACCTTCACGTATTTTGTCTGTGAGCTGAGTCATGAACTGATTAGCTACGATGAGGTTGAGGCGGAACTTACGGGCTTCAGATAGAATCGACTCAAAACTCTCTGTCGCGAAATTCTGGAACTCATCTACGAATAAGCAAAAATCATTACGCATGTCTTCTGGGGTATCTACGCGCGACATGGCTGCCGTCTGAAATTTCATGACGAAAATCATACCTAACAACTTGGAATTGATTTCTCCCATTTTACCTTTCGAAAGGTTAACGAGGAGAATCTTCTTGTTGTCCATGATGTCTCGAATATCAAAACCGGAGTGAGTCTGGCCTAAGATATTTTTCATCATTGTATTAGAGATGAATGGTCCCCACTTAGAGGCAAACCAAGTAATCACTTCGCCGGCGTCATTAGATTTTTGCGAGGCTGGGAACTCTTTAGTCCAATAATCATACACACTTTTGTCTGTTACATATTTTAATTTTGATTTTACAAATTCTGGGTCAATGAAACAGCGTGGAATATCAATAAAGGTAGCGCCCGCTGGGTCACTCATTAGGAGTAAAGCTGCGTTTCTGAACATGTGCTGACCACGAGGTCCGAAGAAGCCTTGATTGCCTGGATCATATAGAGATTGAAGCATGTTTATCCCCTCTTGAACGATGAAATCTTTCTGATCTTCGGTTTCCCATTCAAACATGTTCATGCCAATTGGATGTTCAATATCTCCAGGGTCAAAGTAGGTAACATCATCTATTCTATCTTCTGGTACCATCGAAAGAAGTTCTTCGGTAACATCACCATGAGGATCAATAAAAGCAAAGCCACGCCCCGACATCATATCTTGATAGGCGATATTTTTGAGGAGTACTGACTTACCCATACCAGTAGCACCGATAATATAAGTGTGGCGACGACGATCTTTCTCTGATAGTTTAATCTCTTTTCGTTGTCCTCGAAATTCGTTAACACCTAGCAGTACGCCATCCGTAACTAGTTTTGCTGGACCATCCACTTGTTTAGTCAATTGCCTTTCGACCTGTGAATTCGGAATCGAACTCTGAGATGGTAGGTGGAAAATCGTTGCAAGCTCCATAGAATTTAAAATCAATGAGCTATTTCTCTGAGGGAACATTCTAAAGATGAAATCTTTAGCTAGTTTCTTTTCGTCATTCAACATATTATACTCAAAGCTGTTATAGAGCTGAGAGTTAAACAGAGAAAATGCAGAAATCATACCTCCTACAAGCGCATCGGAACGAGCTTTAGATTTAGTACTAGCAATTACCCTGATTAAGACTTCAAACCCTGGATAACGCGCTTTATCATCAATGGCGGTCATTTCTTCTTGCTGAACATTCGTAATTGGCTCTGATTCGGTAGGATCTTTGGCGTGTTCTTTCATCGGTTCCACTGGCAGTCTAACGATATCCGTGAATTTATCAATTACCCAAATTCCTGTACCACTTTTTTTGTTCCCTTCGCGTATTTTTTTTATTCGCTCAGATGATTTTTTTGTCCAAGACTGATCAGTAGGTCTGAACATTAGTTGGAGTGCCATTCCCTCACCATCTTTTACGGCAGACATTGCATTAAGCAATGCACCCGAAGCATCACGTTTCATTTCTTCGTAAGTTGCTATCGGGTAAACGAATTCTTTTTTTAGACTAAATTCCCCTCCAGAAACTCCAGATATTCTCCCTTCTTTAGAGAAAATATTATCCTCATAGGTTTCTTCTAATCTAGCTGTAGGATACGCTGATACAATAGCCTGCTTCACTGTTTCAGTGATTACTGCTGGGACTACCGCATAATACTTAATTAGGCCGCCAGATGCGATCATTTCAAACGAGATGTGTTTTTGACCGTAGATTTTTGATTTGATGCCCTTCTGCAGGGTAGAGGCGATGATTGAATACATAATTTGTGCCTGAGAAAGTGCCTCGTTCGTAACATCACGTTCGTCTCTGCCACCACCTTGAATATCGTCAGTTTGTGGAGGTAAATGAATGAGCATCGGCACCATCTTAACGCCTCGCTCCAAGTTCTTGGCTTCGCGCTTCTTACTGATACTCCTGGCTATGACTAAGGCAACAGCCACCAAAACCCCAGCTATTAAGAGTACTATAATAATCCAGCCTAACGCCCCAGTACCAGTCTTAGCCACTTCGCTCGCTACTCCTGTTTCAGTATTTTCTACAACATTTTCCACCGTACTGCCCTGCCCTTTTTCTATTTAATTACCCCTAAATCTTCTTGACTCGTATCTTCTTTGTAGTTATCATTTCCAAAGATTCTACCATAGTTGTCTCTTAGTCCATCTGCCATCATTTGATTCCTGAGGTTATCTAGCTCGTATGGGTCATCGCTATGTTCTCTGATTATTTTTTCAACTTGTTTTTGAGATTCTCGGTCGATAAGATCACCATCGAAAGCGAGTATCTTCTTCTTGTCGATTTTTCCTTCGGTAGAGCCATCTTCGGCGAGGGATTTCGTCTCTGTTACACCTGGAAAATCTGCGATTGCTTCTCCGAATATCTCTGAAGATTCTATTTCGTTTGGACTCGGTAGGTCTGGGTTGGCTGGGAAATTGTTCGGCGACATATTCTCTGGAAGACTGGTTGCGTTAAAGCTTTCTGCGGCCGAAGATACGCCACCAAGATTAGATTTAGTGTCTGAGCTAACTCTATTTGGAGATGCTGTCTCTCGAGAGTAGATGCCGTTTTCTCCATTAGAAACTGAAGGCATTGCGACACTCTCCCCTATACCTCCGTCTCTTAGATTATCCATACCTTCATATTAGCAAAATAAGCATAAAAAGTAAAGCAAAAAGGATTGATTTTGCTACTTTGATGCGAATATTTTTTTGAAGTTATAATCTTTTATTTATGACGAAACAACCTAATAAAATGAATATCACTGTCATGGTTGCAGTAGCGATATTGAGTACTCCGAAAGACTGGATAAGAAGCATCATTACCGGCCCAAAAGCAATGACTGCAGCATAATAGTGTTCTTTCCTAGTTCTATCTCTTTTTCCCATCATCTTTCTGAAGCCTATCACCATCAAATTCACAATTCCGAAAACTACTAAATAAACCATTGTAAAAAATACTAAAACCCCTAACGGACCAATCTCCGTAGGGGTTGTTAGATTTATCATCGCGAGAATAATAATCACGGCTATCAGACTTACTAGAAACATCAGACGATTAAACATGAGCTTATTATATCACACTTTTGACAAGTTGTACCAGCCACTCGATGATATGCCATCGGTATAACAACTGGTGTTTTCACAAGACTGCGAAACTTGTGAAATTTTACTACTGATTATTTATTCTCCCAAAGATAAGTTTTGTTGTTCCCCGCCTTAAAGTGTTACCTTAAGTTAGGTATATTGCTTTCATCCCGAAAGCTTCGTTCCCCCGAATTTTGACCCTTTTACAAGGGCCAAAGAGTGGAAGTTATCCGGCACCTTAAAAACACTATCGGCCGCAACTTTTAATCCACTCTCTAGCTTTTTGACCGCCTCGCTGACGCGAGACATTGTCCTTACCGAAAACTTGATCATTCTGCTATTCTAAGGTACTAATGGTCAAAGTTTCAGTGCGCTCTACGCTATTTCGCGGAGCTATAGGTAATTCCTATTTGGATTATCTCTTTGAGATTTTACCCCAACTGAATGATAATCCGATGTAATTTATGGCTAGAAATTACCTATTCGCCCGCCAAATAAAAGCTTCGTTCTTTCCCTAGTTTTGGACGCTAAAGAAAGGTCTGAGCTGAGTCAGCTCATTTTAAGCTATTTGTACTTCATGTTTTCCTTTTTAATTTGCGATTTTTGTTTTGGTCTTTCGACTTGTTCTTAGCATAGCACAAGCTTTTTAATATTTCAAGGGTTTTGAGCAACTTTTTTATTGTATTTTTTACAACATTCACTATTTTTATGCATTTTTACCCCTGTTTTTGTGCCATTTATTTGGTGTTGTATTTTTCACAACGTTTGCACTATTTTCTAATGTTTTTCTTGAATAAATTGTTTAATTTTTAACTTTTTTGTTTCCGTATTTTCCAGGATCGAATGTAGCTTAGTTTTTGAAAATTCATGATTCTTGATTCTTCTAAAATAATCGCAGGCGGACATGGAGGCGGACATGGCACTGTAAACCTAATTGCCTAGTTCTCTGCTGCTTTATAGTTTGAACTTAGGCTAGGTTGCGACTTTTTAATTTTGACTTTGACACTAAATTCAGCTCGGATCATGCAACAAAACACATTTTTAGTTAGCTAGTTGAGCCATTTAACGTTTCTGGCTAAAAGCATGTCACTTAAGACTTAGGAAAGCAGTTATTTTGCCTTGTGGAAAACTTTGCAAAAATTGTAAATTTTTTATGCAAAAAGTTATTGACATAAGCATTTTTTCGCGATATTATAGAGATAGCTTTTGAATAAAAAAATTATTCAAAGCCAAAAACAAACAATCATAGCCAAAAAACTCCACACTCTACGTAAAAGTCCGGTATCCTCGCAGTTCCGGACTTTTTCTTATGTGTGCATGCGTAAAAAAGCGCCCTAATTGGGCGTTTTAGCGTGTTTTAAGGGCATATTTTAAGAATATTTGGTGGAGCTGCCGGATACTGCCTCCGGGTCCGAATTATCTCCTGGATACCATTCTACGCACATAGTCTATCTGTTTATCTTGGCATATCCTAGTAGTACAGATAGGCAAAGGCTACTTAGGTGCCATGACTAGATTTCGACTCCCTGTTAGTCAGACAAGGAATCTATTCCCATAAGTTATGATAACTTTACCTCTTATGGAAACTCAGAGGTGAAAGCCAGCCTAAGTTAAACTAGGCAAAAGCAGGCATGTAAGCTACATGCTTGCTGGAAGATTTTTCTTCACTTATTCAATACTTACGGTATCAATCGATGCGCTTGGTATCTGTTAATAATCCGTCTAAGCTTTGTCAGCCCCAACTATAACCATTATAACAAACTTGCTCTCTCTTGGCAACCCCTATACTTTCTGTGCCTTGCAGTATCCAGAAATTGCTTATTTTTATCTTTTTATGTATTTTTTACAACGATACATTTAAAAAATATCGGGCTTGTGCTTGCGTAGGTTTTTGCCTTTTGTTAATCTAGCGGCATGACTCCAAAAACTATATCTTTCATGCCGCTTGGATTTTCGGCTGAACGCATTGAAATAGAAGGCTCCACCATGAGTGGTTTGCCAAATTTTAATATTGTAGGCATGGGGGCCCGCACCGTGTCTGAATCGAGAGATCGAGTGCGAGCTGCGATAAAAAATTCTGGCTTCTTATTCCCTGATCAAAAGATGACCCTTAATTTGGCGCCAGCAGACTTAGAAAAGGATGGGACATTTCTAGATTTGCCTATTGCAATTAATATCTTGATTTTATCAGGACAACTTGTGGAATCTGATATTAAAGGAGCGTCTTTCGTGGGTGAGCTCTCTCTTAATGGTGATCTTCGGCCAGTGCGTGGCATCATTAATGTAATAGAAGCGGCAAAGAGACAAGGCATATCTACTCTATACCTACCGTATAAAAATTTTGTGCAAGGGCAGGCTGTATCTGGAATAACTCTAGTTCCAGTACACACTTTGCGAGAACTCTATTTGCACCTTATAGGTGAAAAAACTATCACGGCAAAAAAGCTCAAAATTAAAACTCCCTCTACTCATCAGAGTGAAGTTGCACCATCTTTAAGCCAGATTCATGGTCAAACACTCGCTAAACGTGCCTTAGCCATAGCGATTGCCGGACATCACAACATTCTTCTCTCTGGTCCGCCAGGTACTGGCAAGACTATGCTCGCTCGCGCCGGTCTTGGCTTACTTCCAGAGCTAACTGCAGAAGAAAGTATATCTGTCACCAAACTATACTCTATCGCAGGATATACTGATAGTATCATTAGCCAGAGACCGTTTCGACATCCACATCATACTAGCAGTCTTACTTCTCTAATCGGAGGTGGATCAAAGGCCATACCAGGAGAAATTTCACTTGCGCACCTTGGTGTATTATTTCTAGATGAGCTACCCGAATACCCTAGAAGTCATCTCGAGGCTTTAAGGCAACCCCTAGAGGACCGTACGATTACGATTTCTAGAGCTAAGTATAAAACTTCTTATCCTGCTGATTTTATGTTGATTGCGACAATGAATCCTTGCCCTTGTGGGCACCTCGGAGATCCAGTGCACGTTTGCACTTGTAGTGAAGTCCAGATTAGGAACTACCAGAAAAAGCTTTCTGGGCCATTACTAGACCGCATCGATCTGTTTACTGAGGTCAAACGTCCGAAAATTTCCGAGCTTCTGCCTAGCGTAGAGAGACAAAACGTTTCAGAGGATAGTGTTGTAAAAAATACCATAACAGAGGCTATTAGGCTTCAGCAAGAGCGCTACCAAGATTGCACGTCTTGCAACGCATCTGTTAGTTCAGCTCAGATTGAAGAAAAATCAGCCCTCTCGCTAGCCGCTAAAAATTTACTCAATTCTGCAGCTAGCAAACTTAGTCTTTCCGCTAGAAGTTATTTTAAGGTTATTAGGGTGGCGCGGACGATTGCAGACTTGGCGCTTTCTTCAGAGATTAAAAGTGAGCACATTGCGGAAGCGTTGACCTTCCGGTTGAGAATCTAGCTAGAAACAGTTCACATAATTAAGTTGAAAATCTAGCTGGAAATAGTCCACGCAATTCGATTAAGAATCTAGCTGGAAAACCCTTGTAATCTTGCTTAAACTTTGGTATAATAGAACAGATTAAGGTTAAGAGAAAGGATCCCCATAGCAAACAATAATTTACGTACTCGCATTAACGGCGAAATTCGCCACGCAAAAGTTCGTGTAATTGGAGCAAACGGGGAGCAACTTGGCATCATGAGTAGCCGAGAAGCTCAGGTCCTAGCTCGGGATCAAGGTGTAGATCTAGTCGAGATTGCACCGAATGCTGATCCACCTGTTGTCAAAACTATCGACTGGGGCAAATATCAGTACCAGAAGATGAAAGAACAGGCCAAAAATCGTAAGAAAGCTCGAGAAAAACAATCTGAGCTGAAGACGATGAAAATTGGTCTCAAGATATCAGATAACGACCTTAACATTAAAATCCGTAAGATAAAAGGTTTTCTTGATGACGGTGATAGAGTCAAGATTATGATTATCTTTCGTGGGCGTGAAATGGCTCACAAAGAAATCGGTCAAGAGCTCCTAGATAGAGTTCTGGCTGAGATTGGCGATCTTGCCGTATCTGATAGTAAACCGCAGTTCTCCGGACGTAATCTGTCAATCGGGATTCGGAAGAAGTAACTTTAGACTTCCACGGTCCTAGAACAGCGCACTTTTATTAATATTAACTAACTAAAGGAGCTAAAATGCCAAAGCTAAAAACGCATAAAGGTACCGCTAAGCGTATCAAAATTACTGGTTCTGGTAAGCTAGTCAGAGAACGCGCCTATAAGAACCATATCCTAGCTAAAAAGTCGAAGGCTAGAAAACGCAATATGAAAACTGCCGCTACTATAAACGGCAAGATTGCTAAAAATATTAAGACTGCACTAGGAGTATAATCATGAGAGTAAAAAGAGGCGTACCTGCACACGCAAAGCATAAGAAAATTTTGAATAAAGCTAAAGGGATGCAACACTATCGTACCCGTAGCTATCGCATGGCTAAACAGGGTGTGATAAAATCTCTTCGCTATAGCTATCGTGATCGTAGAAATAAGAAACGCGATCTTCGTTCCCTTTGGATTACCCGCATCAATAATGCAGCTCGCGAATTAGGAATTTCTTATTCGCAGCTTATTGCTGGGATGAAAGCTAAGAATATCAATATCGATCGCAAGATTCTGTCAGACCTTGCTGTAAGTCAGCCAGAGGCTTTCAAGGCAATCGTAAATAGTGTGAAGGAGAAATAAGATGGCGGTTTGTGAAATTTCCGGAAAAGGTAAAATGTATGGCCATAACGTTTCTTTCTCTCAGAGGAAGACTCGTAAGGTGTTCAAGCCAAACGTCCAGAAAAGGACTTTGGTCGTTGATGGTAAAAAAGTAAAAGTTAATGTAGCTACTTCTACCTTGAGAACTCTCAAGAAGAAAGGTTTAGTTAAATAAACCCCTAGTAGCACTGCAAGATATCCGAGAGATATTTTGTGCTATAATGGTAGTAGGCTTAAGAAGGTAACCGCTGGATTATATCCAGAGGAAAGTCCGGGCAGCACAGGATATGGTAGTCGCTAACAGCGACCGCACGTAAGTGTAGGGAAAGTACCACAGAAACTAGACTACCCTTTTAGGGCAAAGGTGAAAAGAGTGAGGTAAGAGCTCACAGTGATGTATAGTGATATACATCAGAGGCAAACCCTATCAGCTGCAAGGAGTACTATTCACTTCTATTCGAAGATGTACGCTTACCGCTTGAACATTGGAGCAATTCAATGTCTAGATAGATGGTTACCCCATGTTAGCATGGACAAAACCCGGCTTATCTTAAGCCTACTAGAGAAAAATAGTTTCGTGACTGCGAAACTATTTTTAATGGTTAAAATGTTTCTTTAAGATTGTTAGATTTTCTAGAAAAATGTCCTATTAAAGCTCGGTTAGCTTCGGCATCAGCTTGTTGATTTTGTTCCCTCTTCACGTGAACAAAGGCAATCGCCTCGAATTGCGTTAACAAATCCTGGATACTTTGATAAATTGGTAGAAGATCAATATTTTTAACAGGGTAGATTCCCTTCATCTGATTGATCATCATTAAGCTGTCGCCTACAAAACGCACACGCTTTAGACCTAGCTCAATTGCTTGTTCAATGCCTTCTTTCAATGCGTAATATTCTGCAACTCTAGAGGTGGCAAAACCGATAAACTCTCCCCCTCTCTTAATTTCTCGGCCATCTTCACCTACGATATAATAACCAACAGCAGCTGGACCAGGATTACCTTTGCTACCACCGTCAACGTAAATTGTTGCGCCATTTACTGCGCTTCTATCGGACACCACAGATATGCTTGAAGCCATAGGTACGCGTGCATTTGGATCGGTAACCTTACTGCCGAGAACTTCCATCACTGAGATCGTGCTGTCACTCATCTTGACGGATGCCAGCTCTTCGTTCTTGAGATATTTATACGCACTATAGGTGTCCATCGGATTGAGTTTATCCGAGGAAAGCTTAATGCTGTAGACGATGAAAAGGTTGCCAAGCTGCGAGGAGCCTGCGATTCCCACAAAAGTTATTGCATCTAACAACTTAACTTCGGCAACATTCACTCCCAGATATTCATAGAAAGTACGGGCCATTGCTTCTTCTGGTTGTTCTCCGAATCTAATTTTACCAGTTGGAAGCTCCCAAGTTGGACCCTCTTCCGCTCTGCCTTTCGTCTTTTTGAGAAGCAAAATGCCGCTATCCGTTTTAACGATACCGACTACTCTAATTCTCTGTTTCATCTCTGCCACCCTTCATACTGACTTCAAAGTACCCCATTAACCGTCTTTTCCCCGTTATAAAAACAAGGTGGGTAAAATCTTATGCGTGTCTCCACGGAGACAGCGCCACGAAATCCCTTTATTACGATTATTCAGGAAAATATCGTATGCTAATGGGGATACTTTTATTATACCACACCAACTATCATATAGAAAAAGCGCAAAATTCCATTTATCATTGTGCCCATTAGATTAGGAAGTAATGAGCCCGCTACGATTACTAAGAATAAAATTAGCCACACTCCTAATGTTCTTTCTATTCGCTCCATTACTTCTCTAGCGCCATCTGGGGCAATCGCGTATAAGATTCTTGAGCCATCAAGCGGTGGTATCGGTAAGATGTTAAAGACGAAAAAGCCTAAATTTATCATTATCATCTGAGACATTATCATCGTGATTAGACCACTATCTGTGTAAATTACTCCTGTAAAATGTCCTATCAGAAATGATGCGAATGCTAATATGAAATTAGTAAGTGGTCCAGCGATAGCTACTAATGCCATTCCCCATGCTCCACCTTTTAGGTTACGAGAATTAACTGGCACTGGTTTTGCACCTCCGAATACTGGGCCACCACTGAGATACATAATCAATGGAACAGCAATAGAGAAAACTGGATCTAGATGTTTGATTGGGTTTAGGGTTAATCTTCCTTCCTCTTTAGCTGTCCTATCTCCTAAGGCAAAAGCAACGAGGCCATGTGCAAGTTCATGCAAAATCATGGAGAATAACGTCACTACTACTACGATAACTATTCCCCAAATACTCACGATACTCCCTCCACTTAGATATTTTAATTTAGAGCAACTACTTCTAACGTCGCTGGCAAGGAATCGGCCTTCTTAATCTTCAGTTTCTTTTCTGTCCTAGCCGTAAGTTTAAGATCGGTTACCATACCATCAATATTGCCCATCGCAATAACAAGCTTTGGCTCAATTTCACGAACTGCCCTAACAGAAGATGTACAGAGAATATCTGCCATGCCAAGATCGTCTAGTCCCTGCTCAATATCGCCTATGATTCCAATATGGATACCACCGACTTCGGCGTCATAGATAGTTTTACCTGAGAGTTTCGGCTTCACACCATCTGCTTCCCCATCAGCAATGTCTTCTGCAGAAGAGCCTTTGAGTGGGACAGGTAAGGCTCGGATTGTAACGTCTCCAATCTCAAATTCGCCTGGTCCATGAATAGGACCAACTTCAAGATTAGCATCAATAGTGTATTTTAGCGTATTAAATGTTACTGTCGTCTTCTTAGTGATAATCGTAATTTCTTCTGGTTTTTTGCTCTCTAGGTCAAACATCTTTTTCCTCCTTATCTATCAACCTTAGACTTAATGAATTTTGCTCTTAGGGATATCTAGAATTTTTTCTGGATCGTACACTTCAGAAATTTCCATCTCTAAAAGTTCTAAAATGAATCTGTCTCGCACACTCCTACGGTAGGAGTAGTCATCTTCAGATAAAATCATATAGACTAATGGCTTGCCCATTTTCTTTTCGATTACCTCCGCCCAATGAGTTAGTTTCTTAGTTTTGTCGTCGCCGATAATCAGTAAGTCGATTCCATCTTGGCCTGGCACGCGGTTAGTAACGATTAGTCCACGCAGATAATTTTTGACTGGTTTGACGTATTCTTCCCATGGATTCTGTCTAATATCTTTATCTTTGCTGCTCAAAACTTTTGCAGAGAACATCTCGGAAAGTGCATGAGAAAGAGGATGTTTCATATTAGCTGAATAATAAACTTTATTATCATAAGTTTCGTTTTTGATAATACCGATGCTATCAAGATTAAGTAATTCTCTTCTTACAGAGTTAATCTGTTCATCAATTACTCTAGTAATCTCTCTTACATAAAAAGATTGGCTCGGATTTCCAAAAAAGAGTCCAAGCAACTTAGTTCTAGTCTTAGAGCCGAATAATTTTTCTAGTGGTGATGCATCAGATTTTACCATCTTGTATACATTTTAGCACAGCTGGCTTAATTTTTTCAAGTGGAAGCCAAGTAATTTTATTGTTCCTTTTAAACCATGTCATCTGTCTTTTAGCTAGATGCCAATCGTCATAGAAATTCAGCTCTTTGGCAGATTCCAAACTACAGTCCCCCGACACATACTTCCATGCGAACTGGTAGATATTGCTTTTCATAGCTTGAGAATCCCATCCGTAATTTGCTGCCAGATAAGCAGTCTCGTCATATAGCTCTTGAACAAATAATTTGTTCACTCTTTGAAGAAGTCGTTTTCGTAATTGTGCTGTTGGCCATTTGATGCCAAAAATTTTGTATTCGGATACCATTTTTTGTCTGTCTGAACAATTTATTTGTTCGGTAGTTGAAGATTCCGTATAACTTTTTTTATTGGCTTTGATTACTTTTTGACCTGTTGGGCCACGAAACTGATAGTCAAAAATTAGAGCGTCAACATATAGCCCAGTGCCGCCAGCTACAATTGGGACATGTCCTCGTGCACGAATCTCGATAATTTTTTGCTTAGCATAGTCTTTCCAGTCTGCTACAGTGAATCTTTCACCTGGCTCGACGAGGTCTAGACCAAAATGAGGAACTCTTTTTCTTTCATCTTCGTTTGGCTTCGCAGTACCGATATCCATATGTTTATAAATCGCCCTGGAGTCGGCAGAAATAATCTCTCCGCCGATTTCTCCTATCGGAAGATTCAGTATCTTCCCTACTTCTTCTGCGATTTCTATGGCTACACTAGTTTTTCCGGAGCCGGTAGGTCCTACAATTACGATTGTTGGGCCTACATATTCCTTGTGTTGTGTATTTTTAGTATTCATTAATAAAATAAGTCATCCTGTGTTGCCATCTGATAATCTAGCTAGAGTTTTTCTAAATACTCTTTAAGCTTGGCAATTTTTACTTTCTCTTCTCTTGTGCCACCATCCGCACTCTCATCGTGGATACGGATGCTGACCTCTTTTGCCTCAGCATCTTTTGGACCGACAATCAAAACACAAGGAATCTTCATCTCTGTGGCACGTCTAATCTTCTTGCCAAGAGAATCAGCGGACATATCAGCGGAAAATCTAAGTTCATTATATTTTAGAGGCTTGTTTAATACTATTTTCTGCAAAATATCCGTAACTTCACTTACGTAGTCTGTGATTTGGTCATTGACCGTCAAAATCCTGACCTGTTCTGGAGCAGCCCAAAATGGAAACCAGCCGGCAGTATGTTCAATAAATACAGATAAAAATCTTTCAATAGAGCCTAACGTAGCGTGGTGAATCATGACTGGACGTTCTTTTTCGCCTTTTTCGTTAGTAAACTCTAGGCCAAATCTTTCTGGTTGGACAAAGTCTAGTTGCACCGTAGCAACTTGGTGTTCTCTACCAATAGCATCTTCAGCCATAAAGTCAATCTTTGGGCCATAAAATGCAGCTTCGCCTTCTGCTTCGAAGAAGTCTAGGTTGTTTTCGATAGCTGCTTCTTTGATTTGACCCTGAGCCATTTTCCATAGCTCCGGATCGCCAAGATACTTATCTTCATTAGAACGGTAAGAAAGTCGAGCACGTAATTTACTCATGCCTACTGTTTCGTAAAGTTCTCGAATAATGGAGACTAACTGCTGAATCTCACCTTTGATTTGGGTAGATCTACAGAAGACATGGCTATCATCTTGAGTCAATGAACGCACGCGAGACAATCCACCTAGCTCGCCAGTCTTTTCATCGCGATAGTCGGTGGTAGCTTCCATATATCTAACTGGCATTTCCTTGTAGGTACGTGGACGAGAAGCAAAGATTTGAGCGTGATGAGGACAGTTCATTGGCTTCATAGCAAATTCTTCACCGTTAACTTGCGAATGCACCATGAAAAGTTCGTCGCCGAATTTAGCATAATGTCCAGAGGCCTTGTAAAGATCCACTTTCGTGATATGTGGAGTCCAAACGCGAGAGAAACCTGCTCTGGCACGAAGCGACAAGGAATAGTTTGCCATGACATCTCTTAAGACCGTACCACGTGGGGTGAATAATGGTAGTCCTGCGCCGACTAAGTCGGAGAAAGTAAATAAGTCGAGCTCTTTGCCAAGTTTCCTATGATCTCGAGCTTTGGCTTCTTCTTGGCGTTTGAGATATTCAGCTAGTTCCTCCTCAGACTGGAATGCGACACCATAAAGCCTTGTTAACATTTCTCTTTTTTCGTCGCCACGCCAGTAAGCACCTGCTACTCTGATAAGTTTGAAGTGCTCTAGCTCATCAGAAGATTCTACGTGTGGGCCTTTACAAAGATCTAGGAAAATAACATTCTGGTCACTCTCAAGCTTATCCACATTTTTGCCCGCAATATCAGTATCTTTCCCTGCCACCATAGCGTAGAAAGATATAGTCTCAGATTCTGGAAGCTCTTCAATTAGCTCTTTTTTTAGAGTCTGCCCAGTAGAAATGGCCCAATTCAAAGCATCTTGTCTATCCGCCTCGATACGTACCATTTTGAACTTGCGCTGGATGATTCCACGCATTTTCTTTTCTATTTTCGAGAGATCAGTATCGGAAATTTTAGTGTCGCCAAAATCGATATCATAGTAGAAGCCATTTTCTATTGCTGGACCAATTCCAAATTTAACATCTTGGTATATCTGTTTTACGGCTGCAGCCATTACGTGCGACAAAGTATGGCGCATGCGCTCTACAAAATCAAGATCTGGCTCAGCATTATCTATTTGCTTCTTTTTTGCTATTTTTTTCGACATTTTACTCTCCAATAAATTTACTTCCATTTTATCATATTTTATGATAAAATTATAGATAGGAATTAGTTGGGTCGCTAGCTCAGTTGGCTAGAGCGTCTCGTTTACACCGAGAAGGTCGGGGGTTCGAGCCCCTCGCGACCCACCAGAATCGTTTGAGCCTTTAAGGCTCGTTTTTTTAATTGATTTCTTATTAGTAAAAGAGTATGTTACAATAAGGTTATGGCTAAACTTAAACAAAGAGCGAAAGCAACCTCAGTGTTTGCGGAAGGCCTTTGTTTTGAGAAACTTTTTTTCGTTTTTATCATTGGTAGTGTCTTTGGAGATTATTATGAACGAGTTATTAATCTCGTATCATATTCTTGGGGTGGGGTGACATGGTTTTGGGAAAGAAGAAGTGGCGTCATATACGGTCCTTTTAGTGTAATTTATGGGCTTGGCGCGGTAGTTATGATTTTGACATTCATTTGGCTGCCAAATAAAATTGTCTCGAGGAAAAAATTAGCTTCAGATTCTATGAAGTCGGCTAAAAGTAGCGCGGCTAAAGATAGTCAGCCTGCTGTCGCGATAAAAACATCCGAAACGCCACTTAAATGGTGGCAAATTCTAATTATGGGAGGACTTTTGGGAGGAATGCTGGAATATTTTCTAGGCGTACTTCAGGAAATCTTTACCGGCACTAGTTCTTGGAATTATAGCGATCATTGGATGAATATCGGCGCTAAAACTTCTCCTTTTGTTATGTTAGTTTGGGGGGTAATATGCGTGCTTCTAGTCAAATTTGCTTATCCATTTTTGAGTAAATGTATAGAAAAAATTCCACGACAAATCGGCGAGGTCTTGTTTTGGATACTGCTAATATTCATATGCTTAGATATTTTAATTTCTTTCTCTGCCGTATTGAAAATGAACTTAAGGCATCATAATGTTCCGAGTTTTACACCGTACGGACAATTCTTAGACTCGACTTATCCAGACGAAAAGATACATAAAGCTTACCCAAACATGGTCAACGTCTAGCTAGGATGCTGACCACCCAAAAACATGTAGTAAACGTTGCCATAGGTTTGGCTGTTTTGGAAAATCTGGGACTACCGTTTCGATATCGTATGTTTTTCCATTGATTGTGACCTGGAATTGATCTGGAGAAAGATTATAGTTATTAGTATCTTCTTGCCAACCTAAGACTTTTACGTCCTCCTTTGCCAATACGTTTTGAGGGCTAATCCACCAGGCTTCGTATTTTCCTAGAATTTTACCTTCATTAACTAGTGTCGTATCCTGGAGATGAGACTGGAGATAGTCTGTTAAAGCTAACGTATCATCAAAAGAAGCTTGCCTCGTGGAAGCACCTAGAAGAGCCGTGCTAATCAGATTTCTATCCTGGGTGTAACCGCTCATTAGACAATAGCCCGAATTTTTGCCGTTATATCCAGTTTTAATGCCTGCGATTCCCTTTTCTCCTAAAATTTTGTTAGTATTCTCTATCTCACCCGCTACTGGGATGGTATAGCTTTTAAGACTGACAATTTGCGCTAAAACTGGATTTTCTAAAACTTTTTCGCTGAGAATCGCCATATCAGAGGCCGTACTGATTGTGTCTTCGCTATATCCGCTAGCATCACTACCTACTTCGGTATTAGTTATTCCCCACTCGACTAATTTGCTGTTTGCTGCTTCTCTATACTGATCAAGTGATGAAAAAGCCCAAGTCGCGAGAGTGTCTGCCATATTATTCGAGGAGGCAATAAGCATAGCTACTAGCGCATCGTATTCGCTTATCACTTCTTGAACTTCTACTTTTGTTGTCGAGCCATTGTGTGAAATGTACCAAGTGTATCTGTCGTAATCTGCCTGAGAGATAGTTATATTTTCTCCTTGCTCTCCTAAGTTGAATGGCTTTTCTTCCATTACAACTAGCGCAGTTATAATTTTGGCGGTACTTGCAATTGATTTTTTGGCGCTGCTGGTAGAGCCAATGACTTTGCCATTGACCGCTGCGGCAGTTTCGACAGTAGGAAAAGAAGGCAACGCGATAGCTGGGAACTCCGGCAATGTGTATTCTAGAGTAAATGATAATGTTGTTTCTACGGTCATCATCTTATAGATAATGACGGCGAAGCCTAATATAGCTAGAGAGGCTAAAATCAATACTGGTATTTTAACTTTACGCTTTCTTGCTGCCATAGTTAAATATTACGCTATTTTCGGTCAAAATTGTAGATGTGCGCTGGGATAATATGATCTTTTTTGAGTTCGTCTAATAATATCTTTCGCATTTCTGGCTCTACGATTAAATCTTGTCCTGCTTGGCAAGCGCAAGTCACCTGATAGCTGGCACCCAAATCGCCTATATCTATCAAAGGCGTAATCACAGCTTTACCTGTAATGTATTCAATCGAGGACATATCTATGCGCTTTTTTGCTTCTTTCAAGGTGTTAATTACTTTTTCGGTGTCATATTCGTATGGAATTTGGATTGTCACTGTAGCAACAGTGTCGGCCTTGCTGTCGTTAATTAAATCGCCCATGTTTCGGTTGGAAACAATTTTGATTCGACCAAGATAATCTTTGATTTGAGTGCTCTTTAAGCCTACATTTATTACCGTACCCCTAAAGCCGCCAACTTCTATAATATCGCCGACCTCGTAGAGGCCTTGCGAAATAATAGAGGCGCCAGCGATAATATCTTTAATCATGTCTTGAAGCGCTAGACCTATAATAGCAGTGACAATACCAAGTCCTGCAATAAGAGAGGTAACATTAACTCCGAAGTTAGCCAAAATAGCTAGAAAAGTTGCAATAGCGATGACATATCTTACCATGCCCATAATCATTGAGTAGGTAGTTTTAAGATGGTTTACTTGTTGTTCGGTTGGATTTTTACTATGGGAATGGCGAAACAATATCTTCAGTATCCTGCCAATAATTATGTAGAATACTAAGGCGATGCCAATATAAATCAGTGGGTTAATTAGCTTATTTAAGCCAATTTCGATACCGAAGATATTGAGTTCCACTTGCTATCCTATCTCTTTCTAAGCTTGTACTAGTTCGCTACTGTTTGCATCGTAATCAGAAAGGCAAACTTTCTTGATTTCATAGTCTTCATAGGTGTTGTAATAGTAAGTCTTTGTAGCTGCAGAGTATCCACCAGTGTAGACTGTTTTTTCAAAATTTCCATCTGCCATAGCTGCGGCGCCATCAATCATCGACACTCCAGCTAATGTGTGGAACATTCTTGCAACGTTCTCTTCTTCTGAAGATTTAGTTGGGTAATGTGTATTTAGATAAGCTAGTCTTACGAATCTTGATGGTGAATAATAATCACCTGGAATACCGCGCATCAAAGAGCCGGAGCCAAATGGTTTGAATTCGGCTTTTGCCCAGTTAATCTTTTCCGGCTGAGTGCTAAATAGGTTCATGTAGTTCCTGAGATTTTCTTGATGCCAGCCATAGCCTGGTTGGTTAGTCAGAACGTCAACATCGTTGTGGAAGATTTGCATACCTTCTGCGGTATACTCTACTACGATGCTACGCTTACCGTCGCCAATAATCCAGTGAAGAAGCGATACTGGGAATTTGTCGCTGACTGGTTTAGCAACGATTGCTACGTCTTTAAGGGCGGCTTCAGCTTCATCGACAGTGGTAAAGTTCATCACTACCCAAAGTGGGAATTCGTAAGCCGCAACGTTAGTTTTACCATCTACTGCATCTTTAGCATATTCTGCGTAGCCTGGGAAATTTAGCCCTGCGATTGCTAAGCCTGCTTCATTTGCGCAGTCGAAATATAAAGGAATGTTCTCTTCGACGATTGCCATACCGATAATCGCGTGTTTTGGTTTCATTTCTCCAAGAAAAGCAGATTTATAGTTGTACCCTTTTGGAGTAATAACTACTTTTTGACCATAGCCTACAGACCAGTCAAGATTCCTGCCCAAAAACATATTACCGTTGTTATCACTAAATCGTATAGAAGAGCACATGCTTTCTTCCTTTTTAAATTATCTTTTATTATTTTACTATAATAATCGTGAAAACGCTAGTGTTTTTATAGTAAAAGATTTTCATACTTCTGGATTTATTTTTTGACGACTTTTTTGGTGACGTCGAATTTTTCCATGTAGTTACCAGTAAGGAGTCTAGTTTGGGCGTAGAACGCGGCTGCAGATTGATACAAGATAGCCACTAGCGGAGATAGTATCCATTGCAGCACCATACCTATTGATTTGATTTTATTATATTTCTTTGGTCTTGGTGGTAGCATTTTAAGAGAGATAAAGACGGTAATCATCAAGCCAATAGATGCAAAAAGCTGAATCCATGACACTGTAGCCGGTAAATTGTAAGTGAGCAGTTCCCTACTTTGGAAGTTTAAAAGTCTTGGCACCCAACCACCAAATGCTACAATTGGGCTCATTGCAGCAAGCGTAACGTGCCCATCAAGAAGTCTCCAGAATTTTGGGAAAAGTAGCCAAAGTGGCATTTTGCGACGTTTTTTGTCTACCATTCTAACGCCTACGTAAGCGACATCTGAGGCGCCGTAGTCCCAGCGCCGGAGCTGTACGAATTGAGCCTTAACTGTGCGCCAAAAACTTTCTTCTATCACAGCGTCTTGATAAATTGGTACCTTGATAGACAGAACTTCGTACTTCCCTCTAAAATGGAAGAGGCTGCGCCAATATTGATGTCCGTCTTCTACTATAGTTCTCTTGCTCCAAAAATCCATTTCGTAGAGTGCATCAAGTGGTTGCGAATGAGAAGCAAAATTGCGCAGTAAATGTGGGCGCTTGACGTTAATAACGTTGAAGAACGAATTCGACACTGCAATTACTCGCATTGGAGCGCTAGCATCCCAAATGTTATTCATGAATAAAGATACTGGCTGAAATGCCATGCGCTTACGTTCTGGGTTGACTACATATTCGTATGCTACATAGTCTAGGTATTTTTCGCTCATTCTATTATCCGCATCAAGAGACGTGACGATAACTCGCTCCATCGGAATTCTTTTCTTCGTAACGTATTCTGCTAGATAATGACCTGCATAGGTAAGATTCGGGCCTTTGCCTTTAATCTCTCTTGGCAAATTGTCTGGATGCTTGACTAGGATAAAATCGTAGAATGTGTCTTTGAACATACTTTTAAGCTTCTTCGCACTTTGCTCTATCTCTGGTCCGCCGCGCTCTTCGTATCCCATGATGAAAATTATACGTTCATTTGGAAATTCGGTGTCTCTAACTGCCTCCACTGTCGGAATAAGGGTATCTAAGCCCTCGTTATAAGCTACCATTATAACTGCATGGTAAATTGAATCTGGATTTGGATAATCTTTTGGCGCAACCGATAACATCCGCAAATTTTCTACATGCTCATCAAAATCAAAGGCGTTTGAGGAGCTACCTCTTAGAATTTCAAATTTTTCGTGTGGAATTTTTAAATCTGCGTACCTCTGGTGCCAATCTACACGCATGGCACGTTTAATTTCATTATATCCTTGTACTGTACGTACAGCTACGCCTATGGCTTTGACGAGCGTGATTGTAATAATTATTAAGAGATAAATTGCACCAAGTGTCGGAGAAATAAGCGAAAAAATAAACAAAGCGATAATCATAGAATAAGACAGCAGCCCAGGGAGAATTTCGAAGAAACGATAGAGTTTCGTACGTTTTCCAAGTGGAAGTTCTAGATCGTCCGTTAAAATTCTTCTGCCCTCTAATCCATCGATATCTTTGGTCATTTATGCTTCCTTCTAAACTATCCTTCCCCAAGTAGTCTGAAAAGCACCAAAAATGCGCCAATTACTATCAAAAAAGATATTGCTATGAATGCCTTTGCGGTGTTATCGCCACGCCTGACAAATAATCTAACCGCGATTAGATTATGAATCACGCCAATGATAACTGCTAAGATTGGAAAAGCAACCATATCTACCCAGCTTCCATCCCTATAACCGCCAGCTGTGCGCATCTCTGCTAAGTCTTCGCCAGCAAAACTGCCGATGTCTCCATATCCGACTTTGACAACGGCGGAAGACGGACTGAGTGTGACAAGAGATGTAATTAATAGTGCTAATGAGGCTAGTGCGAGCAAAATCATTAAGGCAAACAACATCCGATGTTCACTAATAATTTTCCTAAAATTCTGCCCAAAATCTTTCATAGTTTCTTAGTATATTATAGCATATCCAGTGCTTATTCCTAAATTACTTTAATACTTGAAATATAATACGTTTATGCATTTAGTAGTTGCAAAAAATTATATTTTTTGGTATAATATAAGTATGTACTCGGGAGTTAAGAGGTTGCTCGATATTGTTTTTGGTGTGTTCGGCTTGATTTTGTTGGTGCCGCTCTCTATAGCTGTAAAAATAGCCTATATTGCTAATGGTGATTTTGATGGTATTTTTTATAATCAAATACGAATTGGTAAAGATGGCAAGAAATTTCGAATGTTTAAGTTTCGTACTATGTCTAAAAACGCAGACAAAAAGCTCGCCGAAGTAGTTAATGCCAATGCAAAAACTAAAGCTGAATACAAGAAAAATCATAAGCTTAGCGATGACCCTCGCATTACGAAAGTTGGCAAAGTAATTCGCCGACTTTCTCTCGATGAAATACCTCAAAGTATCAATGTTCTTATCGGACAAATGTCACTAGTTGGGAATAGGCCTTACCTATTACGAGAAAAAACTGAAATGGGGAGCTATTATAAACCAATTACCTCTGTCAAGCCTGGCATTACGGGTTATTGGCAAATTTCTGGACGCAATAACTTGTCATTTAAGAAACGTCTTGAGCTAGAAAAATATTATTCTGAATATGCCTCTTTTAAATTGGACTGCAAAATCCTATTTAGGACCTTGTCAGTGGTCATTATCGGACGAGGCGCAAAATAAAGCACTAGACTATTTTAAGTCTTCACATAGCCGTGTGGGAGATATGCAGGGTAGTGGAGGTGTAAGGGCTAAAGATTATTCCCCTTTTAATATCTTTAGGGGGTTATCTTTTACTAATTCTCTGACTTTTTGTGGAGTTTTTACTACTCGCAAAAGTTTTTTTGCTGATAAACTCATCTGATAATCATCAGTCGGCTTATGCACATCTGATGCTAAACAGAAGATTTTGTCTTCTAGAAGGAGCTGTGCTAACGTCCTTTCTGCGCGTTTGCCATACCTTCCGACAATTGACAAATAATCGCCCTGTAGAACGCAGCCCATACCGATTAAGTCATCGACATAATTAGGATCGTCTTGGACATAGCTGTATCTTTCTGGATGCGCAATTACTGGGACAAGACCTTTTTGCACGAGTGAAAAAAGTGTGGTTTTTGCAGATTTGTCTTCAATCTTGACTGGAAATTCTACTAAGACATATTTCGTGGAATTGAGTGTTGCCACCTCGTACATTTCTTTTGATTTTTCGCCAACGTATCCAGCTAATAGTTCTGGCAGATGAGAATCGATGTAAATCTCATTCCCAAGATATAAATTAACTTTGATACCAGCTTTTGATGCGGCATCTTTTAGCTCCTTGAAAATTTGCCATTTTTTAGCGTTGTTAGCATTATAAATACTTCCTTTTACGTAATGTGGAGTCAAAATTACATCAGAAATTCTAGCTTTTTCTGCATTTTTTAGCATCTCTAGACTATCCTTGATGTTCTTCGCACCATCGTCGATGCCTGGCAAAATATGGCAATGAATGTCAATCATTGTTTAGATCTGAATAGTATTCATCAGCATAGTAAGATGAATAATATCCACCTCCTACCTTAGCTTTGTTGATTACTACACCAGAAATCTTGGAGTTAACTTTTTCGAAGTTCTTTTTGACTTCTTCAAGTTGGTCAATTTTAGTCTTAGCATTAGTGACAGTAACAATGTTAACATCGGTATATTTAGACATTACTAAAGCATCTGAAAGTCCGAGTGCAGGTGGACAGTCAATAATAACGATATCATACTGCTCACGAAAACTATTTAGTAACTTGCGGTTGTTTTCCGAAGAAATTAGCTCTAGAGGATTTGGTGGAGTAGGACCTGCTGGCAATAGATAAACGTTAGCTATCTGAGTAGGTTTTACATAGATTTCCGGCTTGATAAAGGCCATCATACCCATATCGCCAGTGTCTTTAAAACGCAAAATGTAGTTAGAATATCCGGCCATTTTGTCATTTTCCATGCCAAATATCTCGTGCTGACGACCTTTTCTCATATCGCCATCTACGATAAGGACGCGTTTACCATCCTGTGCGAAAGCTGTAGCAAGATTGGCAGCTAGGAAGCTCTTACCATCACCGGACTCTGGAGAAGTGATTAAGATAGTTTTTAAATCTTTTTCTACAGATGAGAATGTGACATTAGTTTTGATAGACTTAACTGATTCGGCGAAAGAAGATTTTGGATTAGTTGCAACGACTAAATCTTCTGGGCCGCCACGGCGGGTACCGTCTTTTCTAAGTTTGTGCTTGCTCATATTATTTCCTCCCCGCACTTGGAACTACGCCAAGTACTACTAATCCGACTTTATCCTCAACGGTTTTGCTACTTTTGATAGTGTTGTCAAGATAGAACATGACTAGAACTACGCCGATACCGGCAGCTAAGCCAATTAATAGAAATTCTAGAGTTTGTTTGGCGATATTAACGTTATAAGGAGAATCTGCAATCGTGGCTTTGTCAACAATTTGGACGTTATCGATTTTATAAAGTGAAGCAATTTCTGCTTTAAACACTTTTGCTATGTCGCTAGCAATTCTCTGTGCCATTTCGGCATTTTCATCGGAAACGGTGATATTGATTAGCTGAGTATTAGCGACAGAGTTTACTGAAAGTCTACCAGCTAATTGGTCGACGGTAAGATTAAGTTTCAAATCGTCAATTACCTTTGACAAAACATCGCGGCTCTTGATAATTTCCGAATAGGTTTTAACGAGATTATTAGAAAGAGTAACGTCATTTGTAGTAAGGGTAGTGTTTTGTTTCTGTTCGGTTAAGACTATTTTTGTAGTGGAATTGTACATCGGTGTTTTGATGTATATAGAATAGATCTCACCCATAGAAACTACTGCTACGAGCACCAAAAGTACTACGTAGAACTTGGAAAGAATGTATCTGAACATTTCTTTTAGATTAATTTCATCCATCTTATATTTTCCCAATTAACTTAATTTGCCTCTGTTTCTTCCCTGTTTCGGTTTTTGCAACAGAGGTATAATTAATTTATAGCACCGACTTTACGGCATTACAATAATTGTAGCATACTTTTGGGAAAAAGTCAATGATTATGTGGGTGCAGATTATGGCTTAATCAGAATCCAGTCAGGCTCATAAATATCATCGTTTTGATAATAGTTTTTCCAGATTGATGGTGCAATAACTTTCTTCTCATTATTTCTCGACAAATACTGCGCCCACCATGAAAACGTACTATTAGATATGATAAAATGCTTACAGCTATACATCAACCTGATTTTTTCCCATACAGGATCAGTGCCATCTTCAAAAACTGTTCCTTTTGGGAAAAACATATTTTGCCTCACCCACTCAATATCATCTGAGAAAATAATAAATTGAGGATGTTTTATTATGGAGTTCATTTTGTCTATCGCCTTGTAGAAGTAATCTGGCGTACATACATAATGATTGCCTACATTCTTTGCATCATCTACAAAATCTCCTCTTCGTATAGTTACGCACACTGAATTAGTTTTTTCTATCAAATCATATAATTTTAAATTTTTAAACATTTTCTTATTTTTAGGAGTAAATTCTCTCATTAGTTGCTTTTTGATATTGCAAAAATATTTAGGAGACTCAAAGAAACCGTAAAAATATTTATTGTTCTTTTTTGTCCCTTTTAGTTCGATATATCCCTGATTTACAAAATATAATCCAAATTTTTCCATTAATTTTTTTGATTTTTTAAATTCATACTTCCGTAAAATGCTATCTTCATTATGTGTTTTCCTGCCTCTTATAGCTATGATTTTTCTCATAGCTATCATTTTCTTAAATGCTATTTTCTGCATCAAATCCATCTGGCATTCTCTTTTGAACTTTTCATGATCGACATATTTTTTATATGGTATAACTTTAAAATTGCACAGCTCATCTTTGAAACTTTTATCTTCAAGCATGCCAAAATCTAATACTAATTTTTCATTACCATATTTTTCCATATATGCTCTAAGCGTGGCGTATTGGAACATCTGATTTCCAAGCCGGCCCTGCATTGTTTTACATATCATTTTTTTCTCCTTTAATTTTTTTAGCTATATAACAGAAAGTTGCCTTTGCCTCTTTCGGCCAAGCTAGTATATTAAATATACAGACTACAAAAGTAGCTATTATTGTGCAACATATAGCGCCGATAATCCAATTATGTGCAACCATCGGAATCACATTAGTCAATAATGTAAATAGTACAAAAACAATTGCGATTTGTATAATACTGAACACGATATGCAGTATCGTATTTTTAGTGTCTCTTAGTAGAATATGTTTTGCCGTATATATGATGAAATCAAACGTTCTAAATGCCATAGCACAAAGTGTTCCAATGGCTACGCCCACTATTCCAAGTGGGACTACGAGCGCAATGGAAATGACAGCGTTTAGGACAGCCTCGATAATCGCTCCATTCTTTGTCTCTTTAAAATGGCCTACTGATGCTACTAAGGCACCGTACGGCTGCCTAACAGCCCACATGAATTCCGCAAGTATCATTATATAACCAAATAGTTGCCTGTCGTAATTAGCATCATGTATGCCAGCTGTATACATGACAACAAATGGAGTAATTAAAGAGAACGCACAGGCAAATATAATTGTGATGATTGTAAAATATGTCATCTCGTAATATAGCAATTTCTCTTTTAAATTTTTGCGCTCATCTTTTGCAAACATTTCTCCAAAAATTGAGTCTAAGCCGTTACTAAATGACTGTATGACCCCCTTGATTCCCACTATTACAATTTGATAAACTGAATATACCGAAATTTCTTTCGCGTTACTAAAGAAAGTTAGCACGACAACATCTGTATTATCATGTATAACAAACGCGGTATGCTGCATCAACCCTGACCACCTATCACGTAGCTTATAGTCAGATTTTCCTTCTTTTATATTCAAATTAAATTTCTTTTTTGCATATATGCAGATAGTAATTGACTTTAATAAATACAAAAATGCAGTCGAGAGCTTCACTATTTGAATGTTCGCACCTAGATTAATTAATGTAACGGATATTATGGTATTTAAAATAATGACTGCCATCTGAATTACAGAAATAATATAAAATCTTTGTTTGGCTTCTATAAATAGTCTATACACCATCCCGAATAAGTATTCAGATATCGAGCTGATTGACAATACAATAATTAAGATAATTGTAAAAACTCGATCAAAATCTTTGCTAAAAATTTGAGGGTAAAATACACACAGACCTATGAGGTAAATTAGAAAAACTAATACAATCCTCCTAATAAATTTCTGCGATGAATACAATATTTTATTTATTTCTTTTTGATTGTTAGCGGCAATGGGCTTATACAATGCAGCTTTGATAATCAATCCTATTCCGCCATCTAGTAAAGATATAAATGATAGAAATTGAACAATAGATGCAACTAAGCCATTAACTTCCGATCCGTAGCTTTGAATAATTACGCGAGGCAAAATTAATCCACAAATAATAGACACTACCTGTAACGACATGGATGCTAAAACATTTTTAAATATATTCTTGCTTCTCATTATTACCTCTTTGTGTAAAATGTTTTACCTTTGTTTTCAAAGTGTTGTTTCCGGTAAGCAATGAGAAGAATACATAGAAACCATTTTCTTTTCATCAAGAATAATTTTGCCTTTTCATTTCTTGTTGCAAAATCTCGATAGTTAATCTGTCTAATTTTATAATCTATATTAAAGTTCTTATACATATCAAAAAACTTTTTTCTTCTCTTGCTATACTTAAGGCCAGCATTCATGTGGCAAACGGTCAAAAGTATTAGCTCCCAAAATATACTATATTCCAAAAATTTAGACACTTCGCGAGAAATTGCATTTTTAGTACAAAATGAGTCAAAACTTTTCTTTAGTAAAAAATAATATTCCTCCATATTCCAGTTAAGTTTGTGAGATATAGAATTAATATTAATATTATAACAATACGCACAAACTGGAGAATACTTTATTGTTCTTGCGGACATAATGGCATCCACCATAAATCTTCTATCTTCCGCTTTCCTTAAGTTGTTTTCAAAAACAATTTTATTATTATCAAGAAATGGTTTAGAGAAGCACTTAGCCCATACGGAGCCAAACATATAATTACCTAACTTACCCGGATAAAACATAATATTTGCAAGTATCTCTTGCTTTTCTTCGCTTAGATTCACGTTCTTAGGCATGCGTATTATTCTTTTATTTTTTGGCTCAACTAAGCAGTAACTAAATAGCAGTATATCAAATTTTTCCTGTAAAACGTTTCTTGCTTTTTGATAAAAATTTTCTGGTACCTCATCATCAGCATCGATGAATATTATATTCTCGCCGGTTGCATATTCTAAACCTAAATTTCGTGCTTTTGACACGCCAGAATTTTTCTGTCGATAATATTTCACATCTTCGTGCAATGCGCTAATAGTTTCTAGCTCG
Organism: Candidatus Saccharimonadota bacterium; assembly: GCA_017512175.1. Classification (GTDB taxonomy): domain Bacteria; phylum Patescibacteriota; class Saccharimonadia; order Saccharimonadales; family Saccharimonadaceae; genus Nanosyncoccus. Next base: position 33,590 of record JAFWHA010000005.1, read on the forward strand.
TATTCCTTATTGCTACCATCATCAATAACAATTATCTCGTAATTTGGTATTCCCTGTCTTTCTATAGATGAAATACACACATCTAATTTTTTTACTGGTATGTTGTATACCGGTATGATAAATGTAATCTTTTTTTCTACGTGTTTACCCATACTTATATCTTCCCTAATAATGCTGCTAGAATGAATACTACATTTTGTTCTGCTTTTTCTGTCCTAAATCTCTTATCCCTAGCCAATGAAAGTCTTTGCGAAAAGTTCATTCTATAGTTAGCGACCTGTTTGGCCATGCTATAATATTCCGGAGTAATTACTTTTTTATAACCTTTCAGCATTTCTTTTGCGGTTAGTTCTCTTGAATGGTCACATCGGAAAAATGATTTAATTCTACGGAGTACGCGAGAAATAAATCCACCTTCTGCGCCGATTGATTGTCCGCTGTGTTGTCTGTACTTTATAAATGCATCTTCGTCAAAATATACTTTTCCCGCTGTAGCTAAGCATAATCTATACATCCACGCATCGTGCATAGATACGTATTTTGGGCTATAGCTATTGACTAATTCTAGCAAGGCTCTGTTAAAAACCATTGTGCAACCAGTAGCAATGTTTCTCACCATACTTGCACCAAAGGATAAGTCATACTTTTTCCCAGATTCATCGGCTAATAGCTTTAGATTATGATCGACGATTTTCTTATTGCTAAAATATAGCTGAGGAGTTGTCGCGTCAGCAGCGCTAAAATACTTTAGCGCATTCTTAATCTTTTCAGGCTCCCAAAAATCATCTTGGTCGGCAAAAGCATAATAATCGCTTTTTCCCGCATGTTTCATTAGGTCCAGAAAGCTTTTAGCTGGTTTTAAATTTGGCCCGTCATACCACTCTAATAAATTTTTATTCCTATATTCTTCAAGTATTTTTTTCGTGCCATCACTTGACCCATCATCTCTAACTATTATTCGTATAGATACTCCTGTTTGCGATATAATCGAGTCTATTTGCTCTTTTAAATATTTTTCTCCGTTATATGTAGAGAGCAGGACTGTTACAATTTTAGCTGACATTTTCCCCCTTTGCGCTGTTACTTATAGTTAGCACTTTACTGCTAAAGAAAAATCTACAAAGTATGTATAATAGCAGTACGTAAAATACAGTGGTTGGATTGGCAAACCAGTTTGAGAAAAATGAGAAGATAATCGCATACATGAATATGGCTCTAATAAGTATAGTTATCGGACGTTTTCTTAGTCTGTCTATATCCATATCTAAATACCCACAAATCATTCCAATCAGTAGCATATAGACGGCTACGCCTACTATTCCAAAATCAGCATAAGGTGCCATAATTATCGGATACGTGTTAAAGACTGGGATAAATCGACTCAAATTTGGCATTTCACCTAAACTAGGCGTAGCGTACTTTAGGCCAGTCAATGCAATAACGGGAAAGAATGTTCGTTTTCCAAATGTGTATTCATCGATATTACCAATATTCTCATTTAGATTGTCGTAATTACATGCTAAATACATGTATACTTGCATCAGCCTTGTGTTTGTCAAAATAGCTTTATCGTCGTCAGTAAATTCGTCGCCATAAATGGCTAGTGCGCTTTGTAGATATTCGTCAGTTTGATTCCTTTGGGTGGTAATAAATATCCACCCTGCAGACATAGCCGCTGTAACAATTATTATCGTCGCAACTGTATACTTTGGAAATAGTGTTAAAAATACAATGCTAGAAATAATCACTGTGGCTATAAGCAACTGACGAGAAACAATAGCAATAGGTATTGCCAACATTATAATGTTGGCAATGATAATGATTAAATAGTCTATTTTTCTCATTTCTTTGTGAAAAAACTTCAAATAGATAATTGAAGCTGGCAAAAATAGACATGATGAAACCGTAAAATAATGAATGCCAGTGACGCCAAAATCTGCATAACTTGCCATATCGCTAGAAAATAAAGGTATGCCTCCTCTTATGACTGATTCAACTATAAACCCCCCAAGGCTTAATGTGAAAATCGTAGCCAAAAAAGCAACAAAGTTTTTCTTTGTTATAAATTTTTTGTTGTGACTATCCCTATTCTTTGAAGGTTTTATAGCATATCCTAAACAAAACATAATATATGCCATGACTAGACATAGCCAAGTCTGAATATTCCAGATTGTTTGGCTACTATGCAACATGAAGCAAGAGAGTCCGATAGTAAAAAACCAAACTAAACTAAAAACTCCCAAAAAGTTTAAAATATTTCCTTTGATTCTTTTTGCGAGCATAAATAGTGCAAGGCTCATGCATATAAAAATACAGCCACCTACGTAATTATTAAGGTAATAGCACATTATTCCAATTGCTGATCCTACCCCTGCAATAGCAGCTAAAGACAGGTAATTCTTTCTCATCTCTCCCCCTTCCTCATCATGACATAGTTCTTTCTTGGTTTTGACATTCTGCCTCTGGTCATACCCATGAATCTTGCAGCCATGTTCGGTATGTACCCGGACAAGACTCGGAAATTTCTGTCTTTTACTGCGTTACGTAAAATTGATTTTGCCATTCCGCCACCAGCTGACGTTACGCCATATTCTGCAATATCTGGATTTTGTTTCATGAATTCACCAGTGAGTTTGTACCTGTTATATAACTGTCCTAACTTAAAATTATGAGAATGATAGCAAATTGCGTCGGCTGCATACTTAATACTTCCGCCGTGCATAATTATTTTGTGTGCTAGATACATGTCTTCTGATATCGGCAAATCTTTGCCGTCGTACCCAGATAGGTCCCTAAATGTTTTTGCATCTACTGCGCCTGCAGCATCGGAAAAGAAAAAGGTCTTGAGTCCAAGTTTAGGCAAATCTTTTTTTGTGACTACGAAAGATTCCTGAGGATAATTGTGTGCTCTGGTGTATTTTTCTATATTGTTATATTTGGTTTTCTGTCTAGCATAAGATGCACTAGCTTCGCCATTAAATATCGGCGCAACTAATTTAGCTAAAAAATGATCGTCGCGAATCTCTACGTCTTGTGTTAGAAAAACAATAATTTTGCCTTTGACTTTCATTGCGGCTTCTTCTCTGACAATACTATGAGAAAAAGCTTCCTTTTTAATCTTAAGATATGGCGCGTCCAGAGCGTTGAGTAGATCTTCAGTGTGATCACTGCTCTCAGTCAGGGTATATTTGATTTCTAAGAGATTGACACCTTTTTGATTTCGAAGACTCCTATCGAAGTCCAAAATAGAGTCCTCTGCATTATACAATGGACATATAACAGATACGGTAGGTAATTTTTTCTGCCTTCCCATGATTAGTTCTATTATATCACATTTCTCAAAAAATTAAAGTGTTTAAGCTCCCCTATGCGCAATTTATATGTTATAATAAATTAAATAAGTTGGAGATTACATGGCGAGAAAAACAATTGATAACCGAGAGAGCGAAGACCTAGAAATTAGGAATCAAGAGATTGAGGACCAAGAAGTTGGAGACCAAGAGATTGAAGATCTTTTGAACGATATAGCTAGTGAAGAGATTGATGATTCTGAAGATGGTAAAAATATCGAAAATGTAGTAATCGAAGATGAAGAAATTGCATCCGCCATTGAGGAAACTAAGAAAGAAGAGCGTGCGCTAAGTAGCATCAAGCGTGCCGACAAAAAAGCTGAAAAATCAACTCGTAAAAAGCCTCTTGTCAAAAGTAGACCATACCGTATAATTTCCCGCATGCTTGCGATAGCCTCCACTCTGATTCTCGGAGCTTTTCTCACGTACGTTGTTTTGACTAATGCAATTCCCTTTAAATATATCGTGGCACTAATTGGGATTTCTGCTATCTTTGCAGTTTTCTATTTGTTTAAATCTTTTCGAAATAAAACTTCCCTACCAGTCCTGACAATTCTAAATATACTAGGTGTAGTACTGTCCGCAATCAGCATACTAGGTTTCTTAAAATTCAATCAACTGTTTAATTTCCTTGATGATAACTTAGGCACATCAGATGAATCATATGATATTTACAATATAATTGTTAGCAAAAGCTCTAGCTATGAAAATATAGACAGCGTAAAAGGTAAGGAATTCCATAGCATATCGGATTTTATTGATACCAGTAATCTAGAGACTGCTGTCAAAGAACAGGTGAATGGCACTATAGTATACGTGGATGGTATTACTTCTATGCTTAAAAGTTCCATCCAAAATCCAACTTATATTTCCCTGCTTAGTGCTGGGACATGGGATGCGACTGTCGATATGAGCGGCGGAGAGGTTTATTCTGAAAACCTTAAAATCATTGGCGAGATTAAAGTAAAATTTTCTGAGAAGAAAGAATTAGTTAGTGGTACCGACGTAACTAATAAAAGTTGGATTATGTATATTTCGGGTATAGACACCCGTTCTGGACAGATGCTTGATAAAAGTCTTTCTGACGTCAACATCCTTATGACTGTAAACCCAAAAACAAAGGACATTCTCATGGTGGCGATTCCTCGTGATTACTATGTACAGTTACATGGTACTAGTGGTTTGCCAGACAAATTAACTCATGCCGGCTCTCTTGGTGGGCTTGAACTATCTATGGATACGATTGAAGATTTGATGGGTATTGAAATTAATCAATATTTGCGAGTTAATTTCAATGCGGTAACAAATCTAGTGAACGCAATTGGTGGTATAACGGTCAATTCTGATGTAGATTATTCATTCAAATGTCATACTAACCCGAGCTGTGTTATCAATCCTGGCCCGAATAATCTCAACGGGGATTGTGCTTTGGCTTTTTCTCGCGAACGTTATGCCTATAGCTCTGGAGACCGCCATCGCGGTGAAAACCAAGAACAAGTCATCGAGAAAGTTTTTGACAAAATTACTAGCAATGCCACACTGATCAGTAAATATTCTGATATACTGAATGCTCTGTCTGGCTCTTTTGAAACTAGCCTTACTACTTCTGACATTACTAGTCTTGTAAATATGCAGCTAGACGATATGAGCAAATGGACAATTGAAACTTATAATTTGAATGGTAATACTGGTGGAGCCTACACTTATAGTTATCCTGGTCAAATTCTTTCTGTGATGTATCCAGATCAATCGACAGTTAATATTGCAAAGGCTAAGATTAATGCAGTACTAAATGGAGAGAAAGCAAGTAGCGTCGCCTTGTAATGTAGGCCGCTGAATAAAACTGGCTGATGTGGTAAAATTTATATTATGAATATCGTATTAAGTTGCATAATTACTTTCTTGGTTTCTATGATACCGATTATTGAACTCCGTGGAGCAATTCCTATTGGAGTTGGATTAGGCGTGCCAGAGCTACTTGCTTTGCTCATTGCCGTCATCGGAAATATGGTCCCGGTACCATTTATCTATAAGTTTTCTAGGAGGATTCTTGAATGGGGAGCGAATAAGTCCAAAAAAGATGCGGATGGTAAATCGCCGAAGAAAGTTTGGAAACCGTTTTCTAAATTCTGTAATCTTTGTTTGAAAAAAGGCGAAAAGGCTGGTAAAAAACTAGAAAAAAAGGCAGGCGACAGCATATTCTTAGCACTGCTTCTTTTTGTTGGTATTCCTTTGCCTGGCACTGGAGCTTGGACTGGAACACTAGCTGCTTCCTTGCTTGATCTTGACTATAAGAAAACTGTCATCGGCGTGATGTGTGGCGTGCTTTTAGCTGGCGCTATTATGCTTGCTATCTCATTTGGCCTTTTCAATATTATACTAGGGTAAGATTCGTGATATAATGGGTGTAGTGCCGCTGTAGCTCAGTTGGTAGAGCAGCTCATTCGTAACGAGCAGGTCACAGGTTCGATCCCTGCCAGCGGCTCCATTTTTTATAGTAAGTAAATATACACACACCAGAAATGAAAGAACGTTCCGGCGATGCAAAATAGATGAAATACTGAATGCATATATTTGATATTTTTACCTAGCATGTATAGCAACGCACCAATTGAATACATCGCACCACCTAAAATTAGGAACACGACTCCGCCTAGACCCATATGTTCTAATAGGACTGGCAAAACTAGCAAGCTAGCCCAACCAGAAGTGAGATGGCAGATTACTTCTAGTTTTTGGAATTTATCTACACTAATTGCGGAAAAGACCACTCCTACAGTTACGATTGCACCGACTGCCCCAAACATTACCCAACCTAATGCCCCGCCCACTCCTAGCCAAGCAACAGGAATGTACGTGGCAAATACTAACAAATAGACGTTGCAATGGTCTATAACCCGAAGGACTTTTTTACCTTTGAGATTACGCGAGAGCGCATGATAGACGCAAGATATAGTGTATAGGATAATCATCATTGCTCCGAATAATGATACGGCTACTTCTGCCATGCCAGTACTTGCTTTTATTACCATGAGCACTAAGGCTGCTACTGATAAGCCCGCAGCAATTCCGTGAGAAATAGAATTAAAAATCTCCTCTCCCAATGTGTATTTTGGAATACTGACTTTACTCATGATATTTATTATATATCAAAAATCGACTTAGAGCATGAACTCTTAAGTCGAAGTAAAATACTATAGTGGCGGATTCGTTATCCTTAGGATTCGAGGAGCCGCATTTTTGCGAAGCAAAACAAAAAAATCTCTGAAAGAGATTTTTTACAAAATGCCTTTGGCATTTTGGCGGATCCGACGAGACTCGAACTCGCGACCTCCGCCGTGACAGGGCGGCGCTCTAACCAACTGAGCTACGAATCCACTCTAGTGAAATTATACACTACTCTGTTGTATTTTTCAATATCTTTTTCAAAATCTTGGAGAGCTCATATGCTTCTTTTGGACTCAAATTTAGGCACTTGCCAATTTCTTTTGGGATTTTTCTAGATTTTACCTTAAGACCTATTCCCTTATCTGTAGCCGTTATTTCCATTATCCTCTCGTCGGTTTTGCTCCTCTCTCTAACGAGCAAACCTTTCTTCTCTAACTTAACTAGAAGTGGAGTAAGAGTACCAGAGTCGAGATAGAGTCTTTCTCCTAGCTCTCGCATTGAAATTCGTTCTTGCTCCCATAAAACAAGCATTACTATGTACTGCGTATAAGTTAAATCTATTTCCTTGAGATATGGAGTATATTTTCTAATAATTTCCTTTGATGCGGCATACATCGGAAAACAGAGCTGATGGTCGAGCCTCAAACACCTGTCCATCCTCTTAATACTTGGCACTTATTCTTCTCCTATTATGATTTTTCTTAGCTCGTTTTTTGATTTCAGCCCAACTAGGGTTTGTTTTAGCTCTCCATCTTCAAAAAATAGCAGAGTTGGAATTGACATGACTTCATATTGCTCAGCGATTTCTGGCTCATCATCAATATTTAATTTAGCGAATTTGCAATCTGTTATATCTTCAGAAAGTTCATCGATGATCGGTGACAAAATTTGGCATGGTCCGCACCAATCTGCATAACAATCTACTAGGACTTTACCTTCTGAAATTTCTGTTTCAAAATTTTCTTTAGTTAATACTTTAACACTCATTTTATCTCCTTCACTGCAGTATCGGCTGCGATGGAGCCGTCACTTACTGCGGTAGTTAATTGTTTTAATTCTTTTGCTCTAGCATCTCCTGCTACGTAAATTCCAGGAATACTAGTATGTACACCATCGGAAGTTGCTATATAGCCTGCCTCATCCAAATCTATAACTTTGGCAAAATCTTGATTCTGTGGGACATAACCTACCGCTATGAAAATACCATCAGCTGGAATTTCTCGCTCAGTTCCAGCATCGTTCGCTACAATTACTGCGGTCAGCTTCGGCTCTCCTAAAAGTTTTACGACATTTGATTTTAATACGAGTTCGACATTAGTTTTCTTCTTGATCTCTTCAACATAGGCATGTTCTCCTCTAAATTCATCTCTCCTATGCACTAGATAGACTTTGTTCGCTAAATTGGAAAGATACAATGCATCTTGCAGGGCAGTGCTTCCACCACCTACAACTACTACATCCTTGTCTTTATAGAAGTGCCCATCGCAAGTAGCACAATATGATACACCTTTACCGATTAGTTCATCTTCTCTCGGGATGCCGAGTTTCCTGTTCTCTGCACCGGTAGCTAGAATTATCGCTTTTGTTTGATATTCGCCTTCGTCCGTTTTAACAATCTTAGTCTCATTGTTTTGCTCAATGCCAATAGCCTTTTCAAATTTAATATCGCCACCGAGCTCTTTTACTTGATTATACATATTCGTAGCGAGCTGCGCACCAGATATTTCTGCTATTCCAGGGTAGTTTTCTACTTTCTCTGCATTGATAATTTGCCCACCAAAGGCTTTGCTTTCTAATACCAATACATTCTTCCCTGCTCTAAGTCCGTAGATAGCAGCGGTTAGTCCTGCTGGGCCTGCGCCTATTATGATAATATCGTACATGTCGTCCTACTTTTCTGAAATTAATTTTGCAACTTCGTCTTCAAATTCTTTTGGTGTAGTAGTTGGTGAGAATCTTTCTACTACGTTGCCGTTTCTATCCACTAAGAATTTAGTGAAGTTCCATTTGATAAAACCTTTTTCTTTTGTAGCGCCACCAATTTTTGCTATGGCTTTCATGGCCATTTTATTTTTAATACCATGCACCTCTTCATCTTGAATTTGCTCTTTTAAATAATTCCAAAGTGGATCGGCTTGATCACCATTTACTTCAACTTTCTTAAATTGATCAAAAGAAGTCTGATACTTTGCAGTGCAAAATTCATGAATTTCTGAATCTGTACCTGGTGCTTGATGTCCAAATTGGTTGCAAGGAAAATCTAAAATCTCTAGACCTTTTGCATGGTATTTTTTATAAAGATCTTCTAGGCCTTCGTACTGTGGGGTGAAACCGCAGCCAGTAGCAGTGTTCACAATTAAGAGCACCTTTCCCTTAAAATCGCTCAAGGAGATGTCTTTTCCCTCTCTGTTTTTAACTTTAAAATCATAAATTGTTTTCATGTCATTCTCCATTAATTTATAATTTAATTGTATACAATTGAATTTTTATTGTCAAGCGCTAAATCATTTTTTATTAAAATGATATCTAAAAGTTGCAAAAAAATACTTAACAAATCACCCGATTCTGTTTTACGAAATAGCTAGCAAATTATGCTAATTCTACCCTACCGAGTTAACGAGGCTATAGATTGGGAAGAGGACGGCAAGAACGATACCACCAATGAGGAGTGCCATAATCACCATCAAGATTGGCTCAATCATAGTAGAAATTGCGGCGATTTGCTCGTCTAGCTCGTCTTCATACACCTGAGCTGCCTTACCAAGCATTTCGTCGATTTTACCTGATTCTTCACCGATGGAAGACATTTGTGGTACGAGTGGCATCATGTATTTTTTGTCTTTTAAGGCATCTGACAATGGCTTACCAGCTTGGACTTTTTCCTGTGCCATAGTAATTTGTTCTTCGTACACTACGTTATTGGTCGCATCACCAGACATCCGCATAGAATCAAGCAATGCCACACCAGTAGACAAGAGCATCTGCATCGTTCTAGCAAACCTAGCATTATAAAGGCGCAAGAATAGATTTTTGAAGATTGGGACGTTTAGCTTGAATAAATCAAGCCACCTTCTTCCGGTGTCAGTCTTTCTGAATTGGATGAACAACCAAATCATAAGTGCTAAGGCGATTAATACTACATACCACTGATTAACTACGAAATTAGAAATTGCTACTAGAATTTGCGTTGCAACTGGGAGCTCTTGACCAAGATCGGCGTATAAGTTTTCCACCTGTGGGACGACCATTACCATCATGAATACAACTACAGCGACAATTACGAAAAGCACAATTGCTGGATAAGTCATAGCTCCACGAATTTTGGAAATCATGTTCTCATCTTTTTCCTTCTGATCGGCTAGGCGTTTGAGGGCTAAGTCCAGCGTACCAGATGCCTCACCAGCTTGAATAAGCGAAAGGTAGACTTGGTCAAAAACATCAGGGTGCTTTGAACAAGCTTCCATCAAAGTTTTACCAGCTTCTACCTGGGAGAGAATATCCTCAATTACTCTGCGCATCGGCTTACTTTCGGTCTGTTCAACTAAAGTTCTTAAAGCGTTTGATAGTGGCAAGCCTGCACCGACTAAAGTTGCAAACTGTCTTGTGAAGATGATTTTGTCTTTACCAGAAACCTTAGATGAAAGTTTTGCGAAGATGCTGCTAGTATCCTCTTCTTCAATAGTGTCTGGTATATAGCCCTGATCTAGTAATAGCTTACCAGCAGAACGTTCGTTTTCAGCCTGAATAACACCCTTAACGGATTTGCCAGTCTTGCTATCTTTTGCCCTGTAGTTGAATCTTCGCATTGCTTTTTAGCACCTTCTTTAAAGATTAACCTTGTGCTAACCTCTTGAATTCAGTTGGATCTACTGCGTATTCTAGGGCGTTGTCGAAAGTGACAGTTCCCTGTTGGACTAATTTTGCTAGAGTTCTGTCCATCGTCTGCATACCTTCGTTAACTCCAGTCTGAATAGCAGTATCAAGCTGGTGGGTTTTGCCTTCACGGATGATTGAACGGACTGCCGTGTTTGCGACTAGGATTTCACATGCAGCAATACGTCCGCCGCCAATGGCAGGAACTAGACGCTGCGAACAAATCGCCATTAGAATTGAAGCGAGTTGTGTACGAATTCTTGGCTGTTGCTCTGCTGGGAAGACGTCGACGATACGATCGACTGATTGAGCTGCAGAGTTGGTGTGGAGCGTTGCGAATACTAAGTGGCCAGTTTCTGCAGTAGTGATTGCACTTTGCATAGATTCTAGATCACGCATCTCGCCTAGAAGAACGACATCTGGATCCTGGCGAAGTACAGATTTAAGTGCTCTAGCGAAAGAATAAGTATCGTAATGAACTTCCCTCTGTACGACAACAGATTTCTTCGACTTATGGGTAAACTCGATTGGGTCTTCAATTGTAATGATGTGCTCCGCGCGTTCTTGGTTAATTTTGTCAATAAGAGCTGCTAACGTGGTAGATTTACCAGAGCCTGTTGGCCCAGTAACTAGTACTAGCCCTTGCGAATAGTTTGCGAACGTAGATACAACTTGCGGTAAACCTAAATCTGCTAGTGTAGGCATTTTGTTAGGAATAAGACGGAAGGCTGCGGCCAAATTACCACGTTCTTGAAATGCATTAACACGAAATCTTGCAACTTCGCCAAAGGCAAATGAGTAGTCAAATTCTTTGTCTTTAGAAAGCACTTCTCTTTGTTCGGAATCTAGGGTAGAAAAGATTAATTTCTGGATAACTTCTTCAGTCAATACAGAAATTCCGGCAATAGGTACGAGTGCCCCGTCCACGCGTAGAATCGGTGGTAGGCCCACTTGGATATGAAGATCTGAGGCATTACGCTTGACACATTCTTCTAGCAGCGTCTCTATTCTGACGTTTTTTGCCGGAGTAGCTGCGCCGTTAGTAGCAGCTAGTCCTTCTCCAACCTGTGCCGATTTTGCAGCTGGGGAATTCTCCACTGGAGTTGGGGTCGGCATAGCAATTGGTGCCGACGTAGGAGGCATTACTGGTTGGGCACCCATCGCTGGCTGTCCACTTACTGGCTGCGCGCCCATAGATGGCATCACTGGCTGTGCAGCTGGCATCGGTTGTGCTCCCATTAAAGGTTGTGTTTGTGTATTTACCTGCCCACTATTGTCCATAGGTATATTTTACCATAAGAATTATTTTTTGTATACAAGATTCTAGGCTAAATCTGAAGCAACGCGATTAACTTCTGTCATAGTGGTAATTCCAGATAGAGCTTTAAGCATCCCGTCCTGTCTCATTGTCACTGTGCCTTTCATCTTGGCTACTTTCATAATGTCGGCAGAAGTGGCGTGTGCTACAATCAGCTTTTGGATGTCGTCATCAACTGTAATAGTTTCATAAAGACCAGCGCGCCCTTTATATCCACCTGGTGAGTCTTTGTCATCAAAACCTTTTACAAGAGTATAGCCTTTGTTATTCATTACTGGTAAACCTGGATATCCTAAGCTCTCTGATACGGCTGCTACCTGCGATTGGTCTTTTGGTAAAATGCCGCCGACAACCTCATTCAATTCCCTAGTTTCTAGTTCAGATGATGTATAGGCTGTCCTTTTTTCGGTGACACGGCGCACAAGCCTCTGACCAATAACAGTATTGAGGGTGGAAGCAATTAAGAATGGCTCGATTTCCATCTCTAGGAGCCTCGGCAAAATACCCGCTGCAGAGTTGGTATGGAGCGTGGAAAATACTAGATGTCCAGTAAGCGCTGCTTGCACTGCTAGATTGGCCGTTTCTGAATCACGAATCTCGCCGACCATAATAACATCTGGGTCCTGACGTAAAATTGAACGTAGACCAGAAGCGAATGTTAAGCCTGCATCCACGTTTACTTGTATCTGATTTACGCCGTCCATCTTGTACTCTACCGGGTCCTCAAGGGTTACGATATTGATTTTTACATCTTTAATCTTTTTAATTAAAGCATAGAGAGTGGTGGATTTACCCGAGCCAGTAGGTCCAGAAGTCAAAATCATACCGTTTGGCTTAGAAATCCCTTCTAGAACCATGCGAAGCGCTCTACCTGTCATGCCCATCTGCTCGATATCCATTGTGGTGCCAGTTTTGTCAAGAAGCCTAATTACTACTTGCTCGCCCCAAACAACTGGTGCAATTGCGATACGAAGGTCCACTTCCTTGTCGCCAATTTTTACGGCGAACTGACCATCTTGTGGAACACGGTGCTCATCGATTTTAAGATCGGATAAAATTTTTATACGGCTAACTAAAGCTGGCTCAATCGATTTCGGAAGCTCCATTACCTGTCTTAAAACACCATCAATTCTACATCTAATTACCAAAGAATTTTCTAGCGGCTCAATGTGGATATCAGATGCTTTTGATTTGATAGCAAAATCTAAAATAGAAGTTAGAGCCTTTGAAATTGGAGAATCCTGAGTGATAGTTTTGACATCGGAGGCCTGTTGTCTTATCTCTTCATTCGTAGATTTAACGGCTTGTTTTACAGAGGAGAAATCGCCAACGTATTGCGCTAATACTTGTTTGATTCCCTCTTCTGAAGACATAACTGCTTTAATTGGTCTACCAGTAAGCGTAGAAAGATAGTCGGTAGCTTGAACGTTAGTGACGTCAATCATGGCAACGATTAGCTGCCCGTTCACTTCTCCAACTGGCACCACCATACTACGCGTGGCTACGTCCTGCGGAAGGTTGAGGAGCATCTCCCTATCCATGGTGACGTTTTTAAGGTCAATGTATTGCACGCCAATTACCGCTGCGGTAGCGTGGGCTACCATTTCGGTATTAATTATCCCTTTGGAAGTAAGATATGCTATTAGAGGCTGCTTATTCCTGGCAGCTTCTTCTGTGGCAGTTTTTACAGTATTAGCATCAGCTAGCCCCTCGTCGATGAGAAGCTTGATAACCTTATCTTGTGTTTCACGAGTGAGGAGTGCCACTTTTACTCTCCCTCGTTGCCAGCGTTATCGCTGTCCCCTCCACTTGGAGTTTTTGTCACAGCATCTGAACGCCCGCAAGCGATTAATTCTGCTTCGTTCAAATTACCGTCTTGATCTACGTCCTCACATTCGCCGACGTAGACCTCTACTGTTGGGTTAATAGCTTCCACGTTAAATACTTCTGGATCTGGTTGTGCTAGAGTAGCTTCTACTACTTCTACGGTCTTGAACGATACGGTTTTTTCGTTTGGATCGCCAAGAATTAAATTACATAGAACTGCCGCCGCTATTGTGCCAATAGTTGCAACGATGATTACCGTAAAAATGTCTGATTGTCTCATTTATTTACTCCCCGAAGAGCTTGTTTGGCTCGTTTTTTTCTTTGCGTCATTGGTTGCGTATACTGTTTTGGTGGTTTCGACTACGTCCGCATCTTCAGTGTAATATGCCACTCCTTGCGACTGTAACGACAATGAATCATTACCACTCCAAGAAACAGTTGCAGTCTGAAGATCGAAAGTTCTGATAGAACGTTCAATGTTATTTAGCACAGTAGTAGTAACATCACTTTTAGATTCTACGGAGAGCGATACAGGAATCGTAGATAAGCCTTCTGTACTGCTCACGACATTTCCTGACGGAGAGAGAGCTTCTGGGTCCCAAGCGGAAATATTAAAGATTTGGTTTAGAGATGACATCAAAGCTTCCTCATTAGCCTGAGCTGGCAAAGCATCTGGAACTACACGAAGAGCAGAACACATTTTCAGCATAGAAAGATATCTCGCTTTTTCTTCGTCATTTTCAGTATCGTCAAATTTTTCTTGCCAATCGATTTTATCGCCAGCTGAATCGTAACAATCTTTCTGGCTATCCCTTGCAACGCTTTCGAGGTCAGTATTATTTGCCATATTAACCATCACGTTATACCTAAGTGAGCCTGGCATGCTATTACTGTCCAATGTGTCTGGATTACACTTTCTAATTTCTTCGTCAGAGAATTTACCATCTCTATCGGAGTCTTTACATAAACCGATATTCTGAATAGTCTTTTCGTAATCAGCAATAGCACTATCTTTTGCCTCTATTACCTTGGAATTAAAACCAATATATTTTCCAAAGTAAACTGCTAGCACTCCGCAAATACCAAGTACTACCGCAGCAATTAGTACGATAAGCAGCGTCTCCTGTTGAGTCTTAGAGATTTTAATACGCTTTGAAATTGCTGGTCCATTTGGATTATTATCTGAATCTGCCATTATTCATTACTCCCTTCTGTATTTAAGTCCGTCGTAGCTGTCGTGCAGACCACATCGCCATCAGAACAGTCTGCTGCTCTTTCTGCAAACATACTTTGAATTTGTACGTATGAGTCAGTAACGTTTTGTCCAGTAGGAGAAATTGCCATAACATGCTTATTGATAAACTTGAATACATTTTCATCAAGAGTAATAGTAGCTGAAAATCTTAACACTAAATCGCCGTCAGAGTTACGTCCGTTTGACGAATCTCTGATAGATACAGCCTCAGTGGAGAGCATGCAATCATTATTAGAGGTCCAACGCATACCTGTGCCTACATCTGCGCCACTGTAAACAATACATTCGCTATTGAAGTGTGGGATTCCCGTAATGGTACCTGATTCATCCATATGTCCTTCCTTGTACCATTCGGAGAATTTTGGACTACGATAGATTTTGATGACTTCTACATCATTCATATGAACGCCGCTGTTGAGCTGATCTCTGGCGAGTTCTTTGCCGTAGTCATCAAGTTTATCTAATTTTGCGTTATATGCATCTTCAATCATTTTAGCCATTTCTTCCGCAGTCATTTCCTCATCTTCTGTGGAAGTTTCCGTATTGGCATCTTGGCCGGTAACAGCAAAATCTGAGAGCATATTATTTACTGGATTACTTGCGCTATTATTTGTGATACTGCTATTTTGCAAGACGACGGCACCTTGTTCTTCTTCATCTTCTCCAAGCTCTTCTTTAGCAGGATCACACCCACGTTTGCCTTTTAGCCAATACGCATAGACATATTTATCGACAACCCCTCCGACTTTTTCTTCCTCTGTCAAAATGTTGCCATCAGCGCCAGTTTCGACAATGCAACGAGTCGGAATGTCGTTGTCCTCAGCATCGACATAACGACCATAGTCGTATTTCATAAGGCTTACGCCTTTTTTGAATGACTCTAGCACGCGATAATCAATGTATGGAGAAACTTTTGCATCAGCTTGCGCATCAAATCTAATTTGGTTAGTAGCAAGGTCAACTGATAACTCGGAAATAGAAATTACATCTGGACCAGATGGTAAGATGGTGCCAAGAATTGAGAAAACTCTAGATAGAACTTTTTTATTGGAATTAATTTCATCGATGTTATTAAGCTGATTTTGGATAGTTAAGAATTCACCCAAGCTATCATACGAATTCAACTTGTCTGACATATTTTTCAGTCTTGTGTCTTGGCTGCTCATGGCAATATTCTGGCCTTCCCAGATGGTAGCCATAATCATAACTGTACCACCTGCAGCGGCTGTCAAAATGATTGAGACGAAAAGTGCTAAGTTGCGGAATCTCATGGCTTTAATCATTCGGCGTTTGACTTCTGGAACGAGATTAATTTCATAGGTCTTAGCCTGTTCCGTCATCATGTTCGGCTGTTCTTTTGGCTTAATGCCAAAGGCTTTAAGCGTAGATTTCCATTCTTTTTTAGCCCATTCTGCTATATTCTGGAACATTAGCTGTTACTCCTTTCTGCGAGTCCTAACGCAACAGCGAACTCGCTTGCTACTCCTACAAGCGCCTGTTGTTGGTCGGGAGTAACTTGCACTAATTGCCATGGATTGCCCTGAATGGTTTGCACGTTTGTTTTGACTTCTATATACTCTGCAATAAATGGAATAACACCAGCAAAACCGGAAAGAACAATTCCAAGCACTGGAGCACCAACATACTTATTCTGGAAGAATCTGACAGACTTAGTAAGCTCTTGAGCAAAACTTTCTAGATTGCCATCTAGCGCTTTGAACACTTGACCTTCGAGCTTGTCTTGGGCTAAACCAAATTTCAGGATAAACCTTCTGGCTTGGTCTTCTCTTACATTCAAGGTAGTAGATACGGTCTTGACTAGTGCAGAAAGTCCACCTGGAATTGAGCGCACTAATCGTGGTGCACCCTTATATACTACAACCAAATCAGTAGATGTCTCACCGAGGTCGACAATAATTCTAGCATCTTGAGAGCCTACTGGAGCTAGCGATCTAGTCATAGCAATCGGCTCTGGCTCCTGAGCAATAACATTCAGACCTAATCGTTCAATCATTTCCATCCTACTCTCTGCGTAGTCTATAGCCGTAGACGATAATAAGACTTCTGCTTTTGTAGGATCGTTTGGGCTAGGGCCAAGTACTGCGTAGTCAACTTCTGCCTCATCTACAGCCATCGGAATGTATTGGTCGAGCTCATATTTAATCGTCTTTTTAAGTTCTTTTTCGGTTTGATTAGGGACTTCGATAACGGCGGTATAGGTCTTTCCTGCTGGAAGACCTATTGCTACGTTCTTTGTCTTAATACCAGCTTGCTTCATGGCACCCAAAATTATTTCCCCCATCCTTCTTTGACCAGATTCACTTGTATCTTGAGCAGTTCTCGGATCGATTGGCACATAAGCGTATCTAATCAATTGAAACCCGTGCTGGGCGTCCCCGTCGAGTTGCACTAAACGCATCGCGCTCGTCCCAATGTCCAGTGCGAAGAATTCGCCCACTCCATGCAATAAGCTCATAGTATTATTATAAGCTTGAGCGTTTCAAGTGTCAAGAGAATCAACTTGAGAATTAAGACTTCAAAATTCTACTTTTTGCTAATTTTAGCAAATAGAATCTTTCCCTGTTACCGTTTTTACCAGCAAGCTCATTATCGTGTTTTTTAAGAATTATAAAGTCATTTTGTTTCAGATAGAATTCAAAGTCTTTGATGATGTTTCG
Organism: Candidatus Saccharimonadota bacterium; assembly: GCA_017512175.1. GTDB lineage: Bacteria > Patescibacteriota > Saccharimonadia > Saccharimonadales > Saccharimonadaceae > Nanosyncoccus. Next base: position 51,059 of record JAFWHA010000005.1, read on the forward strand.
TCTTATTTTTTCGTTTTTGACTATACCGTTCAATAACTCTTTAGAATTTGCTTCGAATTGCGGTTTTAGCATTACTAGAAACTCTGTTTCTTTTGCAGCAATAAACTTTTTGACGTAAGATAAAACTTTCTTAAGACTAATGAAACTTACGTCTGCTAGGATAACGTCTGGAGACTCTATGATTAACTTTGGTACTTCCGTGTTAGGCTCAGTAGCGCTAGAGCTGTCGGAGACGCCATCTTCTAGTGCTCTTTTCGAGACGACACCAAAAATGTTGGTCTTTTCATGAAGTTCTACCCTAGAGTCATTTTTTAGTGGCTCCATCATTTGATTCGTACCTTTTTCAATGGCGATGACTTTACTGGCGCCTCTTTCTAGCGCATACTCGGTAAAGCCTCCTGTCGAGGAGCCGATATCTAGTACTGTTTTGCCACGAAAATCAAAACTAAACGCTTCAGTTGCTTGTTTTAGCTTGATTCTGCCCCTGACCATATGGCCTACTTATTTGCTTTGACGTTCACGATATTCGCGCGTTTCAGTATCAATACTTACTATATCACCTTCTTTGATGAAAGCTGGGACTTTGACTACGACACCAGTTTCCAAAGTAGCATCCTTAGTAATAGATGTAGAAGTATCGCCTTTTACAGCGTTCTCGGTGTAAGTTACTTTGAGCCATAAATTCTTAGGTAGCACTAAGTTGATTGGTGTACCATTGTAGAATTGAATTTCCATCTCATCACCATCACGCATAAAATCAGCCATATCGCCTACCATTTCAGATGAAAGCTCGTATTGTTCGAAACTTTCTGGATCCATGAAATAGAATTTTTCATCATCCTTGTATAGATATTGAACTTTATGAGTAGTTACTTCTGCTGGCTCAATTTTCTCTTGGCCTTTGAAAGTTTTAGGCAAAAGTGCTCCAGTAATTAAATTTTTAACTTTAACATTGACAATAGAGCCACCCCTTCCCATAACTTTTTGAGAATACTCTACTACTTTGTATGGTTGGCCATCCAAAGTAATCAACACGTTCTTTTTTAGATCTGTTGGTCCGTACATATTTTCCCTTTCAAGATATTTTTATGCTACAAATGGCAAAAGTGCTAGATGACGAGCACGTTTAACAGCTACTGCTAGCTGTCTTTGTTGCTTTTGAGTAAGGCCAGTTTTAGAAATTGGCTCTAGTCTGCCATAAGCATCAACATATCTCTGCAAAGTCTTTACGTCGCGATAGTCGAAGTAAAGAGTTGGGTCGTTTTTAGTCTTGCGCATATTTTCCTTTCTACTATTTCTTCCTTAAATTAAAATGGAATCTCGTCCAGTGATACTTCTCCGCCATCATCTGGGATGTCGTCTGGAGCGATATCATCTGAAGTATTATTATTTCCATCATCCGAGGCGTTAACTGCAGAATTCCTGCTACTACCATCAGCTCCACCAATGAAATTGAAGTCTTCTACTACAATTTCTACACGAGAACGCTTCTGTCCAGTATTCTTGTCATCCCAACTTCTCTGATCGAGACGGCCACATACTAGCACTCCGCTTCCTTTCTTACCGTATTGCTGAATCACTTCAGCAAGCCTATTCCAAGCAGAACAATCGATAAATGATACTGATTCTTGGTTTGCACCATTTGCATCCTTGTAAGTACGATTGACAGCTACGGTGAAAGAACACACTTTAGCACCACTAGGTGTGCTTCTGAGTTCTGGATCACGTGTTAAGTTACCGCTGATAATAGCTTTTGAAAAGCCTCTTGCCATAATTTATTCCTCCTCATTATTTGCGGATTCTTCACTGTCAGTGTCCGCAGCACCTTTGCGCTCTTTGCGCTTTGCTTCCATCTTTAGGCGATTTTCATCAACCTTTACTAGAAGATACCTGATGATTTCATCGGCAATATCTAAGTTGCTTGCAACCTTTTTTGCCATTTTATTATCGTCAGGCAAGTCGAGCTCGAAGTAATAATAGACTGCAAACTCTTGCTTGGCAATCTTATACGCTAAGCGCTTTTTTCCTTCGTTAGCTTCTTTAGTAATTTTGCCACCAGCATCGTCGACAATTTTCTTGACTTTGTCGAGTGCAGGCTGCAAATTCATCTCGAGATCCGGATGAATTAGTACAGTAAGTTCATACTGTCGCATAAATTGTTACTCCTTTGGTTAAAGCAAATGCAGCTCTAGACTCACTTGCTGAGTTTTTATATCTGTATTATTATACATCAGTTCTCTTATTTTTGCAAGAACTTCTTAGGGCTCTCTTTACTATCTTATTTTATTCCCTAGGTCCTTTGCAAAATTAAGTTAAGAGAATCTATGGCTGCATGCTTTTTGCTTCACTGTAAGAGGTTTTTATCTAGAATTAACCCTTGTCATAGTGTATTTTTGCTAAATGGGCTACTGCACAAGACTGGCACCCAACCCAAAGTGCCGTACAAGGCTTGCCGTATAGCATTTTCCGAAAAGTACGCCCACCTGCTCCAAGTATGCGTGAAATCAAAAATCTATCCAAGCATTAGCTCGTTATTTTTGTAATTTAACAGGCTAATGCTTTATCAGAATTTGAATTTGTGGTATGGGTAAAAAATTTTAGATTATTACCCCTGTGTTTTATATGCTGATATTATCTCTTCGTCTTTGAATATACTAAAATTTATTCCGAAAATCATAATGTTGTAATTTTTACAACATTAGGCCCCAGCTAGCTCATCAAACTCTTCCATCGAGGAGATTAGGACATCGCGAGGTTTATTGCCGTTTGGCTCGCCAATTACCCCAATTTGCTCTAGCCAAATCGCTAACCCAGCTACGAAACCATGCCCTTTTCCAAGATACGCCTGCAAGGACGCAGTAGAAAACTTACCTTTTGAAAGCGTGATTTCTACGGCTTTTCTGACAATTGGGTCGTTAGGATCAAATTTTCTACCGAGATCGCCGATACTACCGCCGTCAGCTGGTCCAAGCCCTTTAATCTGTACGGCCTGAGAGACAACATCATCATTATAATCTGGTGGTCTTTGCTCGCGGAGAAAATTAGTAAGATTATTAATGTCTTCGTCTGAAGTCCAAGCGCCTTGAATCCTACGAGGTTTACCCATCATGGCAGTGGTCAACATCAGCATGTCGCCTTTGCCCAGTAATTTCTCTGCCCCACCCATATCGAGCATGATACGAGAGTCCATCTGTGAGCCGACTGCGAAAGCGATGCGGCTTGGGATGTTAGCCTTAATTAGACCGGTAATAACTTTAACCTCTGGCCTCTGAGTAGCAAGAACAAGATGGATGCCGGCGGCACGTCCTTTCTGAGCAATACGCACGATGAGCATCTCTAGATCTTTTCCAGCCATCATCATGAGATCGGCCATCTCATCAATAACAATGACAATGTATGGCATTTTACCACCGTCATGTTTCTGATCGTTGCCATCTTCATCTTTAACAGTAACTTTTCCGCCTTTTTTGGCCATCTTCTTGTTGTAATCTTGGATGTTTTTAACTTTTTCTTCTGCCATTAAGGTATAGCGCCTCTCCATCTCATTGACAGACCATTTCATGGCGGAAAGGGCTTTGTCAACGGAATTGATAATCGGGGTGAGAAGATGTGGTATGTCGTTATACTGCACCATTTCTACTTGCTTTGGATCGACGATGATTAACTTCATGTCGCTTGGAGCATTACGATAAAGAAGCGAAGAAATTAGAGTGTTAGTCATTACAGACTTACCAGAGCCGGTAGTACCGGCGATTAGTAAGTGTCTCATGTCAGCAAGGTCTGCAACTACGCTCTTACCAGAAATATCCTTCCCTACCGCGAAGGTTAGTGGGCCATCTGCAGTTTTCCATTCATCACTTTCGAGAATGCCCCGTAGTCTAACGTCTGCAGACTTAACGTTCGGAATTTCTACACCTACAGACCTAGTGCCTGGAATCGGTGCTTCGATACGAATTTTATCTACAGCGAGATTTAGGGCTAACTCCTTGTCGCGAGCGAGAATCTTTGACAGATTAACACCGGAAGGTGGTTTCATGGTATATTGAGTAACACGCGGACCAACATTAGCCCCTTCCATTTCGACATCAATACCGAACTCTGCAAGGGTTGATTTAATAATGAAGGCGTTCTGCTGATGATTGCCTGGATCGGCTGGGGATTGCTTCTTCTCTAGAAGGTCTAGACTTGGCATCTTCCAATCTGGATCAGAGATAGCGACAAGGGCTTTTTCTTCTACTGGCTTAGAGGCTTCAGCCTTTGGCTTAGTAACTTTCATCTTGGAAACGTCTGTAGTATCTACAGTAGCAACGCCAGAATTAACCTTGATTTCTAAGTCGCCACCTTTGCCGGCTTTTTCTGCTGCACGAGCAACTTTAGCGTTCGCTACATCTTCTTCGCGCTTCCCTGGTCTAAGTAGGTTAACTAGACCTTTAAACACAGCCTTTGGCGATACTTGAAGGATGAAAAGTGCAGTGATAAAAATTAAAACTATGTAGATGAATACTACAACTCCTGGATCGAGAATCTTAGTGGCAAGGATGTTTAAACCTTCTCCGAGCACGCCACCAGTTGGATTCTCCTTACCGATAGTAGGAATACCGGTTACACCAGCCGCCCAGACAATCATTAGAATAGAAGCCACCCACATGGCTACGGATAACCTATTATCTTCACTTCTAAAGATATTAATTGCGAGATAGACCAACAAAATAGGCATGAGAAATTTAGCGTAGCCGATCAGAAAGAAAATAGCGGAATCGACGTTGTTTAATAACTCACCTCCACTACCAAACCAAGTCATTACGAAAAATACTGCTAGCGCTAGCATGAGTACTGCTAAAACTTGTCGCCAAAAACCTCCCGGAAGTTCATGTTCTGGGGCTGGATCTCTGTCTACCTTTCTCCTTGACTTTGCTTTTTTCTTTGCCATTTTGTCTAAATAAACCTTTTCTGCCCACCTGATATATTTCTATCTCTGGCGAAATCAGAAATTAGTGTTCCTCCAGTTGTATTTATATTATAACATAAGAAGTATCTGGTGGGGCAAAAAATGTGATGGTAATGGGTTAGATAGAGACACAACGGACATTAAACCCGAAGTACTTGACGTAGCCGTGCTGCGGGTTGACGCCCGTCGTGTAGAAGTCCAGGTAGTAAGCGTTGGTAGCAGTACTATCAGCAGTAGAAGACCACCAGTGACCGCCGCCGACATTCTGGAAGGCACCCGAGCGGAAGTAGCCGGCACGCGGAAGGTTGAATGGAAATGCTTCTAATGTTTTATACTCAGTATCAGAAGCGTGGTTTTCTGGAGAAATCCCATAAGCTTTTACTAAAGTCCCCCAAGATTTATTTGCTCCACCATCTGGATATTGTTTATTGGTATAATTAGTCGGTAACCTCCAATGAGCTGGACAGATAGAGTTTGTAGCATCTCCGTCGTTGGTAGTCATGCTAGATGTTCCACTACCAGCCGTAGCAGCATACCAAGAATAGTACCAAGAATCATAAGTACTATTGTAAGCAGTGTTGCCATTCATGATACAAGCACCATTATTACTGCAAGCATTTCCAGTAGAAAACGTAATAGTATTTCCAGTAGTATTATCAACGCCAGTATATGTCTTATTAGCTTCTAGCTGGAATTTTAGATTAGAACTCATCCAACAGTTACCATCTGCTAGTTTTCTAACTACGTAGGAGGTATTGTTTCTAGTGTCTTTTAGAGTTCTTTGTGGGTAATAGGCGGTGTTTCCACCTTGGTTACCACTAGTATCGGCAGTGGTAGCAGTCTTAGCTGGAGTAGTGGCAGAATTACAAATAGCAGTAGTCATTTGCTGCATGTTAGAGATAGTGAAGAAAGCTGAGGTTTGGGTAATAGTAATGGTACCGCCTGATGTAGTGCTATTGTTCTTAACGGTTACTGTATACTGAGCTGTGGCTGAAGTACCAGTAGAATATCCTGAACAAGTATAGCCTTCTGGACAGGAGAAGCTATTTATGTAATAGCCAGAAGCTGCTTTAATAGTGAAGGTCTTAGAGCCGCCATAAGGAACGACTACAGATGAAGCAGACTTAGTAATATTACCAGCAGAGATATTTACAGTATAGTTTATAGCAGTCCTACCAAACGTAACAGTTCCACCTGCATCAGTATTATTGTTCTTAACGGTCATGGTCTGCTCACCTGTAGCAGTTTCTCCAGTAGAGACTCCAGTACAAGTATAACCTTCTGGACAAGTAGCAGTACTTAAGTAATGTCCTGTACCTGGAGAGACTGTTACTGTCTTAGAGCCACCATAAGGAATAGATAAGCTAGTTGCACCCACAGTAGTACCATTTGCAGTAATGTTTACAGTGTAGTTATTTAGTGTCCACTTCGCATAAAGAGTAGTAGCGGCAGTCTTGTCCCAGTTTCTAACGCTAGCACCGTTAGCATTGTAGTATTGGGTGCCGCTACCGCCGGTACCAGTATAATATCCACCAAAAGTATATCCTGTTCTACTAGGCTTAGTAATTCCCGGCATATCGCTACCATAAGTAGCAGTAACACTGCCAGTGCCACCAGAGCCACTTTGCTGGTTAAGAGTGACGGTAAATGTTCTACCTTTTCTTGCCATAGTTACTGTACCACCAGCAGTTTTGGCATTGTTTTTTACGGTCACAGTATACGAGCCAGTAGCGGAAGTACCTGGAGTAAAGCCAGAACAAGTATAGCCGGAAGGACAACTCATAGAGCTAATGTAA
>JAFWHA010000006.1 GCA_017512175.1 Candidatus Saccharimonadota bacterium
ATTACTTACCCTAAACTCTGCTTCTGTAATAGTATCTACTCCAGAAGGTAATACTAAGGTAGGTATTAGTCCAGTATCTCCAGTTACACTAGAGTCTGTGTTAACTAGGTCTGTAGTATAGGTAGCAGTAGTACTATCACCGCCACTATTATCCCCACTATCTCCGCTATTGCTATCATTACTTACTGGATTAGTACCAATACTAGTCATATATAGCTTATAGCCTGTGACATTAGACGTAGAGCCTTCTACGTTAAAGCTTCCTTTGGTAAATACACCATTAGGGGTAGGGGTAAGACTAAGTACTAGGCTACTTATTTCTGAGCTAGCAGTACTATCTAATATCCTAAGAGCAATAATATCCGACAAGGTTACCGTAACATCAGAAGAAGCAGAGGAATCAGTTGTGGCGGAAGCGGAAGGGATATTACTTATAGAAGCTGATATAACACCAAGAACACCAAAAATAGCTGAAGCAATAAACAATTTTTTCTCTATACTTTTTGGCATTGGCCTCCTAAATCATAGATAATGAAAACTCATTATCGTTTATTTTATTTGGGACACCGAAAGTCAAAAACGGTGTCACTAGGCGGAATACATCTGGATACATAAACCCGGATGTCCTAATGACACCGTTAAAAACGGGTTTATGTAAAAATCTAGATGTATTCCAATTATGATTATAGCATACAAAAAATCATTTTTTGCAAAATTTTTCTATATTTTACGACATTAAGTTTTTGCGAACTTAGACATGGTGGGAGTCAAATTTGGCCTCATTTTCCATAGTCTTAAAAAGCACATTGTCAGACATTAGAGACGGTAAAACATACACTGTTAGAAAGATGGCTGATGGGAATTGTTGGATGGCAGAAAACCTGAAGTTCAAGCTAGAAGCTAATAAGACATACACTGGAGTGAATAATACTACTGGAAATACTATTACGTTTTCTACTGGGGCTATATGTGGAAATGGCAACACTAACGCAGCTTGTATTATGAATGGTAATACAGCTTACGACAGTACTTATGACTCTTGGTACTATTCTTGGTATGCTGCTACTGCTGGAAGTGGAACATCTAGCATGACCACCAACGATGGCGATGCTGCAAACTCTATCTGTCCTGTGCACTGGAGACTACCGACTAACTACACCAATAAACAATATCCAGATGGGGGAGCTAATAAGTCTTGGGGATATCTAGTTAATGCTTATGGGATTTCTCCAGAAAACCACGCTTCAGACTCTGAATGGCAAACGTTAGTAGGACAGCCGTTTAATCTTTTACATGCAGGTTATTTTAGCATGGGCACTTTCCACAACAACGGAATTGGTTACCAATGGCATGCTACTTCTTCTATTCATGCTAGTGATGCTTATCGCTTAGGGTTCAATACGGCTCTTATTCATCCACAAGATAGCCAAGGTCCCAAATTTTATGGCTTTAACGTCCGCTGCGTAGCTATTTAACCATAATTGTCAGATTATTGGCAAGCTGACATTATCAGTACGAAGCTTAATTATAATTTATGAATATCGTATTCGTCTAAGTCTTCATATGCGTACGAAGACTGTATCCCTCTCATATAGACTTCGCGGTCGGAAATTTTGTCGGTTAAAGCGTTTTGAAGTAAAGTCTTAATTTCCAAATCGTTTATTGGGGAGCGCTCCATGGCGGAAAGGTATTCGGTTTTATCAATTTTTGACCAGTCTATACATTTGCCAAGCTCTTTTTTTAGAATTTGGTCTAGCCAAATTCTAGTTGCTCGGCCATTTCCTTCGCGAAATGGATGCGCAACGTTCATTTCTACGTATTTTTTAACGATTTCGTCAAAGGTTGCTTGTGGCATTGCGTCAATGGTGCGCAGAGCGTCTTTTAGATACATTGCTGGCGCGAAACGAAAGTTATTTTTAGAAAGATTCACATCTCTGATTCGACCTGCAAAGTCGAAGATATCCTGAAATAGGTATTTGTGAATCTGCTGTAAGCCACGAGTCGTACCTATCTCGTAATTGTCTATTATATTATCAGAAAATAACTCTAAAGCGCGTTTTTTGCTAACAAGTTCTTCGTTATCCATATTTATATTATACCATATTTTACTTATTTTTTCAACCCAGAGTCAAGATATTGTTTGACGTAGTCCCAACCCCAGTTAGTATCGAAACCGCCATTCGTGAAACTTCCGAATTTGAAGTAAGGCAAACCACCATCGACATTTTTTGCGGCGCGCTCGGTGTTAGCTCGAATTTCTGGAAGCATTTGGTGTTCGTTAAAACAGGTGTCGAAATTAGAGGACAAACCAAGTTTGTGGCCGATGTTTAGCCAGTAGTCTGCGGTCATGTTAGTGATTGCTGGGCTAGTCTTTGATGCGCCGACGCCTTGAGATTGATAATCATCCCAGAGTGAGCGCAGTGCGGCATGATAATATTCCCAGAATTTCCCTTCGTTTCTAGCGCAGTATACACCTTCTGCTGACCATTCAGACATATTTGGCTTGTGTTCGCTGTAGAGTTTCAAGAATTCAGTAACGCGTACTTCGAAAAGGATATCTTTTCCTTCGATATAATCTGTGATAAATTCTTCTTCGTGTTCTGCAATTTGCCTAGAAAATGCATCACAATATGGGCAGGCTAAGTCTGTATACATGATATAGTAGTTTTTTGCGTCCATATTTCCGAGCGTAGTGCCTTCGTTCCAGACTTTGTCAGCATGGTCTTCTGTACTACTGCCTCCGTACATGTTAAACATAATTAACGCGCCTAGTAGTAATAAAACTATTATAAAAATCGTTGTCGTGAGTGCTCTGCTTTTCATTTTCCTCCTGCTCTACTTTTTGTTATGACTGTTTTGCCACTCTTCATCTATCATTATAACATACGCTTCCTCGCCAACTTTTTTGACGGAAAGAACAGCTATAATAATCGTAATAACTAAGATGATGCTAGAAATGGTGCTGGCTAGAGCATAACTTCCGGTAGAAAAGATTGCTCCAAGTATCGGGGTGATTAATGCCGTACCACAAGTCGGGCAGCCGCTTCCTAAAATAGCGAGTCCAGCCACTATGCCGGCACTTTGGACATTAGTGGAGTTTCTGTCGTTTTCTGAGATATTGTCTTGGCTCTTAGCTTTTGCTGACCTTGTGCGTTTCTTTTTCCAAACTAGAACAATGAGCGAAATCAGTAGTGCTTGTAAGATTGAAACTGAGAAAATCAGCAGCCAATCAGAGAAAGTCCTACCAATGCCAAATAATGCTAAAAAGCCATCCGAAATGATTCTGAGTTTTCCGTTAAGATCTGTTGCGAAGAATAAGTTAACCGCACCCATGCCGCCAGAGAGTAGGGAAAGAAGCGTGCCGAAAACAACAAATGACAGAATGAAAATAAGCCAGAATTTAAATTTCTTACTGGCTAGTACAATGCCCATAGCAGAGAGCCTAAATCCATCACACCATTTCAAAAATTTGCGCTTAAATTTTTCTTTTTTCATGAATATCCTCGCTTATATATGTATATTATACATGAAAAATTAGGAAATTAGCATAAACCGAACTGAAAACCGAACAGAATTTGGGTCAATAGCAAAAACCGAACAGGATTTTAGTTAGATAATAAAAAATGACTGGCAGAAAAAGACCAGTTTATATTTTTATTATAGCATACTTATTATAAAAAGTCAATAAAATAGCGAGGATTACCTCTGTTATGATGCTACAAAATTAGAATATAAAAAATCTAAAAAATCAATATTGACACCGTTTTTGCCTATGCTAAAATGTAAGTAGAGAGTATTGGACGAAGTTGAGAGCCGCCCAATGCTCACGGAGTTTTCTAGCTGTGAATTGTTTCACCTAGAAAATTAAAGTGCACCCTACAAGGGGTGCGCTTTTTTGGTATTGCAAAAAACTAATGTAAAAAATTAAATTATTTGGTATAATTTATTCATGTCAAAAGAGCCGAATACTTTGAAGATTCGTCTTCATCAGGTAAAACTTAGCCGTAGTGTCCGACCCATTAAGGTAATGCTTACTGGCGACTGGCATATTAGCCCGATTGTTTCTGATCGACAAGCGACTTTTCTAAAAGAGGCTATTGAAAAGTCGGAGCCGGATGTTATTATCCTTCAAGGCGATTTGATGGATAGCCCGACAGAGCTCAGTAGGGAAACTTCTCTTAAGAAATTAATGCGCGAACTTAAAATTTGTTCTAAGGCTGCACCTACGGTGGCTGTTCTTGGTAACCATGATTATATCACGCCGATTAACCCTATCGAAGTAAAAAAAGAATTTGCGATTCCTAGATATGTTGCTCTTTGTAAAAAATGTAATGTTAAACTGTTGATGAATGAATGGGTAGAATTAGATGGTATCAGAATTTTTGGAGCATTTCAAAATGAAGATTGTATTCTTTATAAAACTTCTAGTGGTAAATATCTCTATAAAGAGACTGCTAAAAATTACGAAAAACAAATTAAAGATTATGATTTTTCTAATCTTGGAACTGACAAGATTAATTGGTTTGCCGCGCATATACCGCTTATTACCCCTGTGCTTGGAAAAAAATTACAAGAATTTGATGTCATGTCTTTTGGGCACACCCATGGTGGCATAGTTCCACGTGGTATAGATGAGGCTTTTGAAAAATTTGGAATTCATGGTGGCTTCTATAGTGCGGGTAAGAGACCTTTTCCTCGTAAAGTTCGTGGCGCATGGAAGGAAAAGAAAAGTGGTAACCACGTAGTAGTCAATGCCGGTATGGTTGGCGCGCAGTTCTGTGCACCACGCATTATACAGGGTTTGAATTTCATCAAGGCCGCAGAAGTGAGTCTTGTAGACGTTACTGGTAAAGACTCCGAAGATTAATTTTTATAATAATACGATAAGCGCATGCTTCTTATTTGCAATTGCAACGAAAAAAGCCCTCGATATTGTGGGCTTCTTTCGTTGGTAGCCGAGACGGGACTTGAACCCGTATGACTTTCGTCATTCGATTTTAAGTCGAACGCGTATACCAATTCCGCCACTCGGCCATAAATTGTAGTAGAAATTTGGAGGTGCCACCTCTGCTGAAGAGCGGTTAAGGCGCCAAATAGGCAAAAGAAAACTTGCTTTCATTTTGCTTGGAGGCGCCGACCGGAATTGAACCGGTGTACAAGGTTTTGCAGACCTCTGCGTAACCACTCCGCCACAGCGCCGTCTCTATCATTTTAGCACAAAATCACCACTATTCCAAGACTTTTGCCAAAGTAATCAAGGAGTGCTATAACTATTGCTTAAATAGGCAATTTTATGTTATAATATAGAAGATGAGTGACGATATTTCGGGCGAAATGATTGCTATGACTAGAGGTGACACTCGCGATCAGACCCCAACAGAACGTCTAAGAGCAGCTGCAAATAAGGCTAAGCTTTTTTATGCTTCAGCCGCCAAAGTTGCTCCTAGCCTCAAGATGCTAGATTTTAAAACTGCAGACGAAATAGCCGCGACCATATTAATGAATGATAACACGCCGTTTCTAATGACTCGTGAATATCAAAACTTCAGACGTGATTTTAAAAATATGGAGAAAATTAAAAAGTTACTTAATGCTTATAATTTTCGTACTGCCAAAATTGAATACGATTTGAAAGATTTAGGACTTGGTGGATATGCGTATGAAAATTTTTATAAAAGGGCTAAAGATGAAGCTATAAAATCTGCTGGCCCAGTCCTTAAAGAAAAAATTCTTGAAGCTGATTATGAAACCGCAAAAAATATCGCCACAGAATATCTCAAGACATATGATGGGGCAGAAAAAACAAACTATGAGAAGTTAGTAGCTCTCTTAGAGCCTAAGATGCATTATTACTTTGACAATGAGTATTTGTATGCGCCGATAGATGTAGATGCTTCTACTCCAAACAATACGGAACATTCAGAAGATGCCTTATCTGCCGTTCAACAAATTGCTAGCGGAGAAGACAAAATCGAAAAATTTCTGAGTGTTATTTGGCTTCTGGATAATGGCTTTTATGATTATTTAGCTGAATTTTCTGAGTATGATTTTCTAAATACAGGCTGGTTTTCTGAGTTGTTAAAATCATCCGTAGGAAATTCAGATATTAAGCCTAAGCAAATTATTGAAATGTTTTTGGAGAATGGTCTTCCTCATCTTGCAAGAAGGGTGTTCAATATGTATAGAAGTTTGTCTGAAGAAGACTACTATTATATTGTAGAAAAAGTAGCACATGCATTAGAAAAAGCTGGTGTTCCTGTCAAAATTAAGATTAATGATAGTGAAGACATGGATAGCGCTGAAGATGTATCAGAAATTGCAGAAGAATTTGATGAGAACGAAACAGAACTTGGCAAGAACAATGTAGAGCTTGATGAATATGAAACCGAGTTCGAGGAGGATTATGATGAATACTTCTAAAAATTTGTCTGCAACTTTGATAGTAGCACTATCTAAACTTCTCCCCGATGAAACTGTTTTAGATTTTTGCGCTAAACACAATTTTGATCCTGCAGAATGCTATCTAAATGCCACAGAGGTCGCCGATCCGGCAAAACTACTGGTGGAGTTGGAAAATGCTGCTCAAGAAATTACGGAAAAATTCGAGCAGGATATTAATATATTAACTTTGTTTGACTATGGCACCAAAATCAAAAAAAGTTATATCTATTACCAAGGAGCAGAGGAGCCGCTTTTCGCTAAAAAATTCATTGTCAATATTAGCCATGCGTCGAATGCTCTAGCACTTAGAGTGGAAGAATCATTAGAGAGTATCGCTAAATTTGCACCGGACCAGTTGGCGATGGTAAGTGGCGCAAGTAGCAGTTTCGCTTCCTCTGTGCGCTACCATGAATGCGGCAAACCCGTAATTATGATAGCGGATAAAACAATGAATAATTTTAAAAATAACTTTGCCGACTGTTTAGTGCAGGATGCACGACCTAGCGAACTTCTGCCAGTACCAGTTACCTATGACTTAATTTTAAAACGTGGAGTTAGTCAAACTATTGCCGATATTGCTGGTCAGACCGTAAATATCACTAAACTTGGTAATGCTGAAGCAGCAAAAGCGATTGTTAAGTTAATATTGGAGACGGAACATGAATAATTCAATTAGCCCTGATTTGAAGCAGAAATATATTGTTCTACGCAAAAAATTCAATACTGAAGAATATAGATTCCTTTTTTCGGAAATTCCTGGTTTGGAAGATTTGGATTCGGAGATAGAAAAAGCCGCAATTGAGGCGGAAAAAGAACAGATTCTAGATTTGAGAGGTGAATATTGGAATTTTGCAAGTTTTATTTTCCAAAAAATGAAGAAGAAATCTATCATGAAAAAATGGACGAAAGAACAATATAATGCCCAGTTCGGAGTCTGTGCAATTTGCAAGAAGCCGATTTCGAATGTCCATAATGCTAGAGTAGAGCATATCGTTTCTCGCCGTAATTTTGGTAGCAACTATTTTGATAATCTAATTTTAGTGCATTCAAATTGTAAACGTAAAAATGGCTCTGATATTGAGGTTGACAGAAGTAAAATCCAAGAAAATCGTTTTTCTGAACGTCTCGATGAATATGTCTCAGATTTGACTGCTGACATGCGCGAAGAGTATCCGGTTAAATTTCCTGACCAGATTTTTGAGGGACATTCGCCTCAAAAATAATCTAGTTTTATGACTCTCTTATCTGCGGTTGCTCTAATTTTAATTGATTTGATGTTTTACTTGTGCTCGTTTTAATTTGACACTTGATTTTATCTAGAATGTTCTATATAATATGGGTATATGGACATGCGAATGTAGCTCAGTTGTTTAGAGCGCTTCCTTGCCAAGGAAGAGGTCGAGAGTTAGAGTCTCTTCATTCGCACCATTATTGTTCATTCGGAGTGTAAAACTCTGAATTTTTGTTTATGTTATACTATGGATGTGATATAATGTAGTTAAAATAATTTAAGGAGACTAAATGATAGTTGCAATTGTAATCGGGTGTATTATCCTACTTGTTATCGTTTTTGTGTGGGGTAGTTACAATGGATTAGTTAAACTTAATGAAAGAGTGAACGAGGCTTGGTCAGATATTACTGTACAGTTGAAGCGTCGTTCGGACTTGATTCCGAATTTAGTAGAAACAGTTAAGGGGTATGCTAAGCATGAGAAAGGTGCGATTGAGGCGGTTTCTGAAGCACGTGCAAAGATGATGGGCGCTCGCTCGGTGAAAGATACGGCTGAAGCAGACAAGTCTTTCATGGGCGCGCTTTCTCGTATCATGGCAGTGTCGGAATCTTATCCAGAGTTGAAAGCTGATAAGAATTTCCAGAAGCTACAAGAGGAGCTATCAGATACAGAAGATAAAGTCCAGGCGGCTCGTCGCTTTTACAATGCTGGCGCCAAAGAACTTAATACTAAGATTAAAATGTTCCCAGTTAATTTATTCAAAGGATTTGGTTTTAAACCACGCGAATATTATGATGTCGCTGAGGATGAAAAGGCTAAAATTAAAGATGCCCCAGAGGTAAAATTCTAATAGCTGCATCTTCTGAAGTGCATTAATTAAGAACAAATGTGCGAAATTTGAGGTTGTAATGTATAAGCAAATTGCCGCCAATAAGAGAAATACGATTTTTATAATGATGTTTTTCGTGGTTATAATCGGAATTATTGGCGGTGTTTTTGCTTGGGTATTTGAAGATTGGTGGGTAGAAGCTTATATCCTGATTTTTGCGTTGATTTATGCGCTTTTTCAATATCATTTTGCAAGTAGTCTTGCAGTAGCGATGACAGGAGCGCGGGAGATAGAGAAGAAGGATAACCCTAAACTTTATAATGCGGTGGAGAATTTAACTATAACAGCTGGTTTGCCGATGCCGAAAGTGTACATTATTGATGATCCGGCGCCGAATGCTTTCGCTACGGGGAAAGACCCAGATCATGCTATCGTAGCGGCGACTACGGGACTTTTAAATATTATGGACAAGAGAGAGCTGGAAGCGGTCATGGCGCATGAGCTATCACATGTCAAGAACTATGATATTCGGGTTTCGATGATTACTTTTGGGTTGGTTTGCGTAGTAGGTTTTATATCGGATATTGGTATTAGGATGCTGTGGCGAGATAGCAGAAGCGAGGATCGCAGCCCAGTAGGTGCTATTATTATCTTGATTACTTCAATTTTCGCGCCGTTGGCGGCGTCGCTAGCGCAGCTAGCGGTATCGCGCGAGCGCGAATACTTGGCGGACGCATCGGCTGCGCATTTGACGCGCTATCCGGAAGGAATGATTGCGGCGCTCAAGAAACTCGACGAGCACAGTCGTCCGATGCGCCGCCAAAACGCCGCCACGGAGGCACTCTACATCAATGAGCCACTTAAGAAAGGCACATTTGCTAGTTTATTCAGTACTCATCCACCAATAGAAAAACGCATCGAAAGGCTGGAAAATGCCAAGAACAAATTCTAGAAATCGAAGTTTTCGTGAATCTTTTAAAATGGCTAGAGAAAAACAATGGGGTAAAAAGCGTGGCCGTCCTAGCACAACTTTGCACCGTTCTTTTAGACGCTCATATAGAGAAGATTATAATCGAGACATCGAGATGCCAGGGCTTTTTTCGCACGCAATTAAGTCATTTAAGCTTATTATTGAAAATTGGAAACTATTTTTACCTTTAATTTTGCTGATGACTATATCAAGCATTATTCTCGTTGGCTTGATGAATGAAGATGTTTACGTTCAATTCCAGAAATCTATAGATGAAACTTCAAAAGATATTAATATGGAAAATATTGGTACGTTTACCAAGTCTGGGTTACTATTAGTCTCTGCGATTGCAACTGGTGGTTTGACTCAAGGAAAAACGGAAGTACAACAAGTTTTTACGGTGCTGATTTTCTTGATTATTTGGCTAGTGACGATTTATATATTAAGGCATCGTTTAAGCGGACAAATTATTAAATTGCGTGATGGACTTTATAATGCGTTGGCGCCGCTGCTCTCTACGCTAGTAGTAGCCTTAGTAATTTTTGTCGAAACTATCCCAATCATGATAGTTGTAATTGCGTATTCTGCAGCAGTAAGAACAGATTTTCTCTCGACACCGTTTTACGCGCTAATATTCTTTATATTCGCGGCGCTTTTGACTATTTTGTCAGTCTATCTGGTTTCTAGTTCGTTAGTTGCACTAGTGTCAGTTTCGGCGCCGGGACTTTATCCTATGATAGCTATTAAGACCGCTTCAGATTTGTTAGCTGGTCGGCGAATTAAATTTATTATCAGAGTAATATATCTTGCGATAATTATGATTATATTCTGGGTAGTCATAATGTTACCTCTAATTGCGTTAGACCTGTGGCTTAAGAGTGTCTTTGATTGGCTTGCGGGAATTCCGTTCGTGTCATTAGAACTTCTTCTGATGACTTGTTTTACAGCGGTATATGCGACTACTTATCTTTATCTATACTATCGTCGGCTGCTAGATTACGAAGAATAGTGTATAATTAGAGTATGAGTGCTAAAGAATTAAACCGCGCCGAAGCGGAGGTGCGTATTGCGAAATTGCGCGAGTTGATTAACGACTATAGATATCATTACCATGTACTTGATGAATCTACGATGTCGGAGTCGGCAGCAGATTCGTTAAAGCATGAGCTTACTGTACTCGAGGAAAAATTTCCAGATTTAGTCACTCCAGATTCTCCGACTCAGCGTGTGGCTGGTAAGCCGCTAGATAAATTCGAAAAAGTGAGACATGAAAGGCGAATGATTTCGCTTGCTGATGTTTTTTCAGAAGAAGAAATCAAAGATTGGCTTTCTAGAAACGAAAAGTTGCTTTCTAGTGTAGACCAGAAACGAATACAGTTTTTTACAGATATTAAAATGGATGGACTGGCTTGTGCGTTGCACTATGAGAATGGTAAGCTAGTAAAAGCTGTAACAAGAGGAGATGGTCTAGTTGGCGAAGATGTGACTATGAATGTTCGCACTATCGAAAATGTTCCGTTGACGTTGAGAACTAACGTGTCTGGACATGTTGAGGTGCGTGGCGAGATTGTGATTTTCAAGGAAGATTTTGAAAAGCTGAATGAAAAACAAATAAAAAATGGTGAAAAACCTTTTGCCAATCCTAGAAATCTAGCAGCTGGAAGTATTAGGCAGCTAGACCCGAAAATAGCTGCAGCAAGGCCATTAAAATTCATGGCTTACGATTTAATTACTCCCAATAAGCCAACACATAGAGAAGCGTATGAAAGCCTAAGGGAATATGGCTTCCAGACGAGCGGCGAAGATAAGGTTTTTGGCACATTAGAAGAAGTTTTCGGAGAAATAAAGCATTTGGGAGAAACGCGCCAGAATTTACCATTTAATACGGATGGTATGGTAATTAAAATTAACAATCGCGATATCTATGATAGGCTTGGAATTGTCGGTAAGACTCCGAGAGCGGCAGTGGCATTTAAATTTCCAGCTGAAGAGTCTACAACGAAAGTTTTAGATATAGTAATTTCGATTGGGCGTACTGGCGCGGCAACACCAGTAGCGATTTTAGATCCGGTGGTGGTAGCAGGAAGTACGGTTAGACACGCTTCGCTTCATAATGCAGATGAGATTGCTAGACTTGATGTAAGAATCGGTGATACGGTAATTATTTATAAGGCGGGAGATATTATTCCACAAATTAAAGAAGTGCTAATCACTCTAAGACCGGAGAATACGGAAAAGTTTAATTACGAGAAAGCATTAAAAGAACAATATCCAGAACTAGAATTTGAGCGACCAGCAGGAGAAGTTGTTTACAGAGTAAAGGGGGAAACGTCAGATTTGATTTTGAAACGTTCGTTGGAATATTATGCTAGTAAACCAGCTTTGAATATCGAGGGACTAGGAGAGAAGAACGTAGTAGCACTAGTTGATAGTAAATTAGTCGGCTCGATTGCTGATTTATATCGATTAAACGTTTCGAAAGTTGCAAGTTTGGAAAGATTCGCTGATCTTTCGGCGAAAAATTTGATTGCGGCAATTGAAGCTTCTAAAACTGCTCCGCTGCCTAAATTCATCACAGCATTAGGAATTCGTCATGTAGGGGCACAGACAGCAATTAGTCTCGCTAATAAATTCCATTCGGTTGAAGCGCTTGCTAGCGCTACAGAGGAAGACCTCTTGGAGATTCCTGATATTGGCAAAATTGTAGCAGAGTCAATTTTAGCTTTCTTTGCGGATGAGGATAATATGAAACTTCTGCAAGAATTAAAAGATTTAGGTGTTAATCCGACCTATACGGATACTTCGAGCTTGCCACTTGCGGGAAAAAGTTACATTATTTCTGGTACTTTAGAAAAATATGGTAGGGAAGAAGCAGAAGATAAGCTAAGAGCTTTGGGTGCCACAGTGACAAGCTCCGTCACGAAGACGACTACGGCATTGATTATCGGCGAGAAGCCTGGTAAGAGTAAAACCGATAAGGCTGCAAAATTGGATATTCCGGTGATTTCTGAGCAAGAATTTTTGAAATTAATTGACGAAGCGTAGACTATATTAAGCTTAAATTATAGCTTAAAAGAAAACCGCGTTTGATGATGAAATATAAATTATAATTCGAAAGAAAATCGAGTTTAATTTTGGATGTGCTATAATAATGTTTATGGATAATATTACAATTTCTGAGATTAAAGCAAGACAAGTTTTAGACAGCCGGGGGAATCCTACGGTAGAAGCCGACGTGATTCTATCATCCGGCGATATGGGGAGGGCGATTGTGCCGTCTGGCGCCTCAACTGGTGCAGGCGAAGCTTTAGAACTTCGTGATGGCGATGAAGGATACTATGGCGGAAAGGGTGTACTAAAGGCTGTTTGGAATGTGAATAGCAAAATTCGTGACGTGCTAGTCGGTAATTCTGCCGAACAGAAGATAGTAGACCAACTAATGCTAGAGCTAGATGGCACAGAGAATAAGTCTGGATTAGGAGCTAATGCCATTTTGGCGGTTTCACTGGCAACTGCAAAAGCAGTGGCAAAAGCTCATAAAATGCATTTTTATGAATATGTAGCGGAGATTGCTGGCACGACTAAAGAAATGTCTTTGCCAATGCCGATGATGAATGTAATGAACGGTGGTGCTCACGCAGATTGGTCAACAGATTTTCAAGAGTACATGATTATTCCAAAAGGTGCGGACAACATTGAAGATGCGGTGCGCATGGGCGCAGAGGTATTTCACGCGTTAAAATCAGTATTAAAAGAACGTGGATATCCAACTACGGTTGGCGATGAGGGTGGTTATGCACCACTTGTACGTGATGGTAATAACGAGCCACTTGACTGTATCATGTCAGCGATTGGCAAAGCAGGATATACTCCGGGAAAAGATGTGGCAATTGCGATGGATATTGCTTCTTCGGAGTTTTACGTTGCGGATGAAAATCAGCCACACTACGAGCTGAAGACCAATGGTGATTGGAAGACTTCGGAAGATTTGATTAACTGGTATACTTGGATTTTGGATAATTATCCAGTAGTATCTATTGAAGACGGTCTAGCAGAGAATGACTGGGATGGATGGAAAGAGCTGACGGATAAACTTGGGAATCGTTGTCAACTTGTAGGAGATGATTTGTTTGTTACGAATACGAAACTACTAAGCAAGGGTATCAAGTCGGGTGTAGGCAATGCGATTTTAGTAAAGCCGAATCAGATTGGCTCATTGACCGAAACGATTGATGCAGTTTTAATGGCAAAAAGAGCTGGATATAACACGATTATTTCTCATCGTTCTGGCGAATCGGAAGATGCTTCGATTGCGCATCTAGCAGTAGGGCTTGGTGCCGGCCAAATTAAAACTGGCTCGTTGTCACGCTCGGAGAGAATTGCAAAATACAACGAGCTAATTCGTATTGCAGAAGGAAACTCTAACTTAGGTTTGGCGCATATCTGGAAATAGTTGTATAATATAGTGCATGAATGAGGCTTTGAAAGCTAAACTGAAGACTCTCCCAGCCTCGCCAGGTGTTTATTTTCATAAGAATAAAGATGGCGAGGTGATTTATGTTGGCAAGGCGGCAGTTCTCAAAAATCGCGTGCGCCAATATTTTCAGAATACTGAGAAAGATCCAAAAACTGAGGCGCTGGTCAGAGAAATTTATACGACCGATTGGATAACCGTAGATACGGAAATGGACGCGTTATTTTTAGAGTCGGAGATGATTAAAAGATACAAGCCAAAATGGAATATCTTGCTTAGAGATGACAAGACCGTGTCTTATGTTCGAATAGATATGAAATCTGAAGTACCGTATGTGTCTATGACGCGTCAGCCGCTAGATGATAAAGCGACTTATGTCGGTCCTTTTTATGCTAAAAATACCGTAGCAACGGCTCTAAGGATACTCAGAAAAGTGTTTCCTTATTATGATAGACCCTATACTGGAAAAAAGACATTGAATACTGATTTGGGTTTGACTCCGGGAATTGAGGTGGGCAGGACTACCGCTAAAGATTATAAAAAAGATTTAAGGAAATTAATTCGTTATTTGGAAGGTGGCAGGGAAAAGCTAATTAGAGAAATAGAAAGAGAAATGAAGGTCGAAGCTGCTCAGGGGAATTATGAACGAGCGGCAGAGCTTAGAAACCAGTATTTTGGGTTAAAAGGTTTAAAGAAAAAAATTGTTTTTTCCGACAAGGAGTTTTTGGATATTTCTTCTGATCAAGCATTAAAAGAACTACAGAAATTGCTTAATTTAGAAAATCCACCACGAAGGATTGAGGGCTATGATATATCTCATGAGCAAGGGACAAATGTGGTGGCTTCAATGGTGGTTTTCGTGAATGGAGTGTCTGATCGTTCGGAGTATCGCAAGTTTAAGATGCGAAAGCAAAAGAATGACGACACCGGAAATATGCGTGAGACTTTGGAGCGTCGTTTGAAACATACAGAGTGGGAATATCCGGATTTAATAATTCTAGATGGTGGGGAAGGCCAAATCAATGCAGTCAAAGATTTATTGAGTGAGAAAAAGATTCCGGTGATTGGGCGCAATAAATCTGGCGATCATACGAGAAATGCTAGTGTGCATTTAATCATTCCAGAGGGTGAGGGCTATCGCTCGGAGTATTTATCTACGTCTTCGCATTTAGCAAAATTGATTGCCAGGATAGATGATGAGGCGCATAGATTTGCTATTACCTATCACCGTTTGTTAAAGAATAAAACTATGTTAAAATAGCAGATATGATTAAGCAGCAGATTATAGGTTTTCTATTCGGTTGGGCGCTTTCTACGCTTGGGATGTGGATTTCTATTACTCTTTTTGGCACGATTACTGGTAATTATAATGTACTGCTTTTTGTGGCGGCGGGTTTTATATTTTCGGTAGTAAATGCGATTATCCGTCCGCTTGCGACAGTGTTTGCTTTGCCGCTGATTATTTTTACGTTGGGACTTTTTACGATTATTATCAATACGGCGATGGTAGCTTTGACGATTTGGATTATACCAGAAGTAACAATGGATTTTTGGGGTGCAGTGTTATCGTCTCTGGTGATGAGCATGGTAAACGGACTTGTAAATTTTTGGACTACGCCGTATAATAGAGAGTAATATGAATATTGGAACACTACTTCAAACCGTTACTCTTATCTCTGGGGTACTTTCTATCATACTGATTCTGCTTCAGCAGCGAGGTGCTTCGCTAGGAGCTGGCTTTGGCGCTTCGGGCGAGCTTTACACATCTCGACGTGGTTTAGACAAGTCACTTTTTAACACGACGATTGTGTTTGTAGTGATTTTTGTATTATCTATTTTAGGACTACTAATTATCCCGTAAATTATTATGGACCAAACTATTAAAAAACGTGGGCAAAGAATTGCGAGGAAGCTGACCCGTTTTTCTAAGAAAGCAGGAAGGGAAGGAACTGAGCATATTAAGGAAAACGTTGTTGACCGTTTTTCTCATATTAAGAAAATTCGTTTGCTAATTTTGGAGTGGGCGCTACTAGTGATAGTAATAATTATGCTCTCTGTAACGCAAGCTTTTTTGTACGCGGAGTCTTATGCGGTGACTACTTTTACTAAGGGTGGAACTTACTCAGAGGCGACTTTAGGGCGAGTTAATTCTTTGAATCCACTTTTTGCTACTACAAATAGTGAAAAGACTTTGAGCAAACTGATGTTTGGAACGCTATCTTCGGTGGACTATTCTGGACACATTGGTTTAGGACTAGCTGATTCTATTAAGACGAATGATACCGGTTCGGAATGGACGGTGAAACTAAGAGACGGTTTGAAGTGGTCGGATGGTGAGCCGATTACGAATGATGATGTGGTATATACAGTGGGCGTGATTCAATCTCCAGCAGTGAATACTATTTATTCTTCTAACTTGTCTGGTGTGAAAGTGAAAACGGAGGACGATAAACTAATATTTACTCTACCAACTCCATACGCGAATTTCTCTTCGGCACTAGAGTTTCCAATCTTGCCGGAGCATGTTTTAAAAGATGTTGCACCGAATTTGCTTTTGGAACATAATTTTTCTACTACGCCAGTAACATCAGGACCATTTTCTTATAATGCTACTCAAACGATAGGCAATACCGGAGAAAAAGTAGTTTATCTTAGCCCAAATAAAGGGTATTATAGAGGTGCTCCATTACTAGATAGCTTCGCTGTGCATGCTTACACTTCTACTGATGAGATTATTTCGGCAATTAATCTTGGAACAGTTACAGCTACAGCAGAGCTTCTACCGACGAATGCCGATGAAATTACGGCTGACAATATTTATGAAAAGCAGACTTCTCTTAACTCTGGAGTCTTTGCCTTCATCAATACTAGAAGTCAGATTTTTTCAAACAAAAGTTTGCGTAAGGCGCTTCAGCAGGGAATAGATATGCGTTCTCTAAGGGCACCGCTCGGAGATGAGTTGCCATTAGACTATCCGTTACTTGCTTCGCAGGTAGATTTTGATAGATTCCCGGCTTTGCCAGAATACGATCCGGATGCCGCCAAAGCACAGATTGAAGCGGCGCATCTTCCGGAAGATAAAGTGGTTAATTTGACTACGGTTGATTACGGATATTTCCCAGCGCTAGCAGAAAACTTACGTTTTCAGCTAGAAAATCTGGGACTTAAGACGGAAGTACACGTGATGCAGCCAGGTCAAGATTTCTTGATGGGCATAATTCGTCCGCGCAATTATGATATCTTATTGTACGAAATTGAATTGGGCTCCGATCCGGATCTTTTTGCTTACTACCATTCTTCCCAAGTAACAGAGAATGCGCTTAACTTGTCTAATTATAGCAATGCGATGGCATCAGATGCGATTTTGGCAGCAAGAAGCACGATGGATCAGACTATTCGGGATGCAAAATATGAGATTTTCCTGAAGTCTTGGGTGGAAGATGTACCGGCAATTGGTATTTACCAAGTTAATTTATCATATTTTGTGAATCGCAATGTCAGGACTTTTTCTGAAGATTTACGGCTAGTAACACCGACGGACAGGTTTAACGATGTTTCGTTCTGGGCGACAGAAAAGACGAGTAAGAATCGTACGCCGTAAATATTGGAGCAATTTGGAAAATTATCTATAGTTGCGACTAAATATCCTGGATTTTGACTTAGCAAAGTGGTTTTTAGGTGGCAACAAAATAATCCCGATAAGGGATTTTTTTGGTGCGCCCGACTAGACTCGAACTAGCACAGCACTAAATGGCCACTACCACCTCAAGGTAGCGTGTCTACCAATTCCACCACGGGCGCAAAAGAACATATCATTATCTTAACACGATTTTGAGATTTTGACAATAATTAGAGGAAATAACTAGATGTATAGCTGTGAATTAAGCATGCACGAGAGCTGCTAATCGGACGCGCATTAGATGCGTAACGACATTTGATTTTTTATGATAAAAGTCTTGACATAAGCTTTATTTTGCCATAAAATTAGGGGTAGAGAAGTCATATATTGTAATATAAAAAGTGAAAGGGATATAGAAATGTCCAAAATAAAAACTATTGCTATCGGACTGGGACTTGTTTCTGGTTTTAGCATGGCTGCTTTGCCACTCGTAGCCTATGCTGATCCGGGAGATTATCCTCAGGCCTCTGCCGACTTGCCGGTCAATCTAGTCGTTAATGATGTCATTAGCATGACGATTAGGTCTTACTCTGGCTCAACGCCTACTCTTAACGGTACGACTGAATGTGCTTATGATGATTCTACTGATGATTATTCCTGTGTCACTACGGGTGAGCAAAAAGTTTATACTACGATTTCTCCAGGTCAAGTTGATAACACGACTATGTATTCCGACATTTTTGTAAGCACTAATTCAACTGCTGGCTATACGCTAAAATTGATTGACGCTGACGAGGTGACTAGCCTTACTTCTAATGAAGGCTACACGATAAGCACGATTAGTTCTGAGCCTTCCACTTCTAATCCAGGTTGGGCAGTGACCGTAACAGACGGTGGTGTAACTTCTGGTTGGCAGGCTATGCCGAATAATGCGTCTGCTACTAATCCAGATATTGTCGCAGGTACGCCGATTACAGTTGCGAACTATACTCCAGCTACCAAAGTAGTCACTAATAATAGGCAGAGCACTGTGCATTATGGAGTAGCCGCAAAAAGCGATCAGGTGACTGGAGTTTATACGGATACAGTAGTCTATACCGCTACGGCCAAATAATATATATTATATATAAAAAAAGACCACCACTAGAGGTGGTCTTTTTTATGCCCTTGAGGACTTAGCAGTTTAGAGATTAAGTTATTGATGCGCTATGGGGACTATTAATTTTGTGGAAAACTTAATTAAAAAAACTTTTAAAAAAGTCTTGACATAAGCATTAGTATTTAGTAAGATAGAAAGTACAAAGGTCATATAAATAAACAATAAATAAAAAATAGAAAGGAAATTTATTATGTCCAAATCTACAAAAATTATTGCTGCGCTTGGTTTAGCTGCAGGTCTTGGAGTTGCTTCGATTCCAGTAGCAACGTTTGCTCTTCCTAGCACAGAGCCTTATGCTGTTGACGGCAACGTTGATCTTTATGTTGAGATTCCAACTGCTATCGCTATGACTATTAAGGGCAACAACGATGATGATAGCCTATACGAGGAGCAGGGTGTTACTCACGTTTCTAACACGGCTTCTACTGGCTACAACGTAAATGGTATTAACGTTTATGATGGTTATGCTACGGATGACACTCAGACTCCAGCTGCTCACGCTGACACTGGTACGGTAGATGGTCACCAGGTAACCGATACTGATGCAACTAATCACATCTTGAACAAGACTGGCTCTCTCAGATCTTCTTCCTATGCATTCCTAGATCAGAACCAATTTACAGTAGGTACGCTTGATGGTACTGGGACTAATGGTGGTTTCAAATCTACCATTAAGGTCTATACCAACAATGGTACTGGTTACAACTTGAATGCTAGTGGTGTTAGACCAGCTGCAAGTGAAACTGCTGTCGCTCCGGATCTAACTATGACTTCTGGCACTAATACTTACACTATTCCTGCTGCTGCTATTACTGGTACTCAAACTGGCGGTGTCTACACTTCTGGTTGGGGATACAAAGTGGTTAAATATCAAGCTGAAGGTGTAAACGTTGATGACGAAGCTTCTGGTGCAGCTCAAGTAACTGATGCAGCTTTCTCTGCAATGCCTGCTTACAATGCAACTACTGCTAACACTATCGACAGCCTAGACAGTGCAACTTCTGATGGTCGTGAAACTGTAGTTCTCTACGGTGTACAGACCGCTCCAGATCAGGCTGCTGGTGTCTACAAGACTACCCTTCTTTACACTGCAACTACTAAATAATTAGTTCTGTGAAGATAAAAATAACCCCGAAAGGGGTTATTTTTATGGTAAGATTTTACCTAACAAGAAGATGTTTCTATTATATCACAAGTATTTCTAAAAGTCAATAGTTGTCAAGCTTACCATCCTCATGTATAATGGAGTACATAACAAGGAGGTTAATGGCTAAAAAACTAAAAATTATTCTGGCTGCTTTTCTTGCGGCTGTAACAATCGGTGGGTATTCTATCGTATCAACTAAACCAGCTTATGCAGACGAGGCTGCACCGATTCACTTGCAGGTGTCACCGGTCAAGCAAAAAGTGTCTATCGTACCAGGCTCTAAATACACTGGCTCGTTCAGAGTACAAAATGTAGGTACGGAAGGATTTAATTATACTGTCTACGCAACTCCATATAGTGTTACTAATGACAATTATGATGCTGATTATGTAGCGACTAGCAATTATACTCAGATTGCAAATTGGATTACTTTCGATAGGGATGCTGGATATCTGAAAGCAGGCGAGACGCATGAAGTCACTTATTATGTAGACGTTCCTGAGAATGCTCCAGCTGGTGGTCAGTACGCTGCTCTTATGGCGCAGACTGATGCTGGCAACTCTGAAAATGCTACAATTGCAGTCGTCCACCGTGTCGGTATGCTTTTATACGCATCAATTCCAGGCACAACTGTGGAAACTGGGGAAATTATCAAAAACTCAGTAAATAGCTTTTATTTTAACCCTCCTGTAACGTTCTCATCTTTAGTTAAAAACACTGGTAACGTACACCAAATGTCTAAGACCACTGTCAATGTTTGGCCGCTATTCTCCAAAGAAACCATATTTTCTAATCAAGAAGCTCCATCAGAACTTGATGTGCTTCCGGAAACTAGCCGCTTTAATTCTATTACTTGGAATAATGCACCAAGTCTTGGCATCTTCTGGGTACAGCAGAAAATTGAATTCGCTGGGCAGGTATCTAATGTTGAGAAGTTCATGTTGATTTGTCCACTCTGGCTACTCTTCGTTATCTTCGCTCTACTATTCTTCATCATCTTCTGGCTAGTGTCACGTTCTCGCGATCGCAAACGCAAGGCGCGTGCCGCTGCAGGAGAGGTAAGGGCTCCTCGCCGTGAGCCTACAAGTGAGAGATCTGAAGCCAGATCTGATAAGGCATCAAAACAATAAGGGAAAGGAGATTAGTCTAATGAAATCATTAAAAAATGGCTTGGTGGCTTTAGCACTAGTCCTGACAGGCGCAATCGCTCCAGCTATTAACACCTATGCAGAGGGAGAAAATACAGGGACAAGTTCTGCTTCTTCATCATGGATTCAGGTTACGCCAGTATCTTCTCGTGTAGTATTACGTCCTGGTCAAGCGCTAGAATACTCGATGGTGGTATCTAATATCGGTACCGACACCTTCAAATACAGTGTCTACACAGCGCCTTACTCGATCGTAGATGAGGATTATAATGTTAGCTTCTCTAACGAGACTAATCGCACGCAACTTTCTCGTTGGATTCAGTTCATTAATGAAGATGGCTCCGTTACGGACAAATATACTGGTAGTTTAGCTCCTAATGAGAAACATACCGTTAATTATCGCATTACTGTTCCAGAAGACGTGCCAGCTGGCGGACAGTACGCTACGATTTTCGCACAGACTGATGCAGATGACAAAGATACTGCCTCATCTGGTATCAAGACAGTTTCTCGTATCGGCTTAGTAGTCTATGGCCGCACGAACGGTGAAACGAATGAAAGCGCAGAGATTGTTGATTATAGCGTGCCATCTTTCATGTTGAATGGTCCGATTACAGCTACTTCTAAGGTGAAAAATACTGGTAATACGGATATTGAGATCAAGCAGAAATTCACAGTAAAGAATATCTTTGGTAGTGTATTGACAGAAGATGAACAAGCATATAATTTACTTCCAGATACTGAACGTAGAATGAATAGTAAATGGGAAAATACTTCGCCGATGGGGTTATTCTGGGTGACCTATAGCGTCTCTAGCTCAGCTATTGAAAATGCTAGGGAAGAGACTAGACTCGTAATCATCTTACCGATTTATATGATTGTGATTATGATTATTCTCTTGACAATTATTATTGTTTGGATTATAATCCTAGTTAGGAAGCGCAAAGAGCGCAAAGGTAGACTGAAAGTCTAGCGAGGGACTTTCTCCCCTATCTTTCTACCGTGCGAGGGTAGAGCTCAGAGTGCAAGCCAAAACAAAAAAATAAAATAAACGAGAGTGTAGAGTATGCGAATAACAAAAAAGCAACTACTTGGGCTTTCTGGTCTTGCCTTTGTTGCTGGCATGACTATGGTAGCCTGCAGTCTCCCATCAAGTGCATATGCGGCTGAAGATTATTCAGTGGACGGCAACGTCGATGTATATGTGTATGTATATAGTGACAACTTTGAAACGAAGATTCAGAGTCCACTTGATGGAGAGGTATTTACTAATAGTGAAGTTCATTTTAGTGAAATTCACAGTAAAGCAAAAAACGTTAAATATTATTTGACTCATGTCGGCGAGGACGGAGAGCCGGATACTGTTTACGAATTGACTGAATATGAAGTCGAAGGCTATAGTGTTGATGGGGTAACGGAGTTTGACCTTAATCTTAACAACTATGGTGGATGGGGAACGTATATCTTCAAATCAGTGATTACTTCTGGTAGCGGAAAGACAGGCGAGGACTCAGTGAAATTCAATTACGCTGCTATTAATATCCCAGAGGAAGAAGTTCCTGCTGAAAATGGAGAAGTAAAATTCACGATTGATTATGCTCCTACGGTGAAGATTGTCGATTTTGACATCTATGATAAGGACGGAAAGCTGGTAGCTCAAGTTCCTGGTTACGTTTTGAATAATCCAACTACTGGCGGTAGTCAGAATGTTACACTTAATATTGACGAACTAGGTATTCCTAGCGGTAGCTATACGATAGTAGCAACTGGTTATGATACCTACGATCGTTCTGGTGGCGCAATTGGCACGGACTCAGTGAAGTTCAGCTATAGCACTCCAGATGCACCAAATGTGCCAGATACTGGCTCGCTACTAGGAGCACTTAATATCGCAAAGGGTGACTTCTTAGTTACTGGCTTGATTGGTTTTACAGTGATTAGTGTGATTGCGCTTATCGTTATCAAACGAGCTAATCGTAAAGAATAGTTTAGGCTTTTGATTGTTTGTTTTGGCTTATTCTTGTTAAAAGTGGCACGAAAAGTGCCACTTTTTATGCTTTGCTCTTTATTTTTAGAAAAAATAGTGCTATAATTAGTGGTATCCACTTTTTGTGGGCCGGTAGCTCAGCTGGTTAGAGCACGGGCCTTTTAAGCCCGGTGTCGAGGGTTCGAGTCCCTCCCGGCTCACCATAGAAAAGTGGGCGGTTAGCTCAGTTGGCTAGAGCGCGTCTTTGACGTAGACGAGGTCAGAGGTTCGACTCCTCTATCGCCCACCATGTGTACAAATCGGCAGAAGAAATGGCCGATTTTTTTGATGAGATTTAGCATCTTATGAACTTTATAAATGTTTTTATGCTATACTATAAGCATGAGTATTAAGAAGACTAAATCAACCAAGAAAAATACCAAAACAGCTGCAAAGACTAAAGTAAGAGCTGCTGCCAGCGCTAGAGGTAAGGCTTCCATGCGTGCGAAAAATAGAATGGCGGCAAAAGCGTATTGTAAAAAGATGTGCAAGCCGAACAAAGTCGCATGTATTGTAGCAATTATAGTACTTGGAGTGGCAGCAATAGTAGCAGTGGCGTTTATCATGATTGCATCAACTTTCCATACCGATAAGACTTATACTTTTGGAATGAAAACTGATGCGGAAAGATTTGCTGCAGAATATACAGATGTAGATACTGACAATGTGTTTATAATTAAGAATGGTAAAGAAACGATTGATATATTAGAGCATGGTACAGGGGTGGTATTCTTGGGTTTTCCAAGTTGCCCGTGGTGTCAGCGTTATGCTAAATATTTGAATGAGGTTGCTAAAGAAAAAGGAATTAAGAAGATTTATTATCACGATACTTATGACGATTGGCAGAATAACACTGATGATTACCAGAAGATTACAAGCATTTTGAGTGATCATTTGCAATATGATAATGATGGTAAGCGCCATCTTTATGTTCCAGATGTAGTCTTCGTGAAAGATGGGGTAATCGTAGGTAATGATTATGAAACTTCCAAATATACTGCTGGTGCTAATACCCCAGATGAGTATTGGACTGAGGCAAGAGTAGTAGATCTTAAAGATCGACTAGGCAGTTTCATGGAGCTTGTCAAAACCGATGATTGTGAAGCGGCTTGTGATAAGTAGGAATTGCAATAAGGATATTAATATTTATTAGATGGTATAATATAATTAAATTTAAAAAAGGAGTAAAATGTACGGACTCAAGAAAAAAATTAATAGTTATATAAACGCTTCGATTGGTGTTTCGGCAATTTTGATGGCACTAGGTGTGTTTTTCTTACTTTTCCCAGAGACATCACTTGACATCATTCGCTGGTTTATTGCTGCTACGGCGGCGATTTCGGGCATTTACTTAATCGCAGCTGATTTTAGCAAAAAGAAGATTTCTCCTTTCTTTAGTACGATGACGCTTGGTGCGGTTTTAGTGATTATCGCATTGGTATTTGCGGTATATCCAAATGTAATGAACATTTTCCCAGTCGTGATTGGGGCATGGTTTATTATTAGTGCGCTCTCTTCTCTGAGATTTGCTGCTACTTTGAAGGGTACGGGTGCTGGTGTATTGTCAATTATATCTTCGATTTTAGCCTTTATTTGTGGTGCGCTGCTAATTTTCAATCCTTGGGGTGGACAAATCTCTATTATGCTTTTTGCAGGAATCATGATGATTATCTATGGTATTTCTGACATTATCCAGATGGTTGCACTTAAGAAGAATATCAAAGATGTTTCTGATGCCTTCAAGCAAATGATTAAGGAAGGCGAAGTTGTCGAAGAAAAGGAAACTAAGTCTAAATAATATTGAAATTTCAGTTCAAATAGTCCTCGCAAAAGACGAGGGCTATTTTGACTATTTTGATTGTTTTGGTATTTAGACATGCTATAATGAAACGAAGGGTAGAGCACATTAAGGAGGTGATTATTATGTCGAAGTTTGCCTTGGGGAGGGAGGAAGATGTTCGACGGATTTTTTCAGCTACGATTAAGCTCAAAATAGTGCCGCTCGGATCGAATGGATTCATCGTATCTGGTTTTAGTGCTGTTTATCCGGAAAAACTCAATATCTTTGTGCCGATTGATTATGTAACTAACAAAGTAAGTAATGCAATTCCGGCGGAATTTGAGAGCTTTTTTCGACCGATTGATAGCTATTTTGAATATTTCTATCGTTTGGTAGAGGCAGAAATTCCAAGCATTCTGCGTGGGACAGGTACAGAATATATAGTAGGCTCTTTTTCTGGATTTGATTATAAGTCTGGACACCATACGACTTTCGCTATTCCGGTGGGTGAAAATAGTAAAGCCTCTACATTGCTTTGTCGCAGGAGTATTTTTGCACCAGATGATATCATGATTCAGGAAAGTATCAAACGGATAGAGGCTGAGTTTAGGCCAAGTTTTATCGGTACCGCCATTGATTCGATAAACCGACAGAGGTGGTATCTTTATTGGAGTATGCGTCCTAGCCAGGTATTCACTGATTCGGAACTTACTTTGGCAAAACTGATGCTGACTGCGCCACAATGACAAAATTAACTCCCTCCCAAAGCCCCGTTTAGGGGCTTTACTTTTTACCATAAAAAGTGTATAATCTAACTTCATGGACCAGTCAAAAATTAGAAACGTAGCAATTATTGCACACGTTGATCATGGTAAAACGACACTTGTTGATGGGCTGTTGAAACAGTCCCATACTTTTCGTGATAACCAAGCGGAAATGTCTCAGACACTAATCATGGACTCTATGGATCAAGAGCATGAGCGGGGTATTACGATTACTGCGAAACAGACAGCGGTGTATTATGATGGATACAAGATTAATATCATAGATACTCCGGGCCATGCTGATTTTTCTGGCGAAGTAGAGCGAACTCTAAATATGGCAGACGGGGTGCTTCTGATTGTTGATGCGCAAGAAGGGCCGATGCCACAGACTAAGTTTGTCTTACAAAAAGCGTTAGGACTCCATCTAAAGCCAGTAGTGATAATTAATAAAATTGATAAGCCGGCTGCTAGGATTGAGGAAGTTAAAGACGAAATAGCAGATTTGTTTTTGGAGCTTGCTACCGACGAATCGCAGCTTAATTACCCGATTTATTATGCGATTGCTCGTGATGGTAAAGCTGGCAAAACTCCAGAGCTAGATGATGACTTACATGTGATTTTTGAGTCGATTATAAACGATATTCCAGAGCCTAAGATTGATGAAGATGCAAGTAAAGGAGCACAGCTTCTCGTGGCGGCGCTTGCGGCGGATAACTATCTCGGAAAATACGCCATTGGTAAGATTTTTCGTGGGAAATTGAAGAAAGGTCAGCAAGTCAAGCTGCTTAGTCGAACTGCTTCTGCTCGTAGTGTCAAGATTGACCGTGTCTATACTTATCGTGGGCTTGGTAAAGAGGAAACAGAGGAAGCTGTAGCTGGGGATATTGTGGCGATTACTGGTATTACGGATGCTAATATTGGTGATACTATTGCTAGTGGTGAAAATCCAGAAGCGCTTCCGACAATAGAGCTTGAGCCTCCTACGCTATCTATTTATATAGGCCCGAACACTAGTCCGCTGAAGGGCAAGGAAGGAGAATTTACTACTTCTCGTCAGATTGCTGAACGCCTAGAGCGTGAGCTAGAAACTAATATCGCACTCAAAATCAAGCCCGATGGCTTAGGCTATAAAGTATCTGGACGTGGCGAGCTGCATTTATCAGTTTTGATTGAAACGATGCGCCGCGAAGGATATGAACTAGAAGCTGGTCGTCCAGAAGTGGTTTATAAAGAAATTGACGGTAAGTTACACGAGCCAGTGGAAAATTTGACTATTGAAGTAGGCTCTGAATATGTTGGTGCGGTTTCTCAAGAAATGGGAATTCGCCATGCGGAGCTTATAGACCAAGAACTGACAAGCACCGGCTCCACTCGCTTTACTTATGAAATTACTACTGCTGCGCTGATTGGTCTTCGCAATAATCTTTTGACCGCTACAAAAGGTACGGTAATTATGTCATCTATACCTTATGGCTATCGTAAAGTGGAAACAAAATATCGCCCAGAACGAAACGGTGCGCTTATCTCGTTTGAAGACGGCGTTTCGACGGCTTATGCTCTGGATGCGGCGCAAGCACGTGGGGTATTATTTATTCCGCCTCAAGTTCCAGTCTATCAGGGTATGATTGTAGGTCTTTCTAATAAGAAAGAAGACATTGACATCAATATCTGTCGTGAAAAACAACTAACAAATATGCGTACACACGCTTCTGATGGTGCGATTCAGCTAACACCACACACGCAATTATCGCTCGAACAATGTTTAGATTTCTTACTAGATGATGAACTTTTGGAAGTTACACCGAAATCTTTGCGCCTGAGGAAGCGTCAGCTTGATCCGATTAAGCGTAAACGCGAAGCTAGGCAGAGCTAAGGAATCTAGCGTTTCGTGCTAAAATAGAATTATGCTAATTGATACCCATTGTCATATTCACGATCGTGATACTTATGATTTTGCTTTTTCTCGTCAACAGATTTCTGAGAAATTTTTGAAGAAGCATCCAGATGCCCCACATCTCAAAACCGATTTTGAGCCGGAGAAAATTATTGAACGTGCCCATTCTGCAGGTGTATTTCGGATGATTTGTGTGGGTACTTCACATGAAGATTCTCTTTTGGCTCGTAATTTTGCTAGTAAGCACGTTTCTGACGGTGTCTTTTGGTCTTATGGTATCCATCCTGATGAGGCAGATAGGTGGGCGAGTCAAAATACTTCTGTCAGCTCTGATTTCTTACGGCTAACTGGGGATAGCGAGCGCTCTGCTCTTTCGGAGAGTGCCTTACATCTAACAGAAAACGGACGTCCGATTGCTATTGGCGAAGTCGGGCTAGACTATCGTGAAGGTGCGCCACGTCCTGGAGTGGCAGGGAAGAATAACCAGATTAGACTGTTCGAAGAGATGTTGCAGCTTTCGAGCGACAATAACTTACCGTTGATTTTTCATGTGCGTGATGCTTTTCCAGATTTTTTTGCAGTGATTAGGAACTTTCCCAAGATTAAGGGAGTAGTTCATTCTTTTTCTGACTCAGAAGAAAATCTTAAAAAATCTCTTGAGGCAGGATTCTATGTGGGGGTGAATGGCCTTGCGACCTTTGCAAAACCGCAAATGCCGCTACCTCCACTAGAGAGAATGCTTTTGGAAACGGATGCTCCCTTCTTGACACCGAAGCCATTTCGTGGTACAATAAATGAGCCAGCGCATATTAAAGATATTTGCGCTTATATTTCCACCAAGTTAGGAATAACAGAGGCGGAAGTGGAAGGGAGAACTACAGAAAATGCAAGAAATTTATTCAGATTCTCAGATTAGCGAGTCGGAAAATCCAGAATTTTCACCTCGTTTCGGTATGCCAAGCTTTAGAAGGGCTGAGGTATATGCTTTTGATTCTCCTGAACTTGAATTATATCATGAGCTTAACGCTATCTCGGAGGAGGTAGGAAGATGTCGCCGAAGTCAACTAGAATAAAATCCCTTGTTAGCGGTAGACGAGATGTTACAGTGTATTATTCCAGAAAAACTGGTTTACCGATAGATCCCTTGAAAAATGTCAAAAAAGAGCAAGCGGCAAAGAAAAAAGCTGCCGAGAGAAAGGCAAAAAGGGCTGAGCGACGAAAACAATCTGTAGGTGGATCGAAGAAATCGTTTTTGAAGTCGCTGTTTCACATGCAGAACGTTAGGCCACGTCTCACAGAGGCAGATTTGATTAATGCTGAATCTTCTCTTGGAGCTATGCTTTTTGGGCCGATTCCAAAAGGGCACAGACGGGAGTTTTTCAGATTCAAACACAATGTTTGGATTTTCCATGAAAGTTGGTTTGAGAATGGCGAAAAACGTGAGACGACAATTACCTATGAAGTCCGAGAAAACGGAGTTTATAAAATTCCTCTAGGTGGGGAATATGTTAAAATTCGTGGTGCCGAACTAGAAAATTTTTGCCGTGCGACAGCGGAATATTTGAAACTAATAAAGACTAGATTGTACTAAACTGCTAGATTAAGAATCGGATTATGTTAAATAGTTAAAAACGCTAAAAGGGGTACTAAGCCTAACCCCTTTTAAAATGCGTAAACTTATTGTATAATATATACATGATTTATCTTGATCATGCAGCTGCTACCCCTGTAATTCCAAAAGCTAGACAAGCTATGGAAGATTATTTTTCTGAGCAGTTTTTTAACCCATCTTCGCCGTATCTCCCGGCAAAGCATGTGCGAGATAACTATGAATTCGCTAAAAACACTATAGCGCATACGATTGGTGCAAAAGGAGTAGATATTATCATCACTGCTGGAGCGACCGAGAGTATAAATTTGGCTTTTACAGCCGTTTTGAGCGCTGTAAGAAAAAAGACCGTTGTCGCATGGCAGAATGGCATAAATAACGCCGAAAAGGTCTTAAAAATGCCAAATATGACAGAAATACTGATTTTGTCAACTGAACATGCTTCGGTACGTGCAGTGGCGCAGCATTACGCTACAGAGGTGGGAGCGAAATTAATTGAAGTTAATGTCGACAAAAACGGCTTAATTGACTTAAAAGATTTTCAGAATAAATTATCTAGCAGGACGGTTTTTGTATCTGTCTCTTTAGCAAATAACGAACTCGGTACGATTCAACCTTTAGCCGAAATCGCAGAAATCATCAGAAAAGAGCGTGAAAGGAGACTAAAAGACGTATTGGACGCTAGAGGTAGCGCTGGGCATATTAAAGATAGTGCCAGAGATGTTAAAAACAACGCTGGAAATACGCGACCTTTGCCCTTGATATTTCACTCAGATGCTTCGCAAGCGCTGAATCTAATAGACATCTCGGTAGCTAGATTGGGTGTGGATCTCTTGACGATTAATTCCGCTAAGATAGGTGGGCCAAAGGGGGTAGGCGCTCTGTATGTTTCGCATGAAGTAGAACTTAGGCCGGTAATTTATGGTGGTGGACAAGAGTTAGGACTTCGTTCTGGTACGGAAAATGTGCCAGGAGTAATTGGCTTTGCAGCGGCGGCGGAAGAAGCTAAGTCGCATGTCATGGGTAACCGTAAGAAATACCAGAAATATGTCGAAATTTTGAAGTCGGAATTGTTAAAATGTAAGCTAGAGCCGGTGTTTTTGGGTAACCCTAAACACCAGCTAGCTAATTTTTGCCCAGTGAGTTTTCCGGGCATAGATGCTGAACGAATTATTTATTTGCTAGAAGAAAAACAGGTTTATCTTTCTACGGGTGCGGCTTGTTCAGCGAATAAGGGCACTGTTTCTAGGGTGCTAAAGGCTATTAAGCTGACAGATGCGGAAATTTCTGGCTCACTGAGAATATCGTTGGGAATGCTTAACACCGAAGAAAACGTACGCGAGGCGGGAAAATTAATCGTGGAAGCGGTGGAAAAGGAGATTTTAAGGTGTCGGAAGTAGCGTCGAGAAATCTTAAGGTGTCGGAAGTAGAGTCGGAAGTAGCGTCGAGAAATCTTAAGGTGTCGGAAGTAGAGTTAGGAAAAAACAAGCCTACGGTTTTTGTAGGGATGTCTGGCGGAGTTGACTCCTCGGTTTCGGCGGTGTTGCTGAAGGAACAGGGGTATAATGTAGTTGGCGTTTATATGAAAAATTGGTCGGAGGATCTTCCTGGTATGAAATGTCCGTGGGCAGAAGATTTGGCTGATGCGAAACGAGTGGCGGTCAAACTCGGTATTGACTTTTTGGTATTTGATTTTCAGCAAGAATATAAAAATAAAGTAGTTGACTACATGCTGACAGAGTTTAAAAAAGGTAATACCCCGAATCCAGATATCATGTGTAATCAGGAAATTAAGTTCAAATTATTCTATGATATTGCCAGAGAAAAAGGAGCTGATTATATTGCGACTGGACATTATGCCAGAGTGAATAGAGACAAGTCAGAGTTATTGCGAGCGGTAGATGAGAATAAAGATCAGACTTATTTTCTCTATCGTATCTCTAATGAAGCAATAGCGCATACGATTTTCCCAGTGGGCGAGATGTTAAAAGCGGATGTCAAAAAATACGCTGCGGAACGTGGTTTGGACAATGCTTATAAGAAAGAATCAATGGGTGTGTGTTTTGTAGGCGAAGTCGGGATGAAAGACTTTCTGAAGCGCTACGTGGAGGCAAATCCGGGAGAAATTTTTGATATTGATACTGGCGAGAAAGTCGGCGTACACGAGGGTGCGATTTTCTATACTATCGGTCAGCGTAAAGGGTTAGGGCTCGGTGGCGGATTACCGTATTATGTGGTAAAGAAGGACATAAAAAAGAACATT
Source organism: Candidatus Saccharimonadota bacterium (assembly GCA_017512175.1). Taxonomy (GTDB): domain Bacteria; phylum Patescibacteriota; class Saccharimonadia; order Saccharimonadales; family Saccharimonadaceae; genus Nanosyncoccus. The sequence continues at coordinate 31,356 of JAFWHA010000006.1, forward strand.
GTCTATGTCTCTAAGAATCTGAATAACCAGAATCTTTGGACGAGAGAGCTAAAATTAAAAGATGTTTTACTCCGTGGCGCGATACTTAAAATGCCTCGTAGCACATTATCTGAAACAGAGAAAAATAATGCTTCTGCTACAGCGCCAACCATGAAAGTCATGGTGCGACTGCGACATCGCGCGCCGTTAATCCCGGCGACATTGACGATAGATAATTTGGGGGATACGGATACTTCTAGCGTTGAAACAAAGATAGACAATTTGGGAGGACTAGACACTTCTGACATCAGGGCTAGTGTTAAATTCGATGAGGAAGTTAAGGCTCCAGCTGTAGGACAATCGGTAGTTTTCTATGATGGAGAAGTATGCCTAGGCGGTGGAATTATTGATGCGTAGGTGAGTGTTTAACATTAATTACAGCGTTTAGAAATAGAAAAAGGGCAGCTACAAAACGTAACTGCCCTACTGAAAGGAGGCGTCTCGTAGAAGACGCATTAACACAGTGACCAGCTGCGTTAATCTTTGAAACACGATAACCATGTTTTAGATTTAAACGCGGTTATCTTTTAACCAGTATTTGACATCGTCGTAAGAGAAACGATGTCCATCATACTCGTAATACGTTGAGTACCCGCCGTTGGTAGCAACTGTAACTTGCGTGTATTTACGCGACCGCTTGTCATTTTCGAACTTGAGCTCGATATTACGATAAGAGCAATCGCCCCAATCGCCGCTCACGGAAACGCTATACCCCTTATCGAGGCCGTAGTCTTTAGCTTCGTCAGCTCTAGCTCTGGCTTCGTCGCCGATGGTCCTGTTCCCAGAGTTGTCGACATAGACTACAGGAGTATAAGAATAGCTTCCGCTACTTGGGCAGCTACTCATGTACTTCTTCTGCTCGGCCGCGTAATTCGAGCCCCAGTTAGGCACCCACTGCTGTGAGTTACTTGTAGGGTACGCTGCCGCCTGCGTTGTCGTACAGGTAGTAACAGGCTGACTTACCGCTACTGGTGTTGATGCTACGGTCGTAGCCGGAGCAACAGTCGGAGTGTTAGCCACTGCAGCGTAGGGGTTGCCATATTGGACCCCAGAGTCGTAAGTCTTCTGATCGACTCCGGTGACAACACCGCCGGTGCTGGTAACTGTCGTCACTGTAGTGCGGACGATGTATCCGCCATTTGCATAAACAGGTACCGTGAAGGCCATTGCCAGAACGGCAGCCAGTAACACTGATAAAAATTTCTTGGTTTTCATTGTAACCACCTCCTATTGTAATGTGCGCGGGCAAAACCACTTCCGCGATAAGTTTCAATCGCATTATAGCGTATTTTTGTCAAATTGCCAAGAATGGCTTGACCTAAACACGAGCTAATGCGACATGATTCTATTATAGCATATTTTGCCAAAAAAATCAATGTATAGTATAATTTCCCCTATGAATGCGAGTGAAATTAGGCAAAAATTCTTAGAATATCAAGTTAGTCTCGGGCACAAAGTGATTCCGCCGGCACCGTTAGTACTAGAAAATGATCCAACGACGTTATTTACTGGCTCTGGAATGCAACCGTTGCTTCCGTATCTTTTAGGAGAGCCGCATCCAGAGGGTAAGCGACTGACCGATTCTCAGCCATCTATGAGGTTGCAAGATATCGAAGATGTGGGCGATCCGCGCCATACGACGGTTTTTGAGATGCTTGGCAACTGGTCTTTGGGAGATTATTTTAAGAAGGAACAGATTCCAGCATTTTTCAAGTTTTTGACAGAGGTAGTAGGGCTTGATCCGCAGAAGATTTACGTAACTTGTTTTATTGGTAATGATGAATACGGTATTCCGAAAGACACCGAAGCTGCAGAGATATGGCAAAGAGTGTTTAAAGATGCAGGTGTAGAAGCGAAGATTGCGGAGATTGGCTCAGCTAAAGATGGTGATAAGCGAGGAATTAAGCCAGGCGAGCATATTTTCTTCTATGATGATCACGAAAACTGGTGGTCTAGGGGTGGCGGAATTGATACGACACCGATTGGCGATCCGTGTGGGCCAGATTCGGAAGTGTTCTATGATTTTGGCGAAGATAAGCAAGATGTAGAGAAATATGGTAAATCGCACCCGGCTTCAGATGGCGCACGTTTCATGGAAATTGGAAATCAAGTTTTCATGCAGTATCGTCGCAAGGAAGATGGAACTTTTGAAGAATTGGAACACAAGAACGTTGACTTCGGTGGTGGTTTGGAGCGAATTACAGCGGCGAGTATTGATAGTTTTGATGTGTTCAAGATATCACTTTTGAAGCCGATTATTGATAAGCTTGAGGAGATTTCTGGGAAAAGCTATGATAGTAACACTGATGAGATGCGCATTATCGCGGACCATTTACGTGGCGCTTATCTTTTGACGGCGCAGGGTTTAACACCATCTAATAAGCAGCAGGGATATGCACTTAGACGTTTGATTCGTCGGGCAGTGCTAAAGGCGTTAGATCTTGGAATCGCGCAGGATTTCATTTCAGAGGTAGTGCCAATCATTGCAAAGAACTATGAAGATTTGCCGGATAGTATTTTGACACACCGTGAGTCGGCGATTGCTGTGCTAGAGAGAGAAGAACGAGCTTTCCGTCAGACTTTGAGTAAAGGTCTCAAAGAGATGGGCAAGATGGTGGCACAGGATGCTGATGGTATTTTGACTGGTAACGATCTATTTAAGCTCCAAGACACCTACGGTTTCCCATTTGAGGTGTCCGTAGAAGAAGCCTATCGCCAAAATATCAAATTGAGTAAAGATTATAAAAATGAATTCGATGCGGCTCTTACCGAGCAACGAGAACGTAGCAAGACGGCTAGTAAAGGAATGTTCAAAGGTGGCTTGGAAGACCATGGCGAGATGAGCACTAAATATCACACTGCTACACACCTTACGTTGGCAGCGCTTCAGAAAATTGTCGATAAAAACATCCATCAAAAAGGCTCTAATATCACTCCGGAGCGTATGCGCCTTGATTTTAATCTTGATAGAAAACTCACTCCTGAGGAGAAACAGGCAGTGGAAGACCAGGTGAACGAATGGATTTCTCAAGATTTGCCAGTGAAATTCGCCGAATATGATAAGGAATATGCTCGTGATGAGCTAGGTGCAGAAGGGCAGTTCTGGGAAAAATACGAACAAAAAGTTAAGGTCTATACTGTCGGCGAGGAAAAATCTCCGATTTCTCGCGAGATTTGTGGTGGTCCACACGTTGAACATACAGGGGTGCTAGGTCATTTTAAGATTAAGAAAGAAGAATCTAGCTCTGCTGGTGTGCGCCGTATCAAGGCAATTTTGGAATAAAAGGTATTAGAGGAGGTATATGGAAAGATTGATTAATTATTTTAAGCCAGAAAACTATAATTTAGCATTAAATATCAATAAAACCTCACGCAAAGTCTATGGTACAGCGGTTATTACTGGTATGCCAGAGCAGGAAACTATCAAATTCCATGCTAAAGACTTAAATATCACTTCAATTACCGTAAATGATGAGAACGCTGATTTTGAGCAGCAAGATGATTTGTTGATACTAAATAATATGGCTAGAGGCAAGCAGGTCGTCATTAAAATTAAATATACTTTCTTCCTAAATACGAATATGCAGGGGGCTTATCTTTCTACTTATAGATACCAGCCAAAAGGTGTATCTGCTCCACAAGAGGAGCGAATTGTTTCGACGCAATTCGAGAGCCATTATGCGAGAGAATGTTTTCCATGTATAGATGAACCAGAGGCGAAAGCCACTTTTGATCTTAAAATTACCAGTACCGATTTTGAAGATACGATTATTTCTAACATGCCAGCAAAAAGTGAGCGCGTGGTAGAATATGAATCTGTCGATCCTGACCAGGACCCATCAAAAGGTGTGGTCTTAAACACTAAAGTTAAGCGTAAAATTGTTGAATTTGAAACTACTCCGAAAATGTCGACTTATTTGCTCGCTTTCTGCCTAGGTAAGTTTCATAAACGTTCCAAATTGAATAAACATGGCATTAGAATTACTACTTATGCAGCGCTCAGTCAGGATCCAGATAGTATGGACTATGCAAATGATATTGCAGCTGATAGTTTGGACTACTATGATGATACATTTAAGATTAAATATCCATTGCCAAAGCTCGACCAAGTAGCAATTCCAGATTTTGAAGCGGGTGCGATGGAGAACTGGGGATTAGTGACTTATAGAGAGTCATGCCTACTTGCGGCAAAGAATGAATCAAAAGCTACGAAGGAATACATCTCTACGGTGATAGCGCACGAGTTATCACATCAATGGTTTGGGAATCTTGTGACGATGAAATGGTGGGATAATCTTTGGCTGAATGAAAGTTTTGCAAATATGATGGAATATGTCTGTATAGATGCAATTCGCCCAAGTTATCATATTTGGGAAGGCTTCTTCACTGGAGAATGTCGAATTGCATTGATGCGAGATGCTTTGCCAGGGGTGCAGGCAGTGCAACAGGAAGTAAATAATCCATCAGAGATTGCCACGCTCTTTGATGGGGCAATTGTTTATGCTAAGGGAGCGCACCTGATGTTCATGTTAATGCGCTTGATGGGGGAAAAGAATTTCTTCAAAGGTCTGGCGGATTATTTTAAGGCGCATAAATACAGTAATACCACAGGTGATGATCTATGGAGTGCACTGCAACCGTATGCTGATTTTGATGTAAAAGAGTTCATGGATGCGTGGATTACACAGCCTGGCTTCCCAGTAATAACTGATGGAGAACAGCAACGTTTCTTGCTGACTGGTGCGACAGATGATACTAAGTGGCCGCTTCCAGAGGTTACAGATGACATGTCTGGACATTATATTATTAATCTGTCAAGTGATGAATTTAGCGAGCAGATTGCAAAGTTTGACAAGCTGTCGTTAGAACAGAAAATTAGATTGCTGATTGATAGGTCATTGCTTTCGAGGACGTCTCTAGTATCTTCTGCGACACACCTTGATTTACTAGTGAAGTTTAAGGATGAAACTAGATACGCAGTCTGGAGCCCGATTTTGAGCTTGATAACAGATTTGAAACTATTCTTCACAGCACAAGATTCTGATTTTCCAGTTTTCCAAAAATATATCTTTAGTTTGATTAAAAAGCAGCTAGATAGAGTAGGTCTTATACCGAAGGAGAGGGAAGATGACAACGAATCTAAACTTCGTCAGATTATGGTAGGTTTGGCGCTTTATTGCCAGGACGCGGATACTACTTCTGCGCTTGCTGAATTATACAGTGATGATTTAGAACAGATTCACCCAGATTTGAGAGCGTTTGTACTGTCAGCGAAACAGCGAAAAGAGCCAGAGATTTTTGACAAATTACTTGTAAAATATCAAGAAACTGCCGACCCGAATGTAAGAGATGATATCCTTTCGGCGTTGACGGATATTAGTGGAGACAAGAAAAAGTTGCTAGAATTATTGGACCAGCATGAAATTATCAAGCCGCAAGACCATCTTTATCTCTTTGTCGATTTACTTAGAAATTATAAGACACGCAAAGAGGCTATGGATTGGCTGTATGATAATTGGGACGAAGTGGTAAAAATAACCGGAGAAAAGTCGGTGGAGGATTATCCAAGACTTCTAGCTTCAAGTATCCGTACGATTGACGAATCAAAGAGATTTGACGAATTCTTTGGGCCACTGAAAGATAATCCAGTACTGACGCGAGTGATAGAGGTGGCAGATGGCGAGATTAATGCTAGGTTGCGCTTGATTAGCTTTGACTTTGAAGCAGTGCATGAGCATTTGAGAGATTTTTGAAAAATCAAGCTAGTGCTTGGATAGATTTTTCTTCTGTGCTTAGATATTTTTATGAAGAAAAATTATGAGAAATGGATTTTTCAAAAAAGATATATAAACAATGAACGTAGACGCCCTAAAAAATATATTGAAGGGGGTATTTACTGGGCATATTTGGGAGAAAATATCGGCTTTGAACAGGACGGACAGGGCAAAGCATACTCACGGCCGATTTTAATTGTTAGAGGGTTTAGCAGTGGATTAATATGGTGTTTGCCGATTAGCCACACCTGTAAAAATAACAAGTACTATTATCCTATTAAGCAAGATGGCGTGATTGGTAGCATCCTTTTAAGCCAGATAAGGAGTATAGATACACTGCGATTAAATAATTTGCTTACGGTGGTTTCAGAAAAAACACTCGCCGATATTAAACGAGTGCTTATTGATATGATAATTAACTAATTGTTTTTCCTAGTATTCATTTCTACTAGGGGTTAGTGCGACACCCAATCGGTGCGCGATTCACTTTGTCTGGTGCCATCTCAGCTTGCCAGATTAAGTGCTCTTTGACGAGTTAGTATTATTGTAGCATGAGACTGCATAAAAATCAATGCTAAGCTATACTTAATTAGCCTTGACTTTGAAGCAGTGCATGAGCATTTGAGAGATTTTTGAAAAAATCTTTAAAAAAAGTCTTGCATTATTTCAAAAGGTGCGCTACAATAGAGAAAGTTAAACAAGAAACATTAGTTTCCTCTGTCTAAAAGTCAGGAAAACATAAGCGAGGTAGTTTTCTTTGACACTCATCGCGAAAATGATGCGGGAGGCCAAAATCTACCGAGCTAAAAATCCATTTAACAATTTGACAACAGAAATTGTAGACGGTGCTCGAGTGAGTGAATGAAGTGAAAACTTGTTTTCATTTCTGAACGAACGATAGAGCGCGCCAGTAGCGTAGCTACTGGATCTAGCAAGAAGTGTTTTCGAACATCGATTGCTAGTTAAGTCAATGCATAAAAAGGTTACTAAGGGCACTAATAGTGGATGCCTTGACAATCAATACCGATGAAGGCCGTAGAACTCTGCGATAAGCCTCGGGGATCTGAGAGCAAGAATTGATCCGGGGATTGCCGAATGGGGAAACCTAACATGGGTTATGCCATGTTGCGCTTATCTGAACACATAGGATAAGGAGACGGGAACGGACCGAACTGAATCATCTTAGTAGGCCCAGGAAAAGAGAATAACCAATGATTCCGAAAGTAGTGGCGAGCGAAATTGGAATAGCCCAAACCTTACAAGTTCTATTTTGTAAACATATTATTATATGAGCAAAGTAGTATGGATTAACGTCTAAAGCTTGAAGGGGTTGCGAAATCAGATAATTTTTATGCTGAGTTGTGAAGTTTACTTCACGATTTAGCATAAAAACCGACAGCGTTAACTGAGCGGCAAATGTTTGCAATTTATAGATCGTAGCGGAAGTTTTTGGAATGAAACGCCAAAG